>NZ_JADMKB010000003.1 GCF_018780075.1 Hydrogenophaga sp.
GGCGGGCATCTTCCAGGTAGGTGCCTCCCTTGATGAGAATGCCTCGGCGCGCCGCGGCTGCCAGGCCGCTCACCACGGTGACAGGAGTCGAAATCACCAACGCGCAAGGACATGCAATCACCAGCAGCACGAGCGCCTTGTAGATCGCCGTTAGCCAAGCCCAGTCGAGTAACAATGGTGGCACCACAGCGACCGCCAAGGCCATGACAAAGACGACTGGCGTGTAAATGGACGCGAAGCGATCCACGAAACGCTGGGTAGGCGCCCGGGTGCCTTGCGCTTCCTCCACCGCGTGGATGATGCGGGCCAGGGTGGAGTTGCTCGACGCCGCAGTCACGCGGAATTCGAGTTCACCGTTTTCATTGATCGTGCCTGCGAAGACCGAACTGCCTGGCTCTTTGTCTACAGGAATGCTCTCGCCCGTGACGGGGGCTTGGTTGATGCTGCTGTTGCCTTTGGTGACGATGCCGTCAAACGCGACCCGCTCGCCTGGTTTGACCCGTGCAACCGAGTCGAGCGCCACATCGGTCGCCTTGATGCGGCGCCAGCTCCCGTCAGTCTGCTGGATTTCGGCATCATCGGGCGCGAGGTCAACCAGGCCCTTGATGGCGTTTCGGGCGCGATCGACCGCGCGTTGCTCGATGAGCTCCGCGATGGCATAGAGGGCCATCACCATGGCGGCTTCAGGCCACTGGCCAATGACGAATGCGCCCGTGACGGCAACCGACATGAGGGCATTGATATTGAGCTTGCCGTGTCGAAGTGCGATCAGGCCTTTGGAATAGGTTTCCAGACCTGCCAACCCGATGGCGAGGGCAGCGACCGCCATGCCCACCGCTTTCCAGGCCATGGTTTCGGGGGCGAAGAAGGAGATGCCTTCTGCAACTATGGCAAACATCAGCGCGGCAGCGAACCGTGCGTAGCTGGTGCCAGTGCCCGATGCGTGGTCGTGCGAACCATGGTCCGTGGCCTCAGGGCCCGCTGAAGCCGTCACGGCTTCGGGCGCGAAGCCCGCTCGGCGGATGGCGGTCAACGCGGCGGTGACCGCCTCATCGGTCCCGTCGATGCGCAGCGTCCGTTGAGGAAGGCGGAAGTGCAAACCGCGAATTCCAGGAATGGGCTCCACTGCGCTGCGAATTTCCGACTCTTCGACCGTGCAGTCCATCGTCGAAATGCGAAAGGTGTTCGGCGCCACCACCGATTCAACGCTCACCGAATCAGGATGAGCGTGAGTCGCAGGCTCACAACAAGATGAACTGTCTGTGGGGTCCGGCCGGGCAACTGCGACATGATCAGTCCCGCAACACGCTCCGTGGTCGTGTTGCGCGGTGGGCATTGGCGCTTTTTCGTGGGGGTGGTGTTTGTCCATGGGTCTTTGCTAGCTACGGGCATTTCAAACCCTGTACCAACTACAGTGTCAAGCTCTTTGTGAGGTACTCGTTCAATTTGCGGATGTATTCGGTTTGAGAATCAAACCGATAACCGTCCACGTTAGTGGGTCAACTCCAACTCCAGGCAAACGCCTGGCCAAGGTTGAGTGTGGTCTCATTGAGCTGAGGCATGACTGGCGCTGTTCAGCCAATAACACCTTCGTAAAACAGCTTCCAGGCTTCTTGTTCCTTGCCCCAATATTGGCGCTTGACCACACCGCGCGTCTCGCCCGCCACGACCTCAGCAAAGTTGACCACCGTGACCTCGGTGCCTCGCTTCCAGCGAAAGATCGACACCTCCTTGAGATCGATGCGCCGGTTCCGGGGTGTTGGCGTTCCAGCTCCCAACAGCGTTTTGAGTGGCCGCTCTCGGACCCCGTCGTCCGACTGGAAATCTCTAGTGGACAGGGCCTGGAGCATCGCTCGGTCGCCGTGCGATCTCGCTTCCGTCCACCGGGAAAGGACCTCGCGGAACTCCGCTCTGTGAGCAGAAAGTGCGTCCGGCTTGACCCACTTGACCTCATGGGCAATGATGACTGGCGTGCGACGTGGCTCCAGTTCTCGCATGAGGTAGGCCATGTCGTCGTTGGCCAAGGCCACACAACCTTCGGTGGCGTATGGGCTGCGCGCATAAGAGACGCGTGGCACGCCATGCAACCAGATGCCGCTGCCAGTTCGTCCCATTCGGCGGTCGTGCTCGTTCGGGTAGTTCAACGGAAGCGCGCCGATGCCGTACAGCTCTTCGACCTGCTGGTCGTCCAGCCGGCTGGTGATGTGGTAAATGCCTAGCGGCGTGCGCAGATCGCCCTCCACCTGCTTATCGAACCCCGCCCGCCCGACGGATGCGTAGAAACTGCGAATCAGCTGCAGACCGCTGGCCTGGTGTTCAAAGACATAGACCCTTGAATGACTGGCGTCCACCACCACCACATGCTGAACATTTGGCGCAAGCTGCAGCAACTGTTCGGGAACGGTGCCGGGCGGGGGCATTTCACTGAGAGAGTTCAAACGCCGGTTGGCCTCAGCACGCAGCTTCTGCAGTTGTTCTCGTACTTCAGGGGGTCCATCCGTCACCGTGATAAGGCCTGGGAACGACCCGCTGCGGGAGAGCAGAAGGTCTGCGTAGACGAGCTGGCCCAGTTGGAAACCCGGCACATCCCGCACCAGCGATGCCGCCAGTGGCAGAGCTTGCCGATCCCCGGCCGCAATGGCGTGGTAGACCGCAATCAGTCGCGCTTCTGGTGACGAGCGCAAGGAGCCGGTCAACACGGCTGCACCGTTCAATGGACTTCTGGCGGGTTGGCCACTGGCCTGTCCGAACGGAACAACAAGCGACGTGGCCGCCAGTACGGTACGCGAGAGCAGCGCTCGCCGGGTCGGGGACAAATCGGAGGTCAGAGTCACGTGTCAGTTGGTCAGGGGAATGGGTTCGCTCCGTTGGATCACTGTGCGTTGGCCAGGGAAACAGAAGCGGCCACGCCGAGTTGTTCCCGCATGGCCTTTGCCTCCTGTTTGAAGGAGGGCAAGTTCGCAACCACGGCGGTCGAGGATGACGGAGCATTTGTGATCGTGGACGGGTTGGTCCGAACGCCCCTGACGAGGTATTCAAAGTGCAGATTTGGGCCCGTCGCCGTCCCGGTCGAGCCGACAGTGCCGATGGTCTGGCCTTGCTGCACGTGTTGCCCCAAGCGGACGGCGATGCTGCCCAGGTGCGCGTAGGCGGTGGCGGCCTTGTCGGGGTGTTGAATCACGACGTAGTTGCCATAGCCACCTTGTTGGCCAGAGAAGCTCACCACACCGTCGGCCACGGTCCGGATCGGGGTTCCAGCCGGAGCGCCGTAGTCGGTTCCCTTGTGGGCTTTTTGCCCCCCGAACACCGGGTGGATGCGAGGCCCGTATGAGCTGGTGACCCTGGAAAACGCCAAGGGTGAGGCCAGGTACGCGCGCCGCTGACTCGAACCATCCAGGCTGACGAACTCGCCTGCCTTGCCTGCCTCCTGGAACCACATGGCTTGGTGAGTCTCTTTGCCATTCTGGATCTCTGCGCCGTGTAACTGACCCGTGAACAGGACTTCTCCATCCAGCTCGAAAGCTTCATAGACCAGGCTGACACGCGCACCGCGCTGCAGATCGCGCTGAAAGTCAAGGTCACCGGAGAAGGCCTCGACCGTCTGCGCCGCGACGGCATCCGGAATGCCGGCCTGATCGGTGGCCGCGTAGAACGAGGAGCGAATCGTGATCGAACCGAACTGCTCCAGTCGTCTTGGCGTCGGCTGTTCGAGCCGGGAGGTGTATCCGCCGTCCTGCCCGCCGTCCCGCACTTCCACCACAAGCCGACTGACGCGCTGGCTGTTCGCGTCCACCCAGCGCACCGACAGTGTTTTCAGGCGTCCTTCCGGGGTTCTGGTGACAGACGCTAGCTTGCCGGACGCGCCCGTCAGCAACAAGCGCGATGTAGCGTCACTCGCGAGAAAGGATTGAGCATCGCGATCATCGACACCGAGTCGTTTGAGCAAGGCCTGGAGGGAGTCGTCGCGGCGGGTGAGTTGTGATTGGTGAATCAGAAACTCGGGGTTCGTCGCCGTCGGTTCAGGCACCGCAAGAGACGCATTCAGGGTCTCCACCACTTGCCGAACGGGCCACTGGGCCGCGTCGGGCAACGCCGGTGAGACGCCAAAGGCCACGACCCCCGTGCCTAGCATCAAGGCGCCCATAGCCAACAGCACAGGCTGCCGGTGGTGTTGGATCAGTGTTGTCAAACGGACCAATTTAGCTGGATTCATGTCAGGGCAGTCGGTGGCTTTGTCAAGGCTTGAAGCGCCTCAGGCAGTGGACAAAAGGGTCTTGATGTCCGACGCGATCGTGGCGGCATCGGTTCCGTAGGCAGAGAACAACCGCACCCGACCTTCGGTGTCGAAGATGTACTTGCCCGCCGAATGGTCCATGGTGTAGGACGTCGGCGTCGATCCTGGGACCTTCTTGAAGTAGATCTTGAAGTCCGATGCGACGCCCTTGAGTTCGTCGGGCTCGGGCCGCAATGCAATGAAGCTCGGGTCGAAGTTCGCCATGTACTCCTTGAGCAGCGGCTGAGTGTCTCGCTCGGGGTCCACCGTGATGAAAACTACCTGCAGCCGCTCGCCCGGGGTACCCAGCAGGCGCTTGACTTCCGCCATGGTGGTCATGGAGGTGGGGCAGACATCCGGACACTGCGTGAAACCGAAGAAGACGACCACGATCTTGCCCTTGAAGTCCGCCATCGTCCTCAGGGTGCCGTGGTGGTCCTTGAGCCTGAGATCTTTTGCAAAGGCGGCTCCGGTCACGTCGGTGCTTTTGAAAGAGGTGACTTTTGGTGAGCAGGCCACCAGCGCAGGGCCTCCGGCCGCACAAGCAAGTGCCAATTGCACCAAACGCCGACGGTCGGTGCATGGAGTTGCCGAGCCGGATGAAGAATGCTTGCTCATGTCACTTCCTGGCTTTGGCCACTTCTTCGGCCACCAGTGCTTTCAACTGCTGATCGCCAAAAGACGGCAGCCCACGACCATTGACGAAAAACGTCGGCGTCTTGGTCACTTCCAGAGCAGTCAGATCCTCGATGTCCTGATTCAAAACCGCTTCGATGGCTGGTGACTTTGCGTCGGCCTGTGCTTTGACGATGTCCAAACCGGCCTCTTGAGCTGCGCTATAGGCCAGATCGAGGTTGGGCTTGCCGTGGTCGGCCCATTGCGGCTGGTCATCCAACACCGACTCCAGCACGGGAAGGTATTTGTCCTGTAGTTTGGCCGCCTCCAACAGCTTGACCACCTGATCGGAGCCTGCATGGAAGGGGGCATACCGGATCACCAGGCGCACATCGTTCGGGTATTGCTTGAGGATGTCTTTGACGATGGGGTAGAACGCCCGGCAGGTCTCACAGGCCGGGTCAAAAAACTCGACGATGGTGACCGGCGCGCTTCGCGGACCAAAGACAGGCGAATGGAAGCGGACCAGACGGTTTTCTGCCTGAATGGGTGACTGACCGACCGGCTGACTGCTTGACTCTCTGACCACCTGATTGACCTTCTCGGCCTGCGAGTTCTGGACACGTTTCTGGTACGCATTCATGCCCAGAAAAAAGAAGACCAGGACGGCCACAACCAGAACAGAGACGGTAATTTTTTTGGAGTTCATCGGGAGGACTTTCTGAGGTAGGCAATGAGAAGGAATGCCAGCGCCATGAACGCGGCCAGTGATAGCCAGGGGATCTGGACGCCGTTGAGAATTTCAAGCTTTTGGTCTGCGCAAGACACCCCGGCACTGCAAGGCACCCAGGCCTTGGGAATCAGACCTGCGACCAACAGGGTGTGATACCCGGCCATGGCCAGCCCGCCCAGCGCCAGGGCGAGGCCATAGACGGCACCCCGTCGGTCATCGGTGAAGCAGGCGATTCCGAGGATGATGGCGATGGGGAACATGAAGATGCGCTGGTACCAGCACAGAACGCAGGGCGTCATGCCCATGACCTCACCGATAAACAGCGCACCCAAGGTGGCGGCGGTGGCGACCAGCCAGGCCAGCAGCAGCAGGGTCCAGGGCCGGGTCATGACGGGTTCCCTGAGGTTGCAACCGAAGGGCGAAAGGACATCAGAATCCAGGCGCCCGCCGCCAGAACGATGAACACATCGGCCAGGTTGAATGCCGGCCAATGCAGACCGCGCCAGTGCAGGTCGAGGAAGTCGGTGACCGCCCCGCTGGCAATGCGGTCGATGAGGTTGCCACCGCCACCCGCCACAAGCAGAGCACCCGCCACGCGGTCGAGCGGCGCCACCTGGCGAGCCAGGCAGACGAAAGTGATGGGAACGACCACCACGAAGCCGATGACGATGAAGAACACCCGCTGCCAGCCCCCGGCATCGGCCAGCAGTGAAAACGCGGCACCGGTGTTGAGCACATGGACCAGGTTGAACCAGGTCGTGACCTCGATGGCTGTGCCCAGCGCAATGGTGCTGGCAAACCAGGCTTTGCTCAGTTGGTCCAGCGCCAGGAGAAGGGCCACGGCGATGAGCCAGGCCAGACGGGGACGACCCCGCCAGGGAGATACAGACATGAAAAGACCCTGAAAGAACGGACATCACCAGCCGCGAGGGCTGGCACGCTTCACAGGGATCGGGGGGAGTGTGGCGGCAATGGGCGCCGCCAAAGAAGCCGAACCCTGGTCAGGCCAGGGTGGTCCATTGCGGCCGTTCGGGCCGCTCGACGAACAGGCCCTCGGTCCAGGAACGCGACTTCGCTTGCGTCCGGGTGCGGGTGTCGCTCATGGAAAAGGGCACGCTGGCCAGCAGGGCCAGGGCGCCAGCGTGGCAGCTTCCGCAGTGCGGGTGCTGAGCATGGGACTCACCGGCGTGGTCGGCGGCGTCAACCTGCGACGAGACATCGGCCGCGCTGGCGTGCAGGGGCGCACAGGGTTCGTGCGCACAAGGCGCGCCCGAGGCTGCGCCGGCCCACTGCAGGGGCAGGCAGAACATCAGCAACAGGGCAAACAGGCAGGCACGCATCAAGGGTGGATTGTAGGGTGAAGAAAGCAATAGAGATCGGTTGACCCGGGCAGCCCGCAGGTTGTTCAGAGAGTCGGCGGTCGCTGATGTGCGCGAATGGTGGCCAACAATTCCGGAGCGACCTGCATGGGCCGAAACGCCCCCACGTGCGAACGCCCGGTGTTGCCTAGCGGTAGCCGGCCCAGCAGGTGCCCCAGCGGCACCAGCAGCAGCCGCAACAGTTGACCATTCACCTCGGCCAGGTTCCGCGTTCGCCAGGCCAGCGCCAGCATGAGTCCGTGTGTCCGCGCATGCGGGACCAGCCGTGTCTGTCCGAGCACATGCAGGGCTTCGAGCAGATGCCAAGCCTGGGCCGGGTCGCCGGGGTCGATCCGGCGGTAGGCCCGGTGCAGCCGCTCGAAGGTGCCCGGGTCGAAAGCTACCGTCGTCGTGGGTTCAGTGGGCATGGTCTTGGTGTTCATATTCGTATCCGTGGCCGTGGTTCCCATGGCGCCGTGGGCCATGGTGGTCGCCAAATGGTTGGTCGAAAATGCCCATGTTGGTTCCTTTCAGCGGCGCAGCAAGCGCAGTCCATTGCCAACAACCAGCAGACTGGCACCCACATCAGCGAAAACGGCCATCCACATGGTGCCAAGCCCCATGAGGGTGAGCACAAGAAACACGGCTTTGATGCCCAACGCCAGCGTGATGTTCTGCACCAGCACCGTGTGAGTGGTTTTGGACAGTCGGATAAAGGTGGCGATCTTCCGCAGATCGTCGTCCATCAAGGCAACGTCGGCTGTCTCGATGGCCGTGTCAGAGCCCATGGCGCCCATGGCGAACCCGATGTCTGAGCGGGCCAGCGCAGGAGCGTCGTTGATGCCGTCACCGACCATGCCGACCACTCCTTCGCGGCCAAGACTTTCGATCACGCGCAGCTTGTCTTCGGGCAACTGGTTGCCATGCGCCTGGTCTATGCCCACTTGTATGGCGATCGCCTCGGCGGTGTGCGCGTTGTCGCCGGTCAACATCACGGTCCGTACACCCAGGCGATGCAGTTCATCAATAGCGGCCCGACTGCTTTCCTTCACGGTGTCGGCCACAGCGAACAGGGCCAGCACCCGCTCCCGCTGTTCGTCGGCCAGCATGACCACTGTCTTGCCTTGCCGTTCCATCGTATCGAGCCGATTTTCCAGGTCCGGGGTGCACAAGCCCAGTTCGTGGACGAGTCTGTGATTTCCCAAGTGGTAAACCGTGCCACCGATAACACCCTTCACACCGCGACCGGGCAAGGCCTCAAAGTTGTCCACGGCCTCTCGTTCGACACCCTGGGCATTCGCCGAAGCCGCCACGGCTTGGGAAACCGGGTGATCCGAGCGACCCGCAAGGCTGGCAGCCAGTTGCAGACACCTCGCCTCGTCCAAGTCGTCAAGCCGCGCAAAATCGGTCTGTACTGGTTTGCCGTACGTAATCGTGCCGGTCTTGTCCAGGGCCAGCCACCGCAGCTTGCGCCCTTCTTCCAGATACACCCCTCCCTTGATCAGCACACCTTGCCGGGCTGCGGCAGCCAGACCACTGACGATGGTCACAGGTGTCGAGATCACGAGGGCACAGGGGCAGGCAATGACAAGCAGCACCAGTGCCTTGTAGATCCAGTCCTGCCAGGCTCCGCCCATCAACAGCGGGGGCAGCACCGCCACGGCCAAGGCGATGGCAAACACCACGGGCGTGTAGATGCGGGCAAACTGGTCGACAAACCGCTGTGTGGGCGCCCGGGCGCCCTGCGCCTCTTCGACCGCGTGAATGATGCGCGCCAGCGTGCTGTTGCCTGCTGCGGCCGTGACGCGGTACTCGAACGAGCCGGATTCATTGATGGTGCCGGCAAATACAGCGTCGCCAACGGCCTTGTCAACAGGCAGGCTTTCGCCCGTGATGGGTGCCTGGTTGACCGTAGAACGTCCGCTGATGATGCTGCCATCCAGCGCGATGCGTTCACCCGGTCGCACCCGCACCAAACTGCCCACCGCCACAGACTGGGCTTCGACAGACTGCCAGCTTCCGTCGTTCTGCTGCACCGTCGCTTGCTCCGGCGTCAGACGCATCAGTCCTTCGATGGCGTTGCGGGCCCGATCAAGGGACTTTGCCTCGATGAGCTCGGCGATCGTGAACAGCACCATCACCATGGCCGCCTCAGGCCATTGACCCAGCGCCAACGCACCGGTGACAGCGATACTCATCAGCGCATTGATGTTGAGATTGCCATTGCGAATGGCCACCCAGCCCTTCTTGTAAGTGGTTAGACCTGACCCCAATACAGCCACAAGGGCCAACGCAGCCACAAGGGTGTCAGGAAGTCCGGCCCAGTCTGCAGCTTCTGAGGCGATGGCTGCGGCGCCCGCCAGCGCCAGCGGCCACCAGGGCTTTCGGGTTTGGTGGGCAGGAGTACGTGCGGCACCTGCTTCAACCAGTTCGGGCTGAAACCCCAGCGAGCGCACCGCTTCCAGTACCGGGTCCAGCGCACCGGGTGCGTGCACCACAGTCAGAACCCGCTGCACAAGGTTGAAGTCCATTTGCCGAACCTCGGTCATCGGGTCGAGCTTTTTGCGGATCAGCGCTTCTTCGGTCGGACAGTCCATCTGCAGGATGCGGATGGCCGTGCGCACGCCGTCGGAGGTGAGCTGGGGAGCACTGAGTGTTTCGAGGGAGATTGGAGCGGGCGCACAGCAAGCAGCAGCCCCGTCCTGTTCGTGGGCATGTTGATGATCATGAACTTGAGATGGCTCATGGCGATGCTCCGCGTTCCCGCACTTGCGAGTCGATGGGGGGCGGTCGGGTTCAGAACAGCGGGCCGACATGGAAACTCCTACAGGATCAGAATAGGGGTATTGAAAACCCTGGAGCGGCTCCAGAGTCAAGCCCTCAGTTCTATCGACAGGAGAAACCCCATGCGCATCAAGGAACTGGCCGAAGCCACAGGCGTGGACGTAGACACCATCCGTTACTACGAAAAGCAAGGCCTCCTGCCGGAGCCGGCCCGACAGGACAACGGCTACCGCGACTACGCAAGCACCCACCTAGAGCGCCTGGCCTTCATCCGCCACTGCCGCGCACTGGAGATGCCACTGGCCGACATCCGCCGACTGCTGGGCGCGCTGGACGCACCGGGCGAGCCGCACCCGGATGTGGACCGGTTGGTGCAGGAGCAGATCGAAAAGGTGCGGGCGCGGCTCAAGAGCATGCGTGCGCTTGAAAAGCAGTTGTTGCTGCTCAAGGCCAGCTGCGGTCGTTGTGATGAAGACGGCGCCGACTGCGGCATCCTCAAGGAACTGGTGGCTGCCGCGCATGGCGAAGCGTGTGCCTGCCATGCCTGAGACCACCAACTTAAGTTGCGATGAAAACTCTGTTGCTGTACCTAGCCACCGCGCTGGCCGAAATCGTGGGCTGTTATCTGCCCTGGCTGTGGCTGCGCCAGGGCGGGTCATCGTGGCTGCTGCTGCCCGCTGCGGCGAGTCTGGCGTTATTTGCCTGGCTTCTAACCCTGCACGACGCCGCTTCGGGGCGGGTGTACGCGGCCTATGGCGGCGTGTACATCAGCATGGCAATCGTCTGGCTGTGGGCGGTGGACGGTGTGCGTCCATCGCTTTGGGATGTGGCGGGCGTGGCTGTTGCTTTGGCGGGCATGGGGATCATTGCCTATCAGCCGCGCTGACCGGTCTGATTTCTTCAATATCGGCGTGTTGTGCGCACTGATTCCCCCTGGCGCGAGCTATCGTGTCAGGGCTTGAACGTCGACAACGCGCCACGCAACCAATCTCCTTCTGCTCGGGACTGGTTGAGCGGGTCCAGAAAATACAGAAAGGTCAGCGCCTCTTTGCTGATGGCTTCAGGAGGGGCAACAGCTTTCTCTGTACTCACGTCCCTGAGCCCGCCTCTCAGAGGCCGCCAAGTCTTCCAGAATCGTGCAATCGACTGCAGGCCCGCCGACGCAGGCCGATTCGCAACTGCAGACGAACGCACTCAGGCTGGCCTCCAGCGCCTTAAGTTCGTCCAATTTACGCCGGACTTCGACGAGGTGCGTCGCCGCGATATCGCGCACCTCGGCACAGGGCCGATCCGATTCGTCGACCAGGCCCACCAGTTCGCGCACCTGTTCAATCGAAAACCCGAAGTCCCTGCAACGTCGGATGAACCCGAGGCGGCGGATAGTCCGTTCGTCGAACTGCCGCTGACCAGCTTCGGTACGGCCGGCCGGCGGCAGCAGGCCGATCTCTTCGTAGTACCGGATGGTGGGCACTGTGCAGCCGGTCTGCCGGGCGACGAAGCCGATGGAGAGTCTTGCGTTCATGCCGCCATCCTAGTCAACGGCATTCGCCGGGTACACAGTAGGTCCGGCGTTGCCGCGTCCTGCGCCACAGGACGACGCCCGTTCCCATGGCTGCGAGTCCAAGCAGTACCCATGCCAGCGGTGCGAACTCGTCGGCGCGAGCCAGCAGGGCCGCCCCGGCGGCACCCAGACTGGCTGATCCGATGGTGAGTGCGGCAGCGCCGCCCAGAAGGGGAACCGCACAGCAGGCGGCACATGCAGCACCCACGCCCAGCGCAGCTTTCCAAGGTTTCATGTCGAGTCTCCAATGCATGGGCACGACGCCCACACCGAGACAGTAGGACCTCAAGTGGCTTGAGGGGCAAGAGGCCTTCAACAACAACGCACGTGCCTCCTCAAGACCTTCCTGCGCGCATGTGTGTCCCGCGCTAGCCGAAGTCGTCAACTCCAATCTGCCATATCTCTGTCTCAAGCAGGGCGTAGCTACACGGCTTCTGGTGTCGACGGCCTAGGGTCTGGCGCTGTTAGTTCTACCCAATCCGACCGGATCATCTCGCTGCCTACAGGATCGGTGCAAAACAAACCGTTCGCCTCTCGGATGATGCTTCTCTATCAGATCCTTGAGGTAGTTCGTCAAGGCCTGGGTGTAGATTGTCGTTGTCGATAGATTTTCATGACCTAGCAACAGCTGAATACTCCTGAGATCAGCTCCGCCTTGATAGAGATGGGTTGCGAACGCATGCCTGAGTCCATGTGGTGTCAGCATTGGAATGCCGGCCTCCTCCGCGTATTTTTTGACACGTCTTCTTAGAACGCTGTAGGTCAATGCCCCGGCATTTTGAACTGAGGGAAACAAGTACCTGTCACCTTGGGTTGGAAGGCGTGCGATTCTTCGACGACGTATCAAAATGGGGTGAATGCCTTTGATATACAGCTGCAACCAATGAGCAGCCGTGTCGTTCATCACAACCAAGCGCTCTTTTCCACCTTTGCCCTGAACGGCTGCTTTTCTCTCGCTAGGCCACACGCAATGAAGCTGTGTTGTCAACAGTTCTATTGCTCTCACACCCGTGGCGTAAAGCAACTCCAACATCACACGATCCTGTATACCGTTTAAAGAGGTCTTGTCAGGAAGCTGAAGCATTCTATGGACCTCGGCTGGTGTTGGAATGTACCGAAGATGACTGATCCGAGGTGATCGTGCTTTTGTTTCTAATGAAAGCGCTAAATTGGCCAGGGCGTGACCTTCACGCTGTAACCATTGATACAGGCTTCTCAGATGCCAACGGGTCACTCCGTTGGTTTGATCAGTGAGGTGCGCGCGCGAACGAAGAAATCTCTGCAGATCCTGTGGCGTTGCCTGCATCCAAGTTCTGCGATATGCCTCCTTCTGTAGCCATGCTTCCCATGTGCGCTGTGCTTGGATTGTTGCAAGTAACGAATTGGCCGACAGACCTCTTTCATGTCTTAAATGAAACAGATATGCCTCCAACACTTGTGATGGATTCATTCCTCCCTCCTGATTTCTGCTTACCAGCAAAATTGTGGACGGAAAAAGTCGTGCGGCTAAAATGACCACTGTCAACTTAAGCAAAAAAAAGCCCGAACCGGATAGGTTCGGGCTTTTTTTCTTCAAGACCCCTGTGGAGTCAGACCTCGCTCAACAGCTTCTTGGCCAGCGCCACTTCCAGACTGTCGCCGGCGTCGTTGAGAACGTCCAGGCCACTGTCGGGCATGTCGCCCGAAGTGGACTGCGACACCGCGATCTTCTTGGCCATCAACCGCAGGCACTCCATCTGCGAGCTGCCGGCGTAACCCAGGAAGAGCACCTTTACCGCCAACTTCTGCCCAATCCGCCAGGAGCGCCGCGCCGCTTGTTGGACGGTGTAGACGTTGTAGCCCGACTGCATGAACACGATGGTGGGGAACTCCAGCAGATCCAGCCCGGTTTTCACCAGCTCGGGATTGCAGATCAGTACGTCGATCCCGCGCTCCACCTGGTCAGCGACCCAGTCCTCCCGCCTTGAAGCATCCACACTGGCACGCAGCACCGCCACCTTGAGACCGTTGGCCTCCAGCTGGGTCTTGAGCCTGGCGGTGGTGTCACGGGTGCCCGTATAGACCGAGTAGGCCAAGACACGACGGCCGTCGGCCTTCTCCTCCTTGCAGATCCGCAACAGCTCGGCCTCCTTCGGGCTGGTTTCACCCTCCTCGAAGATAGCCGCCTGGCTGTACAGCAGTGCCTTCGTGCGGGGGTGGCGAACCACCTCCATCCGAAAACAGCAATCTGGCCAAGCCAGCAGCACGTTCATGACCACCCCCAGGAGGGTGCTGTCCTTCAGTGCCAGCGCCTGCTTCAAGGTCTTCACAAGGCTGCGCGACATCGCGTCGTAAGCAGCTTGTTGTGTGGGCGTCATGGCCACGTCGATGAAGCGCTCCTCGTAAGGCGGCAACACCTTCTGGCCAATGTCTTTGAGCTTCAGGAACACCGTGCTCGGGAGCACGTAGCGCATGATGCCAACCGGGCCGAAGCCTGGTGCCTTGCTGGTTCTCACGGTCAGGGTCTTTCCCTTGGCCGTGCGGTGGGAGCTTTCGCTCGACTCCTTGTAGACATCCTTCAGAACACCGTGCTCTCGCATGAAGTTCATGGCGGCATTGCCCATGGAGCCCGACTTGGACGGCTTGAAACCGTCTTCGATCATGGCGCCGGGGTTCAAACGCCACAGCAGGTGAAACAGATCGTCGGCATAGCCGCCCATGAGCGTTCCGGTCAACAGCAGCGTCTTTTGACACTGGCTGGCCAGCACACCCATGGCCTGCCCTTGAGCAGAACCCTCGTTCTTGTACTCGTGCCCTTCATCCACCACCAGCAGCCCGAAAAAGTTCCGAGGCAGGTAGCGTTTGATGAACTCGGTGGGCTGGTATCCGCCCTCTCCGATGCTGAACTCAAAGTTGGCCAGGCTGCGCTCCATGCGCGTGGCCTGCCGATCCGAAAAAACCAGGTCGCCGTTCTCGTCCATCAGGTTGAGGAACTCGTAAACGTTGTCACCCAGCATTGAGCCCAGCATCTTCTCGCCAAAGGTGTTGAGCAGCTTGGTGGCTGTCTTCTCACCGATGGTGGGCATCTGCTTCAAGGCTCCGAGCACCAGGTCGTGCATGGATTCAATGGCGCGGCCGGAGCGGATCAGGGTCCACAGGGCCGCACCACACTTTTTGCCATCTGCGGTTTCAGACTCACATCGCCGCCGGCGGTCACCCAAGGTGAGTTGGGCATACGCTGGTGAGACAGGCATGGAATGCCCTTCCCCGTCGTCTACGCAGATGAACGATCCACAGTCGGGACACGCCGCCCCCTCGAAGACCTGGCCTTCCAGCATGGTCTTCTTGGTGATGAACGATGCCTTCCAGTGAAAGCCCATCCGCATGCGAACGCGACCGAGCACAAAGAACTCGGGCTGGGTGGTTTTGAGACCCAGCATCGAGCGCAGTTGAAGCAACTTTCTCAGGGTGTCAGGCCCGTTCAGTATCCAGACCTTGGCACCCGGCACCGTCTCCAGGATTTCGCGCCGCCACTTGTAGACCAGGTGGGGTGGCGCGATGATCAAGGTGCGCGGGTGGGTGGCCTGCATCACCGCTGCGGCGCAGATCGCCATCATGGTTTTTCCAGTGCCCATCTCCGCGTTGATCACCACCGCAGGTTGGTTATGGTCCACCAGCAGCTTGACTGAAGCTTGCACCGCGTCGGCCTGTGCCTTGAACGCCTGGCGTTTGAGGCCATCCATGATGGCCTGGCGTCGCTGGTGCACCGCCGTGCCCTCGTCCAGCTCGGGATCAAAGATGGCTGGGTTCTGTGACTTGACCTGTGACAGCAGACCGTCACCGAACTCGTCGATGAAGTCTGCCAGCCGCATGTTTTCGCCAAACCCTTCGCCTGCGCCGCTTTCGCTGGGTGTTTCCACCTCCAGCGGCATGTCTGTGTCACTGTTCAACGTGGTCTCGCCGACCACATCCATGTTGGCTACGTCGCTCATCGGTCTCTCCAGAAATTGCAGAGACCCGGCCCCGCAGGGCCATGAGTCCCTGCGGGTTGCTAAAAATCTGCGGCCTAGGCCGCTTTTCATCGGTGTCGCCCCTTGGTTAGGGGTCTGACGAAATCAGGCCTCCAGGAGGCCGCTGCGCACGCCATCGCTGACGAATTGCACAAAGTGGTCACTCAGGCTGACCCGCATGGCCATCACCTGACCGAGCGCTGGATACACAGGGTGGTCCAGCAGCTCGACTGCTCGCTTTTCACGGCACCAGTCCAGACATGGCTCTCGCCAATGGTCCAGAAGAGCGACCGGTGACAAATCCGACATCACCTGCCATGCCTTGTCGTACAAGGTGTTCACCTCGTCCGGGGCACACCGGGCCGCATCACCCGGTCGATGCATGACCCAGGCGATCCTGTTGGCCCGATCAGGGCTCTGCAGGGTCTTGTCGTAGATCCAGTTGTGGGTCAACGGCCCAAACAGGTTTTGCCTTGGCAACCGCGCAGCGTGCTTGCCCAGCCGTTCCGTACCTGAGACCTCCACCGGATGTCGCTGCCCGTCCGCGCCCACCAGGTGGAAACGGTTCAGACCACGCTCGGTATGTCCCAGCTCAAGGGACGCGAGGAACTGCATGACAGATCCATCGCGTCCGTAGTACGACAAGAACATCAACCGGCCGTCGCTGTTGCGCAAGCAGGCGTCTGCCCAGATTTCTGAGAACTCCTCGATCCGATACATGTAAGCCTCCAGTTCAAAGATTGAGCGGGAAGCCATCACCCTTGCGGGTGAGGTTCCCGCAGGGTGGTGATGAGGTCAGATCGGCAGTGCGATCGCTGGCGTTTTAACGTAGTGGGCTTCCACCGCAGCGAGCACACCGGGCAAGGTTTTCAACACGCTTTCATGTTGAGCAGTGACCACCTTCTCGGTGACACGCGCTGGTTTCGATGCGACCAGTGTTTCCGAGAAGTCCCCACCAGCAGATCCGAAGCCCATGATGTGCCGAAGCCCACCATCGCCTGTCTTGGTGTGCACGGTGGCATTGGTGCGAAGTGCGCCGCCCGACGTGCTTTTGTAGGTGCGAATCTGAAGCAGACGGTTGTCAGCCAGGTCCAGGTTTGAGGTGGCGTGCCAGCCGTCGCGGTCGCGATGGAGGCGGGTTTCAATGTGGTTCATGGTGATTTCTCCTGTTTGAAAAAAGGGAGCGAACCACCCCCAGCGGGATGGCCCGCAGGGCTAAAAAAAAGGAACTTGACGCCTGTGCTCAGCAGGCTGGAACGGCTTACATCAAACCCATCGCTGCCATGGATGAGGTCTGTGCATCGCCCACGATGATGTGATCGAGCACGCGAATGTCCACCAGAGAGAGACCCGCTTTCAGAATGTTGGTCAGGTTCTCGTCGGCTCTTGAAGGCTCGCTCACCCCAGAGGGGTGGTTGTGACTGAGGATCACTGCGGCCGCATTGAGCTGCAGCGCCCGTTTGACGATTTCTCGCGGGTAGACCGAGGTCTGCGTCAGCGTTCCACGGAACATCTCTTCCGCGCGGATCAAGCGGTTCTGGGAGTCGATGAACAGCACCCAGAAACACTCGTAGGAAAGACCCCCGATCTTCAGCCGCAGGAATTCCTGGACCGCAGTCGGATTGCCCAGTGTCGGCTTGCCCTGCAAGTGCTCGACCAACGCTCGGCTGAGCAGTTCACGGGCACACATGAGCCGGTAGCTTCCGCTCCCGGTGGTGTTGCTCGCTTCATCCCCCAGCTGCAGCCCGAAAGCGTGCGCCAAACTGGTGATGTGTTCCCAGACGTCCTCTCCGAGGACATGCTGCAGCAGTTCCCGATCCGGGAGCCGTTGCAGTTCTTTCAAGTCGATGACCGTGGCCATGTGCTTCTCCATAAATGTGTGAAGCACGGCCCCCCGCAGGGACTCGATGCCCCACGGGTTGGTGGTGATTACAGGAACTCCGACAGCGGGTGCTGTCGGGCACGTTTTCAGAGTTGAACGCGCCTCGAAACCATCTTTTGGTTAGATCAAATGGTTTCCCTCAATCGCCTGTGCATTCCCCGCACCAGGTCACCTGAGGGAACCCATCTGGGTTCCACGAGGCGTTTGACCGCCCCGTTTTTGACTGCCGCGTTCAGGCCGGCGTCACGTCGAAACCCCAGTCTGGAGCAATGCCCAGAATCGGGAGTCCTTTTTCATCAAGAGCGTCGGCCTCCTCTGCCGTCAACGCGAATTTGGAGAGTGCCGCACACCTGGCCGACTCCTCTCCGTCTTCTTCAACGGTCCCCAGGAACCGACCTTCACAATGCACATTCCAGGTTGTCATTTTTGATCTTTCATCGTTATGGCGGGAAACCTGATCAACTGATTTTCACGATGCGGCCCTTGTCAGGACCAGGCGTGAATTCAATGGCCGAAATGACCGGTACAAACTTGTCGAGCATCGTCACGGTTTGCCGCACGTTGCCCTTCTCGTCTGTCTCCATGCTCACCGTTCGCTGCTTTCGCTTGAAAGTATCGCCTTTGATCAGAAACGACCGACCACTCTTGGACTTGATCATCCCCCGGACCTGGCCTGCAGCGAGCGCAAGCGCCAGATGCCAGCGGCTCAGTTCACGCAGCGGCCGCCGATGGCTGGCCCGCGCTTGGTTGAAGTGTCGATCAAATCCCGACCACAGCAGGCTGTGCTCGTACCGTGTGAGTTCGTACACCAGCTGCTCACCATCGATGCGAACGGCCCGGAAGTCAAACTCATCGTCGGTGGCCACGGGAAGGAAGTACGGGTCTTCACTCCACTCCAGCGGAAGCACCTGGTCCTTGAGTTCACCGGCCTGGGCCTTCGTCAGCATCTCCAACACGTCTTTTCGGGGGTAGGTCGGTTTGACCTTCACACCAAAGATGACGCACTGTTGAAACTGTTTCTCTGGTGCCATGTAGAACCGCAGGTCTTTGAAATGCCTCGCCAGGTAAGTCCTGATCTCTTCATCGAGCGCGTAGAACGGAACGATGTAGACCAGCACGCCGCCAGGCATCAGGGTTGATGCGGTCTTCTTGAGGAAGGTCCGCTCCAGCCGCTCTGCCTTGTCACCGCCATCGGTGATGTTGCGGTCTATGTTGGCCGAGTCGGAAACGCCGAAGCCGTAGGGCGGGTTCAAGAACAGCAGGCTCAGTGACCGCGGTTTGATCACCACGTCGTGGATGTCGGCATGGATCACGCGGTTGAGGAGCTTTTTGGCCTCCCATGCGCGTTCCTTGTCGAACTCCACCCCGAGTGTTTCAACTCTGCTCGGGCGCGCTTCGCCCGGCTGGTAGTCGGTCAAAAACTGGGCCATGTCTGCAAGCGCTGCGCCTGTGCCGCAGCACGGGTCGCAGATTCGAATCAAGCCATCGGCGCTGCTGGGTGCAATCGCGCACTGGATGCGAGAAAGCGTGTCCTCATCGGTGGGAAAGTAACCGGCCTTCACATAGTTGTTGGCCAAGCGAAAAAACATCAACGCCATGAGCGTCTCCTTGAAGAAAAGTCCCCGAGGAAACACCCGGACGGTTGTTCCCGTCCGGGTTGGTTTAAAAGTTCAGACGCAACGGCTGTTGGCGCCCGTCACATAGGCTTCGAGCAAAGCATCGTGCACGAGGCCCGTCTCCATGCTGTGAAGCGCGGAAGCGTGCTCGTCGATGTCCAGGTTCAGCCGCCGAGCTGCAATCTCTTGCACGATCCGCTGAGCTGCATGTTCGTCCGCCACGCCAATCGCCCAAAAGAGCGACTCACGAACGTCAATATGACCGAACGCCACCGCCTCAAGGCCGCTGTCGGACAACGCACCCAAAACCGACGTTTTGCGGGCCATCAACATCGCACGAGCGGCGGTTTGCCAGTCCTGCGTGGTGATCCCCCTCATCGTTTCGAGCCTCTTGGCTGCATTCGCATCCTGAGACCTCACCGCGCCGATGAGGACTTGGTGAACTTCACTCTGCAAATTGCAAATCTCGCTCTCGAATGCTGCTGTGGAAATTGCCATGGTGTGCTCCTGATAAATGAAAACCAGGAGACACCCCGCCCCACCGGGGATCGAGATCCCCTGGTGGGTTGAAAAAACTATACCGGTCTGTCAGCTCGTGGCTTTCTTGTCCATGTTCCAGTCGCTGATCATCTGTTCCCACTTGCGCCCGCCGTCTTCGAAGTACGTGTGGACCTCCTGAACGCAGTGCCTTGCATCCATGCGGAGCAATGCCATGCAGTCCTCAAACAGAGCGTCATCCAGCCTTCGAAAATCGGTGAGATCAAATTGAAATCTCGTCCCGTTGTACAGGCCAGCCAAGAAACGAGCGACAACACCAGACTGGCCGGTATCACCGTTAGCTATCACGTACAGCCGTTTCAGTGCCGCACCACCTTCAGCCTTGATGTCCTCACGGAGCTTCTGGGCGGCATGGACCTGAAGATTGAAGGGATCAGCCTCATCGTTGAGGATTCGCTCCCACAGCCGGTGAAACTGCTCCTGCTTATCTGCAGGCACATCCACCGTGATTTTCAAAACTTGCTGCGGATCAAAGGTGTTCATCCTGAGCCTCATGTGAACAAACCTGCGACACTCGATTCATGAAAGAAGTGCCGCAACTGACATTGATTGAAGGTGGCCAACCCAGCTTTGATGCTGAGGTGGCCAGACTTGTCGAAGAGCCCGATGGCATTGCTGCCTGGGCCGAACTCAAGCGGCTTGCAAGGCGGACCCGCCCTGCGGCCAATTCCCTGCTTGCAGACGTGTCCGCAAATTGCCAGGAAGCTCCGCAAACCGGGTCGTGTCCGCCGAACATTCACGAATGAACGTCAGCATGGACCGAACTTGGTGAGTCGAGTACTTCGCTAGCAAGGCATCGAGTTGCTCCATTTCCTCAGTGCTGGCGTGAGAAAGCCAGTCTGCGAAAACGGCATTGAACTCACGCCGGGCTTGGGGGGATACATGGGACATGGTTGACTCCAAAAAATGGAGACGCCCCGACCCCGATGGGGACGTGAGAGTCCCCAGGGGGTTGATGAAAGACATAAAACTCCAGCGGTTGCCCGCTGCGCGCGTTTTCAGAGTTGAACGCGCCTTGAAACCATTTTTAGTTTGGTCAAATGGTTTCCCTCAACCGCCTTCTTCTGGCACCTGAGGGAACCCATCTGAATTCCAGTTTCAACTTTTATTGTACGCATACCCCCTCACGCTTTGCCAGAACTTTGGCAGGCGTGGATCGCCGAAAAGCGGGGGCCGAGACGATCAAAGAAAGGCGCGGGAGTCAGGCTGGAGGTTTGCGTCCCCCCTGCCGCTCAAGCCGCAAAGCTGCTGCACATGAGGTTGCAGCCACCCAGATTCGCGTTGCTGCCCGTTCCCCATGTGGGGCGATGGGCTGTTCATTGGGTGGGCTCCCAATGAACAGCCCACCGAAGCGGGCTGACGAACACTCTTTATGACGTCTGGAAAATCCAGACTTGTTGTTTGGCGTCAAAGGCAAAGCCTTTGGCCCGCAGCGCTGCAGCTTGGTTTCGCAGCAGTATGCGGTCGACGGTCGAGTCCAGCTTGACGACCTGGTGTTGATCGATCAGAGCAGCCAGTTCCTGACCAAAGAGTTCAATGTTGCCCGAGGCGCTGGCTTGCGCAGTGGCATCATTTTTGGAAGCGCCGCCGGCATCCTGTTCCTCGGCCGGTTGACTAGGAGCAGAAGGCTTCTTGAGCTTGTTGCTTTTCACGGACGCCCAGTCAGAGCGTTTCTCTGGAACTGGAGCTGGTTTTTTGGGGACTTGAGGCGTCGGCACCTCATCGAGCGGGTCAGGCTCGCTGTGCTCGACCTGGCGCACCGTTTTGCGGTCTTCTGAATCGATGTGCAGATCCTGCAGCCGGGCTCGAAGCTCGGTGACTGCTTTGCCATAGGAGATGTACTGCGAGAGGTAGATCTCGCTGATCCAGACCGTGCCCTGGTACTCCCCCTCCTCGAACTGGTCGAGCAGAGGGTCCTTGACCTTGAACTCACCGAAATCGGTGCTCAGGTCGGCGATACAAAATGCGCCGTTGCGGCTTTGGCGGATTTTTTTGATCCGCAGCGTGCCATTGCACTTGATCATGGAATGCTCCTGAAAAAAGTCAGGAACACGCACCAGCACCTTGCCGGGATGTGCATCCCGACAGGGTTGAAATAAATAAGGAGGGGGAGAAACGACCGACCCGAGTGATCAGGCCGGCGTTTCTAAGTTTCGACAGCACTGACAGGCTTCCGACCCGGCAGCGTTGCACTGGTCTGGCATCGAAGTGTGCATCAGCGAGGGGACCAATGCGTACAGAAACCCCAGCTCCCGAAAGAGCGTCCACGCTTCAGGGGTTGACGTGTCTCATATGCCAGGCAAGCCTGGCTCCTGCTCTTCAAAGCGATGCAGGTAAACGCCCGGAAAGTCTTGAGGATACAACAACAGCGTGAAATTGTGTGCTTGTCGCAGCACCATTTGCATTCGCTTTGAAGCGAATGCAAAAGTTCAGAAGTCGGAGCACTGCCTCCCTTTGCCAAAAGGAAAAAATATGGAGGCAGTGTTGATCGGCCTACCCAATGGCGCCAGCCAGTCGAGCCATTGCTTCATTGCCGCCAACACAGACCGGGCCACACTCCCTGAGCCTCAGAAACCGGCTTGCAAGCTCACGGAAGAGCGCCCGGAAGGGTGCATAGGCAATCCCCTGACCCAGAACCTCATGGGCCGTTGTCGCCGACAGGCCGTGCACCAGGTTGAGGGGGACGCCCTTGATCCGTGCATGCTCCGTTGGCGTCAACTTCCGCATCAGCTCTGGATCTGTCGGGTGCTGCACAAAAGGGTCGGTTGAACCGCCCTTGTTGTACGACTTGCGGATCGTGGGCACGCTGGTGGACAAGGGGTTCACCAGTTGCATGGCAAACCCCTTCCCCTCCAACTTGTCCCGCGTGGCTTTCTCTTTCAGATAGCACATGGTTGACCAGCAGGCCGCGTCAGGTTCGATGTCATCGAGCAGCGCTCCCAGTCGAACGCTATCAGGCACCTTGTCAACCGGCACGACATCCAATGGCTGCAGACCGTCTGTTGTGGCCACAAGGGCCCAACGCACACGGTTTTCAAGGGAACCGAAGTCGCGGGCACGCAATACGTGCTCGCGAACCTGATACCCCATGTCCCTAAGCTGCGACCGCAGGATCTGCGCGGAAGCACTGACCCGGTAGTCTTCAACGTTTTCCAGCACGATGGCCGCTGGCTGCAGCTTCTGGATCAACGCCAGCGCGGCGTAGATCAAGTGCCCGACCTCGGGGTGCTCCTCCATCATGGAAAGCCCACGCTTGGCCTTACCGGCCCGTGATGCGCCCGAACAAGGCAAGCCCATTTCCAGCACCTCAACCCGTGGCACCTGCCGCATCAGCCATTCGTCCTGCACCAGCTCCTGAATGGGTGCGCAAAGCGGAACGGTGTTTGCACTGACCGGATTGCAGCTCAATGACTGTTCAACGTAACCCGCGTCGATTTCGCAGAGCACTTTCATGTCCAGCTCGATCCCAGCATCCGAGAAGCCGGTGTGTGCAGCATTCGACAACACACCAGCGCCGTGGGCAATGCTCGCACTGGCCAGCTGCTCGCCGGCAGCGAGCTTGGCACGCAAGCGCTCGATCCGCTCGGCTTTGGCCTGCTCCGATGCAGCTCGCAAGACGAAGATGCCGTCCAGCCTCACGACCACACGCACCACCTCTTGTCCACTCAGTGGGGCCAAGGCCTCACGGCTGTTGATGTCGATGACCGGGAGGCACCGACCGTTGCGCACTTTGCTGCAGACCGCATATTGCCCATCGGGCTTTGCGACCAGCTTGATCCCGTTCTGCAGGGCAACCACGTCAAAGCGACTTCCTGGCACGAGGCCCGCTGATCCCAATCGATTCGTTTCAAACCAAAGGCGCGGTGCACCACGATGAATACCAAGTTTCTTGAGCCAGTAGCCCAAGGTGGATGTGAGTGTTTTCATTTCCGTTGTCCCAAAAGAAAACCCCCCGGCCTGATGGCACGAGGGGTTGGTTGAAAATTCGTCGTTCAGACGAGGGTGATGATTTGCAGGGCTTCACGAGCACCCTGTTCAAGCTGCTCTCGCATTTGCCAGTCCAGGGTGCTGTGAAAAATCGCGTTGCGCAGGGTGTCCTCGATGCGCTCGATGTGATCGAGTTCGGTCACACCCGTGGCTTCCTGAATCAACACCTGATACCCAGTGGGCTTGCCGTTGACTGCGTGAGCGGTCATGGCGCGACTTTCTGGGTCCAGGTGTCTTTCACCATCGCTTCCAGCGCGGCCTCATTCGACAGGTAGTACTCGTTCGACTCGCGCGAACAGGGCATGTCATCGCGAACGGTTCCGACATAGAAGCCAGCCCTTGATTGCAAGACCTCCAGCTCCAGGCGTGTTCCGCTGTAAACGTATGCCAGATAGCCGAAGCGGCGGAAGTCGAGAACGGCTGAGTTGTATGTGGTTGCCATGAGATATCTCCAATAAAAAAACGCAATCGGAGACACCCCGCACCCGGCGCGGTATCTCGGTGCCGCGTGGGTTGAACAAAAAAAATGCATGAAAAAACCCTCGGCCGCCGAAGCGATGCGAGGGTTT
This sequence comes from Hydrogenophaga sp., assembly GCF_018780075.1. Taxonomy (GTDB): domain Bacteria; phylum Pseudomonadota; class Gammaproteobacteria; order Burkholderiales; family Burkholderiaceae_C; genus Hydrogenophaga. The sequence continues at coordinate 23,926 of NZ_JADMKB010000003.1, forward strand.
CAGTTGGGCTACAGCTTAGGCAGGAACCGTGTCACGAACACCTTGACGGGCTCGCGAGAACGAGGGCCGCGCCATCTGCTGAGAGGGCACTTCACGCCGACGTTGTTCCAGAGGAGCCTGGGCAACAGGTGGAGGTGCTTCTTCTGCTTCAGGCGTCTGCTGGCCTTCTTCCTCCGAAGGACCGTCAACCTCTTGCGAGGCTTCAGGAAGTCCATCAGGATTGGTTGCGTCAGCGTCATCTTCGGTTTGGCGCGTGTAAACGCGCTCGCCGTCAATGGTGATGGTGTTGATCAAGAGCAGGCGACCTTTGATGAGGCACGCCATTTCCTTTTCACCGGTCTTGCGACCGTCCACCTTCACATCGCGTTCGTACATGTGCGGGTAAATGTCCCCGACCTTGAACGAGATCACAACCTTGCGGTTTTGATCCACGTCTTCCATGCATTTCTCGACCAGCTCAGCAGCTTCCTGGCCCGACACACGCAAATCGAGGTAGGTGTAATCGGGAGACTCGGCATTGCCACGCAAGGCAGACACGCTGCATGCGAGGAAAGGCTGAGCTTTACGACCTGCCTGCTTCGGTTGAACCCAGCGAACACGGTTGAGGTAACCGATGCCGGACACGTGCAGATTGAAGTGGTTGGTTTGAGTAGTTGCGTTCATTTCAAAGATCTCCAAGAGGAAGATCGAGAGAAACGCAAACCCTCGCCCGGCCGTAAGGCCAAGTCGGGAAGCAATTTCTTCCCGACCGGGTTTTACAAAAGACAAAAACTCTGAATCTGACTTTGGGGGTCAGACCGTGCGACTTTCAAGAGTTGAGACGCTGCGTGGTGCCCGAAGGCTGAACACGTTTCTAGGCTATCACATTGATTTGCAATCAGTCAAACATCGAACACACGGCAGGAATCAAAGCCAGTCTTGACGGAGACACGTCAGACCGAACGGCCTGGATGGTGTTGCCTATGCGCCCACTTGAGAATAAGGTTGAACATGTTGAAATGAAAGACAAAAGCTTGTATTACCTTTGCTAGACGATACGGAAACAGAACCTCCGTGAGCCGCCATGATGGCTTGGGTGATCGACAGGCCCAGGCCAGTACCATCAGATTCTGGATGACTGCGCGATTTGTCCACTCGGAAGAAGCGATCGAACAAGCGCGGCAAGACCTCAGGAGCGATGGTCATCCCGCTGTTGGTGATGCACAGGGTGGCTTCGCCTGCCCTCTCTTTGATGGAAACCAGGACTTCGGCATCTGCAGGCGAATGCCTGAGTGCGTTCGACAGCAGGTTGCTGATGGCCCGGCGGACCATCAATCGGTCTCCGGTGATCTGGGCTTGGCCAGTGATCACCAAGCGGATGTGTTTTTCGTCGGCGACTGCATCGTAGAAATCAAACAACGCCAGCACTTCACGATCAAGCGAAATCGCTTCCCGGTGGGGCAACTCGATACCGTGTTCAGTTTTGGCCAGGAACAGCATGTCGGACACCATTCGAGCCAGTCGCTGGAACTCTTCGGCGTTGGACGCGAGGATGTCCTGGTACGCTGCTGCATCCCTTCTTTGCGCCAGCGACACCTGCGTTTGGGTCAGCAGGTTGTTGATCGGGGTGCGCAACTCGTGCGCCAGGTCGCTGGAGAAATCCTGCAGCCGTCTGAAGTCCGACTGCAGGCGTCCGAGCATGGTGTTGAGACTTTCAGCAAGGTCGGCAAATTCCACCGGCACGGCTTCGACGGGCATGCGCTGGTCCAACTTCTGCGCCGTGACCGTCATCGCGCGCTCTTTCATGACGCGCAGTGGCGCCAGGCCCCGGCGCGCCGCCCACCAGCCCAACAGGCCACTCACCAAGATGGCACCCAGCGAGTAAAGTGCCAGCGTCTGGCTCAGGATCTGCATGAAATGCACATGATGTCCGGTATCCAACGCGATCAGCAATTGGATCGGCGTAGCCCCTGTGCCAAGCTCTTTCGATGGAGTTGGGGGAGGATCGATGCGCGAGCTAAGGCCGCGCAGGGTTTGGTCATCCTGAGTCCAGTCGGTGGGGGTAGACCCTTCCGGTGCCAGGCTTGGGGGAAACATCAGGCCCTTGCTCCCATACACCACACGATCACCTTGGCGCAGGTCGATGTAGAGCCCGTGGTGACTGCCAAGCAGTTCATCCAGTCGGCTGGACAGCTGCTCTGGCGATGGGGATTCTCCGACGATCTTTTGAACGAGCTGGATCTTGTCCCGCAGATAGTCACGGTCAAGTTCAACAAAGTGCCGGCTTGTCGCAAAAGCCACCAATATGGCCAGACCCACCAGGACCGCAGCCGAAACCAGCGCGTAAAAAACGGTCAGTCGCGCGGTCAGAGACAGTCGCCCGAGCATCAGTTTGAATCCTCCGGCACTTCCAACACATAGCCCATACCTCGGACGGTTTGTATCAGGCGGGGTTCAAAGGCATCGTCCACTTTGGCTCGCAAGCGGCGCATGGCCACTTCGATCACATTGGTGTCGCTGTCGAAATTCACGTCCCAAACCTGCGAGGCAATCAAAGAACGGGGCAGAACCTCGCCATGACGGCGCATGAGCAGCTCCAACAGACCGAACTCCTTGGCCGTCAGTTCGATGCGCTTGCCAGATCGGGTCACCCGCCGTCGCATCAGATCGAGTTCCAAGTCTGCAACTTGCAGCGTGGTTTTCTCAAGACCTGTGCGCCCTCGTCGAAGGATGGTGCGAACCCTGGCCAGCAATTCGGCAAACGAAAACGGCTTGACCAGGTAGTCGTCGGCACCCAGCTCCAGGCCCTTGACGCGGTCTTCCACCTGGTCACGGGCGGTCAGAAAAAGCACCGGCATCTCCCGTCCCTGGCTGCGCAGGTTGTGGAGAACCTGCCACCCATCCATGCCCGGCAACATCACATCAAGAACCACCAGATCGTGATCGCCCTCCAGGCCGTGGTGAAGCCCATCAATGCCGTTGGTGACGAGGTCCACCACGTAGCCTGCTTCTCGCAAGCCTTGCCTCAAATATTCGCCAGCCTTGGGCTCGTCTTCAACAATCAGAATCTTCACGGTCTTGCTCCTGACCGCTAGTTTGCCTGTGTGGGTGGTCGTGCGGGCAAAGATGACATTTTTGTAATCAACCCGACAGGGAGTTGACGGACGACCACCCGCAGAATCCGCCCCGTTTGATCCATATCAAAAAGGAGCGATTGCAGTGAAGTCTTTATTCAGTCACCGAACCACAAGCCACCTGCTGGTGGCGGGCATCTTTGCCCTACCGATGGCGATCTCAGCGCAGACGGCCAGTTCTTCCCAAGAATCCGACTGGCGTCGTGCCAATGACGCGGTGGGTTCCTTCAAACGTGGCCATGCCGACGTGCTCAAGTGGGAGCAGGCCAATCCGGGTGCATCCACCACAGCGCCAGGCAGCACCATGGGAGTTGCCATCCCTACGGCAGAGGCGGCGGTTCGCATGGCCTGGACGGTGCATCGCGAACTGGTCCGTCCGTTGTCGAAACTGGGTCCTCAGAATGAACAACTGATCGCAGAGGGCCGCTGGACAGAACTCGACCCGAGTCTTCAGCGTCGGGTCGAAGATGCCGACGAGGTGTTGGAGGTGGCGGCAGCCGGCCGCAAGGCTTGGATAGAGGCTGTTGCAGCTCAGCAGGTCTTGAAACACCAACGCGACATGCTGGATGCAGCACAGGCGGCCTTTGAGCTTGGGCAGCGCATGGTGACGGTGGGCAACTGGAGCAAGTTGCAGCTGTCGCCCGTTCAACTGGCCGCGTCGAACGCACGCATGAATCTGCGGCGTGCACAGCATGCAGCAACTCTGGCCCAAAGCAATCTGGTCAAGACCATGGGGCAAACGGGTCTACAGGCGGGTTTTTCGCTCCCGGACCAACTTCCAGCCATTCCGGCGCAGCACATGACCGAGGCCGACCTGGAAAAACGCGGTGATGCGATTCGCAACCACCTGCCGGACGCGGAAAGCTTGCGCAACCGAGCAAATTCCAGAGGGGCCATGAACGCCTATATGGCGGCTCATGCACTGGCGCAGGGCAGCCAGGGGGATGTCCTGAAAACCCGTGAGTTCATCACCGAAGAGACGGTTCTTCACTACAACGGCATGCTCAAAAGCGTCTGGGACCTTCTGGACGAAGTTCGCAACCAGTCACAAGCCACCGTAGATGGCATTGGCGCGCAACGCGACTTCTGGATCGCCGAGGCCGATCTGCAGTGGGTCTTGCAGGGGGGCTCACCCGACAGCTTCGTCTCGTTGGGTGGAGCGGGCGGAGACGCGCCTGCAGCAGCTGGACATTGAAAGGACACAACACATGACAAACAACAACTCCAGACGACAGTTTTTCGCAGGCGCCGCCGCTTCCGTGGCTGGCCTGGCCGTGGCCCGCTCCGCCCTGGCAGGTTTGCCGGAGCCCGTCATCCAGACGTCGGTAGAAACCGCGCCGCCCTTGATCCCGACCACCGGTCGGCCCTACAACCCAGTGGTGACACTCAACGGCTGGACGCTGCCATGGCGCATGAACGATGGCGTCAAGGAATTCCACCTGGTGGCTGAGCCGGTGGTGCGTGAGGTTTCGCCAGGCTTCAAGGTCAACATGTGGGGTTACAACGGCCAGAGCCCGGGACCCACCATCGAAGTGGTCGAAGGCGACCGCGTCCGCATCTTTGTGACCAACAAGCTGCCCGAGCACACCACCATCCACTGGCACGGTCAGCGTCTGCCCAGCGGCATGGACGGCGTCGGGGGTCTGAACCAACGCGCGATTCCCGTGGGCAAGACCTTTGTGTATGAATTTGAGGCGCGGCGACCCGGCACCTTCATGTACCACCCGCATGCGGACGAGATGGTGCAGATGGCCATGGGAATGATGGGCATGTGGGTGACCCACCCCAAAACCAAGCATCCTCACATCAGTGAGGTGGACCGGGACTTCTGCTTCCTGCTCAATGCGTTTGACATTGAGCCTGGCAGCAAGACACCCAAGGTCAACACCATGACGGACTTCAACATCTGGTGTTGGAACAGCCGGGTGTTCCCGGCCATCGACACCTTGAACGTGCGCCTGAATGACCGGGTGCGCATCCGGGTGGGCAACCTCACCATGACCAACCACCCGATCCACCTGCATGGCCACGAATTCCTGGTCACGGGCACCGATGGTGGCCCCACTCCACCCAGCACCCGTTGGTACGAAGTCACCACGGATGTGGCCGTGGGCCAGATGCGCCAGATCGAGCTGATCGCCGACGAAGAAGGCGACTGGGCCATGCACTGCCACAAGAGCCACCACACCATGAACGCCATGGGTCACGACGTGCCGACCATGATTGGTGTGGATCATCGCGGCCTGGTCAAGAAGATCCAGAAGGTTGCGCCCGACTACATGCTGATGGGCGAGCGCGGCATGGCCGACATGGGCGAGATGCAGATGGCCATTCCCGACAACACAGCACCCATGATGACCGGCACTGGCCAGTTCGGCCCGCTGGAAATGGGCGGCATGTTCACGGTCTTCAAAGTTCGAAAAGACCAGAAGCCGGGCGACTACAAAGACCCAGGGCCCTATAAGTTTCCCGAAGGCACCGTGGCCTACGAATGGAACGGAGCGCTCCCGCCGACGCAGCGTCCCGCTGCCAGCAGCGACACCACGCCGGCCACTGCCAAGGCGATCAAGCCCACCGGCAAAGGCATGTCGCACTGACCGTACGGCATCAACTCAACACAGCTTTCCTCCACCGTTTCCCAACCCAACCCTGAAAGAAGTCTCATGAAACTCAACAACTTCAATACCGTCTCGCGCGCTGGCTTTGTTTTCGCTGCAGCAGCCTTGGCTGCGTCTGCCGCCCTTGCAGGTGGCACTCATGGTGGTGGGCACCACGATGAATCGCCCATCGGCCAGCCCGGTGTGGTGAAAAACGTCACGCGCACGATTGAGGTTGACGCGGCAGACAGCATGCGGTTCACGCCTTCGAACTTGACGGTGAAGAAGGGGGAGACGATTCGCTTCGTTATCAAGAACTCCGGCAAAGTGCCGCATGAGTTCAGCCTCGGGACAGAGAAGGAGTTGATGGAGCACTACGAGGTCATGAAGAAATTCCCGAACATGGAGCACGAAGAAGCCAACAAGATTTCCCTCAAGCCTGGTAAGCAGGGCGAGGTGATCTGGCGCTTCACCAAGGCCGGTGTGGTGAACTTTGCTTGTCTGCATGTGGGCCACTACGAGGCAGGCATGAAGGGCCAGGTCAACGTGGCGGCCAAATAACCCCTCTCAAATCAACTTCACAAGGATTCAAGATGAAACTGCGATTGGTATTGAGCACGACCGCATTGGCCATCACGGCCTTTGTTGGCAATCCCGTGTTCGCTCAGATGAGCATGGACCAAGGGAAGATGGGCATGGCGGCTCCCGGTATGACCGACGGCGAAGTCCGCAAGATCGACAAGGAAGCTGGAAAGATCACCATAAAGCACGGTGACATCAAGCACATGGACATGCCCGGCATGACCATGGTGTTCGTGGTCAAGGATAAGGCCTTGCTGGACAAGGCTGCTGTCGGTTCCAAGATCCAGTTCATGGCCATGAACGAGAAAGGCCAGATGACGGTGACCGACATCCAACCGGCGAAGTGATCCCTCAACGTTTCAAGTCACTCCGTTTGGCTGCGGTTGCCCTTGCTCTGGCTGGGGTTGCCGCAGCCCTTTTATGGATGGGTTCTGCAGACCCCTTCCGGTCAGAGACTGCCGGGCTCCTTCGCCCGGATGACGCTGTGATGCTCAAGCAGGGGGCGCTGATCTATCAAGCTCGGTGTGCAGGTTGCCATGGTGTGAAGCTGGAAGGGCAAGCCAACTGGCGCGAGCGGGGAACCGATGGCCGCTTGCCAGCGCCACCCCATGACGAAAGCGGTCACACCTGGCACCACCCGGACGATGTGTTGATACAGATCACCAAAGTAGGCGTGGCTAAGGCAGTGGACATGCCTGACTACGCCACCAATATGCCCGCCTTTGGCGATTCGCTCAGCGATGCCGACATCTTGGCTGTTCTGTCCTGGATCAAGTCGCAGTGGTCGCAAGAGACCCGGCGCCACCACGACGACATCAACCGCCAGGCGGTTCTGCGTTCGCAACGCTGAATCTGACTTTTTTGTCATCTTCGGGTCATCTTGGCGACCCCAGCCGATTTCTACAGTGACTGCATGGCAATCCCGCCAGCGTTCAGTCATGAAAGGCAATCGATATGTCCAAATGGATTCAAACCCTTCTGGCGGTAGCCGTCACCGGTGTGGCGTTTTCCGCCTTGGCACAGCAGGCCGCTGAGCACACCCAGCACCACCCAGCTGCCGCGACGGCCACCTCGCCCGCAACAGGCGTCACTCAGCCGGTCGCACCACAGGCTGGCATGACCATGGGCATGTCGATGCCGCAGATGCAGCAGCACATGCAGCAGCACATGGCCACCATGCAGACCCTACACGCCAAGATGGCAGCAGCCCAAACACCGGCTGAGCGACAGGCACTGATGGCCGATCACTCGAAGGCCATGCACGAGGGCATGGACATGATGAAAGGCATGAAGGCGATGGGCGGCAAACCGGGCATGGGTTCGGGCACCACGCCGGTAGACCCGGCCCAGCATCAGCCCATGATGGAAATGCGCATGGACATGATGCAAACCATGATGGACATGATGATGCAGCGCATGCCGGCCGCAGCCACCCCGCCCGGCAGCAAGTGACCAGCGATGGCCACGCCCATGGTGGTAGTGGCCCAACCCCATCTCCCACCAACAACAGGAATTTTGTGATGTCTACGTTCACGAGACGGCACTTTCTCGGCAGTCTTGGCGCGTTGAGCGCGGCCGGTTCTGTTCCAGGCGTTCTGGCTGCCTCCCACAGTGCGTCAGGCGCGATGGCCGACGAAATCACCGGCATTGAAAAAGAAGGCGCGGGCTTCGCCAACCCGCTGCGGCTGCCCGGCAGCAGCGGCCTCTTCGGCGTGCTCCCGGTTTCCGAGTTCCGCGAAGTGCAGGTGGTGCGCAGCGAGATCGAGGTGCTCCCCGGTCGGCGCACCCCCATCCTGGCCTACGCCGTTGAGTCGGGTGGCAAGACCTTCCTGAACCCGGCACTCCTGGCCCGCCGTGGCGACGACATGCGCGTGCGTCTGATCAACCGCATCGATCAACCGACGGTCATCCACTGGCACGGCCTGAGCGTGGATTCGCGCAACGACGGCAACGGCCTCAACGTGGTGCCCCCTGGGGGCAGCATGGACTACGCCTTTACCCTGAGCGACCGCTCGTCCATGTATTGGTACCACCCCCATGCGCACGGTTACATCCCGCAGCAGGCCTACCACGGCCTGGCCAGCCTGCTGTTTGTGGAAGACGACGATGAGACCGCGCTGCGCAAGGAGCTGGACCTGGCTCTGGGCGACACCGAAATCCCGCTGGTGCTGCAGGACCGCGAGTTCGACGCACAGGGTCGCCTGCTCTACGCTCCGACCGCCGCCCAGTCCTTCGGTGGCTGGGTGGGAAATCGTTTGCTGGTCAACCTGACCGAGCGGCCATTCATCCAGGCCGGGCGCCGCATCGTGCGCTTCCGCATCCTCAACGGCTGCAACGCGCGAAGCTACCGACTGGCCTTCGTGCAGGGCGGGCGCCGCCTGGGTTTCTATCTGGCGGGCACCGACGGTGGCCTGCTGGCCCAGCCGCTGCGCATCGACCAGACCTTCATCTCCCCCGGCCAGCGGCTGGACGTGCTGGTGGACCTGCGCGAAGCCGATCCAGGCCTGCCTGTGACCCTGGCCTCGCTCGCCTTCGACCCGATGCACGCCGAGGGCGGCCATGACAGGGGCCACGCAGGCCCAGCCACGCCTCCCATGGCCGGCATGGACCACAGCCAGCACAGCGCTGCGCCCACAGCAGAACCGTCCACCCCGATGGCCATGGAGGGCGAGGCGCGCGCGCTGATGCGCATCGACCTGAAAGCTTCAGCAAAGTACGAACGCCGCATGCCCACCGTGCTGTCCAGCCTGCCCGCCGCCATCGCCTCGGCGAACCCGCAGCGGCGCATGCAGCTCGGACACAACGGCAAAGGCAACTGGACGATCAACGGCGGACTCTTTGATCCAAAGGTGGCGGCGCTGAGCGTGCAACGCGGTGCCCGCGAGACCTGGCTGATCGAAAACGCCCAGCTCAGCATGCCCCACCCCATGCACCTTCACGGCTTCTCGTTCCGGGTGATCGAGCGCCTGGGCAGCCCAGCGCTGGTTCGCGAGCTGGCTGGCGCCAGAGGGCTGCTGCCCCAAGACCAGGGGGTCATCGACACCGTGCACGTGTGGCCCGGCGAATCGGTGCGGGTCGCCATCGACTTCACCCACCCGCACGCGGGCGACCAGGATTACGTCTTTCATTGCCACTCGCTGGAACACGCGGAAGCGGGGATGATGTTGCGCTACACCGTGAAAGCCTGAGATGAAGCACCCTACATCCTCCCAAGGTGACGAACCCAGGAACCTGTGGCGCACACGCTATGGCGTCGGCCTGATGGTGCTGGGTGCGGTCGCAGCTTTCTTTCTGTTTGTAGAGCACCGGGCGCACCTCTTCGGTGCCCTGCCGTTTCTGCTGATCCTGGCCTGTCCATTGATGCATCTGTTCATGCACCGCGGTCATGGCGGTCATGGTCATCACACGGGCGCTGATCAGCCGCAGCCCGGAGCAGATGAGCCGCGCCGGCCGAACCAGGAGAACGGTCATGAATCACAGTGAAACCGGCTATGGCATGTGGACTCTGGTGGCCCTCAACTCGGCCGTTTTCATCCTGTTCGCCTTCAGCTTCTTCAAACCGGCCACCGCGCGCGACTGGCGAACCTTTGGTGCATTCTCCGCGTTCATCGTGGCCCTGTTTGTCGAGATGTACGGCTTCCCGCTGACCATCTACCTGCTGTCGGGGTGGCTGGCAACACGCTTTCCCGGTCTTGACCTGCTGACCCATGACAGCGGCCATCTGTGGTCCACCTTGCTAGGCGAAACGGGAGACCCCCACTTCGGCGTCCTGCATCTGGCCAGCTACGTTTTTCTGGGGTACGGCTTCTACCTGCTGTCGAGCGCGTGGCAAGTGCTGTACCACGCTCAGCGACGGCATTCGCTGGCGACCACCGGGCCATATGCCCGCGTCCGGCATCCGCAGTACGTGGCATTCGTGTTGATCTTGCTGGGCTTCTTGCTGCAGTGGCCCACGTTGCTGACCTTGCTGATGTTTCCTGTCTTGCTTTTGATGTACGGGCGGCTCGCAGTGACCGAGGAAAACGAAATGCGCAAGCAGTTCGGTGCGACCTATGACGCGTACGCCCAGCCCATACCCCGGTTTATCCCTCGCATGGGCAAGACACAGCCTAGGGTGGACTCGGTGTCAAAGAGATGATTTGGACCTTCGCAGGTGGTAGGCGCCGCACTTTTAAGGAGATTGAAGAATGAACACGATGGACTTGCAAGTCGAGGGCATGAGCTGTGGCTCATGCGTCAAACGCGTCACGCAGGCGTTGTTGCCACTTCCGGGTGTCAGCGGAGTGGATGTCGATCTCCCATCTGGCCGCGTCCGGGTGAGTGGTGAACTGGTGCAAGGCGGAGATCTGCTGATTGGGGCCTTGACTGATATGGGCTACCCCGCGAAGCTGACGTCAGACGATTCCATTGCCACTGGGTTATCACAGCCCAAAGTCGTGGGCTGTCACAGTGGCAGCACGGGCGGCTGCGGTTGCCGCCGATAGACCATGAGATCTCCACTTTTGCGCACGGAACTCACCATGGTTGATGAGCAAATCGGCTTGACGGGCCGGCGGTGGATGGTGGCTACCATGGCCTCGGCAGGCCTGTTGATGGTCACGGCACCCTGTGTTGCATGGGCCCAGACACCCCTCGCCGCCAGCACTGAGCGGTCTTCGAGCGAGCGGGGCGTGACGGTCAAGGTGTCCGCAAAGTCGGTCGGACAGCCGGGCAGCCCGTGGGAATTCGCTGTAGTGCTGGACACGCACAGTGCCGACCTGAGCGACGACCTGGCTCAAAGCGCCACACTAACGACCGACGACGGGCGCACGTTCAAGCCCACGGGCTGGCTGGGCGCGCCACCGGGAGGCCATCACCGTGAAGGCGTGCTGGTCTTCGATGTTCCTACGCCGCGCCCAGGGGTGATCGAACTCAGGATCGACCGACCGGGCGAATCCGCGCCTCGTACCTTTCGCTGGCAACTCTGAAAGAGTCTTCCCATGAATCAGTCTGTCAACAATGACTCTGCGCCTTCGTTCTGGCGCCGCCCGGGCGGCATGGCGTTGGCAACGACCGCATTGATTGCCGGTTTTTATCTGCTGCGCGAGCACTGGGGCCACGTCCTTGGGTATTGGCCTTACCTGTTGCTCCTCGCCTGTCCGCTGATGCACCTAATGCACGGCCACGGCGGTCATGGCCGGCACGGAAACCATGCGCAGTCGCGACGGCGCACCAACGACGACAAGGAATAAGCAATGGACATGCATGCACAGCATCATCACGGCAGCCTCCCCCCGGCCATGCCCGCCTCGCCAACCGAACTAAAGGACCCTGTGTGCGGCATGACGGTCACGGCGCAATCTGAACATACGTTGAAGCACGAAGGACGGCCCTTCTATTTCTGCAGCGCAAAGTGCCAAGGCAAGTTCGCGGCGAACCCGCTGCAATACTTGGTATCCACAGCGCTGGCAGACACCGCGCCGGCTGCTGCCGGCACCATTTACACCTGCCCGATGCACCCGGAGATTCGGCAAGACCATCCCGGCAACTGTCCCAAATGCGGCATGACGCTTGAGCCCTTGCTGCCGGAACTCGACGACGACGACAACCCCGAATTGCGCGATTTCCAGCACCGTTTCTGGTGGACGCTGCCGCTGACCGTCGTGGTCACGGTCTTGGCGATGTTCGGTCATCAGCTGCAATGGTTTGAAACCTCGACCCAGACTTGGATCGAATTGGTGCTGTCTCTTCCGATTGTTCTGTGGGCGGGCTGGCCATTCTTCTCGCGCGGCTGGCAATCCGTGGTGAACCTCAGTCCCAACATGTGGACCTTGATTGGTCTGGGCACGGGGGCAGCTTTCCTCTACAGCGTGGTCGCGACGGTCTCGCCCCAAGTGTTCCCGGATTCGTTCATCTCCATGGGCCGCGTGGCCGTGTACTTTGAGGCCGCCGCTGTGATCATCTCGCTCACGCTGTTGGGGCAGGTGCTCGAACTCAAGGCCCGGTCGCAGACCTCGGCAGCCATCAAGTCGTTGCTGGGCCTGGCGCCCAAAACCGCCCGCCGTATCCGGGAAGATGGCACTGAAGAGGATGTGCCGCTGACCCATGTGCACGTAGGGGATTTCCTGCGCGTGCGCCCAGGCGAAAAAGTCCCGGTGGACGGCGAGGTGACAGAAGGCGGCAGTTCGATCGATGAATCCATGCTCACCGGTGAGCCGATGCCCGTCGCCAAACGTGTGGGCGACAAGGTGATCGGTGCCACGCTCAACACCAGCGGCGCGCTGGTGATGCGAAGTGAACGCGTGGGCGCCTCCACCATGCTGTCGCAGATCGTGCAGATGGTGGCCCAAGCACAACGTTCCCGGGCACCGATGCAGCGCATGGCCGATGTGGTGGCGGGTTATTTCGTCCTCGCTGTGGTGGGCATTGCCTTGTTGACCTTCTTCGGCTGGGGTCTGTTCGGTCCCGAGCCAAGTTGGGTGTTCGGCCTGATCAACGCCGTGGCTGTGCTGATCATTGCCTGCCCTTGCGCGCTGGGCCTGGCCACACCCATGTCCATCATGGTGGCAACCGGTCGCGGCGCAACGCACGGCGTGTTGTTCCGGGACGCAGCGGCCATCGAAAACATGCGCAAGATCGACACCCTCATCATTGACAAGACCGGGACGCTCACTGAAGGCCGACCGACTTTTGAGCGCGCCGTTCCCGCGTCCGGTTTTGACGCCGATGAGGTGCTGCGCCTGGCTGCCAGCCTGGACCAGGGCAGCGAGCACCCCCTAGCCGAAACCATCGTGCGCGCCGCCCGCGAGCGCGGCATGTCGTTGGTCAAACCCGAGAACTTCGAATCCGGCTCGGGCATCGGCGTGCGTGGGCAGGTGGCTGGGCGTCAGTTGGCACTGGGAAACACCACGCTGATGGAGCAGATCGGTGTTTCGGTCAGTGCTTTGGTGCCGCAGGCCGAGGCCTTGCGCGCGGAAGGCGCCAGCGTGATGCACCTGGCCGTTGATGGACAGCTGATGGGACTGTTGGCTGTTTCCGATCCGGTCAAGGCCAGCACGCCGGAAGCCTTGGCCACGCTCAAGGCTTCCGGTCTTCGCATCGTGATGGCGACCGGTGACGGACTGACCACGGCCAAGGCGGTGGCAGCCCGCTTGGGCATCGACGAGGTACACGGTGAGGTCAAGCCGGCCGACAAGCTGCTGCTGGTGGAGAGGCTTCAAAAGGAAGGCCGCGTGGTGGCCATGGCAGGTGACGGCATCAACGATGCACCGGCGCTAGCGAAGGCCGATGTCGGGGTGGCCATGGGGACCGGGACCGACGTGGCAATGAACAGTGCGCAGATCACGTTGGTCAAGGGAGATCTGCGCGGCATTGCCATTGCGCGCGAGCTGTCCGAGGCGACCGTGGGCAACATGAAACAAAACCTGGTGTTTGCATTTTTGTACAACGCGCTGGGCATTCCGATTGCGGCCGGTGTGCTGTATCCATTGACGGGTTGGTTGCTGTCGCCGTTGATTGCCGCGCTGGCCATGAGCTTGAGCTCGGTATCGGTGATTGGCAATGCGTTGCGTTTGCGGCGCGGCAAAACATGAATACCAAGTTCAGCGGATTCCAACTGATTTTCTCCACCAGGATGGCTCACGATGACAAGAAAAAATATCTGGCTCTCGACGGGCGCGCTGATGGCCCTTCTGGCCTGGTCTGGCGCCACCTTGGCCGCAGACAAGGTCTATGTAGCCAATGAGGGCGCTGACACGGTCAGCGTGCTCGATGCCGCTTCGTTCAAGACGCTGGCGAGTCTGCGCATGGGCAAGATGCCGCACAACGTGCAGGTATCGCCCGACGGCCATTTCGCCTGGGTGACCAACAACGGCGAGCCTGGCCAGATGCCCGATGCCTCTGTGCACAAGGGCATGGTCCAAGGCGCCCACGAGGCGATGGCGCAGCCCGGGGCTGTCTGGGTCATCGACACGAGCACCAACACTGTCGTCGCCCAGGTGCCGGTGGGCATGCACCCGGCCCATGTGGTGGTGTCGCCCGATGGCCGCCTGGCCTACGTCACCAACGGCGGCGACAACACGGTCAGTGTGATCGACACATCGGCGCGCAGCCTCGTGGCGACCATTCCGGTCGGCCAGTTTCCCCACGGCCTTCGAATCAGCCCGGATGGCAAAGAGGTCTACGTCGCCAATCTCAAGGGTGGCACGGTGTCGGTCATCGACACCGCCAGCCAGAAGGAGGTGGCGCAGGTGCCGGCGGGCAAGGGACCGGCCCAGACCGGCTTCACGCCAGATGGTCGCTGGGCCTTTGTCTCGCTGTCGCAGGAAAACGCCGTCGCCGTGATCGACCCCGCCACGCGCAAAGTGATTCGCAAGATCGCCGTCGGCGCGGTGCCTATCCAGCTGTACGCCACACTGGACTCGCGCACGCTGCTGGTGGCCAACCAGGGCACGCGCCAGAAGCCCGGCAACACCGTCAGCCTGATTGATCTGAAGAGTTTCCGAGTCGCCAAGACCGTCGTGACCGCCGCCGGTGCCCATGGCGTGGTCGTCGACCGAGAAGGCCGGTTGGCCTATGTGACGAACACCTACGCCAACTCGGTTTCCGTGATTGACATGAAAGACCGCAGGGTCACGAAGACCGTCCCCGTGGGCAAGGCGCCCAACGGCATCAGCATCACGCCTTGACCTCTGGGAGGGTGGTCCGGCGCCTGCGTCCATTCAGCACCATGCACAAAAGATTACTCAAGCCAATCTGGGCATTGACACGCATGACGACCATGGAAAGTCGTTTTCAAGGTGTCAGGCCCCAGCCCAATTCTCCGGATCCTTCGCGATGGGTGCATACCAATTCCATCGAGAGGTGAGCGGCACGCTGGCTGCATCGCCGGAGGTGGTATTCCATCTGCTGGACGATCCTGTTCGTCTGGCTGAGCACATGGGGGAGCGCTCCGCCATGCTGGCCGGCGGGAAGATGCGCGCTGAAACGGACAAACGCCTCGGCCAGGAGGTGGGTTCGGTGATCCGAATGTCCGGCCACATCCTCGGTATGTCATTTTGGCTGGAAGAAGCTGTTGTCGAGCGTGTACCCCCGCAACTCAAGACGTGGGAAACCCTCGACGAACCGAAGCTGTTTGTGATCGGCCGATACCACATGGGCTTCGATTTGGCTCCAGAAGGTCACGGGACCCGGCTGCGTGTCTGGATTGACTACAACCTGCCTTCATCAGGGGGGCAGCGGTGGCTTGGAAGGCTCTTTGGTCGCTTGTACGCAGACTGGTGTGTTCGCAAGATGGTGCAGTCGGCGGCGAAAGCCGTCAAAGGAGTTGTCGGATGAACGGCTACGGTCTGCCTACCGGCGCCCAAGGTCTGATCGCCGCGCTGGCCGTCGGTCTGGTGATCGGTCTGGAACGTGGCTGGCACGACCGCGAGCTGCCGGAGGGCGGGCGAGTCGCAGGCCTGCGCACCTTTGCGTTGACCGGGTTGTTCGGTGGCGTGCTCGGGCATTTGCAGCCAGATTTCGGCGCCTGGCCTTTGCTGGGAGCGCTGCTCGGACTCTCCCTGCTGCTGACGGTGTCTTACGCCCGTCAAGCCAAACTGTCGGCCAATCTGAGCGCCACAACACACGTGGCGATGCTCTTGACACTTGCCTTGGGCGCCTTTGCGGCACATGGCAACATCACCCTCTCATTGTCGGCCGCCGTGATTTGCGCCGTGCTGCTTGACCTCAAACCGACCTTGCACGGGTGGCTGCAAGTGATCGATCACCGCGAATTGACTGCTTCGCTGCAGCTGCTGGTGTTGTCCATGGTCATCCTGCCCTACCTACCGAATACCGGTCTGGGGCCCTATTCAGCGCTCAATCCGTACCAGTTGTGGTGGGCCGTCATCCTGATTGCAGGCCTGTCGCTGTTGGGTCACTTCGCGATGCGGATCACCGGCGCGCAAAGGGGCGTGTTATGGACCGGCGTTCTGGGCGGACTGGCATCTTCCACGGCCGCCACTTTGGCACTGGCTCGGTACGCACGCCAACAGCCGTCCTTGGCCGGCGCGGCTGCAGCCGGCTCGCTGGCCGCATGTGGCGTCATGTTCTTTCGAATGGTTGTTCTACTCGCTGTGATACAGCCTACGCTGCTGACCACCTTTGGCAGCAGCCTGGTGGTCACGGGCGTGGTGTTGCTGATTGTGGCGCTCTTGCGGTGGCGCAAGAGCGCCACAACGTCGGTGGGGGAAGGCGTTGTAGGCTCGATGGCACCCTTCGATCTGGGTACTGCACTCGGCTTTGGTTCACTTCTCGCTGTCATGAGTATCCTGGTGCCTGCAGCGAAACAATGGATGGATGCCAGCGGCCTCTATTTACTGTCCGCGGTTACTGGCCTTGTGGACGTAGACGCAATCTTGATCTCGCTCGCACGACTGAATGGCGCCGGTGGATTGTCAACGGCCGCGACCACCATGGCACTCGGTCTGGCGACGTTGGCGAACATGGTGACCAAGGCCTGCATCGCGTGGACAACGGGCGGCGCGCAGGTCGGCAAGTACGTGTTTTTGGGTTATCTGATCGCCATGGCATCCGGGGCGCTTGTGTTGGCGATGGTTGTGACATTGTCTTGAGGCTCCATCGCCAACATCATCGGGTATGTATGTTTGAACAACGGGAGTCCCCACTATGGAAAAGTCATTTCATCGTTTCTCTGAACTGTTCTCCCAGCTGGGCCTGCCAAAGGACGCGGCAGGTATTTGGGAGTTCCTGAAAGCGCACTCTCCATTAGCAGACGACGTGCTACTGGCCGATGCGCCTTTCTGGACGCCAGCCCAAGCGAGTCTGTTGCGCGAAGAGCTTCTTGAGGATGCGGACTGGGCTGAAGTGGTGGATCAGCTGAATATCGCTCTGCGTTCCACCAGTGGAGGTCGAGATGTCAATCAGACGCAGTGAGTACTCTCCCTCGGGATGCCGACTCGTTACCGCAGCCAAGCAGCGGAGGCAGGTGCTGGACAAGTCTAAATATATCGACGCCGAATCCAGCATCTACATGATGATCGCTACGTTGGCCATGAGTGTCTGCTTGGTTTCAGGCATCGGAAATGCCCTGCGCCTGCGGGCCGCCCGAATCCAGCCGGGCGCGTCGCACCCGAGCCCTTGAGCATGGACATCCTGGCACATGGCCTTTGGGTGGGCGTCGGTACCGTCTGGTTGCATCGTCACCGGCGCCTGGACCGCCGCACCACGGCGTTGGCGGTTGGCTTGGCCGTGGTACCCGACCTTGCACAGTTGTTGCCTTTGGTCTACCTGGCGCTGTTCTCACCCGACGGGTGGACGGTCTTGCTTGCCTACGCCAACGCACTCCCGGGATACGAGCCCGCGATGTCTCCAGTCGTCTCGGAACTGACCCATCACCTGCATTGTGTGATGCACAGCGCCTTGGTGGCGGGGGTGGTCACCATCATCTGCTGGATTTGGCTGAAGCGGTTCTGGATTCCCCTGTTGGGCTGGTGGTCGCACATTCTGATCGACGTGTTCACCCACTCCGCAGACTTCTATCCGTCACCAGTTTTCTATCCGGTGACCTATTGGGGCTTTGATGGAATCGCCTGGAACACGCCGTGGTTCATGGTTGCCAACTACCTGACTATGTTGGTCGTTGCGGTGGCTGTCTGGCGCCATCGCTGAACACGGCGATCAACCTCTACGGTCTCCTTGATCTCATTTCGCATCATGCTCTCCCCCGTCGATTTCGACTCTGTGCCTTTCCCACTCAAGCAGGCTGGCAGCAGCATCCATTGCGACAATCGTTGATCGAGATCAAAGGCTATAAAGCGTCACGAGTCCTTTACGTCCACCTAAAATTGTTTATGCGCTTGCTTATCGCCATCCTGCTGTGCTTGACCATCCCGCTTCAGGGTTGGGCAGTGAGCGCGGGCGTGCAAGCGCCTTGCCCCATGGGCGACATGGTGGCGATGCAGGCCGAATCCGTCAGCGAAGAGATGGAGATGGCCGACCTCGGCGCCTGCTGCAATGACGCAGCGACCGCTGCGCTCACCGGCAAGCTCTGCAAAACCGGCCAGGAATGCCAAGCTCCCACCAGTTGGCTCGGAGCCCTCTCACAACCCGTCATACAGGCCCAGCCGTCGAGCGCCCTGCTCGTGACCGTCACGCCAACGCCGCCACGCGGCTCTCCCGCCAGCGTCTGGCGTCCTCCCACCCTCTGACTCCGTTGATCTGATCTGCGCGCCGCTGCTGAGGCCTGCGCGCATTCCGTAACGTGTCTGTTCGCCTTCGGCGCGCAGCCTATGTTCGTCTTCATGGAGCAGAAATATGCAAGCCCTTCCAACGGCCATGAGCCGACCCCCTAGGCCGGTGGTTAGCGCCGACGTGCCCACCCGCCTCTTCCACACCGCCGCCCTGCTGATCGCGCTCATGCTGGTTGTGCCGTTGCCAGGCTTGGCATCGGACATCGAGCCACTCGGTCTTGCGGCGGCCGTTCAGGCCGCGCTGGCGCGTTCGCAAGCCCTAAGCGCGCAGGATGCCGCAGCCCGTTCGGCACGCGAGGCCGCCGTGGCAGCCGGCGAGCGGCCCGACCCGGTGCTTCGCTTGTCGCTGGAAAATTTGCCCATCGAAGGCGAAGACCGCTTCAGCACCACGCGTGATTTCATGACCAGCAAATCGGTGTCGCTGATGCAGTCGCTGCCCAGCCTGGCCAAGCGCCAAAGCCGCACGCAGCGTTTCGAAACCGAAGCCCACCTGGCGCTGGCCACGCGTGCCCAGCGTGCGGCCAGCGTGCAGCGCAACACCGCCCTGGCCTGGTTGGAGCGGCAGGCGCAGGAACAGCGTGTGACGCTGTTGCGTGCGCAACTGACCGAGAGCCGCCTGCAGGTCAAGGCCGCTGAAGCCTCGGTACGCAGCGGCCAACCCGATGCCGCGAGCACGCCGCCCTCAGACACGCTGAGCGCGCGCGATGCGGTCGCTCAGGTCCAGCAGGTTTTGCTGGGCGCCGAGGCCGAGCTGCAGAACTTCCGTCAGACCCTGTCCCGGTGGACCGGAACCCCCGCTGACCAACCGCTCGCTGCCGCGCCCGCAGGAACCCTGCAGGCACTGACGAACGCCGACATGGCAGTGCGCCAGCAACAGCACCCGGACCTGGCGGTGTTGCGCGCCAGCGAGAGCGCCGCCGAGGCCGACGCCGAGCTGGCGCGGCGGGAACGCGAACCCGACTGGAGCGTCGAGCTGATGTTCAGCCAGCGCCGCCCACGTTACGCCAACATGGTGTCGTTGGCCGTGTCGGTCCCGCTGACTTGGGACCGCGCACAACGCCAGGACCGGGAAGTGGCCGCGCGCCTGGCGCGTGTCGATGAACTGCGCGCCGAGCGCGAAGAACGCGCCCGCGAAACGCTTGCCGAAACCCAGCGCTGGCAGGTGGCCTGGCGTGCCGGTTTGGCGCAGCTCGCGCTGCTCGACCGGGAACGCCTGCCGCTGGCCCGCCAGCGCGTTCAGCTGACGCTGGCTGCCTACCGGGGCGGCAGCGCCCGGCTGGCCGATGTGCTCGCCGAGCGGCGCGCGGCGCTGGCCCTGGAGATGGAGCGCATCGAACTTCAACTGTCCACCGCGCGTCTGTGGGCGCAACTCGAATACCTCATCCCCGGCAGCACGCCCCAGGTGGCCGCCGCTGTCGCCCCAACACTTGCTTCAGCGGACTGACACCATGAAAAAAGCCTCTTTGATCGGCCTCACGGCCATTGCCGTCGCCACTTTGGCAGCAGTGGGCTACGGTGCCTGGACCGTCGGCATGAACGCGGGCATGTCCATGGCCTTGCCCCAGGGTGCTCCCACCGGCTCCGGTGCGGCCACTCCACCGACACAGGACCCCAGTGCATGGACCATCACGCAAGGGTTCGAAGCCACCGAGCGCCACATCCGTGACGGCCTGAAGGCCGGGGACGTGGACCCGATGACAAGGCTGAAGATCCTGAATTACCACGACCCCATGGTGCCGGGCAAGAACTTCGATGCGCCGGGCAAATCGCCGTTCATGGACATGCTGCTGGTACCCCGCTACGCTGGCGGCAACGAAGCCGACACCAGTGGCGTCAGCGTGAGCGCACGCACGCAACAAAACCTCGGGCTACGCACGGTGGAAGTGACCGAAGGCTGGCTGGACAGCGCAGTGTCGGTGGCCGGCAACGTGGCCTGGAACGAGCGCGACCAGGTGCTGGTCAGCGCACGGTCGATGGGCTTTGTCGAGCGCCTGCATGTGCGCGCCACACAGGACCGCGTGGCTCTGGGCGCACCTCTGGCCGACATCTACGTGCCCAGCTGGGTGACGGCGCAAGAAGAATATCTGGCCGTGGCCCGCATGGCCGAGCAAGACCAGCAGTTGGCGTCCCTGCTCGACGCCGCCGCGCAGCGCATGCGCCAGGCGGGCATGAGCCCGGCGCAAATTCAGCGTGTGGTGCGCAGCGGCAGCCCGCAACCCCGCTTCACGCTGAGCGCGCCCCTCGGTGGCGTCGTCACCGAGCTGATGGTGAGCGAAGGCGCGACCGTGATGCCGGGCATGGCCTTGCTGCGGCTGCAGGGCACAAGCACCGTGTGGGCCGAAGGCCAGGTTCCCGAGAGCCAGGCCGCCCAGCTCCAGCCCGGCACGCAAGTCAGCGCCACCAGTCCGGCCGCGCCGGGCCAGACCTTCACCGGCCGCCTGCAGGCGCTGCTGCCCTCGGTGGACCCGACCACGCGCACGATCAAGGCGCGGCTCGAACTCGCCAACCCCCAGGGTCGGTTGGTTCCGGGCATGTTTGTGCAGTTGCGCTTCACCAACCCGAGCGCCAATAAGGTGCTGCTGCTGCCGAGCGACGCGGTGATCCACACCGGCCAGCGCAGCGTGGTGATGCTGGCCGAAGGCAATGGCCGGTTCTCCCCGGTCGAAGTGCGAACCGGTCGCGAGGCGGGCGACATAACCGAAATTCTGCAAGGTCTGCAGGTGGGGCAAAGGGTGGTGCGTTCGGGCCAGTTCCTGATCGACTCCGAGGCCAGCCTCAACGGCTTGCTGGCGCGGCTCAGTCCGGCGCCAGTGGCTGTGATGGACAAGCCCGCTGCGATGCCGGAGAAGCCAGGCGCCATGCCGCCGACAACGCACCAGACACCTGCCGAGGTGAAGGCGGTGGATGGCGACACCGTGACCTTGCAACACCCAGCCATACCTGCACTCAAATGGCCGGCCATGACCATGGATTTCCAGTTGCCACCGGCCGACCAGCGGCCCAAGGAGCTGTCTGCGGGCCTTGCGGTGCGCATTGAGTTCGAGATGCGCGATGGCGACATCCCTCAGATCACGCGAATCCAACCCGCAGCCACGGGAGCGAAGCAATGATCGCGCGCCTGATCCACTGGAGCATCGCCAACCGCTTCCTGGTTTTGATGGCCACGGTGATGATCACCGCCTGGGGCGTGGTTTCGATGTTGCGCACGCCGCTGGACGCACTGCCGGACCTGTCGGACACGCAGGTCATCATCCGCACCAGCTGGCCCGGACAGGCGCCGCAGATCGTGGAAAACCAGGTCACCTACCCGCTGACCACCACCATGCTCTCGGTGCCCGGCGCCAAAGCCGTGCGCGGGTTCTCCATGTTTGGCGACAGCTTTGTCTACGTGTTGTTCGACGATGGCGTGGACCTGTACTGGGCGCGCTCGCGGGTGCTCGAATACCTGAACCAGGTGCAGTCCCGCCTGCCGGCGACGGCGAAGTCATCGCTCGGCCCCGACGCCACGGGCGTGGGCTGGATCTACCAGTACGCGCTGATCGACCGCACCGGGCGGCAGGACCTGGCCCAACTGCGCTCGCTGCAGGACTGGTTCCTGCGCTTCGAGCTCAAGACGGTGCCCGACGTGGCCGAGGTCGCCAGCATCGGCGGCATGGTGCGCCAGCACCAGATCGTGCTCGACCCCGAAAAGCTCGCGGCCTACGGCATCACGCAGCAGATGGTGAGCGAGGCCGTGGCGCGCGGCAACCAGGAGGCCGGTGGTTCGGTGCTGGAGCTTGGTGAGGCCGAATACGCGGTGCGCGCCAATGGTTATCTCAAGTCGCTGGACGACTTTCGCGCTCTGCCCCTGAAGACCACCGACGCCGGTGTGTCGGTGCGGCTGGGCGACGTGGCACGCGTGCAGATCGGGCCCGAGATGCGGCGCGGCATCGGTGAACTCAACGGCGAGGGCGAAGCGGTCGGCGGGGTGGTGATCATGCGTTCGGGCAAGAACGCCTTGCAGACCATTGAAGCCGTCAAGGCCAGGCTGGCGGAGCTGCAGCGCGGCCTGCCCGAGGGGGTGGAGATCGTGCCGGTGTACGACCGCTCCGGTCTGATTCAGCGCGCGGCCAACAACCTCGGCGTCAAGCTGCTGGAAGAGTTTGGTGTGGTCGCCCTGGTGTGCGCGCTGTTCCTGTTTCACCTGCGCAGCGCCCTGGTGGCCATCGTCTCGCTGCCGCTGGGCATTCTGGTGGCCTTCATCGTGATGCAGCAGCAGGGCGTGAACGCCAACATCATGTCGCTCGGCGGTATCGCCATCGCGATTGGCGCAATGGTGGACGCGGCGGTGGTGATGATCGAAAACGCGCACAAGCACCTGGAGCGCTGGGCGCACCAACACCCGGGCGAGGTGCTCTCGGGTGAGCCGCGCTGGCGCGTGATCGGCAACGCTGCGGCGGAGGTCGGACCTGCGCTGTTCTTCTCGCTGCTGATCATCACCCTGAGCTTCATCCCGGTGTTCACGCTGCAGGCGCAGGAAGGGCGTCTGTTCGCGCCGCTGGCCTACACCAAGACCTACGCCATGGCCGCCGCCGCCGGTCTGTCGGTCACGCTGATCCCGGTGCTGATGGGTTACCTTGTTCGCGGGCGCATTCCCGAAGAAACCGCCAACCCGCTCAACCGTGGCCTGATCGCGCTGTACCAGCCGATGCTGAACGCCGTGCTCAAAGGCCCCAAGTTCACACTGGTGGTGGCTGCGCTGCTGCTGGGAGTGAGCCTCTGGCCGCTGAAGCACATCGGCGCTGAGTTCATGCCACCGATGGACGAGGGCGATCTGCTCTACATGCCGACCGCGCTGCCTGGTCTGTCTGCAGCCAAGGCCACCGAACTGCTGCAGCTGACCGACCGGCTGATCAAGACCGTGCCCGAGGTGCACAGCGTGTACGGCAAGGCCGGACGCGCCGACAGCGCCACCGACCCGGCGCCGCTGGAGATGTTCGAGACCACCATCCAGTTCAAGCCGCGCGAGCAATGGCGCGCGGGCATGACGCCAGACAAACTGGTGGACGAACTCGACCGCACGGTGCGTGTGCCCGGACTGGCCAATATCTGGGTGCCGCCGATCCGCAACCGCATCGACATGCTCGCCACCGGCATCAAAAGCCCGGTGGGTGTGAAGGTGGCCGGCGCCGACCTGGCCACCATCAACCGCCTCACGCAGCAGATTGAAACGGTGGTCAAGAGCGTGCCCGGTGTCACCAGCGCGCTGGCCGAGCGCCTGAGCGGTGGGCGCTACATCGACGTCGACATCCGCCGCGACGAGGCGGCGCGTTACGGCCTGAACATCGCCGACGTGCAGGACGTGGTCTCGGGCGCGGTGGGCGGCATGAACATCGGCGAGACCGTGGACGGGCTGCAGCGCTATCCGATCAACCTGCGTTACCCGCGCGACGCGCGCGACTCGCTCGCCGCCCTGCGCGAACTGCCCATCGTCACTCCGCGTGGCCAGCGCCTCGTGCTGGCCGATGTGGCGCGCCTGAGCATCGCCGACGGTCCGCCCATGCTGCGCAGCGAAAACGCGCGACTGGCTGGCTTTGTCTATGTGGACATTCGCGACCGCGACCTGCGCGGCGCCGTGCTGGACATGCAAAATGCCGTCACCGAAAAGGTGGTGCTGCCCGCCGGCTATTCGGTGTCGTGGTCGGGCCAGTTCGAGTTTCTGGAGCGCGCCAGCGCGCAGCTCAAGCTGGTGGTGCCGTTCACGCTGCTGGTGATCTTCCTGCTGCTGTACCTGACCTTTCGCCGCCTTGACGAAGCCCTGCTCATCATGGCCACGCTGCCCTTTGCCCTCATCGGTGGCATCTGGTTGCTCTGGGCGTTGGGGCACAACCTGTCGGTGGCCAGTGTGGTCGGCTTCATCGCGCTGGCTGGTGTGGCGGCCGAGTTCGGTGTGATCATGCTGCTGTACCTGAAGCAGGCCTGGGCCGCGCGGCTGGCCCAGGGGCTGGACACCGACATCGACCTGCTCGACGCGATCCGCGAAGGCGCGGTATTGCGCGTGCGGCCCAAAGCGATGACGGTGGCTGTGATCGTGGCCGGTCTGCTGCCCTTGTTCTGGGGCGCGGGGGCGGGCAGCGAGGTGATGCAGCGCATCGCAGCGCCCATGGTCGGCGGGATGCTCAGTGCACCACTGCTGTCAATGCTGGTGGTGCCGGTGATTTATCGGCTGATGCGTAAGCCAAAGCGCTGAGGCTGTCCCCGGATTGTTGACATCACTTCCAACTGGTCCAAAGGTGCAGCCATCTTCAGTCTGTTGATGGCTGCACCTTCACACGAGAAACAAATCAGTTGTTGTGACCTTTGCGCGCCAGAATATCAAGACGCGCAACTTCATTGCCCATCGTGGCGATTTTCTGGCCATCCGCAGATTGCACCATCTCCCCCTTCACAAGATGTGCGGTGCGTCCGAATTTGTCGGCCTTGGCCATCCGACCGTCTTGGAACACGTAGAGCGTCTCGCCATTCACCAGCGAGATCGTCTGCTTGGCCTCAGTTTGGGCCGCATCCATGGCAAAAGCCGGGATGGCAGCGGAGAAGGACAGAATGAGGATGTTCAGTTTACGGATCATGGTTGCTCCTGAGTTAGAAAGCGAAAATTCACGTTGATCGGATGAGTCAACGAGGTACACAGTACGCTTTGAATCTAGCTAGGGGCGAGTGACAACAAGCTTTCCGATCCATGACGATTTGGTCATCTGAATGTCATCTCGGTCTTGACGAATGTGTAGCTCACCAGTTTTTAAGTATGTGCAGCCTGTGCCAGAGACAGGTCATGGCGACGCTCAATCCCCGGGAGTGCGCCCCACAATAAGGGGGCCTGTGAAATACACTTGCGTCGGGATTTTCAGGTCCCCCCGCCTCTCCTCCCTGAGCGGGCCGGTTGACGCCGGTTATCCAGCCCGGTGGTCATGTGATCACCGGGTATTTTTTGTTTTCGGATTTGACCTGAAGGTGCTCAATCGGGTTGATTGATGCGCATGCACAACAGATTCTTTCTCCCTGTGCAAGGCGGTTTCTCCAGGAGAAACAGGCCGCAATAAACACCTGATCCATCGATAGAGTTGCGCATCATCACTGCTGACAGCCGAGATGCCACTGCCACCACAGAGGGCAAACCGTCGGCCACTTCGCTCAACTTGTTTACGAATCAACATCGCATGATCACAGGAACTCAGAAAGCCACCGTCATTCGAGCTGTCATTGATGGTTCGTCACTCTCAGAGGCCGCTCGAAAGGCAGGCATCAAATCCGCCCAGGCGAACACGGCCTTGAAAGGCTTCTGTCGGCGATTCCGGCTCCCCAGCGAAGTCGCAGACGTTCGAGCAGAACCGGCAAGGTATCTTGATGTGCTGAAGGCTTTCGAGGCCAGTCCAGAGATTGCCCTCGGTCGAGACCTTAGCGAACGGCTGACAATGTTGCTGCAAGTGAAAACACCGCAAGAAGTGACACCGAAATACGTCTCCAACATTGAGGCTTCTCAACTTCTAGCATGTGGGCTCACTCCCATCAATGTGCACATGATCGAGACGTGGCTGGCCAGCCATGGTCATGGTCTAAAGAAGGCTGTGCCGAAGGGCAACAAAGAAATCGAGGAGGCCAAGAGGTGTATCTCGTGGCTGCATGTGCATGGTTTTGACGTGACGGCTCCCCGTGCCCAGCTCGAACACCTTTTGTCTCAGCTGAGCCCAGTGCCCGTGGGCTCCATCACCTGACACCCGACACTCGCACTTCAAAATGCTCGCCTGGTGGTTCACAGTAGGCTCCATACGTTTGTGGTGATCACCGCGCACCTGCAGTCCTACCGAATACCAATCGCGAATTTTTCAAGGTCTACCTGGTTGTGCTCGTCCGTATAGATGCCGCGTGGTGAGGGTCGCCCGCGAGCATGGCACACCGCCACGACGTTTGACATCGCCTGTCCCTTGCGCAGCACTTCCGTCGAACAACGGCCAAAGACGCTTTCCAAGGTGTCCAGCAGGTGACGGGCGTACGGTGACGCGAGTCTGGCATCCAGAACCAGGTTGGCCAGCAGGACGCCCTCTGGTTGAAGGGTACCCTGAGTGGCTTGCCAGAACTCCCTGGTCACCAGGTGACTTGGAATGGCAGCCCGGTCGCTGTAGACATCGACCACCACAGCATCGAAGCGGCGCGTGGTCTCCCGCACATAGCGCCGTGCATCCTGCGCGATGAACTCGCCCTGAATCGGCCCACGAAGAAAATGCTCCTCTGCGACCTGGCGGATTGCGGGGTCGATATCCACGTAGGTGTAGCGATTCAAAGGCTCTTGCTGAGACAAGGTGAAACCGCCTGCGCCCAGAATCAGGATCTCCCGATCTCGAAAGCCCAACTCGTCGAGCAGCGTCTGACGTATGTGGCTGATGTAGGGATGGACCTTCGGTGGCGTGCTCTCGTCAATCTGGGATGCAAGCGAGTTGTTGGACAGGAACATGCGTGGATTCACATGACCGGGTGTATCCAGCGGCTTGACCTGGTAGTCGGCATACGCGGTATCGGCTGCAGCAATTGGCGTCAGGTTGATGCCCATCACAACAGCTCCGACGATCATTGGCAGTACCACCCGGTGACGTGTCGTTGATTGCAACATTGCCGCACCGGCAAGAAGACCAAACGCACAAGAGATCACAGCAGCTGACACGCCAAAGTTCTGCATCACGATCACCGAGAGCGACACCGACCCCAAGAACGATCCCAGCGTCGACCAGTACAGAGCTGTACCGCTGGCCTGGCCCACATGCTCATGCTTCATCAGATTGCTCAGGATGGGCACGGTCTGCCCCAGCAGCCATGCAACGGGACAAAGCACGGCGCTGAGGAACACCAGATATGCCAGCCACACCGGCTGCAGCTGAGAAAACAAGGCGTTGACCACCGGTCCGGCCAGGCCCACTCCCACGATCACGGCAGAAAGCAGGAAGTTTCTGGTCACACGGGCCAGATGGCCCTCGGTGACTTTGCCCCCGGCGGCGTATCCGAGTGCCAGTGCGAGCAGGAAGAAGCCGATGGTGGGCGCGGTGACCACGATGGCGCTGCCCACATGAGGCACCAACCTGCGCAAGGCCACGATTTCGGCGCCCAGAGAGCAGAACCCTTCGATGAAGATCACCAATGCAATCCACGATGGAGAGCTTGAATGGACCCTGTGGTTCATGGTGCCGACGTTGCTGGTCAACCCGGTCATCTTGTTTGCTTGTTCAATGGGCATGCAAAAACACTCCCCACGACAGTGCTTTTGACAGCGCCACTGCTGTAGGGATGCGTGGAGTGCAGTGTGTCTTGGACCTGAACCACGTTGCCGCCCATGGCCGCAGCCTTGTTGCGCAAATCATTGCGTGCACCGACCAGGAGGTTCTGGTCGGTTGTGAAGTCTCCGCTGAAGACATTGCCCTGACTGCCCACGGCTTCGCCGAGAGTGCGACAGCCCGACGGCTTCTGGGTGACCACCTCGACGGCAGACCCGGGCTGGGTCACCTGCGTGGCTGCGCAGCCACTGAGTGCAACGACGGCCGCGAACGCAGCCCATGTGACAGATTGAAATCTCATGGTTATCTCCCGAATGGCCAAGAAGGAACCCGCTGCATGCTAGCCAGGCAGTCGCAGGGGCACTGAATCACCGTGCAACGCCCTGCGCTACGCAGCCTCCAACAGCAGGTGCGCGTTGGCTGCATCAACCGATATGGCGAGTTCACCTGGCAAAGCGGATCGCACGGACTCGACCACTTCGTCCTCCGTCTCCTGCTTGTTCTGCAGGAGCCTCCAGACGCCATCGTCCAAGGTGTTTTCGATCAACGGCACGATGACCATCACGTCGCGCAGCTGGCCCAGCCGGTAGGCACGATCTTCGGCCTGGCGCATGAGTGCCGGGGTCCAGGGCAAGGACGCGAACGCCACGTAGTTCGCGGCCGTCAGCGTGATGCCCACACCGGCCGCCGACGTGGTGCCGATGAACACCGTCACGGATGGATCGGTTTGGAACGCATCAATGGCCTGCTGGCGGCGCTTTGACGAGTCGGCGCCCACAAGGCTCACACAATTGATGCCAGACGCCTTGAAGGCCGTTTTCATGGCCTCCACGGTCGCCATGTACTCGCAGAAGATGATGATCTTGTCGCCTTCCGACAAGCTTTCCACCGTCTCGATCAGAAACTGGGTCTTCAGGGCCTCCAGCGTCTGCCGCAGCTTGACGATCTTGGGCATGGCGTACATCGACATGTCGCCGTAGATCTCGTTGTAGACGCCCAGCCCTTCAGGTGGTGAGATGTAGCGCACCTGCCGTGCCTTGGTGCCCAAGTCCTTGAGCACATCTTTGCGTCGGCGGAGCATCCACCCCTGCAGCGCTGCCGCCAGCTCGGCACGCCGCTCTTTGCTGCCAGAGAACCGCTTCTTGAATTCCTTGAGCTGGAGCCCACCGAGCCAATGGCCGGTGATGCGCAGCAACGTGTGCAGCTCGATTTCCCTGCTGAGCAAGGGCGTGCCCGTGACCACGTACCGCCGCGGAATCCGCGTGGCCATAACGAAAGCATTGCGGGTGCGCCCGGCCTGGTGCTCTTTCAGGTAGTGGGCCTCGTCCACCGCCATGACCTCAAAGGACAGTTCGGGATCGCGCACCAGCCCGCCCAACCGCTCGTAGTTGGCGATGACCCAGCCGCAGCCGTACAACGTGGCGTGCCGGTCCTCACCGACGATGCCGACCACTGCCTTTGGATACACCGCGTGGATCTCGCGCTCCCAGTTGATCCGCAGGCTGGCCGGACACAGGATCAGCACCCTGCCCTTCCCCGCAATAAGGCGAGTGGCCACCACCGTCTGGCGGCTTTTCCCGAGGCCCATGTCGTCACCCAGACAGGCGCCCGTCTGTGTGATCAGGTGTTGAACACCCACCTCTTGGTAGTCACGCAGGCCTGCGGCTCGGCATGCTGCCGCCAACTCCGTAGGGTTGAAGTCGAAATGCACCGAGGCATCGAGTTCGGCGGACATGAACCCGGCACCTTCTGCCTTGTCTTCGCCATCTGCCAGGCTAGGCTCAGGTGTGGCCGAGGGCACCTTGATCGGTGAGCTTGATGCAGCGGATGCCACCAGATCCTCAAGCACCACGGGCTGCTCATGCACGAAGACATGAACATCTTCGACCAGCGCGATGGACTTGAGGGCCTCAAGGATTTCATCAACATCACCCTGAACCTGCCACGCTTTGGCATGCGGATGAAACTGGCCCCGCAGCGCACGCATCGCCGCTACGCACAGTTGGTCGTAGTAGAAGCTGACTGCATAGCGTCCCTTGGCCATGTCGGCTTTGGCCAGCGGAAAGACCTGAACATCCAGCCGCTGAGTGAAGTAGTCCGGCTGCGGCGCGCGCATCGCGGCACTGACCACGGCAAGACCGGAATCAACGTCCACGAACTCGCCGCGATAGAGGCGTTTGAGCCACGCCATCGCGTGTGATGCATCGTTCTGTTCAATGACCCAGACACGACCAGGTGCAAACCAACTGGCCTTGGACTTGGACAACTCTTTGCCCATGCCCTCTACGTAGTGGAGCTGCAATCCCAATCGTTGCCCGTCGGAGACGGCCTTGATAACCAGCTCCGGTGGTCGCAGCACCACGGGCGCCGGCAGACTCGTCGGGCTCAAATGTGGCTCACTTCATGCGGGTCGCTACTCTTTTTTGCAGTGAAATACTGCCTTCCAGCTCGGTTGCGGCGACTGACAAGGCCGTCGACCGTGAGCTGCAGCAATGTCATTCTTGTCTGGTCTTCGCCCCAACCCGTTGCCTGCACAAGGCTATTGAAATGGTCGGGCTCCACCTGGATCAGTTTGAACAGCGCGTCTTTGCGCATCTGGCTCTGAGGTGGTTCTTCTCTCGTTCCCTGTTTCTGTTTTGTTTGATTCTGCATATGGCCTCCCTGTCGTGAAGTCGGTACTGGCGACGATCTCTTTTTGGATACGTCACGACGACGGAGCTTGAGAGGCTCAGGCGGGAGCTTCTTCCCTTGCACGCGCCTGCTGAAAGGTGATGGACTCGATGCGTGAGAGCTGCAGGGCCACATCGTCGGCGACGATCTTGATCACCTGGACCTGCTCACCGGAATCTTTGTCGTTGGCCATGAAGTCACGCTCTTCGCCCAGCACCAGGACCCGAGCGCCCTTCTTCAAATGTTTGGCACAAGCCTCGGCCTTCTCACCGAAGATCTCGACTTCACGCCAGAAACCGCCGACCTGTTCCAGATCACCGTGCTCGTTCTGGCCCCAGCGCGCGAACATCACGCGCATGGTTGCCACCACAAACTCTCCGTTCCGACCATTGACACGCTTGAGTTCGGGCGAGTCGCCCAAGTTGCCCTTGCCGATGAACATGTTCTGCATTGCGGATCTCCTCGGTGCAGAAAGATCGGTCAGGCAATTGCACCAGTCCTGCCTGACCGTTGATGCGTTCAGCGACGGTCCAAGGCCTTGCCGTCGAACATGAGCGGCATGGCCATGACTGCGCGCAAGCGCTGGCCCATGTCCGCCTTGACATAGATGCCTGTGGTCGCAATGGACTTGTGTCCGAGCAGCTGCTGGGTGACGGTTAAATCCTGATTCGTCGCGCCGAGCACGCTGTGGGCAAATGTGTGACGCAGCCAATGGCAGGTTGCGCGCTCGAATGCCGCCTTGGACTCGGCATCGGCGCACTGCACCGCAACTTGGGCAAACAGGTGTTTCACAACTCGGTGAATACCTGCCGTGGAGAGCGCTCCGTTGGCGCTGGCCATCTCGCCGACCATGGGTCTTTCAAGCACTGAGAACAGAGGCGTTTCCTCTTCTGTCACAGCCACAACAAGGCCCGACTCGATCAGCGCCTGTCGATCTGCCCGGTGCGCGTGCAAAGCACGCAAAACATGCTCCTTGATCGGCACCAGACGCTCTTTGCCGCCCTTGCCGAGCACTCGCAAGCACTTGGCACCGGACAGCTGCTCATCGGGCACCAAGAGCCGTATAGGCATCAGGCTTCCCCAAGTCAGGTTGAGTTCGCCAATGCGAAGCCCAGTGGACTCCAGCAGGGCCAGAATGGCCACCAAACGGCACTTGCTAGGCGAATCGTCTAGCGAACCAAGGTACTGCTCAACCAACCGCATTTGGCCCGTGCTCAATGAGCGCATGGTGTCGATCTGCTGGTCCGGCTGCTTGGCTTGTCTGATCCGAGCGAAAGGATTGGCCACCAGGTAGCCCGTTTCCATCAAGAAGCCGTACAGGTGCCCGATGGCCGCGAGTGCGCGGGCGGCGCTGCGCGATGACAGTGGGCCTCGCATGGGCCTCCAATCCGCCCAATCGCGATGGGAAGGCAATCGACCGATCCAGTGCGCGGGAGGGCTGCACAAAAACCGTGCGTGAGCTGCGGCATCCGTGACCGTCAGCGTAGACAAGGTCTTGCCCTGCTCTTGTGCCCACAGCATCAACCGCATCACGTCGCAGGCGTAGGCCTTGCGCGTGTGAACCGATTTGAAGTCCAGCGTGACCAACCAGGACTTGATTGCGTCCGCATCGGACTGGGCCCCCATGGCGTTCGGCCCCATAGACCGCAGGGAGGAAGCCAGAGAGGTTGGCACAGCGGTCTGAACCGCCCTGAAAAGCGGCAGCATCTCCGTTCGGCCGGAACCACCAACTGCCAAGAGACCAGCGCTGTCCCAGCAGCTCCTTGGCGCGATCTTGTGTTCAAGGAACGTCTCATGCTGCACCAACCAGCCCACGAGCCGCTTGGCGCGATCCTGACCCACACCAGGGACACGGCTGTACCAGTGCCGCCCATGCCGGTTGATGAAGTCGATCAGTTCCTGCAGGAGCGCGATCTCCGCGCCGTTGAGCCTGGCTGTCAGGCTTTGGCTGAACCACAGGCGCACTGGGTCCGTGGGCTTGGGCAGCACCACTCCGCGCGATTGGACGATGCTCAGTGCGCGCAGCACCGCATCGGTTGAAGCAACTGGGGCTCTGGTGTTAGCGGCTGCAGGCAACGTCGCCAGCTGCTCGCCATAGCGTTCCTGGTACAGCTCCTGGATCTCCCGCTCGCTAAAGTCCTCTGCACCGATCTCCTCGGCGAACTCGTCAAGGCTGGGTACTTTGGGAACTGATTGAGCGGTAGCTGGGTTTTCGTAATTCGTTGAATTAACTTGTGATTTTGTGAATTTGGCGAAATTCACCAGCTCGCGCGCAAGCCCTTGCTCCCCGTGGCCACCGAGGATGTCGCTCGCCATCTCAACCACGCGGCGCAGATATGCACCGGCTACTCGCTCGTCTGCCACCAACTCAGGCAGGTAGCGCTGCGCCGCCACTGCTGGCGCCAAGCCCTGCACGACGGCCCGCACGAAAGACAGATCGTGAAGCCGCAGGCCCGCCTCGCGCCAGACCTGGGCTTTGCCGGGTGGTCGCCCGCCACGGGTGGTGGGCATGGCGAGTTCACACGTCAAGATAACTTCCATTATCTTGACGCACGAAAAACCCCTCTAAATCGGCTATCTGAAAAGTGCGCAGGTTGGCCATGATCGATTTATCGTTTTGAATCAAGCACTTGATTGCCGTAGAGCGTTGAATTTCTGAGAAAATGCCGTCGGCACGCTGCCACAACCCATTTCCTGTGTTGAGCATTCCAACGATGCGGCAGCGTGTCACCTTCATTTCAATGGGCGCCAGTTCAGCAGTCCCGGTTCTGACGCAAGCGACTGTCGGCTGAATTCCAGAGGACTCGGGACCGTGGTCCGGGACCGCCGTGACCCCCACACGTTTTGCCTTCGAATCGCTGACTTGAAGCGCGGCACACCATCCGTTCAGTCCACCAAAGATCAGCTCCGAGAAGTCTTCCGGGGTCATGCCTGATTCCTTGGCGGCCAATGTGACGACGTCCTCCATGAATGACATTTGTGATGGCACTTGGGTCACGGCTTCGTTCTTTCCAATGAAATCGGTCTTGCGAATACCGCGGATGTTTTCCTCATGACCACCTTGCGTGCGGTGGCAATTGCGCGGCGCAGATCTTTGTGTCGCTCGTTGAGCGTCATGGCCTGCTCGGTGGCCTGTCGATACCAATCTCCCACGTCCAGGGTGAGACAGGTGATCCGGTCCTGTGCCTCAGGCCAGGGCACATGTCTGCATGCACCTGTCCGCTCCCGCCAACGAAGGAAGGTCAAACCCGTGGCCGTCTTCACGTGCAGCATCAGGTACATCTGCGCGTCTTGAACCAGCTTGGTGATATCGGACAAGTGCTTCATGGCCTCGACGGTCACGTCCAGCTCAGTCAACAGTTGGCGCAGTTCCAGCAATTTGCCCCTACCCGTAAAGGCTTTTGTGTCAGCCTGGTTTTGACAGGCCTGCTCCTTCACAGCCTGTCTCGCCCACTGGGCCGGATTGACGATGGGCTCCATGCGCGTCTTGCTGCTCTTACCGGCCCTTTCAAACAGAACCCTTTCAACATCAAAGGCCCTTTCATCCAGGGCGTTTGATTGCGGCAGATTCATGTTCATGGCTTCACACCAGCTTTTCTGCAATTTCGTTCATGCCCGCGTCATCGAGTTCACCTGCCTCTGCAGCTCGCTCCATGCGCAGCATTTCGCTGCTGATGACCTGCAGGAGCTTTCGCTCGGCCGTGGAAATCTGGATACGCCGGCGTGAATGGCGCGGTTGCAGCTTGCCGGCGTAGACCTCCGAAGGGCATGGCCCGAAGACCTCTGCCGCAAACTGAACACGTTTGACCCCCAACGGGTCACCATCCGGCACAAAGTCGGTCCGGCACAGTCCCTTCATTTCTTCGCGCATGAGCCAACGATCGAACCGAGCCGTTTCGTTGAACACCCGGCGAATCACGCGCGTCGTCTCGGTGATGATCTGTCGCACCTGAGCGTCCGAACGCAGGTTCTTGCGCTCCAAGGTCTTCTGAAGCCGAACGAAGAAGTCGAAGTCCGAAACCAGCTGGGCCACGGCATAGCCATAGGGCGACTTGAACCCCAGGTTCAATACCTGAGGGCTCGATGACTGCAGCACGGAGAAGGTGAGTCCCCGAGACTTCTGCTGATCCAGGGCTTCACGAGCCTCTTTGATGTGCTTTTCCAGGAGCTTGCCGACCTCCTTCATCGTCTGCTCATGACGCAGCAGTCCCCAGTCGGCGTAGGGGTTGTCATTGCTGGTGAGCATCCACAGCGCCCGCAAGGCTGCGGCGACACGCTTGCCACCGATGATCGGCTGCAGCTGTTTGCCTGGATCGCGCGCGCGGCCCATGAACATTCGGAACGCTTCCTTGGTGTGGAGGGCCATTTGGTCCACCTGCTCATCCACCAGTGACCCCAGGAAGTTCATCGAGATGGCTTCTTTTTGCTCCACCACAGACTCGGCGCCTTTGCGTGACTGGTAGCTCGCCTGCATGGTTTCCAGACGGTCCTGTCGGTCGATCATTTCGATGTAACGGTCATACATCGGGTCAAGCTCGTTGAGCATCCGACCTTCATCCGAGAGGAATTCAGCCAATGCTGCCTTTTCACCCTCGATGCTGTAGCCATCGGAGAACGGTGAATTGGCAGAAGTGGCGTACAGCATCTGCTTGGAAGCGGGTACCGGGACCTCAGAGATGCTCGCTGCATCCTTGGTTTTGGTTGACTTGGCCGTCTTCGCGGTTGTTGCCATGTTGTTTCCTCCTTCAGGTTTCAGGTGTGTTGAACGGGTTGAGGCACGACCTCGGGTTTGAGCGGCTCATTGGCCGCGTCGGCCGATCCGGCCGTTGTTTGAGCGGCTTTCCATTCGTCAAGGAAGGGAAAATGACGTTCATCAATGCCGGGCAGGTTTCGGGGCAACGGCTTGGCCAGCAGCGCAAGCACAGCCTCGCGATTGACCGTGAAGTGGGTTCGTGTGTTGGCGTGAACTCGGGTCGAAATCAAGCCCAGTTGGCTCAGCCGATCAATCGATCTCTGAACCTCCCACCTATTCAGACACCCTGCAAGTGCGTCAAGGGCTACCTTGACAGCTGTTGACTTGAACTCCGTTTCGTCAGCACCTTGACGAAGTAGGTAGTGCAGCAACATTGCATCGCTGTATTTGCCGTCCTCGTGTTTGCGCAAGCGATGGAGCAATTCATTGAAAAGCGCTTTACTGTCCATGGTTCATCTCCCTAAAAAATATGGCCTGTCTCGGGATTCTTTGCACCGGGCGCCTAGTTGCGCGTTTTGCGCTACCCGGCACGGCGTGCCAAGTGGCGCAAATTGCGCTACCTGTTCTTGTTCGATGTTTACGTGCGACTTCATTTCAGGTCACCCCGCGATGTTGTGAACTCCGCCTTGAGCTCCAGCAGGCGCTGCCGATGGGTGCGCTTGATCTCGGAATCCAAAGGCGCTGGTTCAACTTCACGGCCCTGCGTGCTCGTGGGCATTTGTTGCTCAGTACTGCAAGCGACCACCCCGGCAAGCCGCTCCTGGTGCCGGCGCTGACGAGCTCTCAGGTCCGCGACTTGGGGTGCCATGGCCAGATCAACGAAGCCCTCGGCGTGGCGCCGAATCAGGCTGTGCAGCCAACCGGCTGGGTTGTGGATCTTCTTGCTGGGTATCGCCAGGTGACCAGCAAGCTCGTCCAGAAACGCCTGCCTCAGTTCACTGGGAGCCTGAGCCACAGTGGCCAGCACCCCCGCACGAAGCGAGGCATCCAGCCGACTCGGCAGAACGAGTTCCGTTGCCTGCTTGCCGATTGACCTCGGTTCTTGCCCCGATGGACATTCGAGGCTTGCGGGCGACTTCCCAGGCTTGCACCCATGAATTCCGACGGCATTGCTTGGATTGCCACCGACCTCCTGAGGTGAACCGCCATCGTCGATCTGGTGAACGACAGTTGCCTTCGGTCGTTCGGTTTCATCTTTTTCAACCCGACGACGACGAGACGCGCTGTGCTCCGAGTTGTCCACAGACTGCGATGTTGTCGTTTGAAAATACCTTGGAATACCTTGTTCTTTAGAGTTTCGACAAAAGGGCAAATTCGGTTCGACAAAACGGCGGATCGGGTACGACAAAAGGGCAATTCGACCAACAGATGCAAGCGCGTCTGTGGACAACTCGATGGACACCGGACCGTTTGGCACAGCAGCGAGCACACCAGGCGACAGCGATCTGTGTTGAATTGCCGCAGATTCTTGTGGTTGTGTGCGCTCGACCCCTGCTGGTGCAAACAGAGACATGACCAACCCTGCTGGTGAGTCCGATGCCGCAAAGCGTGTGTTGACCAGTGTTGCGGCATCGTCCTGAGGTGCGAGGCGGTCATTGGCTACCCGGTCGAGATGCCATTTGGAAATCAAACCTACCGGCGAAAACAGGTGGAGTTGCCGTTGCGGCAGGGTCGTGCCTGTCCTGTTGAGCAGAGCGGCACCGCCAAGCAGATTGGTTCCAGAAGGCACCACTGCGAGTTCGTGAACGGCAACTCGTACCGACCGCTTCCTGGGTGCGGTCCTGCGAATCGCGCGCTCACCCTGGGCCTGAAGACACGAAGCGATGGCAGCCAAGTTCACACGGGTCGCCACCATTTCTTGAATGGAACGACCTTCTCGAATGAACCCAGCAGCCTTGAGCTTTTCGCGCGCGTTGCGCTGTGCCTTGCTGCCAAGGCACAGTGCGATGCGAGCTTGTTCTGGGCGGTAGACAAACTCTCCAGGGAACATCTCGACTGCAGCGCTGCTCGTCTCTGGGTTGCGCATCGCGAACGACTGACGCTGCAACAGATACGACAGGTACAGACCAGCGCCTACGCTGCCACAGATGTCAACAAGTGGCTTGTAGAAGCGTATGCACGAACGGAACAGCTCGGTCATGCTGGCCCAGGTCAAGTCAGGCTGTCCCAGCAACTTGGCCGTTCGCCCCAGATCCACTTTGAAGTGCATCACAGCTGGGCGTCCGGCAAGGGCTTCCAGCAAGAGACCGCGCTCGACCAGCGCTGACCGGATAGAAACCTGTTCGCGCGTGGACAAGCCTGTGGCCTGTGTCCACTGCGCTGCGCTCATGAAGAACCAACCTTTGCGTTGCGGTTGAATTTGCGCCAGGTGTTTTGACCAGTACAGGGCATGACCCAAGAAGATGGCTGCCTTGAAGTCGTCTAGCCGCTGCGCAAGCAACGGGTGGAATTGAATGAAGCCACGGGCATTGAGGTGGCTCAACGCAATGTCATGGGCACGCATGTCTCCCAGATCTGCCTGATCAGTCGGCACCATGAAAGGGTGGTTGTTCGACAAGCCAGCGTCCCAATCTGGTTCAGGCGGCTTCAACAAAAATGGGGTGCGGAACAAGTCTGTGGCCCTGTGAGCGTGCGAAAGGTGACTTGTTTCTCATGCGCGGCGGCGCATTGAACGAGCCTGGGCCTGTCGCTCAAGCGCCTGAACGTCCAAGGTTGGTGCCAAGGCCGCCGAGTGCCTCACCATCTCCGCCAAACCTTCGCTGCGAGCCAACAGCAACGCTGTGAGCTTTCGCAGATCCAGCTTGAAGGTCGGAGACGGGGTTCTGCTTGGATGTGTTTCGTT
Organism: Hydrogenophaga sp.; assembly: GCF_018780075.1. GTDB lineage: Bacteria > Pseudomonadota > Gammaproteobacteria > Burkholderiales > Burkholderiaceae_C > Hydrogenophaga. The sequence goes on from NZ_JADMKB010000003.1 coordinate 62,012, forward strand.
CTTCTTGGAATAGCTGACAGACAGGACGCCGGCTTTGACCAATTGCCTGTGAGCCTTGCGCTGCTCAGATTCAGTCAAGCCTGTTTCAGCTTCACACTGGGTTCTGGCAAGGGTGAAGTTGTGGATGCCCGTGGCACCAATTTGCTCGCTGGAGATACCTGACATGCGCGAGAGCACCAACGACAGCCAGACTGCGGCTGTCACGCTTCCGCTGATGTCCACATAGATTCGATGAAATGCGATGGGCTGTTGGCCCAGCCAATCGAGAAGAATTGCCTGCGTGAGGCTTGAATCGGCTAGTCGTAACGCATCCACGCCCTCCTCCACAGGTGATGGAAATGATGGCAAGGTTGGCAAAGCTGTTGGAGCGTCAACGGCTTGTCCGGCAATTCGGCCGCCCCAACTCACGGGTGTGAAGTCAGGGCGAACAACCTTCGCTCGTCGTTGCCGACGATTCTTAAAGACAGGACGCTCCTGCACATAGGTCGAGATCGTGATCGGGAGATTCAATGCCATGGATTCACTCCTGTGAGGGTGCCGAGATTCAGGTGGTGGCAGAGTCCAGGACCACGGAGGCCTGGATCAACTCGCGCGTGCCGCTGCCCAGTTCTTTGAATTCATCGGTGCAGCGGTGAATGGACGCCATCGAGTACGTCGGGAACTTTTGATGCAGCCTCCACAGGCGTTCACGTTCGGGCTCATCCTTGAAGCTGTGGCAGATCGCATGCCATTCGCAATGGATGTGGTCCCGGATCGCTGTCGGAGGAAGTCGGGGCCGACCGTTCGTTGCCTTCTCAGTCAGGTCCAGTTCAACGCGCAAGCGTTGAAGCTCTTGCTTGGACAACGTGAACAGCGTGCGCAGCAAAATGATCGAAGCGCCATGTCGTACGAAATACTCCTTGAGCATTTCATCGCGGCGCGCCCGGTCTCGCATCCACAGACAGGACATCAGCTTTTGTGTGTCGATGGACACCTTGATGGCCAAGCCCTCAAACTGAGCTGCATGGAAGAAGTCCCGTGTCGGTCGCTTGCGCAAATCGTCAATCAGTTCAGGGCTGAAACCGTTGGCCAGCAAGCTGTCCAATCCGCCTGAGTCAACCTGTTCGACCAGGTGCTCCAGAACCATGCGCTTGATCGTCGTATTGATGATGTTGAACATCTATTTTTTCCCCTGTCGTTGGTTTGTGAAATCGGTGGTCTATCGCGGGAGGTCTGGATCGGGTGTGACAGCCCTGACGAATCGCTCAGGGTGATCCAGGCGCAATTGCTCCATGGCGCGCAGCAGTTGCACGGTGAGATAGCCCAGCTCGGTCTGGCTGAACATGACGTAGACCTCAGCCAGCAACATTGCTGGGTCTCCACTGTCTGCGGTCACGCCTCTCAGGGCTCGTACATAGTTCTGACGGAAAACGTCGGGGCCAGCTTTGGCAAAACGTGTCCAGTTCGAGATGTCTTCACTGACATGCGTAAACCACTGCGGGTCGAGCTGCCCGCTGAGTGAAGCCAAGAACTTCCATGACGCGGCGCGGATTTGTACCTGCCCATCCGGCAATGCTTCATCGCCCATCTGTTCAAGGTTTTTGGGCAAGTCCATGCAGTACCCAAATGGCATGTCCTTGACATGCAGGATGCAGTCATGAAGCAACGCCAGGTCACTGATGTCCAGCACCAGACTCAAGACATGAGCAGTAGGGTCGTCCGTCCCAACGTTTTCTGGCAATCCTGGATTGCGCTGACGCGAAGAAACAATGGGTACGCTCTGGTCTTCTTGGCCCATGGAGGCCTGTGAAGCTGAGCGTGCTGCCGGAGTTTGGTTGGTAGGTGGGATTGGCGGTGCTGCTGGAGCTGGCGGCACTCCAGCGAGCATGCCTGTCAACAAGCGCTGCTGTCCCTGGGAAGCATTGGCGTTTGATGCGTTCAGCGCAGGAGGCTGTTTTGGCTCAATAGGCTTGCGGATCTGTATGGCCTTCAGTTCCTCCGATGTGATCCTGCTGTTCGACTCCACCGCGCTGATCATCAGCGGCATGATTTCGGGCGTGACGCCTACGGCCATTGCCAAGGCCTCATGCAAGTCCGCCACGAGGTCCGCAGCGTCCAGCTCGACCGGTTTTCGCTGGGATTCTTCCGCCTCCTTGTTGTAGGTGATGGTGGCAAGGACTTGATCCCGGTGCTTTAGCAGAACGGGTTCAAAGATCGACCGTTGCAAATCGAACTTGGTTGCTACGGTCATCGCGCCCGATATAGCTGGACGAAGGATTTCGTTGACCTCCGTTGCCTTGAGCCAGGGACCGATGGGTGACAGGTGCTCCACAGCGAAGGCAAAGTTCTGGATGACCCGAACCCCGAAATTGATCCCATGGGATTTCAGTTCACGGCCCAGGTCCCCGGTGCTGAGAACCGCACCGTGTTCCTTTTCGTGCGCTTTCTTGAAGGTGGCTACGCCCTGGGCTTTCTCCCAGAATGAAATGTCCCCTCGGTTTTCGTTTTCAGCGAGGTGAGCCGAGATGACGTTGGCATCACCTGGCCACGCCTTGACGATGACCTTGAGAGTGTTGAATCGGGTATCACCACTGGCCTGCAATTCCTTGACAATGGCCAGCCTCGTGTTGCCGCCGCCGTAGGGGTGGTATTTAGACGACTCAGGCCGGCGCGTGACGGTGATCGGGTTTGTGATTCCGTCCGCAATGATGCTCGCACGGATGTCGTCATACCTTGGGTTGTTACCGGTTCGAGGGTTGTACTCATAGGTCTCAACCTCGCCAATTGGCAAGATTGAAAACGAGTCGTCTGCATCGGCACGAGGGTCCAGCGACGGGATCGGGGTCATGAGCTTGCTCGACCGACCAATCTGACCAAGATTCGCCCGTGCTTGATCTGCAACAGCCGCGTTTCTGGCTTCAGTTCTCGAAGTGCTCTGGGGCCTGGGTAAAAGGCTTAATCGAGGCAATGGCGCTCCATTGCGAGCCAGCGTCGCTGCACGCTCAACGGCTGTCAGCGTTTCGGGAGTTTTCCGGCTGGCCATTTCACACCTCCGTTGCGAGGTCTGTGTCTGGCTCGTGGGTTGCAACGGCTCGCGAAAGCACAGTCAAATCACCCTTGTGGTTTGGCGTGAACTTCCCCTCCAGAGAGGGGATGAGTTCCCACATCAACCGGTGCATGATGTCTCCTGCTTTGCCCGGGTCTATCCAGTGAACTGGTACTTGTGCAGTCGAGGCTTTCGGAAAAGCAGCGATGGCAGGAACCATCGTGTCCATCACGGTCACCTTTCCTCGCAGCTCGATGAACTGCTCACGAATCAGGGTTGTGATCGTGCGGCTGTCTACCGTGTTCTGGTAGTGGTTGATCACCGCCTTCATAGGGGGAACCGAGTAACCCATGTTCCCGGCAGATTCGTGACGGTCGATCAGTAGGAGTGAGCCCGAGATGAATTCACGGGCAGACACGATGTCCGGCTTGGCCGGTATCAGCAGCATGTCGGCAGCATTCACCGCTGCATCCTGCAGGTGCCCTACGGCACCCTGCGTGTCGATGATCACAACGTCATATTTGGCCGAAACAGCGTCGTTTTTGATGGCCATCCGAATTCTGACCAGGCGGTCCAATCTGTTCGCAAGCCAGTCTTGAAGAGCGCTGTCGTACTTGAATACCCCGCGCTCTTCATCCCAAGTTTGGGTATCTGAGCGAACCAAGTGCAGGAAGCCACCCCGGACATTGAGTACGGAGATGTCACCCCGGAAGGTTTCGGGTGGGAGGCTTACGTGGCTGATGCAGTCGTCGGCGAGAGCGCCGCGCTGGAGCATGGTCGTGAGGCCATGCTCTGCCACATGAGAAAGCTGAAAGTGGCGCGTCAGGGCCGGCTGGATGTCGGCGTCGATAAGTAAGACACGGTATCCCATGTCCGCCAACAACCCGCCAATGTTGGCACAGAGTGTGGTTTTGCCTACGCCGCCTTTGGTTGCGACTACTGAGAGTGTGAGCATTCGATCCTCGCTGAACTGGGTTAAACCTGTTCAGACGAAATCGACGCTTATTTATCAATCACACTTCGTATATGCGTACTTAATGTTCTACTATTTATCAAATGTATCGATAAAAGTAATCCAATAATATACATCGTGGAATATAAAAACCGAAAATCCATCGCCACTCAGATGCAACTGGAGACACTTCTTACTGGAGATCACCCAAGACCGCTCAAGCCCTGAAGCGATGTAGCCGAACACATGAAGACAAGAACACTCGCGACGAACTTCACATGTCGGCACGGCCCCGGTTCACTTGACTTTCAGCTTCTACAAGGAAGGTATCGCTATGTTCCGCATGTCTGACCACATTGCCACCGCGTTCGAGCTTCTGATCTTTTGGGCCGTTGCGCTGTCGCCTGTCTGGCTGTTCATGCAGTTGCTGATCTGGGCGGCGAGTCACATACCCGCTTGAGCCCTGTGCTTCGCGAAATCACACAAAAAGTCGGCTGAGTCACGGCAGGTTTTCGCGAAAGATCACCTGGCTGCGTGTCGTCTCCACGCCGCTGGTCGGCTCACGCCCATCGCGCAGGTTGGCAAAGATGCGCACGCAGCTCATCACCGCACCCTGCGGGTTCTGGGTGATGACAGCGTCCATGGTGCCGTCGATCAGCAAGGCGCGGGTGTCGGGCGTGAGGCCGTGGCCGATGAAGACGACCCTGCGGTCAGCCCCGGCCTCTTTCAGGGCCTGGCCGACGCCTTCTGCGCAGCGCATCGCCGTGGACGCGCAGCGCCTCAGCGACGATGCGGCGTACGCCCAGACCATTCAGGACGGCATCTGCGCCGGGCTGCGATCCGGCCAGCATGTCCTGGCCTACACCGCCCCCGCCAACGGCCAGGCGACCAACACCGCATCGGCGGCCCGCGTTGCCCAGGCCAGCGCCGACCTGATCGCGCGTGTGGTGCAAGCCCGGACGGACCACGGCACGCCGCTGCGTCGAGTGGGCATTGCCGGGGGGGACACCTCCAGCCATGCCGTGCAGGCCTTGCGGCTCTGGGGCCTGTCCTATCTGGCCACCATCTGCCCTGGCGTCACCCTGAGCCGCGCCCACACGGCCCGGGACGGCCTGGAGTTGATGCTGAAGGGCGGGCAGATGGGGGGCGTGGATCTGTTTGAGCAGCTGCTCGGGGGTTTCTAGTTCGGGGTGCCCTCCACCAGCCCGTGGTGCTGGCGGGTGCAGCAGATCCATTTGCGTTTTGCCGCTGGAATCCAAGGTGTCGCAGGCATGAAAAAAGCCGGCGGGCTTGGCACCCGCCGGCTGGTTCGACGCAGACCTTGGTCAGTCTTCGACGAAGGCTTCTTCGCGCTTCTTCTTGATCGACGGCAACAGCACAACGGTCAGCAGGATCGCGGCCACCGCCAGCAAGCTGGCCGACAGCGGACGGGTCACGAACACCGACCAGTCGCCCCGCGAGATCAACAGCGCGCGGCGCAGGTACTCTTCCATCATCGGACCCAGGATCAGGCCCAGCAGCAAAGGTGCGGGTTCGCAGCCCAGCTTGATGAACAGGTAGCCGATGAAACCGAAGATGGCGACCATCCAGATGTCGAAGCTGTTGTTGTTGGTCGAGTACACACCGATCGCACAGAACAGCAGGATGGCCGGGAACAGCCAGCGGTATGGCACGGTCAGCAGCTTGATCCAGATGCCGATCAGCGGCAGGTTCAGGATCACCAGCATCAGGTTGCCGATCCACATCGAGGCGATCAGGCCCCAGAACAGCTCGGGGTTGCTGGTCATGACCTGCGGACCGGGCTGGATGTTGTGGATGGTCATGGCACCGACCATCAGCGCCATCACGGCGTTGGGCGGAATGCCCAGCGTCAGCAGCGGGATGAACGAGGTCTGCGAACCGGCGTTGTTGGCCGACTCGGGCGCTGCCACACCGCGGATGTTGCCCTGGCCGAACGGCACTTCGCCGGGCTTGAGCTTGGTCTTCTTCTCGATCGTGTAGGCCGCAAAGGCCGACAGCAGCGCACCGCCACCGGGCAGGATGCCCAGCGCCGAGCCCAGCGCCGTGCCGCGCAGCACGGCCGGCACCATGTTCTTGAAGTCTTCCTTGGTCGGCATGATGCCTTCCACCTTGCCGGTGAACACCTCGCGATGCTCTTCCGGTTGCGACAGGTTGTTGATGATCTCGCCGTAGCCGAACACGCCCATCGCGATCACGATGAAGCTGATGCCGTCGGTCAGTTCGGGGATGTCGAAGCTGAAACGCGCCACGCCGGAGTTCACGTCGGTGCCCACCAGGCCCAGCAGCAGACCCAGCAGGATCATGGCCAGGGCCTTGATCAGCGAGCCGGACGCCAGCACCACGGCACCGATCAGGCCGACGATCATCAGCGAGAAGTACTCGGCGGGGCCGAAGTTCAGCGCCATCTCGGTCAGCGGCGGCGCGAAGGCGGCCACGATCAGCGTGCCCACGCAGCCGGCGAAGAACGAGCCCAGACCGGCCGCCGCGAGAGCGGGGCCTGCCCTGCCCTTGCGCGCCATCTGGTAACCGTCGATCACGGTCACGACCGACGACGATTCACCCGGCAGGTTCACCAGGATGGCGGTGGTCGATCCGCCGTACTGCGCACCGTAGTAGATGCCGGCCAGCATGATGAGCGCGGCCACGGGTGGCAGACCGTAGGTGGCGGGCAGCAGCATGGCGATGGTCGCCACGGGGCCGATGCCTGGCAAGACGCCGATCAGCGTGCCGAGCAGGCAGCCGACGAAGGCGTACATCAGGTTCTGAAGGGTGAACGCAACGCTGAATCCCAGCGAGAGGTTGTCAATCAATTCCATGGTCGTTCCTTGTGATCAGTTGGTCAGGAACGCAGGCCACACGGGGAACTGCAAGTTCAGCAATTTGACAAAGGCGCCGTAGCTGCCGGCGGCCAGGATGGTGGCGAGGATGAGCGTCGACTTGAACTTCATGCCCGGCTGCGCCATGCTGGCGATGAACACCAGGGCGTAGATCGCGACGATCAGGCCCATCGCTGGGAAACCGAGCGATGGCAATCCGACCAGCAGCGCACCGAAAGCCAGGTTGGCCCCGAGCACAAAGCCCAGCGGGCGCCAGGCGAACGAACCGATCTTGTCGCCGCTAGGCCCTCCCTGGGTGAACGACTTGAACGTGATGATCACGCCCAGAATCGCCAGGATGATGCCCAGCATGAGTGGGAAATAACCGGGTCCCATGCGGGCGGCACCGCCCACCTGGTAGCTTTGGGCTCCCCAGGCAAAGCTTCCACCTACTGCGGCGAACATGAGTCCCGAAAAAAAGTCTTTTTGACTGGCGATGGCCATGGCTTGTCTCCTCGGATAAAGAACATGCGCGATTCTGGGGGGCTTTGGCCCTGAGGGGCATGTGGGTTACACCTACAGCAGCCCCTCCAAACGACGCCGAGGTGATGGCGCACCCGCCTTCACCTGGGTTTTTTACCGACCCTTGGTTTGCCGTGCGCGCAGCGCGGCCGCCAACAGTTCGGCCATGTCGTCCCGGCGCGCCCGCCGTGCGAAGTCCACCGCGGTCAGCCCTTGTTCGTTGCGCAGCGAAGGATCGGCGCCCTCCTCCAGCAGCAGGCGCACCACGTCGCTGTAACCGTAGTGCGCAGCCATCATCAGCGGTGTGCTTTTGTTCGGAGATTCGGCATCGATGTAGGCATGGTGTTGCAGCATGAGGCGCACCATGTCCACGCCATCGGGTTCGGTGCGCGAGGCCGCGTAATGCAAGGGCGTCCAGCCCGTCTTGTTGACCTCGGCACCGCGCTCGATCAACCGCTTTGCCGACGCCAGCTGGCCCCTGATGGCAGCGATCATCAACGGGCTTTCCCCTTGAGCATTGCGCGACTCCACTTTCACCGTGCGCTGGCTGAGCAGGAAATTCACCACCTTGATGGAATCTTCGCGCAGGGCCACGTGCAGCGCGTGGTCGCCTCGCTCGTTGCGGGTATTCAGGTCGAAGCCGCGCAGAGCCAGCTGGACCATGGCCGACTCGTTGTCGAGCTCGGCGGCCTTGAAAAAGTCGTCAAATGAGCCCGCAGACGCGGCGAAAGAAATCCAGAAAAGAACATTGAAAACAATGTTCTTTTTCAAGTTCTTGAAGTGATACATCTGCATTTCAGCACACCACCCGGTTGAACAGCTGCTCAAAATTGCGGCTGGTTGCTTCGCCCACTTCGGCCACGCTCAAGCCCTTGATCTCGGCGATCTGTTGCGCCACGTGCGGCACGTAGGACGGGTTGTTGGTTTTGCCACGGTGAGGCACCGGTGCGAGATACGGGCTGTCGGTCTCGATGAGCAAACGGTCCAGTGGCACGAACCGGGCCACTTCACGCAGGTCGCTGGCGTTGCGAAACGTCAGAATGCCTGAGAAGGAGATGAAGAAGTCCAGCTCCAGCGCTGCACGGGCCACGGCCTCGGTTTCCGTGAAGCAATGGAACACGCCACGGGATCGCGGCAGCGCTTCACCGCTCGCGGTGGAGGTGAACCCGCCCTCGTCTTTCAGAATGGCCAGGGTGTCGTCGGAGGCGCTGCGGGTGTGAATCACGAGCGGCAGGTCGGTCTGGCGACCTGCCTGGATGTGGACCCGGTAGCGGTCACGCTGCCATTCCATGTCGGCGACGCTGCGCCCATTCAGGCGGTAGTAGTCCAGGCCGGTTTCGCCAATGCCCACCACACGCTGGCGCGCCGCACGCTCCAGCAGGTCTTGCAGGCTGGGCTCCTGAACGCCTTCGTTGTCGGGGTGCACCCCCACGGTGGACCACAGGTTGGCGTGGTCGCGCGCCAGCGCGTGCACCGCCTCGAACTCTTCCAGGGTGGTACAGATGCAAAGGGCGCGGTCGACCTGTGCCTGTTCCATGGCCGAGAGAATGGCCGGCAACTGGGCGGTGAGCTCGGGAAAGCTCAGGTGGCAATGGGAGTCGGTGAACATGCAGGGGAACCGGGTTCAAGGCGCGCAGGCCAGGCGGCCCGGCCTGGGCAACAGACGGGTCAGATGGTCTGGGTGGCGCGGTCAGAACCCAGGCTCGCGCCCAGGATCTCTTCGATCTTGATCTTGAGGTGCCTGGACTTTTCGTCGGCAGGGAAGCGGATGCCCACGCCCTGGGTGCGACCGCCTTGCGCCTTGGCCGGCGTCACCCAGGCCACCTTACCGGCCACCGGATACCGCTGGGGATCGTCGGGCAGGCTGAGCAGCACGTACACATCGTCGCCAATGCGGTAGTCGCGCGACGAGGGAATGAAGATGCCGCCCTCGGTGAACAGGGGGATGTAGGCGGCATACAGAGCCGCTTTCTCCTTGATGGAGAGTTGAATCACGCTCGGCCGCGACGACGCTGGGGTAGGGACGGGGCTGGTGCTCATGGCGTTGAAGTTTAGCGGCAAACCCGGCCCGTGGCGCCTGGCATCAGGTTCGCGGAGACGTGCGCGCGAGTGCCTGTCGCGTCGCCGCGACCCAGGCCTCCTGCATCAGGCCCGGGTTGTAGGGGTGCTCCACCGTGCGGGCGGCCTGCATCAGCGCACTCGACCAGCGCGCCAACGCCATCCAGCGCGGCGCGGGCGGCAGGCTGTCGGCGGGAAAGAAACGTGGCGACGCACCGGCGGCCACCGACATCAGGTCGTGACACAGCTTTTGCAGCAGCTCCAGCTGTTGCGCGGCGGTCCAGTCGGACAGCAGGGACCAGTCGCCCTTGGCCAGCGCGCGCGGCAACTCGCTCCAGCGCGAGGCCGCGAGGCCGCTGCGCCCCCAGGCCAGCGCGTCGTCGGGTCGCCCGCCTGCCGCCTGCAGCCACACACGCGCCTGTTCGGGGCCGGGGTCTTTGGCGCCATCTGCCCGCGCCCGTGCCTGCAGCCAGTCGAGCGCTTCGGCTTCGGCGGGCCAGGTCATCGCGTGGGTCTGGCAGCGGCTGCGGATGGTGGGCAACAGCTGGTGGGTGGCTTCGCTCGCGAGCACGAAGCGGGTGTCGCCGGCCGGTTCTTCCAGCGTCTTGAGCAAGGCGTTGGCGGTCACGTGGTTCATGCGCTCGGCCGGGTACACCAGCACCGCCGTGCCGCGCCCGCGTGCGCTCGTGCGCTGCGCGAAGGCCACCATGTCGCGCATGGCGTCGACGCGGATTTCCTTGCTGGGCTTGCGCTTCTTGTCGTCGATCTCTTTCTGGGCGGATTCCGAGAGCGGCCAACCGCGCTCCAGCAGCACCGTCTCCGGCATCAGCACCACCAGATCGGGGTGCGCCCGGCTGCCGACCAGGTGGCAACTGCCGCAGGTGCCGCAGGCGCCCGCCGGCGTGGGGTTTTCGCACAACCAGGCCTGGGCCAGACCCATGCCAAGATCGTATTGACCCAGGCCGGACGGTCCCTGCAGCAGCCAGGCGTGGCCGCGCTGGCCGAGCAACTGGGACAGCTGCCGCTGAATCCACGGCGCGGCGATGGCAGGTGTGTTGCTCATCGGGGACCGCTGTTGGCCGGGACCATGATGGACAACCAACCGCGCCGCACGAAGGTGCTGGTGAGCTGTTGCCAGACCAGGTGGCGGGCCTGATCGGCCTGGATGCGGGCAAAGCGCGTTGGATCGGCCGCGGCCCGCGCCGCGTAACCGGCGGCCACGTGGCGGAAGAAGTCCAGCGGCTGAGCCTCGAACCGGTCGGGCGCACGCGCGTCGGCCAGTCGGGCGGCGGCCGTTTCGGGCGGCAGGTCGAACCACACGGTCAGGTCCGGCTGGCGCAGCGCGCCCTCGCCCACCGCAGGTGTGGCCTGCACCCAGCGCTCCAGGGTCCCCAGCACATCGAGATCAAAGCCGCGTCCGCCACCCTGATAGGCAAAGGTCGCGTCGGTGAAGCGGTCGCACAGCACCACCTCACCGCGCGCCAGCGCCGGCTCGATCACGTTCATCAGGTGGTCGCGCCGGGCGGCAAACACCAGCAGCGACTCGGTGAGTGGGTCCATCGAATCGTTCAACAGCAGTGCGCGCAGCTTCTCGGCCAGTGGCGTGCCACCGGGCTCGCGCGTCAGCGTGACAGTGCGGCCCTGGCCCCGGAACGCATCGGCCAGCCCGGCGATGTGGGTGGACTTGCCGGCGCCGTCGATGCCTTCGAAGCTGATGAAGAGGCCTCGGGCCTGGGGATTCGGGTGGGGCATATATGTTCAGCGCTGCAGCTGGTATTGCCGCACCGCAGCATTGTGCTCTTCCAGCGTGGCGCTGAAGGCGCTGCTGCCGTCGCCGCGCGCCACGAAGTACAGCGCCGGCGTGGTGGCCGGCTGGACGGCGGCCTTGAGCGACGCCCAGCCCGGCATGGCAATGGGCGTGGGCGGCAACCCCGCGCGGGTGTAGCTGTTGTAAGGGGTGTCGGCCAGCAGGTCGGCGCGCCGCAGGTTGCCATCGAAGCGTTCGCCCAGGCCGTAGATCACGGTCGGATCGGTCTGCAGCCGCATGCCGATGCGCAGCCGGTTGCTGAACACGCCGCCCACCATCGCGCGATCGGCTTCGGTACCGGTTTCCTTTTCAATGATGCTCGCCAGGATCAGCGCCTCGTCGGGAGCGCGCAGCGGCGAGGCCGGGTCGCGTTGCGCCCAGGCCTGGCCCAGCCGCTCCTCCATCGCCAGGGCGGCCTGGCGCAACACGCTGGAGGCTGCCGCGTGGCGCACCATGCGGTAGGTGTCGGGGAAAAACCGGCCTTCGGGATGGCGACCGGGGAAGCCGATGCGCGCCATCACGCCGGCCGCGTCCAGTCCCTCCAGGTCTTGCGTCAAGTCGGGCGAGCGCCGCACGGCGGCCAGCAGCTCGCGGAAGTTCCAGCCTTCCAGCAGCGTGAGGCTGCGCAGCGCCTGCTCGCCCTTCACCAGCTGGTTCAGCAGGCCGCGCGGGGTGGTGCCGGGCTTGATTTCATAGGTGCCGGCCTTGATGCCCCGCGCCTGGCCCGACCACCGGAACCAGGCGTACAGCAGGGCGGACGGCGTGTTCACGCCCGCCTGGGTGACCGCTTCGGCCGCGCCGCGTGCCGACGACCCGGGGGCGATCTGAAACTCCAGCGGCGCGGCCGCACTCGTCCCGGCCGGCAACGGCAGCGGCTGCCCCAGCCACCACCAGGCGCCCGCGGCGGTCACACCGGCCAACAACGTGGGCACCAGCAGGAGCCAGACAAAAAAACGTTTCACAGCAAGGAGGTCAGGGACTGGGCGCGCGGCGGGCGCTGAAAAGGTCGGCGGATGATAATCGACCGCACTGTTTTCACCCCACGAACCCGATCGCTCGCGAATGACCACCAGCCCCACCGGACTCCCTCCCGCCACCGCCCTCCACGGCGTGTCGCTCCTGCCCCACCTGGGCGTGATCCGCGCTCAAGGCGAAGAGGCGGCGAAGTTCCTGCACGGACAACTGACCAACGACTTTTCACTGCTCGGCCTCTCGGAAGCGCGCCTGGCCGGGTTCTGCTCGGCCAAAGGGCGCCTGCTGGCCAGCTTCATCGGATTCAAACGGGCTCACGACGACATTCTTCTGGTGTGCAGCGCCGACCTGCTGCCGGCGACGCTCAAGCGCCTGTCCATGTTCCTGCTGCGCGCCAAGGCCAAGCTCAGCGACGCCAGCGCGGAGTTCCAGCTCTGGGGTCTGGTTGGCGATGCCGTGCCGGCCGCGCTGCCCGCCAGTCCCTGGAGCAAGCTCGACGCCGATGGCGCGCAGCTGGTGCGGCTGTATCCGGGTGCGGGCGTGGGCCGCGCGATGTGGGTGGCGCCGGTCGACACGCCGGCTCCTGGCGGCGAGCGGCTGGGTGAGGCCCAGTGGCGCTGGCTGGAGGTGATGAGCGGCGTGCCCACGCTGTCGTTGCCGGTGGTCGAGGCCTTCGTGCCGCAGATGCTCAACCTCGAATCGGTCGGTGGCGTGAACTTCAAAAAAGGTTGTTACCCCGGTCAGGAAGTGGTCGCGCGCAGCCAGTTTCGCGGCACGCTCAAGCGGCGGGCCTACGTGGTGCAGGGCGACGCGGCCATGGCCCCGGGCCAGGAGGTCTTCCACGACAGCGACGCTGCCCAGCCGTGTGGCACCGTGGTCGAGGCCGCGCCCCACCCCGAGGCCGGCTGGAACGCCATCGTCTCCATGCAGACCAGCGCCGCCGAGGGCGGTCGTTTGCGCCTCGCCGCCGCCGACGGCCCCGCGCTGAACCTGCTGCCCCTGCCCTACCCGCTGCTCGCGGACATTTGAAACCACCGGCCCCGGCATGTGCCTGATCGCCTTCGCCATCGACGCCGACCCGGCCTGCCCGCTGCTGATCGCCGCCAACCGCGACGAGTTCTTCGACCGCCCCACCGAGCCACTCCACCGCTGGGCCTTGCCCGACGGCACGGTCGTGCTGGCCGGGCGCGACCTGCGCGACGGCGGCACCTGGCTGGGGGTGAGCGACAGCGGCCGAGTGGCCATGCTCACCAACGTGCGCAGCGCCCAACCTGGGCCGGGCCGGCGCAGCCGGGGTGAACTCCCGGCGCGCTGGCTTCAGGCCCACCTCAACGCGGACGCGCTGATCGCCGGCATCGACCCCGCCGGGTACGGCGGGTTCAACCTGATCGTGGGCGATTTCCGGTCGGGTGTCTGGGCCTGGATCACCAACCGCGATCCCCTGCAACCCCACCACGACGGCGCCGCAACGCTGCACAGCCAGCGGCTGGCGCCTGGCATCTATGGGCTGTCCAATGCGGCGCTGGACACGCCCTGGCCCAAGACACAACGGCTGAAATCAGCGGTGGGCGAAGCGCTGCGCACGCCGTCGATGCAGGACCAGCACCGGGTGCTGAGCGAGGCACTGGCCGACCGCTCCACCGTCGCCGCTCAGGCTCTGCCGCAGACCGGTGTGCCGCCGGACATCGAGCAGGCGCTGTCCAGCCCGTTCGTGGACATGATCGGGCGCGGTTACGGCACCCGCAGCAGCCTGATCGCCAGCGTGACGCGCCATGGCGATGCGGGCGGGTCCTGGCAGGTGCAACTGGACGAGTGGACCCACCGGACCAATCGCGCCGACCGGCACCACTGGTCCGGCGACGAACGCCGCACCCACCAGATGGTCTGGTGATCCGCCGCTCACACCAGGGGCAAAAACATCTCCTGGTGCTCGATGCCCGCCTCGACAAACGCTTCGCCCCTTTTCTGGTACCCCAGCCGCTCGTAGAAACCCACCGCGCTGCGCTGGGCATGCAGCATCACTTCGTGGTCTCCGCGCGCCCGGGCCGCATCCGTCAGCACCTGCAGCACCTGCTTGCCGAGCGATCCCCCGCGCAGCACCCGGTGGACCGCCATGCGGCCGATCCGGCCAACGCCGGGCTGCTCGCTGACCATGCGCCCGGTGGCCACCGGCCGGCCCAGGCGGTTGAAGGCCACGGCGTGCAGCGCGGTGGCGTCGGCCGCGTCGCTGACCAGCTCCTTGGGAATGCGCTGCTCGTCGACAAAGACATCCATGCGCAGCACCTGGGCGTCGGTGCCCAGCGTGGCCCAGTCGCCAAGTTTCACCGTGGTCATGGCCTCGCCCGCCTCAAAGCCGAGCAGGATGTGGCGCAGCGCCTCGGGCACGGGGCTCGAGGTCTGCGTGGCCGGGTCGGCGAACACGTAGATGAGCTCCCCGGTGATCAGATGATCATCGCCCCGGAAGATGGCGCCGGTGAAGGTGATGGACGAGCTGCCGATGCGGCTGCACTTCATGGCAATGTCGATCTGATCGTCGAGTTGCGCGGAGGCGTGGAATTCGACCGTGGCCTTGACCACGTAGAGATCGCCTTCGAGTTGCCGCATCGAGGCCTCGTAGGGCAGTGCCAGCGCCCGCCAGTAGTCGCTGATGGCGGTGTCGAAGTACATCAGGTAGTGGGCGTTGAAGACGATTTTCTGCATGTCCACCTCGGCCCAGCGCACGCGCAGGCGGTGGAAGAAGCGGAAGTGTGATCGTTGCAGGGTGGTCATTCAGCGGGCTCCAAAAGCGTGTCTGAGGGCGCGGGCGGCGTCGTTGTGGGCGGTCAATGCCGGCGGGATGGCGCGCCCGAACTGGATGAAGCCGTGCACCACGCCGGCGTAGATCTCCAGGTCCACCGCCACCCCCGCCATGCGCAGGCGGTCGGCGTACATCACGCCTTCGTCGGTCAGCGGGTCGCATTCGGCCAGGCCGATCCAGGCCGGTGCCACGCCGTCGAGGTCGCGCACCTGCCCTTGTTCATCGACACCGTCCAGCGGGGCGAAGCGCCAGTGATTGCGGTCTTCCGGGCTGCGCAGGTACTGGTTGAAAAAGTAGGTGATGTGTGGCTCTTCCAGCAGGAAGCCGTCGGCGAAGGTCTTGTGGCTGGGCGTGTTCTGGTGGCCGGCGGTGCCGGGGTAGAACAGCAGCTGCAGTGCCAGCGGCAAGCCCGCGTCGCGCGCGGCGATGGCGGTCACGGCGGCGAGCGTGCCGCCGGCGCTGTCACCGCCGACCGCGATGTGGGCACCGTCCAGCCGCAGCGCGGTGGCGTTCTCGCGCAGCCAGGCCAGGCTGTCCCAGGCGTCGTTCGCGGCGGAGGGGAACTTTGACTCAGGGGCCAGCCGGTAGTCGACCGAGACCACGGCGCAGTGCGCCAGGTGGGCCAGGTGGCGGCACAGCGGCTCGTGCGTGGCCACGCTGCCGACCGTGAAACCGCCACCGTGGAAGTACAGCAGCACGGGCAGGGGATGTTCGCACGCCGGGGCGAACAGCCGGGCGTGCAGCTCGACGCCGTCCCGCGCGGGGATGGCCAGGTCCTCGGCCCTGGCCAGCTTGTGCGAAGGGATGTCGAGCACCCCCGCACCCGCGGCGTAGGCGGCCTTGGCCTGGTCGGGCGTCAGGGCGTGCATGGGCGGGTGCCCGGCGCGGGCGATGCGGTCGAGCACGCCGCGCATGGCGGGCGACAACAGGGCTCTGGGGTTGCGGTGGTGCGACATGGGACGGCATTGTGGCTGTCTTTTGCGCGACCGGCAGCCGTGTGGGCGACCTTCTTGGCCGAAGCTGCGGGCCGTATAGTTTTCCCTCCCAACACAACAGCCCAAGAGACACGCCATGGCCCAGATTCTTTACGTGACCAACATCCTGATCGACTTCGGCGCGCTGTCGCAGCTGCAGGCCGAGTGCGAACGCGTGGGCATCCGGCGCCCGCTGATCGTGACCGACGCGGGCGTCAAGGCCGTGGGCCTGCTCGACAAGGCGCTGGCCGCCCTGCCCGGCCTGAAGCCGGCCGTGTTTGACCAGACCCCCTCGAACCCGACCGAAGCGGCGGTGCGTGCCGCGGTCGCGGTGTACCAGGCCGAGGGCTGCGACGGCCTGATCGCGCTGGGTGGCGGCAGCTCCATCGATTGCGCCAAAGGCGTGGCCATCGCGGCGATGCACGAAGGCCCGCTCAAGAACTACGCCACCATCGAAGGTGGCTCTCCGAAGATCACCGACCGCGTCCCGCCGCTGATCGCCGTGCCCACCACCGCTGGCACCGGCAGCGAGGTGGCGCGCGGCGCCATCGTGATCGTGGACGACGGCCGCAAGCTCGGCTTCCACAGCTGGCACCTGGTGCCAAAGACCGCCCTGCTCGACCCTGAGCTCACGCTCGGTCTGCCGCCCATGCTCACCGCCGCCACCGGCATGGACGCCATCGCCCACTGCATGGAAACCTTCATGGCGCCGGCCTTCAACCCGCCGGCCGACGGCATCGGGCTCGACGGCCTGGCGCGTGGCTGGGCGCACATCGAGCGCGCCACCACCAACGGGCAAGACCGCGAGGCGCGGCTGAACATGATGAGCGCGTCGATGCAGGGCGCGATGGCGTTCCAGAAAGGGCTGGGCTGCGTGCACAGCCTGAGCCACAGCCTGGGCGGCGTGAACCCGCGCCTGCACCACGGCACGCTCAACGCGATGTTCCTGCCCGCCGTGATCCGCTTCAACGCCGAGGCCGAATCGATGAAGAAAGACCGGCGGCTGGACCGCATGGCCCACGCGATGGGCCTGGCCAGCGGCAGCGACGTCGGTGAAGCGATCAAGGCGATGAACGCCCGCCTCGGCCTGCCCAGCGGCTTGGCCGCCATGGGCGTGACGCCCGACCTGTTCGACAAAGTGATCGAAGGTGCCCTGGCCGACCACTGCCACAAGACCAACCCGCGCCTCGCCAGCGCCGACGACTACCGGGCCATGCTCGAAGCCGCCATGTGATGAAAAAGAAAGGGCCGGAGCGTGAGCCCCGGCCCTTTCCAAAAGTCGCGTAAAAACCTTACTGGATGCGTTTGAGCGTGTAGCGGCTGTCAAAGAAGGTGTTGGCGTAGCCTTCGGCATCTTCGGGGCCGTCCACGTCACCCAGTTGCAGGGTGTTGCCGTTGGCGTACATGACCAGCTTGCCGTTCTTCTGGGTCGAGGTGCCGGAGAACTTGTCGACCGTGACGCCGCCCAGAGCCTTCGTGCCGGCGTGGGTCATCGACAGGCCGGTCAGGACTTTTTCATCCTTGACACTGGGGCCTGAGCAGGACGTGCCGACGTAGGCGTAGGCGATCACGTCACCGGTGAAGCTGGTGGCTGAGGTCTTGGTGAAATCGGCGCGGGCTTTGCCCGAGGCACTGCCCTCTTCGAAGCAGTCGGATTCCCAGGAGCCGATGTATTTGGCCACCACATCGCCGGTCGTGTCGCCTGGCAACGGGTCTTCGTCACCTCCACCACAGGCGGCGGTGAAGGCGGCAACGGCCAGGCACATGGCGATCAGCTTGAAACGGGGATGCATGGTCATCGGGGTGATCCTAACAATGGGGTGTCAAAAGTGCTTGTGCGGCCACGCCGCACAAGGGCTTGTTCCTGCAGCCTCGGCATTCTGCCCGAGAACCCTTGCGCACGAAGACTGTTACCCAGGCAACGCCCGGTTGCAGCCAAGGGCATCGGTTCAGCGCGCCGTGCCTTGCCGGTGCTGCAGCCGGCGAAGGCCCCATGCGCCCAGCGCCACCAGGGCCGCGCCCAGCAGCAGACCGGCCGAGTCGTCGGCCCAGGCGCTGACGCGTTCCCAGCTTTGCGCGAACGCGTAACCGAGCCCGCCGAACAGCAGCACCCAGGCGATTTCGCCCACGACCACCGGCAGCAGGAAGCGCGCCAGCGGGTACCGCGTGCTGCCCGCGAGCAGGTTCACGGGCAGCGCCAGCGGCGTCAGCAGGAAACGCGTGACCAGCACCGCCCATACGCCCCAGCGCCCGAACATGTCTGCCGCACCCCGCCAGGTGTCGCCCTCGCGCCAGCGATCCGGCAAGCGCGTGCCCAGTCCGCGCCCGAGGGCGTAGCTGGTGAGGTCACCGCTCACGGCGGCCACCGAGCCGGTCAGGGCCGCCGAAAGCGGGTCCAGCACACCTTGTCGGGCGAACGCCCCGGCCGCCAGGAGCAGCACGCTGGCCGGCAGCGGGACCCCCAGGGCCGCCAGAAACAGCACCGCGCCCAGCAGCCACTGCCCGTGGTTGATGAGCGCGGTCAGCAGCGCGCCGGTGATGTCGGTCACCGCGGGTCACGCGCGGGCGCGCTCGCGGGTGCCTGCAGGATCAGCGCCTCGATCTTCTGGCGCCCTTGCACCGGGTCGATGCCCTGCCGCTCGAACCAGTCGCGAAGGCTGCGCTCATCACCCCCCTGCGCAGGCAGCCCAAGGGCCTCCCGCATCCGGGATTGCGGGACGCCATGCGTCCGTTCGATGTAAGGCAAGGTCATCCAGCCGCGCAGGGTTTCGACCTGCACCTGGCCCGACGTGAGCCGCTGTTCGTACTCGTGCTGGCGCCATGCGCGCCAGGCGAACACGGCCGTGACCAGCAGGCCCGTCACCAGCGCGAGAACGGCAAGGGCGCGCGGAACGCGGCTGCTCACTGGCGGCGTGGTTCGGGGGGATGCGGGCTGTGTGGGTTCGGGTGGTGTGGGCATGGATGGCAATCAGGGCAGTGCCATGATGCCACCAGCGATTCACCGGGCCCCGCGCACCATGTTGAGCACCTGGCCCATGTCCAGCGTGCGGGAGAGGTCCTGCATCTGCGGCAGGTACTGTGCCTGCATCTGCTTGGCCGGCGCCAGCAGCTTCTGGAAGCTCTCCTGCAGCAGCGCGGTGCTCATGACCCGGCCCTCGGCGTAGTAGCGCTTGGCCACATGGCCCAGCGCGTAGGTGGTGGCGAAGGACAACGCGACGCCGGTGGCCGCGCTGCCGATCCCGCCGATGGTGCGCCCGGCGATCTTGCCCAGCAGGCCGCCCAGCAGCTTGCGCCCGAACTGTTCGACGTATTGCGAGGTCAGGCCCACACCGACGGCGGCGATGAATTCCTTGATGTGGCCCTGATCGAGTTCGATGCCGTGCGCCTTGCCGATGTTGTAGACCAGGCGCACCTGCAACGGGATGATGGCCATGGAGGCCCACGACTGGGGCAAGAGTTCCAGGGCGCCGTTGAGCTTCGCCGCGCTCAGGATGAGGGCGTCCAGTTCGGCGTCCTGCATTGAAGGGGCTTTCGGGAGCGGCGTGGCCACGGGTGCCGCCACCACCGCCGGCAGCGAGGCGGGCGCGGCCGCCTCGGCGGCGTCGACCACCGCGTCCGCTTCGCGCTCGAACGCCGCCGCCTGGGCCGCATCGGGTTTCAGGCGGGCCTTCAGGTCGCTCAGGAAGGCCGTCTCGGCCGGGCTCTGGCGCCCGTCGGCGTCGCACACGCACACCGCCATTTCATAGGCAAGTTGCCGGTGGCTGGGGTCGGTCAGCGCGCCGACCGCGTCGGCCAGCGTCACGCGCTTGAGCAGCACGTCCTGGTACAGCCCGGCCAGGCCCGCGCCCACGCTGTCGTGCCCCAGGGTGTCTGAGAGTTGACGGATGGCTTCGCGTTCGGTGTCGGCCTTGTCGCCGTCGGCGAACGCGGCGAGCAGCGCGATGGTGAGAATGGCTTTCTGTGCCTGGATGTCCATGGTGGTGATGCCTTTGTGGTGCGGAAGAACCGCACTGTAGAGCCCACCGGGTCACCCAAGTTCCGACGCTGACCGCGCCAGACCACCGAACGATCAGCTGCGCGCCACGTCGATCGCGTCCTGGGTGGAGCGCAGGAGGCCTCGCACCAGCGGGAACATGTCGCCGATCGCGTCCAGCAGGCTGCCCACGGTCAGGCTGCACACGCCCAGCAGGTGGGTCTGGGCGAAGCTCGCGGTGCCGTCCGGCGCCGCAGCGAGCGACAGGCTCTGGCTGATCGCGGCAGACAGCCCGTCGAGTTCCAGGATCTTGAGCCGGGCCGGCGTCGAGGTGGAGGTCATGCCCATGCGGGACCAGTAGGCCAGAGCGACCTGCTCCACCAGCTCGGTCTCCATCGATGCCGACATCACCTCGCTCACCCAGGGCACCAGCGGTGCCAGGTGCGACTTGTGGGTTTCATCGGACAGCACGCGGTCGACCAGCGCGTGGGTCTGTCGCATGAACGCAGACAGGGCGGTTTTGAAACTCTCGAACTGGTCGTCATCGGTCATGGCGCACACCTTGATACAGATTGCAGATGGTGAAAAAAGGCCGGCGTGCCGGCCCTTGGCCAGCCCGGCGGCGCGGGGCATGCCCCTGTATCGGCAGATCGGTGGGGAACCTTGATCTTCCCCACGGGTTCTGATGCCTTGCCCACTCCGCCGATAATCCACCCCATGCGCTTCCTGATCGACTTTTTCCCCATCGCCCTCTTTGTCGCGGCCTACAAGCTCGGCGACATCTACACCGCCACGGGGGTGCTGATGGTGGCCACATTGCTCCAGACCGGCCTCATCTACGGCATCGACCGCAAGCTGCAGGCCCTGCAGAAGGTCACGTTGGTGCTGGTGATCGTGTTCGGCGCGCTGACCCTGCTGCTGCACGACGAACGCTTCATCAAGTGGAAGCCCACGGTGCTCTACGCGAGCATGGCCATCGTGCTCGCCGCCGCGCTCTGGATCTGGAAGAAGAACTTCCTGCAGATCCTGCTGGGCAGCCAGCTCTCGCTACCCGAAGCCGTGTGGGCGCGCCTGACGGTGATCTGGGTCGCCTATTTCCTGTTCATGGCCGCCATCAACGCCTACGTTGCCGCCTATTACTCCACCGAAGACTGGGTGAACTTCAAGCTCTGGGGCTACGTGTTCCCGGTGGTGTTCATCGTCGGGCAAGGCCTGTACATCGCGAAATACCTGAAAAACGACGGCGAAGCCGGCACCGGATCCTCATGATGCCCTCCCCAACTTTTGCCCCCACGGCCGGTGGCCTGCAGGCGGCCCTCGACGCGGCGCTCACCCCCACCCACCTCGAAGTGCTCGACGAAAGCGCCGCCCATGCCGGTCACGCCGGGGCCAATGGCCTCGGTTACGGCACCCATTTCAGGGTGCGCATTGCCTCCCCGGCGTTTGCCGGCAAGAGCCGCGTGGCGCAGCACCGCCTTGTGTATGATGCGCTGCAAAATTTCACCGATGCCGGGCTGCACGCGCTGGCGATCGAAATCGTCACCTGAACACCATCGAAGACGCTGCGGTGCCGTCATTGCACCCACGGAAGCGCTCAACCCTTTTTCACACCCGAGGATCACCATGAAATTTTCCCTGTCGGCCCTGACCGCGGCCGCCCTGATCGCCACCGCTCCCTGGGCCGCGGCCCAGAACGTGGCCATCGTGAACGGCAAGGCCGTGCCCACCGCCCGTGTCGCGGCACTGGAGCAGCAGATCGTTGCCTCCGGTCGCCAGATCGACGACGCCACCCGTGCGCAAATCAAGGAAGAAGTGGTGTTGCGTGAGGTCTTCGTGCAGGAAGCGCAAAAGCGCGGCATCGCCGCCACCGCCGACTTCAAGAGCCAGATGGAGCTGGCCCGCCAGACCATCATGATCCGCGCACTGTTCGCCGACTACCAGAAGAAGAACCCGGTCACCGACGCCGAGATCAAGGCCGAGTACGACAAGTTCACCGCGGCCAACGGCGGCAAGGAATACCGCGCGCGCCACATCCTGGTCGAGAAGGAAGACGAAGCCAAGGCCATCATCGCGGCCATCAAGGGCGGCGCCAAGTTCGAAGACCAGGCCAAGGCCAAGTCCAAAGACCCGGGCTCCGGTGCCAACGGTGGCGATCTGGACTGGGCCAACGCCGCCAGCTACGTGACCGAGTTCTCCGAGGCCATGATCAAGCTCGACAAGGGCCAGATGACCCCGGAACCGGTCAAGAGCCAGTTTGGTTTCCACATCATCCGCGTGGACGACGTGCGCCAGGCCAAACTGCCGGCCTTCGAAGAGTTGAAGCCGCAGATCGCCCAGCAGATGCAGCAACAGAAACTGGCCGAGTTCCAGAGGAGCCTGCGCGAGAAGGCCAAGGTTCAGTAAGCCGGCGCCAGCCTGTTTTCACCCCAAAAAAACGCGACTTTCGTCGCGTTTTTTTATGCCTGAACAGATGGGTGGCATGCAAGACACCTCCCTGAATTTGATCAAATGCTTGCTTGTTTGGCGAATTAATCAATAATCCGTGAATTATTTGATCAAATCAGAGAGATCGCATGCCATCCAATCCCGACATTCAGGCCTTCCTGGCCGAACACCGCATCCACGAGGTGGAGTGCGTGATCCCTGACATGACGGGCATCGCCCGGGGCAAGATCCTGCCCAAGGACCTGTTCCTCAACTCGGGCCACATGCGCTTGCCCAAGAGCGTGCTGCTCAACACCGTGAACGGCCAGCAGCCCGACAACGCCGCCTTCGTGGGCGACACCGACCCCGACATGGTCTGCGTGCCCGACCTGGCCACCGCGCGCATGGTGCCGTGGGCGGCCGAGCAGGTGGCGGTGATCATTCACGACTGCGAGGAGTTCGACGGTTCGCCAGTGGCGCTCGCCCCGCGCTCGGTGCTGAGGCGCGTGCTCGCGCTGTACGAGGTGCAGGGCTGGCAGCCGGTGGTGGCGCCCGAGATGGAGTTCTACCTGGTGGCGCGCCACCAGAACCCGCACGAGCCGCTGCAGCCGCCGCTGGGCCGCACCGGCAAGCCCGAGGCCGGGCGCCAGTCGTATTCCATCGACGCGGTGAACGACTTCGACCCATTCTTCCTGGAGCTCTCGCGCTTCTGCGAGGTGCACCGGCTGGGCGTGGAGACGTTGATCCACGAGGCCGGCGCGGGCCAGATGGAGATCAACTTCACCCACGGCGATGCCATGGACCTGGCCGACCGGGTGTTCCTGTTCAAGCGCACGGTGCGCGAGACCGCGCTGCGCCATGGCATCTTCGCCACCTTCATGGCCAAGCCCATGGAGGCCGAGCCGGGCAGCGCGATGCACATCCACCAGAGCATCCTCGACGCGAAGACGGGCCAGAACATCTTCAGCGACGAAGCCGGCGCAGCGACACCCGCCTTCCGGCACTACATTGCCGGCCTGCAGCGCTACGTGCCGCAGATCATGCCCATGCTCGCGCCCTACGTGAACTCGTACCGCCGGCTCTCGCGCTTCATGTCGGCGCCGATCAACGTGCAGTGGGGTTACGACAACCGCACCTGCGGCATCCGCGTGCCCGAGTCCGACCCGGCCAACCGCCGACTGGAAAACCGGGTGCCGGGCGTGGACGTGAACCCCTACCTGGCCATGGCCGCCACACTGGGCGCAGGCTACCTCGGCATGGTGGAAAAACGCCTGCCCACCGAACCCATGAAAACCAGTGCCTGGGACATGGACTTCGAGCTGCCCAGCCACATGGAAGACTCGATCCGCCGCATGCGCGAGTGCGAGCCGGTGCGCGACGTGTTCGGTGGCGCCTTCATCGATGCGTTTCTGGCGGTGAAGGAGCTGGAATACGCCACCTACAACCGCGTGATCAGCTCCTGGGAGCGTGAGCACCTGTTGCTGCTGGTTTGAAGGAGGAGGCACCCATGGACAGCACGACCACCCCACGCGCCAGCCGCCGCGGCATTCACTGGCCACGCGCCCTCGCCTTCCTCGCCCGCGAACGCCAGTCGTTCATCGAGCGCAACCCGGCTTCCGCCGCCCTCGCCGAGCAGGCCAGCGAACACCTGCTGTTCGGCGTGCCGCTGCACTGGATGAGCGATTGGGGCACGCCGTTTGCCCTGCACGTCTGCCAGGCCAGCGGCGCCCAGGTCACCACCGTGGACAGCCACCGGCTGGTCGATTTCTGCCTGGGCGACACCGGCGCCATGTTCGGCCATTCGCCCGCACCCGTGGCGGCCGCCCTGGTCAGGCAGGCCACGCGCGGCTTCACGACCATGCTGGCCACGGCCGACGCGGCCGCCGTCGGCGCCCTGCTCGCCGAGCGCTTCGGCCTGCCCATGTGGCAGTTCGCCATGAGCGCGACCGACGCCAACCGCTACATCGTGCGCTGGATCCGCGCCGCCACCGGACGCCAGAAGATGTTGGTGTTCAACGGTTGCTACCACGGCACCATCGAAGACGTGTTCGTCGATCTGGTGGACGGTCAGCCAGTGCAGCGCGGCAGCCTGCTCGGCCAGGTGCACGACCTGACGGAACACACGGTGGTGGTCGAGTTCAACGACCTGGTCGCGCTCGAAGCCGCCCTGAAGTCCGGCGACGTGGCCTGCGTGCTGGCCGAGCCGGTCATGACCAACATCGGCATGGTGCTGCCCGAGCCGGGTTTCTGGGCCGAGGCGCAGGCTCTCATCCGCCGCCACGGCACGCTGCTGGTGATGGACGAAACCCACACCATCAGCACCGGCCCCGGCGGTTACGCCCGCGCCCACGGCATTCAGCCCGACGCGCTCGTGCTCGGCAAGCCGGTGGGCGGCGGCGTGCCCTGCGCGGTCTACGGCATGAGCGCCGACCTCGCCGCCCGCGCCGTGAAGGCCAAACACGACGCCCCGCCCGGCCACAGCGGCATTGGCACCACGCTCACCGGCAACATGCTGGCCATGGCCGCCATGCGCGCCACGCTGAGCGAGGTCATGACCCCCGCCGCCTACGACTACATGCTGGCGCTGGCCGAGCGGCTGGCCGCTGGCTTGCGCACGGTCATCGCGAGCCACGACCTGCCCTGGTGCGTGACCCAGGTCGGCGCGCGCACCGAGTTCCAGTTCTGCCCCACGCCGCCGAAGAGCGGCAGTGAGGCCGACGGCGTGCTCGACGGTGAGCTGGAGCACCTGATCCACCTCGGCCTGCTCAACCGCGGCGTGATGATCACGCCCTTCCACAACATGATGCTGGTCTGCCCGCAGACCACGACCGACGATGTCGCGCAACTGATCGGTGCGCTGGACGAGGTGCTTGCGCAGATCACGACGGCATGAGCGACACACCGTCGACCAAACAGGATGAAACCTATGCGCGCCTGCGCCAATGGGTCACGGTGGGTCAGTTCCAGCCCGGCGAGCGGCTGAAGATCCACGCCATCGCCGAGAAACTGGGCGTGGGCGTCATGCCGGTGCGCGCCGCGCTGCAGCGGCTCGCGGCCGAGGGCGCGCTGGTCAACGTGCCGCACAGCGGCATGATCGTGCCCAAGCTCTCGCTGGCCGAGTTCGACGACGTGCTGCAGACCCGGCTCTTGCTCGAAGGCGAGGCCGCCGAGCGCGGCGCCCACCGGCTGGACGCCGCCGGCGTGGCCGAGCTGCTGGCCCTGGAGCAGCGCATGCGCGACGCGCTCAGGGTCAACGACGCCAAGGGCTACCTCGACGCCAACGAGCTGTTCCACCTGCGCCTCTACCAGGCGGCCGCCTCGCCCACCCTGCTCTCGCTGATCGAAACCGTGTGGCTCAAGGTCGGGCCGCTGTCCAACAAGCTGTTCGAGGTGCCGGCCTCGCTGCGCGTGGTCAACGAGGCGCACGGCGACGCCGTCATGGCGCTGCGGCTGAAGGACAGCGCGGGCGTGCGGCGGGCGATTGAGAAAGACCTGTTCGTGGCCGCGCAGTTTCTGCGGCCGTTCTGTTCGGGCTGAGGTCGTTCAGCCGCGCCACCAAACGAACGCCGCCAGCAGACCAATCATCACCGGCTGGTGCACCAGGTAGTAGGTAAGGCTCCAGCGCCCGAGCACGACCAGTCCTTTCTTCATTCCGCTCGAAGGCGGATCGCCCGCGCCCAGCCAGTCCGGCCGGTTCAGCAGCGCCCAGCGCCCTGCCGCCACGCCCCACCACATCACGCCCAGCCAGGGCAGCACCGGCGCGTAGTCTTCGGTGATGGGCAGTTGGCTGATGAAGCCCAGCGCGTTGAAGCCCGGCTGGTTCAGGAAGGCGAGCGACGGCAGCGCACCGATCACCAGCGGCGCGACCCATTTCATCGAGATCGCCAGCGCCCCCAGCGGCCAGAGCCATGCGCCCCAGCCCGCCGTCAGCCGCACCAGGACCAGCATGACCGCGACGCCGTGCAGGATGCCGAAGTAGATGAAGGTGTCCGGGAACATCAGCCAAGACCCGAAGCTCACCAGAAGCGCACCGCCCGCCACCTGCGCCCAACGTTTCCAGAAGCGCGCCCAGCCCGGCCCCTGGTGGAACGCCACCGCCTGAGACAGCCCGGCGATGAACAGGAACAGGCTCACGATGGCCGACCGCTGCCAGGTCCAGAACGGGTCTTCGTGAAAGTCCTGCACGATGAAGCCGAAGTGGTCGAGGTCGAAGCCGAAATGAAACGCGGTCATCCACAACATCGCCGCTGCGCGCAACAGGTCAATGCGGTCCAGGCGACGCGACGGAGGCTTCGGCACGATCAAGCCTCAACCCCGACTGGACTGGTGATGGATCGCCAGCAGCAACTGCGCCAGCTCCCTGGGCGCGCTGACCATCGGGTCGTGCCCGGTCGCCAGCTCAAAAACCTTCCAACCCGGTTCGCTGCGCACCCGCTTTCTCGCCGCATCGATCGTCGGCAATGGTGGGTTCGTGCAGTCGATGAAGCTGTGCGGCACGGCCCAGACCCGCGCCGGGTCGAAGTTCAGCGGCTCCTGGTACAGCCGGAACGGCTGCGGTGTCTGGCGGCGGTTGACCCAGTCGCGGTCGGCGCCTTCGAGGCCGAACACGCTCGCGTCCGGCGGCGGAAAACTGATGCCGCCGCTCGCCTGGCCCTCGGCCACGCGTTTGGCCACGGTCTCGGGCGAATGCGGCGTGCTCCAGCTGCTGCCCGGTGTGGGGATGCCCGCGTCCAGATAGACCAGGTGGCGCAACAGACCCGGGTGTGAGCGCTGCAGTCGGTCGGCCACGCAGGTGATCAGGTTGCCGGCGTAGCTGTGGCCCACCAGCACCACGCGCTGCAGCTCCTCGGCTTCGATCAGGCCGACCACGTCCTGAATGTGGGTCTCGATGCCGACACCGGGGCTCAGCAGGTGCGCGCGTTCGCCCACGCCAGTGAGCGTGACGGCGTGTGTTTCAACGCCTGCGCCGCGCAGCAGCGGCAGCACGCGCTTCCAGCACCAGGCGCCGTGCCAGGAGCCGTGGACCAGCACGATGGCTGTGCTCGAAAGATCAAGGGGTGCAGACATGCGGGTTCTCCGGGACAATAACGGGCTGTTTTCGACGGGCGGCTTTCACCTCCTGCGCCGCCCGATTCTGCACTGCCCTTTTTGTCGAGTCACCATGCTGCCCCACCAACTGGAACTGCTTGCCCCCGCCCGCGACGCACACATCGGCATCGAGGCCGTGAACCACGGGGCCGACGCGGTCTACATCGGCGGCCCGTCGTTCGGCGCCCGCACCAGCGCCGACAACAGCGTGCAGGAGATCGCCCGCCTCGCGACCTACGCGCACCGCTTCAACAGCCGCATCTTCGTCACGATGAACACCATCCTGCGCGACGACGAGCTGGAGCCGGCGCGAAAGCTGGCCTGGCAGCTGTACGACGCCGGCGTGGACGCGCTGATCGTGCAGGACATGGGCCTGCTGGAGATCGACCTGCCGCCCATCCAGCTGCACGCCAGCACGCAGACCGACATCCGCACGCCCGAAAAAGCCCGCTTCCTGCAGGACGCGGGCCTGTCGCAGATCGTGCTGGCGCGCGAACTGACGCTGCAGCAGATCGCCGCCATCGACGCCGCGCTGGGCCCGAAGGACGCGCCGGGCCGCGCCATCCTCGAATTTTTCGTGCATGGCGCGCTCTGCGTGGCCTACAGCGGCCAGTGCTTCATCAGCCACGCCCACACCGGCCGCAGCGCCAACCGCGGCGACTGCTCGCAGGCCTGCCGCCTGCCCTATGAGGTGAAAGACAGCCAGGGCCGCATCGTCGCGCACGACAAGCACGTGCTCTCGATGAAGGACAACAACCAGAGCGACAACCTGCGCGAAATCATCGACGCCGGCGTGCGCAGCTTCAAGATCGAAGGCCGCTACAAGGACATGGCCTACGTCAAGAACATCACCGCGCACTACCGCGTGCTGCTCGACGAGATCCTGGAAGAACGGCCCGAACTCGCCCGCGCCAGCAGCGGCGAATGCACCTTCCACTTCCAGCCCGACCCCGGCCAGAACTTCAACCGCGAGTTCACCGACTACTTCGTGCAGGGCCGCCAGGAAGACATCGGCGCCTTCGACACGCCCAAGAACCCCGGCCGCCCCATCGGCTTCGTCACCCAGGTCGGCCCCCAGTTCGTCGAACTCGAGACCGACGACCCAGCCACCGTGATCCACAACGGCGACGGCCTGTGTTACCTGGACCTGCAGAAGGAACTGGTGGGCCTGCAGATCAACCGCGCTGAAGCCACGGCCAAGAAGGGTGTGTGGCGCGTCTTCCCCAAGGACCCGATGCCCGGCTTCAAGGACCTGCGCAAGGGCGTGCAGGTCAACCGCAACCGCGACATGGACTGGGTGCGTGGGCTGGAAAAGAAATCGGCCGAGCGGCGCATCGGCGCCTGGATCACGCTGATTGAGGAGGCCGACGGCCTGCAACTGACCGTCACCGACGAAGACGGCCACAGCGGCAGCGCGACCCTGCCCGGCCCGCTGGACAACGCCAAGGACCCGAGCCAGGCCGAGGCCACGCTGCGCGACAACCTCTCACGCCTGGGCGACACCCTCTACCAGCCGCTGGACGTGACCCTGAATCTCAACGGACCGCGTTTCGTGCCCGCCTCACAACTCAACGCCCTGCGCCGCGACGCGGTGGCCCAGCTCGAAGCCGCCCGCGCGGCGGCCTGGCACCGCCTGCCACGAGCGAAGCCCGTTGAGCCGCCCGTCAACTACCCCGAAGACACCCTCACCTACCTCGCCAACGTCTTCAACCACAAGGCACGGGACTTCTACGCGAAACACGGCGTGAACGTCATCGCCGCCGCCTACGAGAGCCACGAAGAGGAAGGCGAAGTCAGCCTGATGATCACCAAGCACTGCGTTCGCTTCTCGCTCAGCCTCTGCCCCAAACAGGCCAAGGGCGTGACGGGCGTGCAAGGCACGGTCAAGGCTGAGCCCATGCAGCTCATCAACGGCAAAGAGAAGCTCACCTTGCGCTTCGACTGCAAACCCTGCGAAATGCACGTGGTGGGCAAGATCAAACGTAGCGTGCTGAACGCGGTGCCGGCGAGTCCGGTGACGTTCTATCGGACGCGGCCGGTGGCTAGGGTCTGACGTATCGCAAAGAAACGGCGCTGCGCGGTTTTGTCGCGTTGCGTCCAGCGACCGACGTGGACGGGTTTGGGCGCCTTGTCAGGGCCACAGGCGCTCAGAGGTCGGTTCTTTCCTTTTTCCAGAGCAATGCGGTAACGACTGCCGCAGAAACCAGAAAAATCAACCCAACACCCAAACCGGGAAGCACGATCCCTTGCAGCAAACCAAGATCTCTCCATGCCGCAAACGTGTTGCCCCACCACTTTGGGTTGCTGCCAATCCTGCCGAGCATGGACAGGGAGAAGAGGATGGTCACCACACCGATCCCAATGAACCAGGTGCGAACCAGCCGAAGGCGCTCGATCTGCACCAATCGCTTTAAGTTTGAGGTCGGAGAATTGGTCATTGAGGTTTGGGCGCTATCGTTGGCAATGATTGGACGACAACGGCGCACTCACGGCCAAAGAACGAGAGTGTGATAGCCGCCGTTGGTGGTCGATCAACGGATTGTGAGGCTCGCTACTCATAGATTTTTCCCAGGTACAGGAACGTGGCGAATTTCCTCAAAGGGGATGCATCACTCAGATCCTGAGACTCGCCAAAGCCGGTGTCTTCTGCCCAAGAACATGCCGACTCAAGAAAAGACTCGATCGTCACGTTTTCCCAACCACCCTGGGTTGGGCCATATGGACCGGAGGGCGACGCCTTTTCAGCAGTGGCCTCTATTTCGCGATCCTCTCGCAGTGCCTTCACGAACGCCAAAAACGACTGTTCGTCCGTGACCGATTCAAGAAGATCATGGAGTTTCATTGCTTGACTAGGATCTTATAAAGCGATGTATCCCGCAGATACCTGCGGTACAAAACAGTGCTTGCAGGAAAAGCTGGAGAAAAAATACCGGCAATTTTTGTTTCAAAACATGCTTCTACAAGCGAAATCTAAAGTAACTTGTTCAGATGAAAATTCAAGAAAATTCAGCAGCCCATCGGGTTTGACCCCTGCTTCTCACACGTCTTCCCGCGCCTCCACCACCAGCTGCCGGACCCGCACCCCCTTGACCGCCGCCACCGCCCGCACGCGCAGGCCCTGCTCCGCTTCCAGCCGCACCCGCTGGTGGTACTCCAGCCCGTCGGTCTGACCCGGGTTGTGGGCGGGGATGCGGCGCGACCACTGGCGCCTCCCATCGAACTCCACCGTCAGCTCCAACCAGGCGCCCTCGCCTTGCGGCGGCACGTCCACCAGCAGGCTGGCGTCCACGTCGAACACGCGGGTACGGCCATTGAGGCCGGGGATGTTCAGCACACCGACGCTGTCGCGGCTTTCGACGCACCAGTGTTCTGGTGGATGGTGGGGGGAATGGCTTTGTCCGGATTTCATACCGCTCGGACTGTAGTGCAGGCGCGACCAAGCGCCTTAAACGGACCATTTGTAAACACCTGTAGACGCTCAAGAACAGGCTGTTCGCCTGCCTATACTGCGCTTTCTTATTATTTCAGGGGGTTTTAGATGCATTTGACCGGCCGATTCATTGGGCTTGCCCTTTCCGCTTGCGGGCTGCTGATCACTCTGACCGCATGCGCCGCCACAGGGGGGCAGGCGGTCAATCAACCGGGCGAGTTCACGGGCAAGATCGTCGGCCCGCTCGAATTCGGTCAGCCGGGTGAAGGTGCCGGCCTGAAGGCCTATGGGCTGGAGCTCGCAGCGCCCCTGAAGCTCGACGACAAGGCCGAGTGCGGCGAGCAGACCGCCTCGGTCTTGGCGGTGGAAAGCGCTTCAGTGGCAGCCCACGTCGGCAAGACGGTGGTGCTGCGTGCCACACCTTACTGCCGCGTCAGCCGCTCGGGCAAGTACCACCTCAAGGACGTCTCCGTCCGTTGACGCTGGCCGCCCGGCTTCACGGCGAGTGGCGCGCCTCGATCGCCACATTCTTTCAGGGAGCAAACAACATGGGTGATCCCCACAAAATCACCGGCTTGATCCGGACAGAAGGCAAGACCCGCGTCTACCAGATGGGCGACGGGTCGGTCGAGACGCGCGAAGGCGGTACCGTGTCCTGGCGCAACAACAACCCCGGCAACCTCAAGTTCGAGTACGCCAACAGCGCCGACAAGACCGTTCACACGGCGCGGACCAAGGGGGTCGCGCTGACCGCAGCTCAAGGGCGGTACGAGGGTGTCGTGGCGCTGGACCAGTGGGGCAATGCGGTGTTTGAAACGGACGCCGCTGGCCGGGCCGCCAAGGCGCAACTGCTGCGCCACAGCCATGGCGGCAAGACCATTCCCGAGATGCTCAAGGCCTATGCGGTGGACGACTACACCGGCAAGGCCAACACCGACGCCTATGCCCAATCGGTCTACGCTGTGGGCGACAGCCAGGGTGTCGATCTGCGGAGCAAGAAGATCAAAGATCTGAGCCCGAAGGAATTCGAAGCCTTACTGGACGGCATGAAGAAGGTCGAAGGTTTTCAGGAAGGCACCGTGACGCGCACCCAGCCACGCGCCGACACCGGACCTGAGGCGCTGAGCCCCGGTCAGCAGAGGGTTCACCAGATGGCTTCGCAGGCACTGACGCTTCAGTTGGGCGCCACCCACTCGCCGGCACAGATCGACACCCTCATCCGTTCGGCCGTGGCGGTCGCGGCCGAAAATGCGGGGCGCGGTGACGTGCAGGGCGTGTTCCTGAGCAAAGACCAGCAGACCATTGCGCTGAAGCAGGCGTTCGGCATCAGCGAAATCGGCGTGCAGGAGGCGCTGAACTGCTCGCTCACCGATCCGGTCCGGAAGGAAGTTTGCAGCGAGACCCTTCAGCCCAGCCTGCAGGCACAGCCGCAAGCGCCGCAGGTGGCGGCGCTGTCGAGGTAGGCCCGATCAGATGTAGGCGGTCACCGGCTTGGCGTGCCGCATGTGCAACGACAGCCCCAGCGCCGCCATGTGATTGCTGTTGCGTCCGAGGATGACTTCGGACAGGGGCAGGAATTCGGCTTCCTCGTAGGCGGCGTGGGCGGTGTATTCGGTCACCAGGCGCTGCAGCTCGCTCACATCGAGGTCGGTGCTGTGGCCTTTGGCGACGGGTTTGAGGCCTTTTTCCAGCCGCTTCCACAGTGCCTCGACCATGCGGTGTTCTTCGGTGAGGCGTTTGACCATGCCTTTGATCCGTTCCATTTCTTCGCCGGGCTGGGCGCTGGCCAGGACGGCGGGGAAGAGCTCGCGCTCTTCTTCGAGGTGGTGCTCGAAGATGGCTTCGCGGAAGAAATCCAGCGACTCCTCCGCGATCTGGCGCGCGCGGGCCGCCGGGGCGAGCAACGTGGGCAACTCGTCGAGTGCGTTCAGGCGCTTGATGATGCCGACGTGGCAGTTGGTGAAGCTGTTGATGGGCGCGTCGTGGTCGGCGGCGGTGTTCATGGCGGTGTCTCCTCGAAGGTTCGCTTAGGCCGCTGAGGAACATCCCCAGCCCCTTCACGATGGGCCTTCAGAGTCTAGACAACCGGATCCTGAATGCCTTGACTCAGGTCAAGACGGACTCTGCATTCAGTGTGCTGATTTGCCACGCAGGCGGTTGAAGGCGTTGAACAGCATGACACACAACGCCCCCGCGATCAGGCCGGCCACGCCGCCCGCGAGGTTGTTGACGATGCCTGCCATCCAGCCCAGGCCCTCAGCGAAATGTTCAACGGCGTGGCCGAGCGCGGGCACGCCGTGCAGCAGGATGCCGCCGCCCACCAGGAACATGGCGGCGGTGCCGACCACCGAGAGGGTTTTCATGAGCCAGGGGGCGAAGGCCAGGATGCCGCGGCCGATGGCCTGTTGGGCGGCTGAGGCTTTGCGGGTCAGGTAGAGGCCCAGGTCGTCGAGTTTGACGATGCCACCGACCAACCCGTAGACGCCCAGGGTCATGATGATCGAGATGCCTACGAGCACGGCGACCTGGCGCGCGAAGTCGGCGTCGGCCACGGTGCCGAGCGTGATGACGATGATTTCGGCCGAGAGGATGAAGTCGGTGCGGATGGCGCCCTTGACCTTGTCTTTTTCAAACGCCACAAGGTCGACTTTTTGATCGCTCACGGCCTTGAGCAGCTCGGCGTGGTGGGCGTCGTCTTCGCTCTTCTTGTGGAAGAAGGCGTGCAGCAGCTTTTCGGCCCCTTCGAAGCAGAGAAACAGGCCACCGAGCATGAGCAGCGGCGTGATGGCCCAGGGCGCGACGGCGCTGATGAGCAGCGCCGCCGGCACGAGGATGGCTTTGTTGAGCAGCGAGCCTTTGGCCACGGCCCAGACCACGGGCAGCTCGCGGTCGGCGTTGACCCCGGTCACCTGCTGCGCGTTGAGCGCGAGGTCATCGCCCAGCACCCCCGCCGTCTTTTTGGCGGCCAGCTGGGTCATGGCGGCGACGTCGTCGGCGGCTGACATGCCCTGGCGGGCCGCGACCTTGGTCATGACGGCGACGTCGTCGAGCAGGGTGGCGATGTCGTCGAGGAGTGCGAGAAGGCTGGAGGCCATGTTGGATAAGCTCGAAAATGAAACAGACAGCGAGACTCTAGCAGCGCGGCGTTGTGGCTGCCGGCGGTAGGCCGACGCTCAGGCGATGGGCCAGACGTCGGGAAACAGGGGGTGTTCCATCGGCTCGCCGTCGGGCAGGACCGCGTCCAGGCCCGGAAACGGCGGCGAGGTGCGCCAGCGGCGCGGCGCATGCGTGGCGTCGTCGCCCAGATAGCGGGCAGAAAACACGCGGCGCCGTGCGCCGGGCCCGGTGCCGCTGCTGGCGTGCAGGCTGAGCATGTGAAAGGCCACGCAATCGCCGGGTTCCAGCGCCCAGGCCAGTTGCCGGTAGGTGTCGGGCTCGGCATCAATGGGGGGCAGTTCGGCCAGCGCGCCTTCGGGGAACCACCTGGCCTGCTGGTCGCGGAAGGTGCGCGGCATGTACCAGGTGCCGGCGTGCGAGCCAGCCACGAAGCGCAGCGTGCTGGCCAGCGGCACCGGATCGACCGGAATCCAGAAGCTGACGTTCTGCGTCCCGCCGACGTTGTAATACGGCTGGTCCTGGTGCCAGGGCGTGGGCTGGCGCGTGCCGGCTTCCTTGACCAGCAGGTGGTCGTGGTACAGGCGCACCGTGCGGCTTTGCATCAGCTGGGCGGCCAGGTGCGGCAGGGCCGAGTCCTTCAGGATGCGCTGGTAGTCCGGGTTGGCCTGCCAGGAGCAGAAGTCCTCGACAAAGCGGCCCGGATCATCCGGTTCGCTGGCCACCAGAGCCAGCGGGCTCAGGT
Organism: Hydrogenophaga sp.; assembly: GCF_018780075.1. Classification (GTDB taxonomy): domain Bacteria; phylum Pseudomonadota; class Gammaproteobacteria; order Burkholderiales; family Burkholderiaceae_C; genus Hydrogenophaga. Next base: position 96,730 of record NZ_JADMKB010000003.1, read on the forward strand.
GGACCAGGTTGTGCTCGATGCCCGCTTCCAGCGTGCGCAGGTCGTCGGCGTTGAGCACGCCCCGCAGCACCACCGCGCCGTCGCGGGCGTAAGCATCGACGATCTCGGCGGGCAGCGCGTGTGGGCGGGCCATACGGTCAGCCGACGAACTTGCGGGCGTTGCGCCAGATGCGCATCCAGGGGCTGAGTTCGCTGCCGTTGCCACTGGTCCAGCTCATCTGGATGTTGCGGAACACGCGCTCGGGGTGCGGCATTATGGCCGTGAAGCGGCCGTCGGCCGTGGTCACCGCCGTCAGGCCAGCCGGGCTACCGTTCGGGTTGAACGGGTACTGCTCGGTCGCGGCGCCGGCGTTGTCCACAAAGCGCATGGCGGCAACCGCCTGCGCCGGGTTGCCGCGGTGCTTGAAGTTGGCAAAGCCCTCGCCGTGCGCCACGGCGATCGGCAGGCGGCTGCCGGCCATTCCCTGCAGGAACAGGCTGGGCGACTGCAGCACCTCGACCATGGACAGGCGCGCCTCGAAGCGCTCGCTCTGGTTGGTGGTGAAGCGCGGCCAGGCCTCGGCGCCGGGGATGATGTCGGCCAGCTCGGCGAACATCTGGCAGCCGTTGCAGACGCCCAGGCCGAAGGTGTCGGCGCGGCCGAAGAAGCCCTGGAACTGCTCGGACAGCAGCGGGTTGAAGGTGATGCTGCGCGCCCAGCCGATGCCGGCGCCCAGCGTGTCGCCGTAGCTGAAACCGCCGCAGGCGACCACGCCCTTGAAGTCGGCCAGCTTGACCCGGCCCGACTGCAGGTCGGTCATGTGCACGTCGTACGCTTCAAAGCCGGCCTGGGTGAAGGCGTAGGCCATTTCCACGTGCGAGTTCACGCCCTGCTCGCGCAGGATCGCGACCTTGGGGCGGGTGAGGTGCAATGCGGGCGCGGAGAGGCCCTCACCCAGCGGGCGAGGGAGGAAGACGTGCAGGCCTGGATCGTCGGGCCGGCCAGCCGCCGCGTGCTCGGCGTCGGCGCAGGCCGGGTTGTCGCGCTGCTGGTTGATCTTCCAGCTCACGCTGTCCCAGACCTGGTGCAGGTCGAACAGGCTGGCGCTGAACACCGCCTTGGTGTCGCGCCAGACCTGCAGCTGGCCCTTGCCCACGTCGATGGACGAGGACGCCGGGCGGGTCTTGCCGACGAAGTGGCTGTGCTTGGACAGGCCGTGTTCGCGCAGGGTCTGCATCACCACGTTGCGGTCTTCGGTCCTGACCTGCAGCAGCACGCCCAGCTCTTCGCTGAACAGGGCCTTGAGGGTGAGTTCTTCGCGGCGGGCGCTGACCTGCTGCGCCCAGTTCTTCGCGTCACCGCTGTCCATGCGGCTGTCGGAGATGCCGTCGCCTTCGGTGACCAGCATGTCCACGTTCAGCGACACGCCCACGTGGCCGGCAAAAGCCATTTCGGCCGCGGCGGCCAGCAGGCCACCGTCCGAACGGTCGTGGTAGGCCAGGATCTGGCCCTGGGCACGCAGCGCATTCACCGCGTTGACCAGGTTGATCAGGTCCTGCGGGCTGTCCAGGTCGGGCACCTCGTCGCCCGGCTGGCCCAGGGTCAGGCCCAGCACGCTGCCGCCCAGGCGGTTGCGGCCCTTGCCCAGGTCCACCAGCACCAGCGTGGTGTCGTCGATGTCGCGGTTGAGCTGCGGCGTGAGCGTGCCGCGCACGTCGGCCAGCGTGGCAAAGGCGGTGACGATCAGGCTCACCGGCGAAGTGACTTTCTTCTTCTCGCCGTCGGCGGTCCACTGCGTGCGCATGGACAGGCTGTCCTTGCCCACCGGCACCGACACGTCCAGCGCAGGGCACAGTTCCATGCCAATGGCCTTGACGGTGGCGTACAGGTCGGCGTCTTCGCCGGGTTCGCCGCAGGCGGCCATCCAGTTGGCCGACAGCTTCACGCGCGGCAGCTCGATGGGCGCGGCCAGCAGGTTGGTGATGGCCTCGGCGACGGCCATGCGGCCCGATGCCGCGGCGTTGATCGAAGCCAACGGCGTGCGCTCGCCCATGGACATGGCCTCGCCGGCGAACCCGGCGTAGTCGGCCAGGGTCACGGCGCAGTCGGCCACCGGCACCTGCCAGGGGCCGACCATCTGGTCGCGGTGGCTCAGGCCACCCACGGTGCGGTCGCCGATGGTGACCAGGAAGCGCTTGGACGCCACGGTCGGGTGGCTCAGCACGTCGATCACTGCCTTTTCCAGCGACACGCCGGTGAGGTCCATGGGCTTGAACTCCCGCTGCACGGTCTTCACGTCGCGGTGCATCTTGGGCGGCTTGCCCAGCAGCACGTCCATGGGCATGTCCACGGGCGATTCGTTGCCTTCATCGACCAGCGACAGATGCCGCTCTTCGGTCGCGACACCGACGACGGAGAACGGGCAGCGCTCTCGCTCGCAGAAGGCCTTGAACTGCTCCAGCGACTCGGGCGCGATGGCCAGCACGTAGCGTTCCTGGCTCTCGTTGCACCAGATTTCCTTGGGCGCCAGGCCGCTCTCTTCCAGCGGCACGGCGCGCAGGTCGAAGCGCGCGCCCCGGCCAGCGTCGTTGGTCAGCTCGGGGAAGGCGTTGGACAGGCCGCCCGCGCCCACGTCGTGGATGAACAGCACGGGGTTCTTGTCACCCTGCGCCCAGCAGTGGTTGATGACCTCCTGCGCGCGGCGCTCGATCTCGGGGTTGCCGCGCTGCACGCTGTCGAAGTCCAGCGAGGCGGCGTTGGTGCCGGTGGCCATGGAGCTGGCGGCGCCGCCGCCCATGCCGATCTTCATGCCCGGGCCGCCGAGCTGGATCAGCAGCGAACCGGCCGGGAAGTCGATCTTCTTCGTTTGCGTCGCGTCGATCTGGCCCAGGCCGCCCGCGATCATGATGGGCTTGTGGTAGCCGCGGGTCACGCCGCCCACGTCCTGCTCGTACTCGCGGAAATAGCCCAGCAGGTTCGGACGGCCGAACTCGTTGTTGAACGCCGCGCCGCCCAGCGGACCCTCGGTCATGATCTGCAGCGGGCTGGCGATGTGCTCGGGCTTGCCGCCCGGCTGGTCGGTCAAACCGCCCCAGAGTTTGGAGACGGTGAAGCCGGTCAGGCCGGCCTTGGGCTTGGAGCCGCGGCCGGTCGCGCCCTCGTCGCGGATCTCGCCGCCCGCGCCGGTGGATGCACCGGGGAACGGGGAGATCGCGGTCGGGTGGTTGTGGGTTTCCACCTTCATCAGCACGTGGTGCGTGGCTGTTTCTGCCGCATAGGCGGGCGAGGCCTCACCGCCCGCGCGCGCCACGAAACGTTCGACCACGCTGCCTTCCATGATGGAGGCGTTGTCCGAATACGCCACCACCGTGTGCTGGGGCGCGAGCAGGTGGGTGTGGCGGATCATGCCGAACAGGCTCTTGTCCTGCGCCACGCCGTCGATGGTGAACTGCGCGTTGAAGATCTTGTGGCGGCAGTGCTCGCTGTTGGCCTGCGCGAACATCATCAGCTCGACGTCGGTCGGGTTGCGCTTGAGACCGTTGAAGGCGTTGACCAGGTAGTCAATCTCGTCATCGGCCAGGGCCAGGCCCCAGGCGATGTTGGCTTTTTCCAGCGCGGTGCGACCGCCGACCAGCACGTCCACATGCGCCATGGGCTCGGGGTGCAGTTCGGTGAACAGAGCCTCGGCCTGGCGGCGCTCGGTGGTCACGGCCTCGGTCATGCGGTCGTGCAGCACGTCGGCCACGGCGCGCAGCTGCTCGGGGCTCAGGCTGGCCTTGCCCAGCAGGCCACTCTTCAAGCCGATGCGGAATTCAACCAGGCGCTCGACGCGGTGCAGCGCCAGACCGCAGTTGTGCGCGATGTCCGTGGCCTTGGACGCCCAGGGCGACACGGTGCCCAGGCGCGGCATCACCAGCAGCGCCGGTGCACCGGCCTTCTCAAGGGCCAGGTGCGCCTCGGTGGCGGGCTCGCCGTAGGTCATGAGCTGGCCCACGCGCTCCAGCGTGGCGGCGTCGGGCTCGGCGTCGAACGACGCCAGGTGCACGAAACGGGCCGAAATGCCGTTGATCTTGTCGGAAACCGCTTGCAGGCGGGGCAGGAGTTGCTGGACTTTGAAGTCGCTGACGGCGTTGCCGCCTTCGAAGAAGCGCAGGAGCAGGGTCACGGTGGGTGGCCTTGGGGCTGGCGGGCGCCACATGCAGATGCAGGCCCGGGGGATGGGTGGAAACCCGGAATTTTACCCGGGGCGCCCTGCCGGATTGCAACAGAGCCCCGATCACCAGGCCAGCGCGGAACCGGCTTCGCCGGGCCGCTGCTGGCGCCCCTTGGGGGGTGACGCGCAGCGGCGCGGGGGGAGCGTCAGAGTCAGAACTGATACCCGACGCTCACCTTGATCACCGGCAGCACCCTCGCGCTGTTCAGGTCGTCCTGCACCTTGCGTTCTTCGGCCGCGATGGCCGCGGATGCGCCCGGCTGGGCCAGCAGACCGCCCGAGCCCACCAGCGACACCTTGGGCTTGCCGATCGACACGCCCAGGTCCAGACCGAAGGTCCAGCCGGGCTCGTTGAAGCGGCCGTGGCCCCAGCCCACGCCCACGTAAGGCATGTTGTCCGGGTACTTGATGTTGGCCCGCAGCGAGTTGCCCGCCGCATCGAACCGCTGACCATCAATGGTCACCGAGCCGTTCGTGGCCTGGGCGTCCAGCGCCGCCGCCGAGCCGCCAAACGTCACGCCACCCACCAGGCGGAAGGTGCCCAGGAACGGGCGGAAGTCGGCGAACACGCCGTTGCCCTTGAGTTTCAGGTCGCCCTTGTAGGTGATCTGGTCTTCGGTGTAGGTGTCGGACTCGGTCAGGCTGGCCAGCTCGCCGCGCAGGCCGAAGGCCGGGCCGATGGGCAGGTTCAGGCCGACGCCGAGGCCGCCCGTGCCGGCCACGCCGTACACGCCCACACCTTGTGCCATGGCTGAGCCGGACAACAGCGCCAGAGACAACCCCACGGTATGCAGCTTATTCATCGCAAACGCCTCACTTGAGTGTTGAAAGTGGGCGAGTATAGGGAGACACACCCTGAAACGACCCTGTATTGACCCTTCGTTTCAAACCGTTTCGCGCCGCGGGATAATTGCGCCCCATGAGCATCACCTACAAAGACGAAGCCGGCATCGCCGGCATGCGCACGGCCTGCCGTCTGGCCTCCGAAGTGCTGGATTTCCTCACGCCCCACATCCAGCCCGGCGTGACCACCCTCGAGATCGACCGCCTGTCCGCCGACTACATGAAGCAGCAGGGCACGCGTTCGGCCACCATCGGCTACCAGCCCAGTGGCTACCCGCCCTACCCCGGCCACCTCTGCACCTCGATCAACCAGGTCGTGTGCCACGGCATCCCGAACGAGAAACCGCTGAAGAAAGGCGACATCCTCAACGTCGACGTCACCGTGATCACGCCCGAAGGCTGGTACGGCGACAACAGCCGCATGTTCCTGATCGGTGGCGAAGCGGCCTGCAGCGTGCAGGCGCGGCGCCTCTCCCTGGTGACCTTCGAGGCCATGTGGAAAGGCATCGTGATGGTCAAGCCCGGCGTGCGCCTGGGTGACATCGGCCACGCGATCCAGACCTTTGCCGAGGGCAACGGCTACACGGTGGTGCGCGAGTTCTGCGGCCACGGCATCGGCCAGCGTTTCCACGAAGAACCGCAGGTGCTGCACTACGGCCGCCCCGGCACGATGGAAGAGCTCAAGCCCGGCATGACCTTCACCATCGAGCCCATGATCAACGCCGGCAAGCGCGACATCAAGGAAATGGGCGACGGCTGGACCATCGTCACCAAGGACCGCTCGCTGTCCGCCCAGTGGGAACACACCATCCTCGTCACGCCCACCGGCTACGAGGTGTTGACACTGTCGGCCGGCAGCCCGCCGCTGCCGGCGTTCGTCACCACCACCAGCTGCTGAACCGGGAGACCGCGCATGGGTGACGCCAAAGGCGAAATCGGCGCCCTGCGCCTGCAGTACCGCAGCGACAAGGCCGCGCTGCTGGCGAACCTGGGCTTGCAGGGGTCGGCCACCCGCGGTGTGCGGCAGGCGCTGCAGCAGCTGGCGCGCCTGACCGACCAGACCTTGCGCAAGCTCTGGGACACGGCCGGCTTCGGCCCGGGGTTCGCGCTGATCGCCGTGGGCGGCTACGGCCGCGGCGAGCTCTTTCCCAACTCCGATGTGGACGTGCTGGTGCTGCTGCCGGACGGGGCCTCGCCCGAGACCGACGCCACCCTCAAGGAGCGCATCGAGGGCTTCATCGGCTCGTGCTGGGACGTGGGTCTGGAAATCGGGTCCAGCGTGCGCAACGCCACCGAGTGCGTGGACGAAGCGAGCCGCGACGTGACGGTGCAGACCTCGTTGCTCGAATGCCGTCTCATCACGGGGTCCAGGCCGCAGTTTAACGCCCTCGTCAACCAGCTCGGCGAGGCCATGGACCCCAAGGCCTTCTTCGTGGCGAAGACGCTGGAGATGCGCCAGCGCCACAACAAGTTCGAGAACACGCCCTACTCGCTGGAGCCCAACTGCAAAGAGTCGCCCGGCGGCCTGCGCGACCTGCAGATCATCCTCTGGGTGGCCAACGCCGCGGGGCTGGGCCGCAGCTGGGACGAGCTCGCCCGCAAGGGCCTGGCCACGCCGCTGGAGGCGCGCCAGATCAAGGCCAACGAGGCGCTGCTCAGCCTGATCCGCGCGCGCCTGCACCTGCTGGCCAACCGGCGCGAAGACCGGCTGGTGTTCGACCTGCAGACCGCGGTGGCCGAATCGTTTGGCTACAAGGCGGAAGTGCCGGCGGTGATCACCTCGGGCGGTGCGCAGGCGATGCCCACCGTGCGCATGGCGCGCCGCGCCAGCGAACAGCTGATGAAGCGCTACTACTGGGCGGCCAAGGCCGTGACCCAGCTCAACCAGATCCTGTTGCTCAACATCGAAGAGCGTCTCAACAGCGACGAGATGGGCGTGGACCGCATGCGCCCGATCAACGAACGCTTCTTCGACAAGGCCGGCATGCTGGAGGTCTCCAGCGACCACCTGTATGTGCAACAACCGCACGCGATCCTGGAGACCTTCCTGCTCTACCAGACCACGGTGGGCATCAAGGGGCTCTCGGCGCGCACGCTGCGCGCGCTGTACAACGCGCGGCCGGTCATGAACGCGAAGTTCCGTGCCGACCCGGCCAACCGCGCCATGTTCATGCGGATCCTGCAGCAGAACGACGGCATCACGCACGCCATGCGCCTGATGAACCAGACCTCGGTGCTGGGGCGTTACCTCTGGGTGTTCCGCCACATCGTGGGGCAGATGCAGCACGACCTGTTCCACGTCTACACCGTGGACCAGCACATCCTGATGGTGCTGCGCAACGTGCGCCGCTTCTTCATCGCCGAGCACTCGCACGAGTACCCGTTCTGCTCGCAGCTGGCGGCCGGCTGGGACAAGCCCTGGATCTTCTACATCGCGGCCATCTTTCACGACATCGCCAAGGGCCGGGGCGGCGACCACTCCGACCTCGGCGCCAAGGACGTGCGCGTTTTCTGTCGCCAGCACGGGATCGACCGGGAAGACACCAAGCTGATCGAGTTTCTGGTGTCCGAGCACCTGACCATGAGCCGCATGGCGCAGAAGGAAGACCTGAGCGACCCGGACGTGATCAATGCCTTTGCGAAACGCGTGGGCAACGAGCGTTACCTCACCGCCCTGTACCTGCTCACCGTGGCCGACATCCGGGGCACCAGCCCCAAGGTCTGGAACGCCTGGAAGGGCAAGCTGCTCGAAGACCTGTACCGCTACACCCTGCGCGCGCTCGGTGGCCGAGCACCCGACCCGGACGCTGTGGTCGAGTCGCGCAAGCGCGAGGCCCTGTCGATGCTCGCGCTGCACGCCCTGCCCCACCTGGCGCACAAGGCGCTGTGGGACACGCTGGACGTGGGCTATTTCATGCGCCACCAGGCTGACGAAATCGCCTGGCACACCCGGGTGCTCACGCGCCAGATCGCGATCAACGCGCGCGCCGAGACGACGCCCCCCGATCCGGCGGCGCCTGCCGAGCCCGACGCCGCCATCGTGCGCGCCCGCCTCTCCCCCGAGGGTGAAGGCCTGCAGGTGCTGGTGTACGCACCCGACCAGAACGACCTGTTCGCGCGCATCTGCGGCTACTTCGACAACGCCGGCTTCAGCATCCTGGACGCGCGCATCCACACCACCATGACCGGCCATGCGCTCGACACCTTCCAGGTCGTGGCACCCACGCTGTCGGACCACTACCGTGAGCTGATCGCGATGGTGGAGAAGAACCTGGCCGGCACGATCGACCAGCACGGACCGCTGCCCCCGCCCAGCAAGGGCCGCCTGTCGCGCCGGGTGAAAAGTTTCCCGATCACACCGCGCGTGGACCTGCGTCCCGACGAAAAGGCCCAGCGCTGGCTACTGAGCGTCTCGGCCAGCGACCGTGCCGGTCTGCTCTATTGCATCTCTCGCGTGCTCGCGCGCCATGAGATCAGCGTGCAGCTGGCCAAGGTCACGACGCTGGGCGAGCGGGTGGAGGACACCTTCCTGATCTGCGGGCGCGAGCTGCAGATGAACAAGCGCCAGATCGAGATCGAGACGGAGTTGCTGGAGATCCTGGAGGGCTGAACGCCCTCCGGCGCACGGCCCATTCAACCCACCCGGAAACCTCTCATGGACCTCGGACTGCAAGGCAAGCGTGTGCTGATCACCGGGGGGAGCAAAGGGGTGGGCCTGGCCTGTGCCCGCGCTTTCCTGGCCGAAGGCGCCCACGTTGCCCTCGTTTCGCGCTCACAGGCCCACCTGGACGCGGCCCGGGCTTCGCTGGGTGACGCCTTCACCGTGGCGGCCGACCTGATCGACCCGGAGGCCGCGGCGCACATGGTGCGCGAGGTCGAAGCCGGTTTCGGCCCCATCGACATCCTGGTCAACAGCGCCGGCGCGGCCTTGCGCACCAGCGCCGAAGCCCTCACGCCGGCCGCCTGGCGCGCCGCGATGGACGCCAAGTTTTTCAGCTACATCCACGTCATCGACCCGGTGGTCAAGCTCATGGCCGCGCGGGGCGCCGGCGTCATCGTGAACATCATCGGCAACGGCGGCAAGGTCCCCACACCCGTCCACCTGGCCGGTGGCGCCGCCAACGCCGCCCTGATGCTGGCCACCGCGGGCCTGGCCCACACCTACGCCCCGCGCGGCGTGCGCGTGGTCGGGCTGAACCCGGGCCTGACCAACACCGAGCGCGTGTCCGAGGGCCTGAAGGTGGAGGCCCAGCGGGCCGGCATCACCGAGCAGCAGGCGCTGGAACAGGCCGTCAGCCGCCTCGCCATGGGGCGCCTGGCCGAGCCCGACGAAATCGCCGGCATCGTGGTCTTCGCTGCCTCGGCCCAGGGCACCTACCTCACCGGCGCCAACATCACGGTGGATGGTGCCTCGTCGCCCACCGTGGTCTGAGTCTCCAGAGGCCGATCAGGCCTCGCTCGGCTGTGGGGGCACAACCACCGGCGACCGCCTGAACAGCCTGCCGAACCACAGCGACACATCGTCCACGATGGTGAACACCGCCGGGATCACCAGCAGGCTCAGGAAAGTCGAGGTGATCAGGCCGCCGATCACGGCCACGGCCATGGGCGAGCGGAAGCTGCTGTCGGCCGCACCCCAGCCCACCGCGATCGGCAACATGCCAGCGCCCATGGCGATGGTCGTCATCACGATCGGACGAGCCCGCTTGTGGCAGGCGTCCAGGATGGCGTCCAGGCGGTTCATGCCGTGCACGCGGCGCGCCTCGATGGCGTACTCCACCAGCAGGATGGAGTTTTTCGTCGCCACGCCCATGAGCATGATCAGGCCGATCAGCGACGGCATGGAGAACGCCTTGTTGGTCAGCAACAGCGCCACGAAGGCCCCGCCCAGCGAGAGCGGCAGCGCCGCCAGGATCGTGAACGGGTGCAGGAAGGCCTTGAACAGCAGCACCAGCACGATGTAGATGCACAGCACGCCGGTCAGCATGGCCAGGCCGAAGCTGGCGAACAGCTCGCCCTGCACCTCGGCGTCGCCGATCTCGAGCACGGTCACGCCCGGTGGCAGGCTCTTGATGCTGGGCAGTGCGTCCACCGCGGTCTTCATGTCGCCCAGCGCGATGCCCGCAAGTTCGACCTCGAAGTTGATGTTGCGCGAGCGGTCGTAGCGGTCGATCACGGCCGGGCCACCACCGAAGGTCAAGGTGGCGACCTGGCCGAGCATCACCGGGCCCTTGGCACCGGGCACGGCGAGCCGACCCAGCACCTCCAGGTCCTCGCGCGCACCGGCTTCGAGCTTCACGACGATGGGCACCTGGCGCTGGGGCAGGTTGAGCTTGGGCAGCGCGCTGTCGTAGTCGCCCACGGTGGCGATGCGCAGGGTCTCGGCGATGGCACTGCTGGTCACCCCCAGGTCGGCGGCGCGCTCCAGATCGGGCGTGACGATGATCTCGGTGCGCACCAGCGCGGCCGACGACTGGATGCTGCCCACGCCGCTGATCGTGCGCAGGTCGCGCTCGATGGCGCGCGCGGCGGTCGACAGCGCGTTGGCGTCGTTGCCCGTGAGCGTGAGGATGTATTTCTCACCCGAACCGCCCAGCCCCACCTTGCTGCGCACCCCCGGCAGGTTGGACATGGCCTCGCGCAGCTGGTTTTCGATCACCTGCTTGCGGGGGCGTTCGCCCCGCGCGTCGAGCTGGATGGTCAGCGCCGCCTTGCGCGACTCCTGCGCGCCCTGCGGCGCAAACGGGTCGGTGCCCGCCGAGCCGGAGCCGATGGTGGTGTAGACGGATTTCACGTGCTTCACGCCGTTGACCAGCACGCGCGCCTGTTCGGCCGTGGCCACGGTCTGTTTCAGCGTGGCGCCGGGCGGCAGCTCCAGGTAGACCTGCGTCTGCGAGTTGTCGTCGGCCGGGATGAAGCCCTGCGGCAGCAGCGGGATCAGCATGATGGAGCCGACGAAAAACGCCCCGGCCAGGACCATCGTGATCCAGCGGTGGCGGATGCACCAGGCGGCCCAGCCCTGGTAGGTGTGCAGCCAGGCGGGTTCGTCCTGGTTGGTCATCCAGGCCCAGATGCGGCCCAGAAGCGCGTTCTTGCGCGCCCATTGCGGCCGGTCCTTGGCCAGCACGATGGGGCGCATGATGTACGCCGCCATCATGGGCGTGAGGGCCCGCGCCACGATCAGCGAGGCAAACACGGCCAGTGCGGCCGTCCAGCCGAACTGCTTGAAGAACTTGCCCGGGATGCCCGACATGAAGGCCGTGGGCAGGAACACCGCGATCAGCGTGAAGGTGGTGGCGATCACGGCCATGCCGATCTCGTCGGCCGCCTCCATCGAGGCCTGATAGGGTGATTTGCCCATGCGCATGTGGCGCACGATGTTCTCCACCTCGACGATGGCGTCGTCCACCAGGATGCCGACCACCAGCGAGAGCGCCAGCAGTGTCACCACGTTGATGGTGAAGCCCAGGTAGTGCATGCCGATGAAAGCCGGAATGGCCGACAGCGGCAGCGCCACGGCCGACACGATGGTGGCGCGAAAGTCGCGCAGGAACAGCCAGACCACCAGCACGGCGAGCAAGGCGCCCTCGTACAGCAGTGTCATGGAGGCGTTGAACTCGTCCTCCACCGGCGTCACGAAGTCGAACGACTCGGTGATCTGGAGGTCCGGCCGGCTGGCCTGCAGCTCCTTGAGCTTGTCGCGCACACCGTGACCGACCTCAACCTCGCTGGCGCCCTTGCTGCGCGCCACCTCGAAGCCCACCACCGGCTGGCCGTCGAGGAAGGCGGCGGCGGTGGGTTCGGCGATGGTGTCTTTCACGCTGGCGATCTGGTCCAGGCGGATGCGCCGGCCGTCGGAGAGCGACAGCTCCAGCGCCGCCAGTTCCTCGGCCGATTTCAGCGAGGAGAGTGTGCGCAACGGCTGCTGGCTGCCACCGATGTCGGCTCGGCCACCCGCGCTCTCGATCTGCACTTTGGCGAGCTGGCGCGAGATGTCGGCCGCCGTGGCGCCCAGCGACTGCAGCTTGAGCGGGTCCAGCAGAATCTGCACCTCTCGGTTCACACCGCCCACGCGGTTGATCGCGCCCACACCGCGCACCGAGAGCAGCAGCTTGGCCACGTCGTTGTCGACAAACCAGGACACGGCCTCGTCGTCCATCTTGTCCGAACGCACCGTGTAGGCCAGCACCGCGCCGCCGGCGAGTTCGAGCTTGTTGATGATGGGCTCGCGCAATTCGGTCGGCAGGTCACCCCGCACCTTGGCCACCGCCGAGCGCACATCGTCCAGCGCCTCTTGCGTGGCCTTCTCGATGCGGAACTCGGCCGTGATCGACACCGTGCCGTCCTGCACCTTGGTGTAGATGTGCTTCAGGCCCTGCAGCGAGGCCAGGCTGTTCTCGATCTTGCGCGCGACGTCGTTTTCCAGCTGGTTGGGGGCGGCCCCCGGCAGGCTGGCGACGATGGTGATGTTGGGAACGTCCAGGTCGGGGAAGTTCTGCACCTTCATGGCCTGGAAGGAAAACAGGCCGGCGAGCGTGAGCATGACGAACAGCATCGCCGCCGGGATCGGATTCTTGATGGACCAAGCGGAAACGTTCATGACCGGTCCTTCACTGAACAATCTTCACGAGGTCACCCTCGTTCAGGAAGCCTGCGCCCTGCACCGCCACCGATTCCTCGGCCTTGAGGCCCTGCAGCAGTTCCACGCGCTCGCCCACGCGGCGGCCGGTCTCCACCTTGCGCTGGGCGGCCTTGTTGTCGGCACCGACCACGAACACGTAGTTGTGGCCGTCGCGCACCACGATGGCCTGGGCCGGCACGGTGAGCGCCTGGCTTTCCCCGAGCAGGAAATGGCCGCGGGCAAAGGTGCCGGCCTTGAGCTCGTCGTGGCGCGGCAGGGCGGCAAACACCAGCACGTTGCGGGTCTGTGGATCGGCCGTGGGCGCGATGGCGCGCACCGTGCCCTTGACCTCCAGGCCGCTGGCGGCGGTCACGTCCACCTTCTGCCCGACCTTGATGCGGCCCACTTCGGCTGGCGTCACTTCGGCGCGCCATTCCATGCGGCTCTGGCGCACCAGCCGGAACAGCTCCTGCCCGGCACCGGCCACCGCGCCCACGGTGGCGCTGCGGGCGGAGATCACGCCGTCGTCCGGGGCCAGCACCTGGGTGTTGCCCAGCCGCACCCGGCTGGCGGCGTACGAGGCCTTCGCCGCTTCCCACTGGGCCCGGGTGACCTTTTCCTGCGTCAGGTACTGCGCAATCTGCGATTGCGACAGGGCGCCCGTGTCCTGGATCGAGCGGGCGCGGTCCGCGTCGGCTTTGGCGTTCTCGAACGCGGCCTCGGCCTGCATCACGCTGGCCTGGCCCTGCAGGCTTTCGGCGGCCGTGGTTTCGCGCGCGAAGGTGGCGAGCACCTGCCCCTTGCGCACCGCGTCGCCGATGTTGACGTTCACCGTGGCCAGGCGCAGGCCCGGCAGTTCGGCACCCACGCTGGCCTCTTGCCAGGCGGCGATGTTGCCGTTGGCCTGCAGCTGCAGCGACAGCTTGTCGGTCGTGGGCTTGGCCAGCGACACGGTCATGGCCGGTTTGGGCGCGGGGGCCGCCGCGTCGGCCGGCGCGGGCGCTGCGGCAGCGCCCGCCGCACCGGTCTCACCCTCGGCGGGCTTGCTGCAGGCGGCCACGATCAGGGCGGCGGCGATGGCCACCCAGCTGAGCCGGTGCAGACCGGCGGACGAAGAAGCGGGCATGACGTTCATGAGGGTTTCCGGACGGGTTCTGGGGTGATCTGGGGATCGAAGCCGCCGCCGAGGGCGACGTACAACCCGATCCAGGTGTTGAGCTGTTCCAGCTGCAGCGCGACGGCGCCGCTGTCGGCGTTGAGCTTGAGGCGGCGCGCCTCTTCCAGCTCATTGAGGTTGGCCAGGCCCACGCGGTAACGCGCCTGCGTGGCGTCGAACGACCGGGTGTAACCCGCCACCGCATCGCGGCTGGACGACTGCTGTTGCTGAAGGGCCGAGAGCGCCACCAGCGACCGCTCCACCTCGGCCACGGCCTGGCGCAGCGTGGCGGCGTAGGCGAGGCCCGCCGCTTCGTAGCGCGCCTGGGCTGCGTCGGCGGCGGCGTTCAGCCCGCCCCGCCCGGTCAGCGGCAGGCTCAGGGTCAGCGGGCCGACGGACCAGGTGTTGAAGCTGGTGTCGCCCGCGCTGGTGGAAAAACGGTTGCGCAGCCAGCTGCCCGACAGGCTGAGGCTGGGCCACAGCGCGGCGCGGGCCACGCCCACCCCTTCAGCGGCCGCCGACAGCTCGCGCTGCGCGCGCGCCACGTCGGGCCGCTGGCGGATGACATCGGCCGGCACGGCGCCGACGCTCAGGCGCTCGGCCATGCGCTGCGGGTCCGGCAGCGCGCTGGTCGCACCCAGGCGCTCGCGCAACGCGGGCTCGGCCTCGCCCGTGAGCGCCACCATCGCCTTGAGCTGCTGCTCGCACTGGCTGGTCTGCTGGGCCAGGCGGCCCTCGGCGTCGGCATTGCTGGCACGGGCCAGGGCCGACACGGCCGGCGCGGTGAGGCCAGCGCGCTCGGACACGGCCGCGCTGTCGGCGGTGGCGCGGCGAGACTGCTGGTCGCCCCGCGTGATCTCCAGCTGCACGCGGCAGGCGCGGTGCCCCTGGTACAGGCGCGCCGTTTCGGCCGCCACCAGCACACGCGCTTCGTGCCAACCAGCGTTGGCGGCGCCTTGCTGCGCACTGGCCTGGCGCACGGAGGCGGCGTTCTGGCCCCACACGTCGAGCGCCCACGACGCCTGAAGACCCGCGCCCACCGCGTTGCCCAACGGAACACCTTGCTCCTGCAGGCGGGAGGCGCTCGCCACGGCGGCGAGTTGCGGGCCCGCCGCGCTGTCGGCGCCGGCCAGCGCGGCGCGGGCCGCCGCCACCTGGGCGCGGGCCGACGCCACGCTGGCGCTGCGCGCTTGCGCCTGCGCGATCAGGTCGGCGAGCACGGGGTCACCCAGCTGCGCCCACCAGTCGGTGAGCGAGGTCGCTTGCCCCTGGTGCGGCAGCGGAGGGGCGTACCAGGCACCCGGCAGCGGTTCGGCCAGATCGGTCGGCGGCGGCGCCACAGCGCAACCGCCCAGCACGGCCGCGCCGACCACCACGGCATACATTCGTTTCATAAACTCCAGATCCTTGGTCGGTGGGGATAAGGGAAAACACTCTAGTTGATTTCCCACGACGAACGTGTCGGTTTGTTTCAGACAGGTTTCGATCCTCGTCCGGTGACTTTTTTGCAACTGTTTCGGCGCCATCTGCCTGCGACGCTCGCGCCTTTTCAGTCGTCCTCGGCCGGGTCCAGGCCGGGAAACAGCACGTCCGTGTAGCCAAAGCGGCTGAAATCACGCACCCGCATCGGGTAGAGCACGCCCAGCAGGTGGTCGCACTCGTGCTGCACCACTCGGGCATGAAAGCCCTCGGCCTCCCTGTCCACCCGACTGCCGTCGGGGGCAAAGCCCTGGTAACGGATGCGCTTCCAGCGCGGCACCACGCCGCGCAGGCCGGGCACCGACAGGCAGCCCTCCCAGCCCTCTTCCTTTTCGTCGCCCAGGGGCGTGATCACCGGATTGATCAGCACCGTGCGCGGCACGACCGGCGCCTCCGGGTAACGGGGATTGGGGGCGTCGGTGCCGAAGATCACCAGCTGCAGGTCCACACCGATCTGCGGCGCGGCCAGCCCGGCGCCGTTGGCGGCCGCCATGGTCTCTGCCATGTCGGCGATCAGCCCGTGCAACTCGGGGGTGTTGAACGCCGTGACGGGCTGCGCCTGCCGCAGCAGCCTGGGGTCGCCCATCTTGAGGATCGCGTGGATGGCCATGTGTGGAGGTGGAAGTGGGGGTTTTGCCCGGGTGGCGCGCGATTGTGGCGCAGCTACAGTGGTGCTCGATACCCACCACCGTAATTGCTGACACCCCGTTGTCAGGAGGCCCCATGAAACCGATGCTGATTGGCACCACCCTGTTGACGCTGTGGCTCCACGGAGCAGCCTTCGCCCAAGGGGCCGACATCTTCAAGGGCGCCGATCTGGCGCTCGGCGAAAAGATGATCGCCGAACACAAGTGTGTGGCCTGCCACGTGGGCAAGGTCGGCGGCGACGGCAGCGCCATCTACAGGCCGCTGGGCAAGATCCACAGCGCCGGCCTGCTGCGCGGCATGGTGGAAGGGTGCAACACCACCATGAACCTGGGCATGTTCCCGGAAGAGGTCAACGCCGTGGCCGCGGTGCTCAACCGAGACCACTACAAGTTCAAGTGACGGGTGTTCAACCCTGAGGCGGCTCCAGCAGCGCCAGCATGGCCGCTTCGTCGATCACGGCCACGCCCAGCGCCTGGGCCTTGTCCAGCTTGCTGCCGGCCTCGGCACCGGCCACCACGTAGTCGGTCTTCTTGCTCACCGAACCGGCCACCTTGGCCCCGGCGGCTTCGAGCAGGTCTTTGGCCTGATCGCGGCTGAGGGTCGGGAAGGTGCCGGTCAGCACGAAGGTCTTGCCCGCCAGCGGCAGCACCGCGCGCTCGGCGGGCTCACCCTCTTCCCAGGTCAGGCCGCAGGCCCGCAACTGCTCCACCACCTCGCGGTTGTGCGGCTGCTCAAAAAACGTGCGGATGCTCTGCGCCACCACCGGGCCCACGTCGTTGACCTCCGAGAGCGCCTCCACGCTCGCATCCATGATGGCGTCGAGCTGGCCGAAGTGGCGCGCCAGTTCCTTGGCCGTGGCCTCGCCCACGTGCCGGATGCCCAGACCGAACAGGAACCGCGGCAAGGTGGTCCGCTTGGATTTCTCCAGCGCGGCCACGATGTTCTGCGCCGACTTGTCGGCCATGCGGTCCAGGCTGGCGAGCGCGGTGAACCCGAGCCGGTACAGGTCGGGCAGGGTCTTGACCACGCCCGCGTCCACCAGCTGCTCCACCAGCTTGTCGCCCAGGCCCTCGACCTCCACCGCACGGCGGTGGGCGAAATGCAGGATGGCCTCCTTGCGCTGGGCGCCACAGAACAGGCCGCCGGTGCAGCGGTAGTCCACCTCGCCCTCTTCGCGCACGGCTTCACTGCCACACACCGGGCACACGCGCGGCATGGAGAACACCTCGGCCCCCTCGGGCCGCTTCTCGGGCAGCACGGCCACCACCTCGGGGATCACGTCGCCCGCGCGGCGCACGATCACGGTATCGCCCACGCGCACGTCCTTGCGGCGCGCTTCGTCTTCGTTGTGCAGCGTGGCGTTGGTCACCGTGACGTTGCCCACGAACACCGGCGCGAGCTTGGCCACCGGCGTGAGCTTGCCGGTGCGGCCGACCTGCACGTCGATGGCGAGCACCGTGGTGAGCTGCTCCTGCGCCGGGTATTTGTGCGCCACGGCCCAGCGCGGCTCGCGGGTGACGAAGCCGAGCTGGCGCTGCAGCGCCAGCGAGTTGACCTTGTAGACCACACCGTCGATGTCGTAGGGCAGCTGGTCGCGCGCCGCACCGATGCGCTGGTGGAAGGCGATCAGCTCATCCGCGCCCACCGCCACCGTGGTCTGCCCGGCCACCGGAAAGCCCCAGGCCTTGAGCCGCATGAGCAGATCGAAGTGTGTCTCGAACACCGGGCCGCCCAGCTCTTGCGGCGTGATCTCGCCCAGGCCGTAGGCGAAGAAGCTCAGTGGCCGCTGGGCGGCAATGCCCGAGTCCAGCTGACGCACGGCGCCGGCCGCAGCGTTGCGCGGGTTCACAAAGGTCTTTTCGCCTTTGGCGCCGGCGGCGATCTTCGCGCGCTGCCTTTCGTTGAGCGCGTCGAAATGATCGCGGCGCATGTAGACTTCACCACGCACCTCCAGCACGGCAGGCGCATCGGCGGGCAGGCGCAAGGGAATCTGGCCGATGGTGCGGATGTTGTTCGTCACATCCTCGCCCACTTCGCCATCGCCACGCGTCGCGGCCTGCACCAGCAGGCCGTCTTCATAGCGCAGGCTCATCGCCAGACCGTCAAACTTGAGCTCGGCCACATAGGCCACCGGCGGATCGACCTCGGTCAGCCCCAACGCGCGGCGCACGCGGGTGTCGAAATTGCGCGCGCCGCTGGGTTCGGTGTCGGTCTCGGTGTTGATGGAGAGCATGGGCACGCGGTGCCGCACCGGCGTGAAACCGTCGAGCACGGTTCCGATGACCCGCTGCGTCGGCGAGTCGGGTGTGAGCAGCTCGGGGTGTGCCGCTTCCAGCGCCTGCAGCTCGCGAAACAGCCGGTCGTACTCCGCGTCCGGAATCTCCGGGTCGTCCAGCGTGTAGTAACGGTGGGCGTGGTGGTGCAGCGCCGCATGCAACTCGGCCGCGTGCTCGGCCGGCGATGGCTCAGACGAAAAAAGATCAGAAGTGCTCATGCAGACAAGATCACACAGCGAGTGAGGGGAAGTCAACCCAGAACGCCGCGGAACCGGCTTCGCCGGTCCGCCAGCGTTGCCCCCTGGAAGGGGGTGACGCGCTGAAAGCGCGGCGCGGGGGTTAGGAAAAAAGCCGGCGCGCCTGCGGCGAACCCGCCGACAGATCGTGACTGTCCAGCGCGTCGTACAGGCCTTCGAGGTCGGAGCCGATCGCGTCCATGGTGTCGGTCGAGAGCATCTGGCCGGCGTCGTCGGTGATGACCCCGTCCATGGCCTCCGCCAGCGCGGTGGCGGCCTGGCGCATGCGCACGAAGGGCTGCTCGCTGCGCGGCACGTGGGTGACCTCCAGCGAGAGCGCCACTTCGCGCAGGGCGCTCTGCTCGGGGTCTTCGGCCATGGCCGCCTGGGGATCGAAGGCCAGGCTCAGGATCGGTGCCTGACCGGCCAGGCTGCCGGGCAGCACCATGCGGCCCGGCAAGACACCGGCCACAAAACCGAAACGGGCGGCATTCTGCGACACATAGCCCGGGCTCCAGGCGGCCCGCCGCGCGCGCAGGGTGAAACCGAGCTGGGCGTCGTGGCCGCTGGCGAACGCGTCGAGCTCGCGGGCCCGGGCGACCTCGCCGCGCATGTCGGGGAAGTCGGGCATGGCACCCACCGCGTCGGCAAAGGCCTGTGCTTTGACCACGAACTCGGAAAACTCGATGTCGTTGAGCGCACCGGCGCGGTTGGCGAGCTGCACACCGACCTGCAAGGCCCGGTAGCGTTGCCCGGGGCGCGGACTTTCCCAGTCGCCGCCTTCTTCGATCGACGCTTCGACGGCAAAGGGCTTGCTGCCCACGCGGCGCGTGCCAGGCAGCGCGGCCAGCAAGGCCTCACCGGACACCTCGCCTTCGAGCTGCAGCGGCGCGATCACGTCGATCAGCGCGTCCAGGCCGGGCTTCTTCTCCGGCGTGCTCACCACGTGGTTGAGTGTCACGGCCACGGCAGGGATGGCGCGCGGCTCTTCGCGCACCCGGACCGCAGACACCGGCGCGTCCTGGAACACCGGGTCGATGCGCTCGGCGTCCCCGGGCTCCCCAGCCACAGGGTGGTCATTCAGGGGCAACTCGTCTTCGGTGTTCGCCGCCGCAGCGGGCGCTTCCGGGCCCGGTTGCTCGCGCGCCGTGCGCGGCACGTTGCGGCTGGTGACCCAGGCGTTGTAGGCGACCACGCCCGCGAGGACGAGACCTCCAACAATGGCCAAGCTGATCTGCAAGGTGCTCATGGGGTGGTGACTTGCGATGGGGTGGGTCGTGGGATCAGGCGGATTCGAGCATGCCGGCGGCGGACTCCATGTCCACCGCGACGATACGCGAAACGCCCTGCTCTTGCATGGTCACGCCGATCAGTTGTTCGGCCATTTCCATGGCAATCTTGTTGTGGCTGATGAACAGAAACTGGGTGCCCTGCTTGCTCATGCTCGTCACCAGTCGGGCATAACGTTCGGTGTTGGCATCGTCCAGCGGCGCGTCCACCTCGTCCAGCAGACAGAACGGCGCCGGGTTGAGCTGGAAGATGGCGAACACCAGCGCGATGGCGGTGAGCGCCTTTTCGCCACCCGAGAGCAGGTGGATGGTCTGGTTCTTCTTGCCCGGCGGCTGCGCCAGCACCTGCACGCCCGCGTCGAGGATTTCTTCGCCGGTCATCACCAGCCTCGCGTTGCCACCGCCGAACAGCTCGGGGAACATGCGGCCGAAGTGCTCGTTGACGGTGTTGAAGGTGCTGCCCAGCAGGTCGCGGGTTTCTGCGTCGATCTTCTTGATCGCGTCTTCGAGCGTGGTCATGGCTTCGACGAGGTCGGCCGTCTGCGCGTCGAGGAAGGTCTTGCGCTCGCGCGACGCGGTGAGTTCGTCGAGTGCCGCGAGGTTGACGGCGCCCAGCGACTGGATCTCGCGGTGGAAACGGTCGATCTCGCTCTGCAGACCCACCAACCGCACATTGCCTTCGGTGATGCTCTGCGCCACCGCGGCCAGATCGGCCTGGGCTTCGTCCAGCTGCTGGCTGTACTGCTCCACGCCCAGGCGCGCTGCCTGTTCCTTGAGCTGGAAGTCGGTGATGCGCTGGCGCAGCGGGTCAAGCTCGCGTTCCAGCTTCAGGCGGTGCTCGTCGCTGGCGCGCAGCTGGGCCGTGAGGCCGTCGTACTCGCTGCGCAAGGCCCCCAGGGTCTGTTCGCGTTCGAGTTTCACGGCGAGCACGTTCTGCAACCCGGCTTCGGCCGCCGCGGCGCTCAGGCGCGAGAGTTCCTCGGCGGCGCGCCGTTCTTCATCGGCCAGCGACTTTTCCTGCGAGGCCGCCGTTTCCAGCGAACGCTGCAGTTCGCCCTGCCTCGCCTGCAGGCTGCGCAGGGTGAAGGTGGCTTCCTGCGCCTGGCGCTCCAGACCGCGCTGCTGCTCGCGCGCGGCATTGAGGGCGCGCTCGGCGGCGATCACCTTGTCGTCGAGCTGGGCGTGGCGCTCCTGGCTGTCGGCGAGCTGCATGTCCAGCTCTTCGAAGCGGGCTTCGGCGGTGACGCGGCGTTCCTGCAGGTCGTCCAGCTGGGCGTCGACTTCGGCCAGGTCGGCGGCGATCTGTTCGCTGCGGGCGCGGGTCTGTTCGGCCAGCTGGGTCAGGCGCAGGGTTTCCACCTGCAGCTCGTGCGCGCGACCGCGCGTTTCGGCTCCCTCGCGGCGCGCGATCACCAGCCGCTGCGAGGCGTCGGTGTAGGCGGCCTCGGCACGGATCAGCGCCGCCCTCGCCTGCTCGGCGATCAGGATCTGGGCCTTGGCGCTTTTGTCGAGGTTCTCGATGTCCTGGGCCCGGGCCAGCAGGCCGGCCTGTTCGCTGTCGGGCGCGTAGAAGCTCACGCTGTGCGCGGTGACCACGTGACCCGCAGGCACGTAAATGGCTTCACCAGGTTGCAGCTGGGCGCGCTGGGCCATGGCTTCGTCGAGGTTGGCCGCGCTCCAGCAACCGCTCAACCAGTCGGCGAGCAGCGCTTTCTGGCCCGCGTCGTTCAGGCGCAGCCAGTCGGCCAGCGGCTTGAGGCCCGGGCGAACGGGTGCCGACACCTCGGCCGCCGGCGGGCTGTAGAAGGCCAGCTTGGCGGGCGGAGCGTCGTTGCCGAAGGCCCGCACCATCTCCAGACGGGACACCTCGAGCGCACCCAGGCGCTCGCGCAAGGCGCCTTCCAGCGCGTTTTCCCAGCCGCTTTCCACATGGATGCGGCTCCACAGACCCTGCAGGCCGTCCAGACCGTGTTTGCTGAGCCAGGGCTTGAGCTTGCCGTCGGTCTTGACCTTCTCCTGCAGCGCTTTCAGCGCTTCCATGCGTGCCGAGAGGTCGGCCTGTTTCGCCGACTCCTGGTTGACGGCGGTTTGCGCGGCGCGGCGGTGTTCGTCCAGCTCTGGCACGCTGTCCTGCAGCTCGTGCAGGATGGCATCGGCCATCTCGGCCGCCTGCAGCGCCTGCTGCAGGTTGTTCTGGGATTGCAGCAGGCTGGCTTCGTCGGGCGCGGCCAAGGCGTTGCGATCGGCCGCCAGGCGCTCCCGGCGCTGGGTCAGCTGCCGGCTCTGCTCTTCGATGTTGCGTTGTTCGGCAGCCAGCACCTGGATCTGTTGCTGCACCTGGGTCACGCTGCTGCGCTGCTCGTTGGCCGCGTTCTGCGCCTGGCGCAGGCTGTCTTCCAGCGTGGGCAAGGCCCCGGCCTGCTCTTCGCCCTGGGCCGCGAGCACGACCGATTTTTCTTCGGCGTCCACCATGGCTTCGGCCAGCTGCTCCAGCTCGACGCCCGCGTCCTCGCTGCGGGTGGACCACGAGGCGATCTGTTCTTTCAGCTGCGCCAGCCGCTGCTCCACGCGGGTGCGGCCTTCGATCACGAAGCGGATTTCGGCTTCGAGCTTGCCCACCTCGGCACTGGCTTCGTAGAGCTTGCCCTGCGCCTGATTGACCTGATCGCCGGCGGCGTAGTGCGCCTGGCGGATGGTTTCCAGCTCGGACTCGACCCGGCGCAGGTCGGCCGTGCGCGATTCGAGGTCGTTGATGGCTTGCGCGGCATCGGTCTTGACCTTGATCTGGTCGGCCTCGGCTTCGCTGCGCTTCAGAAACCAGAGCTGGTGCTGCTTGAGCGTCGCGCCGGCCTGCAGGGTGTTGTAGCGTGCGGCCACCTCGGCCTGCTTCTCCAGCTTGTCGAGATTGGCGTTGAGCTCGCGCAGGATGTCTTCCACCCGCGTCAGGTTCTCGCGCGTGTCGGTCAGGCGGTGGGCCGTTTCGCGACGGCGTTCCTTGTATTTGGAGACGCCGGCGGCCTCTTCGAGGAACAGGCGCAGCTCTTCGGGCTTGCTCTCGATGATGCGGCTGATGGTGCCCTGGCCGATGATGGCGTAGGCGCGCGGGCCCAGACCGGTGCCCAGGAACACGTCCTGCACGTCGCGGCGGCGCACCGGCTGGTTGTTGATGTAGTAGCTGCTGGTGCCGTCGCGCGTGAGCACGCGCTTGACCGCGATCTCCAGGAACTGGCCCCACTGGCCACCGGCGCGGTGATCGGCGTTGTCGAACACCAGCTCCACGCTGGAGCGGCTGGCCGGCTTGCGGTTGTTGGTGCCGTTGAAGATCACGTCCTGCATGGACTCGCCACGCAGCTCGGAGGCCTTGGACTCGCCCAGCACCCAGCGCACGGCGTCCATGATGTTGGACTTGCCGCAGCCGTTCGGCCCCACCACGCCCACGAGCTGCCCCGGCAGCAGGAAGTTGGTCGGCTCGGCGAAGGACTTGAAGCCCGAGAGCTTGATCGAATTGAGACGCAAAGGGAGACCCTGACGAGTATCGGATGGAGGCCCGAAATGTTACCCCAGCCGTCCTCGCGCCCTTCGGGGGCTCCGCTCCCTCAGGCGCGCTTGGTGATTTCCACCACGCCGGCGTCGGCGTCGACCCGCACCCAGTCGCCTGTTTCGATGCAATCGAGCGGATCGCGGTCGAAATCCGTCATGGCCGGCGCATGGGTGACCACGGCGCCCAGCGCCATCTTGGTGGTCATTTCATTGAACAGGAAGGCGGCCGGAGCGCTGTTGAGCAGACGGGTCATGTGAAACATGGCCGACCAGCCGGAAGAGCCCTTGGCGCCGGGAAACACCAGCACCTTGCCCGCAAAACTCTGGCCCTTCAGCTCGTGGCGGGTCTCGATCACGCTGCCGGTGCGGGGGTCGATGCCCCCCCAGCCCGAGATGCGGTCGCGGGTGACGAGCGCCTCACCCTCGCACACGCCACCCACCACCTTGCGACCACGGATGACGATCACAGGGGCAGGGGCTGCGGCAGGAGACACATGGATCGCGCTCATGGGGCAACCCTCCGTGCTGCGCACTGCGGGACTGAACACCTTCGGAACGGCCGGGCGGCGCTCATTGCAGTCCCCCTGTCCAACGGCCCGTGCAGGCCGCGTCGATGCATTCGCTGGTCGTGCCAAACCAGGCCTGTATCCCGAGAATGGCCGGCAGGTAGTGCGCCTGCTTGGCCGAGTCCAGCGCCACGGTTCGCGTGCCTTTGGGCACAGCGCGGCTCATGGCCGAACAACTGTCTGACATGAGGATGCCGCCAGCCTCCTCGATGATTCGGGTGTAACCATTGCGGTCGGCCAGGGCCTTGATGGCCCGCGGCGTGAAGATCCAGAGTTCGCAGTCTGGGTGCACCTTGCGCCCTTCCAGCAATTGGGCGGCTTCCCAGATCTGTTCGATGGTGTAGTGCGGGCAGCCCAGCATCACGTACTGAATGTCGGCCGAGGTCGCGGTGGTGTTGAGCTTCTCGTAGGTCCGACGGCGGTCCGCCTCGCCGTAGCGCAGCACTTCGCGCGGCGCCTGGCCGCCCAGCGCTTGTTCCAGGGTCAGCGCCTCGGGCGTGACGCCGACGATGTGGTACATCTCCACCCCGCCCGAGGACGAGGCGGCCGCACCGAAGTGCTTGAGCCGGGGCAAATTGGGCACCCGGGCGATGCCACGGCGGCTGTGCACCACGGGCACGCGCTCCTGCACGTGTTCACCGATGAAATAGCCCAGCAGGCCCCAGTCCTGCACCGATTCGATCTCGACGTCGAGCTCCACCACGTGCGTGGCGAGGCGGTGGTCGGGCAAGTGGTAGCCCCAGTAGGGAATGCGCCCGGTCAGCATGGCCGCGCCGCAACTCTCACGCCCTTCGGTGTTGGTGCGCGCCCCCAACACCGAATTGCAGTAGATCACCGCCGAAGACTCCATCCACGCGCAGTGCTCACCCCGGGTCGGGATGTTGCCCAACTGGTACGGGGTGCAGGTGTTCATGATCTGAGCGCCCAGGCCGGCGGCGTGGCGCTCGCTCTTCTCATAGAACCGCACGGTTTCCTCGCTCACCCCCATGCGCTCGGGCTGACCCGGATCGAAGCCGAGCTGCAGGTGACTCGTGAAGGTCTTGAACTTCGGGATGGCCACCACCTCCTGGCTGTCCAGGCTGAATTCGGAGAACACCGCGTCCATGCCGCCTTTGGCTTGCGCGAAGTCGCGCTGGAACGGCGTGGTGGAGGTGATCGTGGCGCAGACATTGTTCGTCTCCACCAGGCGCTCGGCATCCAGCGCTTCGCCGTAGCGCACCAGCAGGTCCATCGCCTTCTGCACGGCTGGGCCGTCGCGGCCGTCGTACATGGCTTTCTCTTCGTCGCTGAGGTGCATGGCAGGGGTCTCGATGAAGTCCAGGGGGATGGTCTGGGGCTACGGCAACGCGGGCAAGTGACCACCAATGGCGTGTGCGATGGCCTGCGCGATGGTGCGCAGCCGCGGGGCGAGTTCCTCACGCAGCCGTTGCTCGGTGAACATGAAGGCCGCGCCGCCGCAATTCAGCGCCATGACCTCACCGCTCGGACCGATCAGGGCGACCGACACCGAATTGATTTCGCGGTGAAACTCGCCCAGCGAAAGGCAGTAGCCCAGGTCGCGCGCTTCGGCGATGGCGCGATGCATCGCAGGCGCCACGCTGTCCCATTCAGGCCCGCGCTGCAGGCGCAGCGAGTCGATCAGCTGCTGGCGCTGGGGTTCATCCACTGCGGACAGGAAGGCTCGGCCCAGTGCAGACACCGGCAATGGCGCTCTC
Source organism: Hydrogenophaga sp. (assembly GCF_018780075.1). Taxonomy (GTDB): domain Bacteria; phylum Pseudomonadota; class Gammaproteobacteria; order Burkholderiales; family Burkholderiaceae_C; genus Hydrogenophaga. The sequence goes on from NZ_JADMKB010000003.1 coordinate 122,292, forward strand.
GAACCGACGTCAAGCCGCGCCGCCAACATGGACGTGCGCGGCCGGCAAGCCTCGATGATCACCATCTCCATGCCATCGCGCACCGCCAGGTAGGTGGAGACACCCACCTCTTCGGCCAGCGACTGCAGGTAGGGCCGTGCCACGCCGCGCACGTCCAGGCTTCCCAGGAACACGCGTGCCAGCGACACCACGCCCGGCCCGAGCATGAAGCGGTCGGCCACCGGCGCGGGCTTGAGCATGCCGGCGCCCACCAGCGTGGCCACCAAGCGGGTGACGGTCGGTCGTGGAATGCCGGTCAGGCGCACGAGTTCGGCATGGCCCAGCTGGGGGCGATCTTCTGAGAAGCTGCGCAACACCGCCAGGCCGCGCTCGAGTGCGCTGACCGTGTCGGCGCTCTTGGCGCGTGGAGTGTGGGATGCGGTCATGGTCGGGCGATTGTGCAACGAGGCAGGACGGCTGCGCGGCGACCGCATGGCCTTGGACGGCCCCTCCCGCGCACCCTCGTCCATGGTGGTTCCTGCGTGGTTCACTCGAACTTGACGTTGTTCTCGCGCACCGTGGTCGTGAAGGCGTCCCACTGCTTGCGATGGAAGGCCGCGAACTGGGCCGGCGTCATGCCGTAGCCCGAGAAGCCTTGCGCCACCAGTTGCTCGCGCACCTCAGGGCGACTCAGCGCCTGGCGCAGCATCTGGCTGAGCCGCTCGGCGATCACGGCGGGCATTTTCGCGGGACCGAAGAAGCCGGCCCAAGGCGTGATCGTGACCGCGCCCAGCCCCAGCTCGGCCGCCGTCGGCACCTCGGGCAGCAGGGGGCTGCGCTCGGGCAACAAGGTCAGCAGCGGGTGGATTTTCTTGTCCTTGGCGAAGCCGGGAACCAGCGTGCCGGTGGAGAACATCATTTGGATCTGTCCGCCCACCAGGTCCGTCATGGCCTGGGCGTCACCTTTGTAGCGCACGTTGACCACCTTGGTGCCGCGGTTGGCCAGCAGTTGCAGCATCGCCAGTTCCGAAGCGCTGTTGCTGGAGCCCGAGTTGTACTTGTTGGGGGTCGCCGCCACGTGGTCGAGGAATTCCTTCAGGCTGCCCGAGGGCAGTGCGGGCGACACGGCCAGGAACATGGAAAACTCACCCGCCGTGGTCAGGGGCGTGAAGGCCGTGAAGGGGTCGTAGGGCGGATTGGGGCGCAAGGCCGGCACGGCCACCATCGCCGTGTTGGTGCCCAGCATGAAGGTGTAGCCGTCGGGTGCGGACCGCAGCACCTCCTGCGCGGCGATGATGCCCTCGGCGCCGGGCTTGTTGTCCACCACCACCGGCTGCCCGGCCTGGGCCGCCAGGCCCTTGGCGATGACGCGCGCAATCGTGTCGGCGCCACCGCCGGCCGAGAAGGGAACGATCAGGCGGATGGTTTTGTCGGGATAGGTCTGCGCCGAGGCGGTCGTGGGCAAGACCAGCGCAGCGGCTGCGCCGGCCAGCGCCAGCAGGGCACGACGGTGCATGACGAAAGTGGCTTTTTTCATGGTGTGTCTCCTCGGTTGAATCACGGCTTCACTCACTTGACCAGCACGGCGCCCCGGGCGGGCGCACTGACGTTGTTGCGGTAGATCTGCAGCCAGCCGCGGTCGAACTGCGGTGGCGCGGGGGTCCAGGCGGCGTGGCGACGCTGCATCTCGGCGTCGTCCACCAGCAAGTCGCAGCACCGGGTATCCAGATCAATGGCGATCGGGTCGTCATTGCGCACCAGCGCCAGCGGCCCGCCCAGCGCCGCCTCGGGCGCCACCTCGGCCACCACCAATCCCTTGCAGACCAGACCCGAAAGGTGGCCATCGGTCACCAGCGCCACCAGATCGCCCAGCCCCGCGCCATCGATGGCGAAGACCACGCGCGAGGCGCCGCCGCCCATGGCCGGGCCGCCGCGCGTGCCGGCACCGCGCATGACGACCACGTGGCCGGGCTGGATGCGGCCCTCGTTGAGGGCCGCGAGGGCCGCGTCGCTGGTGTCGAAGCAGATGGCCGGCCCCTCAAAACGACGCTTCTTGCGTTCCAGGATGCCTGTCTTGACGATGCCCGTGTCGGGGCACAGGGAACCGCGCAGCACCACGATGGCCGGGCGCGCGGCCACGGGGCGGTCCAGCGGGCGGATGATCTCCGGGTCGCGCACCGACACGTCGTCCAGATCGGCGGCCAAGGTGCGGCCCGTCACGGTGAGCACCCGCGTGTCCAGTTGCGGCGTCAATTGCTTGAGCACGGCCTGGCAGCCGCCGGCTGCCTCGAACTGCTCGATGCTGTGCACCCCCACGGGACGCACGCCGGCCAGCACCGGCACCTCGGCACCCAGCTCCTCGAAGAGGCGGTACACATCCAAGTCCAGCCCCGCCTCGGTGGCCACGGCCTGCAGGTGCTTGACGCAGTTCACCGAGCCGCCCACGGCCAGCACGGCGCGCACGGCGTTGGCGAAGGCGCCCGGCGTCAGGATCGCGCGCGGCCGCAGGTCTTCCCAGACCATCTGCACGATGCGCGCGCCGGCACGCTGCACGTCGGCCATCATGCGCTCGCTCATCGCGGCCACGGGCGCGCTGCCCGGCAGCGCCATGCCCAGCGCCTCGCAGACGATGTGCATGGAGTTGGCCGTGCCCATGCCCGAGCAAACGCCCGGCGAACGGATGGCCTCGCGGCTCATGCCCACCAGCGTGTCGCGATCCAGCGCGCCGGACACCACGTGCATGGCGCCGATGAATACCTCCTCGATGTCGCAATGGTGCCCCTGGTAGCTGCCGCTGGCCTGGTACCCGCAGGGCACCAGCAGCGCTGGAATGTCCAGCCGGGCCGCAGCCATCAGCTGGCCGGGCACGGTCTTGTCGCAGGAGGTCAGGCAGACCATGCCATCGAGCTGCGCGCCTTCCACCGCCACCTCGATGTCGTTGGTGATGAGGTCCCGCGCCGCCAGCATGTAGGCGCCACGCGCGCCGGCGCCGGTGATGAAGTCGCTGGGCGCGGCCGTGCGGATCTCGAAGGGCACGGCCCCGGCCGCGCGCAGGGCTTTCTTGAGCTCGGCCGCCACCTGATCAAGATGGCTGAAACAACTGGCCAGCTCGCTGCTGGAGTTGACGATGGCGATCTTGGGCTTCTCGCAATCCGCCTCGGGAATGCCGAGTGCGCGCCACTGCGCGTTGCGCACCGACCAGAGATAGGAGCCGCGGGGAAAGTTGCTGCGCAGTGCGCGCGTGGGCTGGGGCCGGGTACCGGCAGGTGAAGCGGGGGCGTTCATCAATGTCTCCTTGCGTGGCCTAGGGCGGTACGGGGCGGATGCGGCGCAGGGCGAACCGGGGGGCGATTCAGGCGGCGAGCGCGGACTGCGTGAGCGCGACGGTCGCGCCCGGCCGCAGATACACACCCTGCGCCAGCAATCCCTGCTGCAACCGGGCGATGTCCACCGCGCGAGGCTGCACGCCTCCGGCCACGGCCAGCGCAGCCGCCACGCCCGCGGCCTGGCCGGTCAGCCAGCACTGCGGAATTTCGCGCATGAAGCCATGCGAGTTGCGGTCGCAGGAAATGTGTCGACCGCAGGCCAGCAACCCATCGAGCGCCTGGGGCACCAACGCACCGTAGGGAATGGAGATGTTGGGGAATTTGGGTGACACCGCTGGCGACACGGCCACCTCGTCCGGCAGGGCCTGGCCATCGGGCCAGCGGTGACGCCAGACCCCGTCCGTGCCCACCAGCCGACGGGCGTGGCGCACGCCGATTTGCGGTGCACTCTGTAACAGATAGGCATCTTCAAAGCCAGGCGCATGGGCCTTGAAATAGTCCAGATGGGCGGCCATCGCCCGGTGCGAGCGCACCTCCACCGCCGTCAGGTCGTCCACGTCCAGCGCCGAATAGCCGGACTGACGCGGTCCCATGAAGAGCGCGATGTCGTTGCGCCAGGACACGAAGGGCCGCTCGAACAGTTTGAGCGCCTCGCGGCCACGGGCCATGAAGGCGGCGTGGTCGTCGGGTCGCTGGGTCTTGAAGTCGATCCAACGGTTCATGTCGACGCCGCCGAACAACCACGAGGTGTTCATGCAGTGGTGCACGTCGGCCTGCTCGATGTCGTTGACGAAGGCAGCGCCGGCGCGCGCGAACAGGTCGCCGTCGCCGGTGGCGTCCACCACCACGTCGGCCATGATCGCCATGCGCCCTTCCTTGCTTTCAAACACCACGCCCTTGACCGTCCCGCCCTCAACGATGGGGGTGGCCGCCCAGGAGTGGTAGATCAGCTTGACGCCGCGCTCGATCACGATTTCCTGCGAAAGCAGCTTCAGGCGTTCCGGATCGATGGTGGGCGACCAGGTCACGACGCCGTGAAACCCGGCGGTGCGGTGCGACCAGTACCCGGCCTTGTCCGTGTTCTGTGAACCCCAGTCCTCGCGAGCAGGGCCGGCAACCGCCTCGGCCGGCAGGCGTTCAAACAGCTCCTGGGCAAAACCTCGCACCACCAGATGCCCTTCCCAGTCGGTCATGCGATCGATCCAGATCACCAGTCCACCGGTGGACAGTCCGCCCAGGTGGTTGTAGCGCTCAAGCAGCGCCACGTCCGCACCGGCCGCCGCCGCCGCCGCTGCTGCCGCCGTGCCCGAAGGCCCACCACCCACCACGAGCACGCCACAACGGTGATAGATCGGAATGCGCTTGCCCGGCTCATCCCAGTCGCCGTGGACGGGGCGTGGCACGCGCTGGTCGCGGTCAAACACGTCGGACGTCAGAAAGCGCTCGTCGGTGCGTGTCAGGGTCTGTGTTGTCACTCGTCTCTCCTGTGGGTTTTGTTGAATTATGGACTTTCTTTCCATTTTTACAATGTACTTTTGAATTTACTGGGGTAAACACCGATAAAAATCGATTGATTCATTTTTTAGTGGACATACAGTTCAATATTCAAGCAACCCAACCAGGAGACTCCATGTCCAACCCCACGCGCCCCGCTGCCACTGTCACCCCCACCCGCACGGGCTCACGCACCCGCCGCCAAGCCCTAGCGCTGGTGGGTGTGGCCGCCCTGCTGGGCGCTTCTTTGCCAACCTGGGCACAGGACTTCCCGCAAAAGGGCCGTTCGATCCGCATCGTGGTCGGCTTCACCGCCGGTGGGGGCACCGATGCACAGGCGCGCGCTGTGGCCCAGAAGCTGGGCGAGGTGCTGGATGCCAATGTGATCGTGGACAACCGCCCCGGCGCCAGCACCATGCTGTCGGCCAGTGAGGTGGCGCGTGCCGCGCCAGACGGCTACACACTGATGTACGCACCCTCTTCGACCCTGACGCAGAACCCCCACACCTTCGCCAAAGTGCCCTACGACCCGTTCAAGGACTTCACCCCAATCACCGTGGGTGGACGGGGACCGCTGGTGCTGTCCATGAGCACCACCGTGCCCGCCAACAACGTGCGCGAACTGGTCGCACACATCAAGACCCGTCCAGGCCAGACCAGCTATGCCTCGTTTGGGCTGGGCACGTCATCCCACATCTATGGAGAGGCCTTCACCCGGCAGACGCAGATCGACTCTGTGCACGTGCCCTACAAGGGCGGTTCCGACGCGGCGAAAGACCTGATTGGTGGTCGGATCCAGTACATGTTCGACTCGGCCCCCTCGGCCATCATCGCGTCGCAGAGCGGCAAGGTGAAGATTCTGGCCATCGCAGCGTCGCAGCGCATCAGTGCCCTGCCCGACGTACCGACCTTCGCCGAACAGGGATACAGCGGTCTCGACCTGCCCAGCTGGCTTGGCTTCTATGGTCCGGCCAACATGCCACCAGCCGTGTTGAAGAAGCTGAACGAGGCGCTCGTCAAGGTGTTGGCCATGCCCGACATCGTCAAGTTCTACCGTGATGGCGGTTATGAGGCGGGTGGCAACTCACCCCAGGAGTTCGCGACGCTGACCCAGGCCACCTACGACCAGTGGGGCTCGATGATCCGCAATCTGGGTCTGCCCAAACAGTGACGCGCGTGGAAGCGGCGCCAGAGGGGCATGGCCGATAATCTCGGCCCATGAATCCCCTGCTTTCCCGCCTCCAGCCCTACCCTTTCGAGCGGCTGCGCCAGCTGTTCGCGGGTGTCACGCCCTCCCCAACGCACCGACCGATCAGCCTGGGCATCGGCGAACCCAAACACGCCACGCCGCAGATGCTGAAAGACGCGCTGGCCGCCGCGCTCGACACCGGCCTGACCGGCTACCCGGCCACCGCCGGCGAGCCGTCGTTGCGTCAGGCCTGCGCCGACTGGATGCGGCGGCGCTACAACGTCACGGTGAACCCGGCCACCCAGGTGCTGCCGGTGAACGGCTCGCGCGAAGCGCTGTTTGCCTTTGCCCAGACGGTGCTGGACGCCTCCCAACCGAGCGCCACGCTGGCCTTTCCCAACCCGTTCTATCAAATCTACGAAGGCGCGGCCCTGCTCGGTGGCGCCCAGCCGTACTACGTGCCGAGCGTGCCGTCGCGCAACTTTGCGGTGGACTGGGACAGCGTGCCCGACGAGGTCTGGGCGCGCACGCAGCTGATCTTCGTCTGCTCGCCGGGCAACCCCACCGGCGCGGTGATGCCGCTGGACGAGTGGAAGAAGCTGTTCGAGTTGAGCGACCGCTTCGGGTTCGTGATCGCGTCCGACGAGTGCTACAGCGAGATCTATTTCCGCGACGAGCCGCCCTTGGGTGGGCTGGAAGCGGCCGTGAAGCTGGGTCGCGCTGACTTCAAGAACCTGATGATGTTCACCAGCCTGTCCAAACGCAGCAACGTGCCCGGGCTGCGCAGCGGCTTCGTGGCCGGCGATGCCGCGCTGATCAAGGCCTTCCTGCTCTACCGGACCTACCACGGCGGCGCCATGAGCCCTGCCGTGCAGGCCGCGAGCGTGGCCGCCTGGAGCGACGAAGACCACGTGATCGACAACCGCCGCCAGTACCGCGAGAAGTTCGCGGCGGTCACGCCCCGGCTCGCCACGGTGCTGGACGTGGCCTTGCCCGACGCGGCTTTCTACCTCTGGGCGGGCGTTCCCCCCGCCTTTGAAAGCCGTGTGCCCGGCCTGAGCGCCGACGAGGCCTTCGCTCGCGAGCTGCTGGCTCAATACAATGTCACGGTTCTGCCCGGCAGCTACCTGGCCCGCGAAGCCCAGGGCGTGAACCCCGGCCGGGGCCGGGTGCGCATGGCCCTGGTGGCCGAGCCCGCCGAATGCCTGGAAGCCGCGGACCGCATTGTCCAGTTCTGTCAGACAAACCGCTGAGCCGCCCGTCCGGTCGGCCTCCGCCCAACACACACCCTGCAACTTCACTTCACAACATGACCCAACAACTGCAAGCCCTGATCGAAACCGCCTGGGACAACCGCGCTGAACTCTCCCCCGCTTCCGCGCCCAAGGAGGTGCTGGACGCCGTTGAACACGTCATCAGCCAACTCAACAGCGGCCAGCTGCGCGTGGCCACGCGCGAGGCCGTGGGCCAGTGGACGGTGCACCAGTGGATCAAGAAGGCGGTGCTGTTGTCCTTCCGCCTGAAGGACAACGTGGTCATGAAGGCCGGCGACTTGGCGTTCTTCGACAAGGTGCAGACCAAATTCGCCCACCTGAGCGAAGCCGAAATGAAGGCCACCGGCGTGCGCGTGGTGCCGCCGGCCGTGGCGCGCCGTGGCAGCTTCATCGCCAAGGGCGCGATTCTGATGCCGAGCTACGTGAACATCGGCGCCTATGTCGATGAAGGCACGATGGTGGACACCTGGGCCACCGTGGGCTCGTGTGCCCAGATCGGCAAGAACGTGCACCTCTCCGGCGGCGTCGGTATCGGCGGCGTGCTGGAGCCGCTGCAGGCCGGCCCCACCATCATCGAAGACAACTGCTTCATTGGCGCGCGCTCGGAAGTCGTCGAAGGCGTGGTCGTCGAAGAGAACTCCGTGCTGGGCATGGGCGTCTACCTCGGCCAGAGCACGCCCATCTTCAACCGCGACACCGGCGAGGTCTCGTTTGGCCGCGTGCCGAGCGGCAGCGTGGTCATCAGCGGCAGCCTGCCCAAGAAAACGGCATCGGGCAAGGACTACAGCACTTACGCAGCGGTCATCGTCAAGACGGTGGATGCTCAAACGCGCTCCAAGACCAGCCTGAACGACTTGCTCCGAGATTGACCCCCCTGCGCCGCTTCGCGTCTTCCCCCCAGGTGGAGAACACCTGCAGCCCGGCAAAGCCGGTTCTGCGGTGTTCTGGACTCAAAGCACGGTCGCCGACGAGTTTTTTTGTTTTTTGAGTTCTTGAAAGGTCTGGCATGAGCAGCGGAACGATGGAGCGCATCCTGCGTCTGATGGCCGAGAAGAAGGCGTCGGACGTGTACCTGACGGCGCATGCGCCGGCGATGATCAAGATCAACGGCCAGACCATCCCGATCAACAGCCAGGTGCTGCCGCCGGACGCGCCGCGCAACCTGCTGTCCGAGATCGTGCCGCCGGCGCGCATCGAAGAGCTGGTGGACACCGGCGAGCTCAACATGGCCGTGCCACTGGAAGGCATCGGCAACTTCCGCGTCAGTGCCATGCGCCAGCGTGGCAACTACGCGCTGGTGGTGCGCTACATCCCCGCCGACGTGCCAACGCTGGACTCGCTCAACGTGCCACCGATCCTGAACGACATCGTGATGGAGAAACGCGGTCTGGTGCTGATGGTCGGGGCCACGGGTGCCGGCAAATCGACCACGATGGCGGCCATGATCGACCACCGCAACGAGAACGCCACGGGGCACATCCTCACGATTGAGGACCCCATCGAGTTTGTGTACCGCAACAAACGCTCGGTGGTGAACCAGCGCGAGATCGGCAACGACACGGCCTCGCTGCAGATCGGCTTGAAAAATGCGCTGCGCCAGGCACCGGACGTGATCCTGATCGGCGAAATCCGCGACCGTGAAACCATGTCGGCGGCCATCGCCTACGCCCAGTCGGGCCACCTGTGCATGGCCACACTGCACGCCAGCAACAGCTACCAGGCGCTCAACCGGATCCTCAACTTCTACCCGGTGGAAGTGCGCTCGACCATGCTGGGCGACCTGGCCGCCGCACTGCGAGCCATCGTGTCGCAACGCCTGCTGCGCACCCACACCGGTGGCCGCGTGCCCGCCATGGAGGTGCTGCTCAACACCTCCCTGATCGCCGACCTGATCCAGAAAGCCGACTTCTCTGCGGTGCGCGAAGCCATGGAGAAGTCGCTCGCGGTGGGCTCGCAGAGCTTCGAACAAGACCTGGCCCGGCTGGTGAGCGATGGCCTGGTGTCTCGCAACGAAGGCCTGGCGCATTCCGACTCGCCCAACAACCTGCTCTGGCGTTTGCAAAACGACTTCAACGCGTCCAAGTCGAACCAGAACGCCACGCCGAGCGAAGACGACCAGAGCGACGCCGCCACCTTCACCGAGTTCACGCTCGACGTCAAATTCTGATGACCGCCACGCTGCGCCTGACCGAAGAACTGATCGCCCGCCCCTCGGTCACTCCCGCCGACGAGGGCTGCCTGGACGTGATCGCCGGTCGACTCGCGGCCATCGGGTTTCACTGTGAGCGCATCGACAGCGGCCCCGCCGAGTTCCGGGTGAGCAACCTCTGGGCGCGTCGCGGCACCGGTCAGCGGCCCACGCTGGTGTGGGCGGGGCACACCGATGTGGTGCCCACCGGCCCACTGGACGCCTGGGCGAGCGACCCCTTCGTCCCCTCGCACCGCGACGGCAAGCTGTTTGGCCGGGGCGCCAGCGACATGAAAGCCTCGCTGGCGGCCATGGTGGTGGCCTGCGAAGAATTCATCGCGTCGAACCCGAACCCCGCCATCGACATCGCCTTCCTGCTGACCAGCGACGAAGAAGGCCCCGCCAACGACGGCACGGTGATCGTCTGCCAGGAGCTTCAGCGACGTGGCGAGCGGCTGGACTGGTGCATCGTCGGTGAACCCACGTCGGTCGAGCGCACCGGCGACATGATCAAGAACGGCCGCCGCGGCACCATGAGCGGCAAGCTCACGGTCAAGGGCATCCAGGGCCACATCGCCTACCCGCACTTGGCGAAGAACCCGATCCACCTGGCCGCGCCCGCGCTGGCCGAACTGGCTTCTACCGTCTGGGACTTGGGCAACGCCTTCTTTCCCCCCACCAGCTGGCAGGTGAGCAACATCCACGGCGGCACGGGCGCGAGCAACGTGATCCCCGGCAGTGTGGTGATCGACTTCAATTTCCGTTTCAGCACCGAGTCCACGCCCGAGGGCCTGCAGCAACGCGTGCTGGACATCCTGCAACGCCACGGCCTGCAGGCGGGTGCCGACCATGAGCTGCTCTGGACCATTGGCGGGCGACCTTTTCTCACCGCGCCGGGCACGCTGGTGGACGCGGTGCAAGCCGCCATCCACACCGAGACCGGCATCGAAACCCAGCTCTCCACCACCGGCGGCACCAGCGACGGGCGTTTCATTGCCCAGGTCTGCCCGCAGGTGATCGAGCTCGGTCCGCCCAACGCCACCATCCACAAGATCGACGAACACGTGGCCGTGGCCGACATCGAGCCACTGAAGAACATCTACCGCCGCGTGCTGGACAACCTGTCGCAACAGGTCGCCAGCCGCTGAACCCCATGACCCTGCAAGACCTTCTGGCCGAGGCCACGGCGCGTCTCGAAGCCGCCCAACTGGCCTATGGCCACGGCACCCACAGCGCCCGCGACGAAGCGGCCTGGCTCGTGCTCTGGCAACTTCACCTGCCGCTCGACGGCGACCTGGACGAGATGGCCGAGGCCCCCGTCAGCGACGAAGAGGCCCTGGCCGTGGCCGACCTGATCACGCGCCGCATCCAGACCCGCCAGCCCGCCGCCTACCTCACGCGCGAAGCCTGGTTGCAGGGTGTGTCGTTCTACGTCGACGAGCGCGCCATCGTGCCGCGCAGCTTCATCGCGGAGCTGATCGCCGATGGCGGCTTTGACGCCTGGTTGTCCGAGAACACACGCAACGTGCTCGACCTGTGCACCGGCAACGGCAGCCTGGCCGTGCTCGCGGCGATGGCGTACCCCGATGTGCAGGTCACCGGCGCCGACATTTCTGCCGACGCACTGGCCGTGGCCCGCATCAACGTGGACCGGCACGACCTGCAGAACCGCATCACCCTCATCGAATCCGACGGGCTCAAGGCCTGTCCCGGCCCCTACGACCTGGTGCTGTGCAACCCGCCCTACGTCAACGCACAAAGCATGAGCGCCCTGCCCGCCGAGTACCTTGCCGAGCCCGAGCTCGCGCTGGCCGGCGGAGCCGATGGCATGGACTTCGTCCGCCATCTGCTGCGCGATCTCCCCTCCCGCCTGGGCCCGAACGGCGTGCTGGTGCTTGAAATCGGCAACGAACGCGAACACTTCGAAGCGGCGTTCCCGCAGCTCGAAGCCATGTGGCTGTCCACCAGCGCCGGCGACGACCAGGTTCTTCTTCTCACCTCCGATTCCCTTTCGGCACTGGCTTCCCAGCCAACGCCCCTCCCATGATCACATTGAAAAACCTGGTCCTTCGTCGCGGCACGAAGGTCCTGCTCGATGGCGCTTCCGCCACCATCAACCCCGGTGAAAAAGTCGGCCTGGTCGGGCGCAACGGCGCCGGCAAGTCCAGCCTGTTCGGTCTGCTCAACAAAACATTGCACGAAGACAAGGGCGACTTCTATGTGCCCGCCCAGTGGCGCATGGCCCAGGTGGCGCAGGACATGCCCGAAACCGACATGCCCGCCACGCAGTTCGTGATCGAAGGCGACGTGACCCTGCTTGCCGCCCAGCAGGAGGTGACCGCATCGGAAGACAGCAACGATGGCGAGCGCATGGCCCACGCCTACATGGCGCTGCACGACGCCGGTGCGCACGACGCCCCGGCCCGCGCGCAAGCCCTGATCCTCGGTCTGGGTTTCCGCATGGACGAGCTGGACCGCCCTGTCAACAGCTTCTCGGGCGGCTGGCGCATGCGCCTGCAACTCGCGCGCGCGCTGATGTGTCCCAGCGATCTGCTGCTGCTCGACGAGCCCACCAACCACTTGGACCTTGACGCGCTGGTCTGGCTGGAGGCCTGGCTGCAACGTTACAGCGGCACCATGCTGGTGATCAGCCACGACCGCGAGTTCCTGGACGCCGTGACCAACGTCACCATCCACATCGAACGCGCCCAACTCACGCGCTATGGTGGCAACTACAGCAAGTTCGAGGACATGCGCGCCGAGCAGATGGCGTTGCAGGCCACGGCGTACTCCAAACAGCAAGAGAAGGTCGCGCACCTGCAGAAGTTCATCGACCGCTTCAAGGCCAAGGCCAGCAAGGCCAAGCAGGCGCAGAGCCGCGTCAAGGCACTGGAGCGCATGGAGAAAATCGGCCCGGTGCTCGCCGATGCCGACTTCACCTTCGAGTTCAGCGAACCCCAAAACCTGCCCAACCCGATGCTGGCGATGCAGGACGTCAGCTTTGGCTACCCCGCGCCGGAAGACGGCGGCGAGCCCACCGTGATCGTGCGCAACGTCAGCCGCTCGGTGCTGGCCGGTCAGCGCATCGGCATCCTGGGCGCCAACGGCCAGGGCAAGTCCACCGTGGTCAAGACCATTGCGCGCGACCTTTCGGCGATCAGCGGCCAGGTCACCGAAGGCAAGGGGCTGAACATCGGCTATTTCGCCCAACAGGAACTCGATGTGCTGCGACCCGCCGACACCCCGCTGGAGCACATGATCCGCCTGGTGCGCGAATGCACCGCGCAGAGCCGCCTGAGTGGTCAGGCCACGCGCGAGCAGGACCTGCGCAGCTTCCTCGGCAGCTTCAACTTCACCGGCGACCAGGTGAAGCAGGCGGTGGGCAGCATGAGCGGCGGTGAAAAGGCCCGCCTGGTGCTGTGCATGATCGTCTGGCAGCGCCCCAACCTGCTGCTGCTCGACGAACCCACCAACCACCTCGATCTCGCGACGCGTGAGGCCTTGTCGATGGCGCTCAACGAATTCGAAGGCACCGTCATGCTGGTCAGCCACGATCGCGCGCTGTTGCGTGCGGTCTGCGACGAGTTCTGGCTGGTCTCACGCGGCGGCATCGGCCCCTTCGATGGCGATCTCGACGACTACCAGCGCTATCTGCTGGACGTGGCCAAACAGGCCCGCGAAGCCCAGCGTCAGGAACAGAAAGACCAGCGCAACGCGCCAGCGGCCACCCCGGTTGTGGCCGTGGCAGCGCCTGCCGCTGCGCCTGCTCAGGTGGTCAATCGCAGCCCGGAGCAACGAAAGCAGGACGCCCAACGCCGGCAGCAACTGACCGAGCAGCTGCGCCCTTTGAAGAAGGAGTTGGAGCAAAACGAAAAGCGCATGGCGGCGCTGTCCCATGAAAAAGCGGCTTTGGAGGCTGTGCTGAGCCAGCAGACCACGCCGTCGGCCATGGCCGATGCGGGGCGCAAGCTCAAAGCCGTCAACGACGACATCGAGGCGCTGGAAGCGCGCTGGTTGGAACTGACCGACGCCATCGAATCGGCCAACAGCGTTGTGTGAGCCTTGATCGCCGGTGAGGGTTTCAATCCGCTTTCTTCGGCTGCAACAGGCGAGCAACAAGACATTGAACTTCGCGCTACATTCCCCACGTGTTTTTCAACCGCCCACTTGAAAGGTAAACCCTCACATGATGTCCATTCTCGGAACACTGTTCATTGGCCTGATCGCGGGCTTTGTCGCCCGTGCCATCAAACCCGGCGACGACGGCATGGGCTGGATCATGACCGCTGTGCTGGGCGTGGCCGGCTCGTTTCTCGCCAGCTATGGCGGTGCCGCGCTGGGTCTCTATGGCCCTGGCCAGATCGCCGGTTTTGTCGCGTCGGTGATTGGTGCAGTGATCCTGTTGGTGATCTACGGTTTCGTGAAGAAAAAGTAGGCTTTGAATGGGTTATCCGGGGTGAGCTTTCCAAGCGCATCCCCAGGACCAAACAAGCATGAAAAAAGCCCCGATCTTGCGATCGGGGCTTTTTATTTGGTGGGACGTGCGGGGGTCGAACCCACGACAAACGGATTAAAAGTCCGCTGCTCTACCAACTGAGCTAACGTCCCATCAACTGGGCGCTCCAGAAGACTCACATCTACCAGAACAGATTCACAACTGCGAGACCCGAACCATGAATCTCATGGTGGGGCGTGAGTGACTCGAACACTCGACCTACGGATTAAGAGTCCGCTGCTCTACCAACTGAGCTAACGCCCCTCTTGGTCTCGCAGTGTCAGGCTTGCATCCTGCGAAGCCTCGAATTATAGCGTCCTTTTTGCGTGATTTGAAGTGGAGGCAAAAGCTTTTCCAGAATTTGCCAGAGCGTTCATCAGCCACCCTGCTGCACACAGTCCAAAGGTGGCAGTGACACTCACGATGGAGCCGTATCCATGGCAATTCAGTGATCCGTCACCCGCTTCAATTTCGCAGGATGCATCGGGTGGCGCCACCGGTTCGCGGCTGAACACGCATGCGGTGTGCATGGGCCCGGTTCTGGCGGCGCCGTGGTCCTTGCGCAAACGGTAGCGGAGCTGGGCCAACAGAGGGTCGTGAGTGACCTCGGCCAGATCTGCCACCTGCACGGCCTGCGCAAGGCGTTTACCACCCGCTGCACCAACCGTCACAAACGGGACCTTCTCACGCAGTGCCCAGGCGGCCAGTGCAGTCTTTGCTCGCACCTGGTCGCAGGCGTCGATCAGACCCGAGGGCATGCCATCGTTGAGGGGCAACAACGCTGGCCAGTTGTCTGCGGTGACAAAATCGTCGACCACATTCACTTGGCAATCCGGGTGAAACAGCGCGATGCGCTCGCGCATGGCCTCGGCCTTGGATTGACCCAGCGTGGGCTCCAGTGCGTGTATCTGGCGGTTGATGTTGGATTCGGACACATGGTCCATGTCGATCAGCGTGAGTTGCCGCACGCCGCTGCGCGCCAGCGCTTCGACGGCCCAGGACCCGACACCACCGATTCCGACCACCACCACATGGGCATCAAAGATCGCCTGTGCACCGGACACACCGTAGAGGCGCCGCAACCCACCAAAGCGGCGCTCGAATTCAACGCTCATTCGCGCTCCAGCAACCAGATCTGGAAACGGAATCCCAGCCAGGCGCCAGTCATGATGCCCGCCACGGCAATCGCACTGGTGAGGCTGAGTGTTGAAAGACCCGACAAGCCTTGTCCGATCGTGCAACCGAGGGCCGTGACACCGCCCGCGCCCATGCACGCGGCGCCCACGAGATGCAGCGCCGTGTCCTGCGTGTTGCGAAAGCCCTCCCATCGAAAACTGCGGGACATGAGTGCTTCGATGAACGCGCCCACCACCACACCGGCGACCGACGCCACGCCCAGCGTGAGCACCTTGGAGGTGTCACTGAAATGAATGAGCCAGTCGAGCGTGTAGGCCATGGGCGCCGTAAAAGTCAGAGACTCCATGCGCCCGCTGTTGGTGGCGAGGTACACCGAGTCAAGCGTCTCGGGGTGCTCGGCCACAAAACCCAGGTGCCCGCTGATCCACCACATCAACGCAATCACCGACCCCAGCCCGAGACCGGCCAACAGGTTGTTGGCACTCCTGAAATCGGCGCTGGCCAGCGCCCAGATCACCAACGCACCGCCGATCAACAGCGCCGCCAACAGACCTGTTGTGGCCGGCGCCATGCCCGTGGCCTGCGTGAGCCACATGGGCAGCGTCCCACCCGAAGCGATGTCGAAAGCCACCAGGTCAACCGTATTGACCCGCAGCACAGCGAGAACACCGCGCAACGTGGCAAAGGCCACGAAACCCATGACGAAAAACACGACCAGCGATTTCAGGCTGCCCGTGCCGATGCGCACCAGTGTCTTGCTGCCGCAACCGGAGGCCAGCACCATGCCGAATCCAAACAGCAACCCGCCCACAGTGGCCGAGAGCCAGACGATGCGGCCAGAGGCGTAAATGGTCTTCCCGGTGTCGATCCACCCCAGCCAGCCCATCCCGTAGAACCCGATCGACGCGACGCCGACCGCCATGCCCCACATGCGCATGCGGGTCCAAGAACCCATGTTGACGATGTCGCTGACCGCGCCCATCGTGCAGAACTGGGTGCGTTGCGCGATGAAGCCAAAAAGCAGTGAGGCCGCGAAAGCGGCCCACAGCACAAGCGTTTGCAATTGTTGAAAGTCAGCGATGTCCATGCCGGCATTGTAGAAGCCGCCTCTCTCCGCTGAACCAGGCTGGCTTGAGGGTCCAGCTCTCAGCGGCTTTCAGCGCAGACGCGCGAGCCGCTCTCGGCCAGCAGCGGCGGCCTCCGACTGCGGGTAACCCTTCACCAACGCTTCAAGGGTTCGCTGAGCGGCCTTGCCGTCCTTCAGCTCCACCTGGCTGTTGGCCATGGCCAGCATGGCCTCGGGAGCACGCAAATGCGTCGGAAACTGGGTCACCAGGCGGCGGTGACTGTCGATCGACTCCTTGTAGGCTCGGGTGGCGTACTGGGCGTTGCCCAACCAGTACAGCGCGGATGCCGTGTAACCGCTGCTGGGATACCGACGAAGCAAGCCCGCGTAAGCCGCAGACGCAGCGCCGAACTCGGACTTGCGCAGCAACTCCATGGCCGCATCGTAGTCGCGCTTCTCTTCGGGTGCGGCAACAAACTCTGCACCGTCGAGCGATACCCGTACGGGTTCGACCTGCTTCAGCCGTGCATCCACGCCAGCCTGCACGTCTTTTTGCAGGCGCTGCAACTCCGATACATCACGGGCCAGTTGCTCATTCTGACCACGCAGCCGGGCGATTTCAGCACGCAACTGCTCGTTCTGATTGGACAACTCCAGCAGGCTGCGCTGACTCGTGGCGCTGTTTTCACGCAATTCGTTGATGAGGCGACTCAAGGCGGCGTCGTTCGATTGCCGGTAGGCATCGAATTTTTGGCGCACGTCCAGAATGGCCTTGCGCGCCTCGTCGTCGTCAAACAGGGCATGGGCCTGCAGGGGCCACAAGCAGGCGCCCACCAGCGCCAAGGTGCCCCACAACGGTGTCAAGGAAGCGGGTGAGCGCAAGGTCATGTCAGCGGTAGGTGACTTCAACGCGACGGTTCTTGCCATAGGACGTTTCGTCCATGCCAATGGCGGCCGGCCGTTCCTCGCCGAAGCTCACCGGCTCCATCTGGGATTCGGACACGCCCAGCAAAGCCAGAGCGCGGCGCACCGCCTCGGCACGCTTCTGTCCCAGTGCGATGTTGTATTCGCGGCTGCCGCGCTCGTCGGTGTGACCCTCAAGCCCGACCCTGCGGTTCGGATTGGCCTTGAGGAAACGGGCATTGGCTTCCAACACAGCGGTGGAATCCGCGCGAACAGCAAAACTGTCGTAGTCGAAATACACCACACGCGACAACGCGGCGGGCTGTGGAACGTCAATGCCGGGCACTTGGACCTCGGCCACATTGCGTGGATCAACACCCGTGGTGCCGTCGCCCGCCTGCCCTGTGCTGGTGTTTCGGTCTTCCACAGGTGCGTCTTCGAGCTTCACGCTGGAGCCGCAGGCAGCGAGGGCGGACACAAGCAACAGGCTGGCGAAACGGGTTGCCCAGGTGCGGCTGATGAGCGCTTGCTCTTGTGGCATTGAAGTCGTATTTTTGAACATGTAACGGTCCCTTTCTGGATCGGTGTGAAAGCAAAAGTTGAAAGTGCGAGGTTTTGAAAAAACGGGCATCAGCGCACAAAAGGCCCCCAGTCGGGCTCGCGGATGTCGCCTTGAGGGGTGGCCAGGCGCGTCTTGACACGTCCGTCCACGGTGGACGTCATCAGGGCCTCCCGACCACCGGCGCGCGTGGCGTAAAGAATCAGGCGGCTGTTGGGTGCAAAACTCGGGTTTTCGTCGGAGCCGGTGTCACTGACCACCGTCACCTTGCCACTGGCGAGCTCCATCACGTGCACGCGATCACCGCCAGCGACCCTGGAAACGAAAGCCAGCCAACGGCCGTCAGGGCTGGGGGCCGGGGAGGTGCTCTCGCTGCCCACAAAGGTCAGTCGCTGGGGGTTATCACCCTGCGCACCCATGCGGTAGATCTGCGGGGAGCCGCCACGATCGCTCACGAAGTAGATGGAACGACCGTCTGGGCTGTACACCGGTTCGGTGTCGATGCTGGCGGACTGGGTGAGGCGCCTTGGCGCACCGCCGTTGGTGTCCAGGACATGAATCTGGGTATTGCCCGTGACCGCCAGGGCGGCGACCAGCTGGCGGCCATCGGGCGACCATGATGGCGCGCTGTTGGAGCCTCGAAAGTTGGCCAACAACCGCCTCCTGCCGGAGGCCACATCGTGCGAATAGATGACCGCCTTGCGCGCTTCAAACGACACATAGGCCAACTGGGCGCCGTTGGGCGACCAGTTGGGCGATGACAGCGGCATCGAGGAGGAGAATGCCGATTGCGCCCCCTCGCCATCGGAATCGGCGACATTCAAGGTGTGGCGCTGGCCAACCTTGGTGACGTAGGCGATGCGCGTGGCAAACACGCCTTTTTCGCCCGTGAGCTTTTCATACACGTAGTCAGCGACCTTGTGTGCCGCAAAACGCAGCTCGCGGGCCGAAGCGGGAAAACTCAGTCCGCCCATGTCCTGGGACCGCACCGCGTCCCACAGCCGGAAACGCACATCAAAGCGCCCATCGGCCAGGCGCGTCACGCTGCCCGTCAACAAGGCATCGGTGCCTTTCTCGCGCCACGGTGCCAGATCGGGTCGGGTGTTTTCGTCGATCTGGACGGGCAAGGGTTCCACGAACCGGAACTGTCCACTGCGCTCCAGGTCGGCACGGACGATGGTCGCGATGTCCTGATCCACCTGGCTGTTGCCCCGGAAGGCGGCCGTCGAAATCGGAATCTGGGTCATGCCGGCGCCGGATACTTCAACCCTGAACTGGGCCAGCGCGTCTTTCAGGGGCAGCGCCATCAGCGGGAGTGCGGCGGCATGGGTCAACAGATGCCGCCGGGACGGCAGCCATTCGGGTCGATTCAAATCCTGCATGCGTTGTTTGTGAGTGGTGATGCCTGTGCCAGCGCTGAGCCAGCGCCGCTTCAAGAGGGCCAACGGATAATACCGGATGAGCATGCCCCAGCCGTGACAAGATGTGCCATATCCTTGTCGCCCGGCGCCGTGCTCTTCGGACCGCTTCCTTCAGACGACCCCAGGCCCCGCTGCTTTGACCTCCACCCAAGCCCCAACACCTGATCCAGAGTCCAGCATCCGGCAGCGCTTGTTGCGTTTCTGGCCGTATTTCCGTTCGGCCAAAACGGGCATCGTGATGGCGGCCATGTGCACCCTGGTGGGGGCGTTGACCGAACCCATGATCCCGGCGCTGCTCAAGACGCTGCTGGACCGCGGATTCGCCCAGGGCAATGTCGCGCTCTGGATGGTCCCTGCGGCCCTGCTGGGCCTGTTCGGCGTGCGTGGTCTGGCGGGGTTTCTGGCGCAGTACGCCCTCTCGTACACCGCGAACCTGGGTTTGCTCAACCTGCGGCGCGCCATGTTCGCCAAGCTCAACGACGCACAGATGACGCTGTTTGCCCGGCAAAGCGCGAGCAAGCTGTCCAACACGTTGGTGTACGAGGTGCAAACCGGATCGACCATGCTGGTCAACGCCTTGCTCACGCTGACCAAAGACAGCCTGACGTTGCTGGCCCTGCTCGGGTACCTGATGTTCCTGAACTGGAAGCTCACCTTGATCGTGCTGCTGCTGTTCCCCGGCCTGATCGTGGTGATGCGGGTGCTTTCGCGCAGGCTCTACCGGCTCACCCGCTCCAGCCAGCAGGCCACCGACGAACTGGCCTACGTGGTGGAGGAAAACGCGCTGGCCCACCGCATGGTGCGCCTGCATGGGGCCCAGCAGCGCCAGTCGGAACGGTTTGAGGTGCTCAGCGTGGGCCTGCGGCGCCTGGCACTCAAGTCCACCATCGCACAGGCGGCCATGACGCCGCTGACGCAGATGCTGGCCGCCGTGGCGCTGTCTGCCGTCATCGCCGTCGCTTTGTGGCAAAGCAGCAGCAGTGGTGTCACGGTGGGCAACTTCGTTGCGTTCGTGACCGCAATGCTGATGCTGGTCGCACCGATCCGCCATCTCGCCGAAATCGCCGGCCCGATCACGCGAGGTCTGGCGGCACTGGAACGTGGTCTTGAATTGATCGAAGAGACACCCGAACAATCCAGCGGCGCACACCAGGTCGATAGGGTGCGAGGCGCCATCGAACTGAACGACGTGTGGGTCCGCTACCCCTCACGCGACGACGCCCCCGAATCCGGGGATGACGACCTCAACCGGACCGCACTGCGGGGCATCTCCTTGAGCGTGCGTCCAGGTGAAGTGCTCGCACTGGTGGGGCCGTCGGGGTCGGGCAAGACGACGCTGGCGAACCTCCTGCCCCGTTTTGTCGAGGTGTTGCGCGGCGAGGTGTTGCTGGATGGGGTCGCCCTGCCCTCGTGGGATCTGAAGTGCCTTCGACGGCAGTTCGCCATGGTCAGCCAGGACGTGATCATGCTCAACGACAGCCTGGCGGCCAACGTGGCCCTGGGTGCGGCCGACGGTGCGCTGGACGAACACCGCGTGCACGCAGCACTGTCGTCAGCCAACCTGGGAGACCTCATCGCGCGCCTGCCCAGGGGCATCCACAGCAACGTGGGGCACAACGCGGCCGAACTCTCAGGCGGCCAACGCCAGCGCTTGGCCATCGCCAGGGCCATCTACAAGGACGCGCCCATCTTGATCCTGGACGAAGCGACCTCGGCACTGGACAACGAGTCCGAACGGCTTGTCCAGGAGGCCCTGGCCCGGCTCATGAAGGGGCGGACCACGCTGGTGATCGCCCACCGGCTCTCCACGATCGAACATGCGGACCGTGTCGTGGTGCTGGCCAATGGACAGATCTCGGAACAGGGATCACACAGCGAGCTGCTCAAGGCCAACGGCCTGTATGCGCGCCTGCATGCGCAAGGTTTCAAGAGCGACGTGGCCACGCCCACCTGAACAGCCCATCCGGCTCAACACCACAGACGCCGCGAGCGTTCGGTTCAGTAGCTGTACTGCAGGCCCAGCCCGAAAAAGTCGAGGTTGCCCCACCCGGTGTCTTGGTCGTTGCGCCGCTGGAAGACGTGATCGGCGTCGGCCCGCAGGGCCAGGCGGTCCGTCAGCCGGTAGGTCAGGCCAAAACCGAGCAATGAGCGGGACTGGCGGTTGCTGTAGGCCTGGCCTTCGGCCGCGGCGCCCCACTGGGCGCGGCCACTGTGAATCACGCGCGCCAGGCCGGCCTTGCCAAACAGGCGCAGCCGGTCCGTGACATCGCCGCCCAGCGTCAGGCGAGCGCCAAAGGTTCGCACAGCCTGCGCCTGAAGCTGCCCATTGGCCGCCACATACCCATGTCGCTTGCCGCCCTGAACAAACCCTTCCGCGCCCAGCAACTCGTTGAACTGCATGCCAGCCCCCAGCTGCAGCGCCGTCTGGCTGTCGCTCGCTCCCACGCTCTGCCCCAGTTCACCGGCGATGTGGATCACGCTGTCATGCGCGCTGCCGAGCGACCCGAAAAGATACGGCGTCATGCGGGCAGCCGTTGAGGCCACGGGCGATGCACTCAAAGGCTGCGAGTGGGCCGGCAGCGCCAGCATGGCGCAGCCGATCAGCGGCAGCAGGAAACCGGTGTTGACCATGGACATTCGCATCCCCAAAAACCAAACTGGTGCAGCAAAGGCTGCCTACCCCAGTTCACAGCAGCACGATGTCGTACTGCTCCTGGGTCATTGAACCCTCGGACTGGAGCGAAATCGGCTTGCCAATGAAGTCGGACAGACCGGCGAGGTGCTGGCTCTCTTCGTCCAGGAACAACTCCACCACCTGTGCAGAGGCCACGACACGAAACTCCCGCGGATTGAAAGCGCGCGCCTCGCGCAGGATCTCGCGCAGGATGTCGTAGCAGACACTGCGCGCCGTCTTCACCACTCCCTTGCCGCTGCAGGCCGGACAGACCTCGCTGAGCATGTGGGCCAGCGATTCGCGGGTGCGCTTGCGCGTCATCTCCAGCAGGCCGAGCTGAGAGAAACCACCGGTCATGGTTTTCACCCGGTCACGGGCCAGCTGTTTGCGGAACTCGGTGAGCACAGCGTCACGGTGGTCTTCCCGGACCATGTCGATGAAATCCACGATGACGATGCCGCCCAGGTTGCGCAAGCGCAGCTGACGCGCAATCGCCTGGGCCGCTTCAAGGTTGGTGCGGAACACCGTGTCGTCGAAATTGCGGGCGCCGACAAAACCGCCGGTGTTCACATCGACCGTGGTCAGTGCTTCGGTCTGGTCGATCACCAGGTACCCGCCCGACTTCAAATCCACCCGACGGCTGAGCGCGCGGACGATGTCCTCGTCGATGTTGAACAGGTCGAAGATGGGCCGCTCGCCGGTGTAGTGCTGCAGCTTCTTGCCGGTGTCCGGCATGAACTCGGCGGCGAAGGTTTGCAGCAGGCCAAACTGCTCTTTCGAGTCGATGCGGATGGACTGCGTCTGGGCGCTCACCAGGTCGCGCAACACACGTTGCATCAGGTTCAGGTCTTCGTGCAGCAACGAGCCGGGTGGTTGGCGCGAGCCCGCCTCCTTGATGCGCTGCCAGGTCTTGCGCAGGTACGCGATGTCTTCCGACAGCTCTTCGTCGCTCGCGTCCTCGGCGTTGGTGCGCAGGATGAATCCCCCGGTGGCACTGCCGTCCTTGGGCGCGGCCAGCCCCATCACCCGCTGTCGCAAGGCCTCGCGCTGGGCGGGAGGGATCTTCTGTGACACGCCGATGTGGTTGTCTTGCGGCAGGAACACGAGCAAGCGGCCAGCAATGCTGATCTGCGCCGTCAGGCGCGCGCCCTTGGTGCCGATCGGGTCCTTGAGCACCTGCACCATCAGCGCCTGCCCTTCGAAGATCTGCCGTTCGATGGGCTGGACCGGGTCGGGTGCCAGCACACGGTTGTTGTGCCCATTGGCAACCTCCCCCGCCCTGTCGGCGGGCGGCGCGGGGGCCTTGTCGCGCGGGGTCGCGTGTTTGGCCGCGATGTTGGGCATGAGGTCGGCCACGTGCAGAAAAGCCGCCCGATCCAGCCCGATGTCAATGAACGCCGATTGCATGCCGGGCAGCACGCGGGACACCTTGCCCAGGTAGATGTTGCCCACCAGACCACGCTCGAGCGTGCGTTCGAGGTGCACTTCCTGGACAGCGCCCTGCTCCACCACCGCCACTCGGGTTTCCTGGGGCGCCCAATTGATCAAGATGTCCTGGCTCATGGCGTCTTGGCGTTCCTGTTCATGGTTGTTTCCACGGCGTCACAGCAGCCTCACGCCGGCAGCGCCCAGCACCTGCGCCGTCTCGTGCGCGGGCAGGCCCATGATGCCCGAATAGCTGCCGCTGATGTGCTCGGTCCACAGCGCGGCCTGCCCCTGGATGGCATAGGCCCCGGCTTTGCCCATGGGCTCGCCGCTGTGCACATAACGACGGATCTGCGCGGGGGTGAGCGGCGCGAACGCCACCCAGGAGGTGGACAGTGCGGCCCACTGCCGGTCTTTGCGAGCGCCTGGCAGGCCCACGGCCACGGCGGTCAACACGCGGTGGCGGCGCCCCGCCAGATCGGCCAGCATGGCGCAGGCATCGGCCGCATCGGCCGGCTTGCCCAGGATGCGCCGCCCCAGCGCCACCGTGGTGTCCGCACACAGCACGGGGGCCGCTGGCAGGCCCCGGCGCTTGAGCCGCGCCAGCGAAGCCTGCAGTTTGAGACCGGTCACGCGTTGCACGTAGGCCGCCGGCGCCTCGCCGGGCAGCACCGCTTCCAGCGACTCGGCATCTTCGTCGGCGTCGGGCAGCAGCAACTCGCAGCGCACGCCCCACTGTTCCAGCAACTGCTTGCGGCGTGGACTCTGGGAGGCGAGGTAGATGAAATCGGTCATGTCATGAATGAAGGTGCGTTGTGCCGCCGGACCAATCCACGCAAAAACAGCCCGCCCCCTTGGGGCAACGACCTGCACAGCGGAGGCGAGAGAGGGCCATTCACTCGCGGTGGTAAGGGTGGTTCGCGTTGATCGACCAGGCGCGGTAGAGCTGCTCGATCAGCAGCACCCGCACCATCGCGTGGGGCAGCGTCAGGTCGGAAAGCCGGATGCGCTGGTGAGCCGCTGCGCGGAACGCCGGCTCCAGACCGTCTGGCCCGCCGATCACCAGCGCCACGTCGTCTCCACCCAGTTGCCACTGCTGCAGTTGCTGGGCCAGGGCCTTGGTCGTGAGCGTGGTGCCGCGCTCGTCGAGCACCACCGTGCGACAGCCTTTGGGCAAGGCCGCCACGATGCGCTCGCGCTCGGCGGCCATGACCGTTTCCACGGTCTTGGAGCCGCGCGGCTCGGTCTTGACGGTCTTGATCTCTACCCGCAACTCGGGCGGAAAGCGCTTGGCGTAATCGTCGTAGGCGGTCTGGGCCCAGTCGGGCATGCGCTGCCCGACCGCGACGATCACCAGCTTCATGCCCTTTTCTTGGGAGCCGACTTGGCCGCAACCTTGGCTGCGGGTGCGGCGCGCTTGGCCGCGGGTTTGGCCGCTGATTTTGCGGCCGGGCGGGTGGCCGACTTGGGCTTGACCACCACCGTTTTCAAGGGCGTCTTCGTGGGCGCGGCCTTGGCCGCGGGCTTGCGCGTTGCGGTGGGCGCGGCGGTTTTTGCACTGGCTTTTGCAGTGCTCTTGGCCACGGCCTTCACACCGGTTTTGGTGCCCGGCTTGGCCGCGGTTTTTGCCGGTGCGGCGGACGCAGCGGCAGAGACCGCCTTGGCGGCCTTGCGGGCCACCGACTTCGCATCCACCGGCTTCACGTCCTTGACCACGCCCTTCTTGGTCGTCTTGGTCGCGGCCTTCTTCGCCACAGGCTTGACCTCCGCGACCTTTTCGTCGCCATGCTTCAGGCGCACGGGCTTGGCGCCCCAGATCTCTTCGAGACGGTAGTACTGGCGGATCACGGGCTGCATCACGTGCGCCACGGCAGCGCCGCAGTCCACGATGATCCATTCGCCGTTGTCTTCGCCTTCGATGCGGGGCTTGTCAAAACCGGCCTCGCGCACGGCGTCGCGCACGCTGGCGGCGAGCGCCTTGGTCTGGCGGTTGGAGGTGCCGCTGGCGATGATCACGCGCTCAAACAGGGGCGACATCGACTCGGTGTTGAAGACCACGATGTCTTGTCCCTTGACGTCTTCCAGTCCATCCACGATGGCCCGCTGGAGTTTCTGAATGTCTTTTTTGGCGGTGGTTTCGCTGGTCATGGAGGCTTTTGATAGAGGGAATGTTGTGAAATATAGCTTGCGACGGCTTCGGGCACCAGAACCGCCAGCTCGCTGCTGCCGCTGACGGGCTGGCCCACATGGGCGCGCACGGCAGTGGCGCTGATGTTTTTGAGTGGCATGGCCAGCCGCCGGAACGGCAAGTCAACGCCCGACAGGTCCATCTCTTCGCCGTCGTCGTGCACGGCGTCGGCGCCGATCTGGGTGGCGCGGTTGGCCACGGCGAGTGTGGCCTGGGCCAGCACTTCGGGCCAGCGCACCCAGCTCTTGAAGGCAAGCAGCTGGTCGGCCCCCAAGACCAGAAACAGCTCGGCGCCCGGGTACTCGGCCCCCAGCTCCTGCAGGGTGTCGGCGGTGTAGCTCGGGCCCTGGCGGCGCACTTCCCTGCTGTCGATCCGGGTGTTCGGCAGGTCGCCAAAGGCCAGCTGGCACATGGACAACCGGTGTTCGGCCGTCGTGAGCACACGCGATTTGTGCCAGGCCTGCCCGGTGGGCAGGATGTGCAGCACGTCCAGCCCCAACTGGGTGAGCGCGGCTTCGGCCAGCGTGCGGTGCGCCCGGTGGGGCGGGTCGAAAGCGCCACCGAACATGCCCACCCGCAGCGGTCTGCTGGCCTTGTCAACACCCTGCGGCGCCTCGGGGTGCGGTGTCAAATCCAGTCCTTGCGCACCAGGAAGTCGCTGATCAGGCGCGCTTCCGGCGAGCCATTGGCGCTCTGGCGCTGGTAGGACCAGCTCACCAGCGGTGGCATGGACAGCAAGATGGATTCACTGCGTCCGCCCGACTGCAGGCCGAAGTGTGTGCCCCGGTCCCAGACGAGGTTGAACTCCACATAGCGGCCGCGGCGGTAGAGCTGAAAGTCGCGCTCTCGCTCCCCGTGGGCAGTGGGCTGGCGCCGGTCCACGATGGGCAGGTACGCGTCCAGGAACGCATCACCGACCGAGCGCAACATGGCAAAACTGCCGCCGAAACCGAACTCGGCAAAGTCGTCGAAGAACACACCGCCGACGCCGCGCTGCTCGTCGCGGTGCTTCAAATAGAAATACTCGTCGCACCACCGCTTGAAGCGCGGGTATTTGTCCATGCCGAACGGATCGAGCGCCGTCTTGCAGGTGCTGTGGAAATGCACCGCGTCTTCTTCAAAACCGTAGTAGGGCGTGAGGTCCATGCCACCGCCGAACCAGCACACCGGCTCGCCACCCTTGGGCGTGGCGGCGATCATGCGCACGTTCATGTGCACCGTGGGCACATAGGGGTTGCGCGGGTGAAACACCAGCGAAACGCCCATGGCCTCGAACGGCGCGCCCGAGAGTTCGGGGCGGTGCTGCGTGGCTGAGGGCGGCAGGCGCGGGCCGGACACGTGCGAGAACCCACAGCCGGCGCGCTCGAACACCGCACCACCCTCCAGGATCTGCGTGATGCCCTGGCCCTGCAGGCTTTCGCCGGCGGGCTTCTGCCAGTGGTCCACCACAAACTGGCCGCCATCGACCAAGGCCACGGTGGAGGTGATGCGGTCTTGCAGGCCGGTCAGGTAGTCGCGCACGCGCTGGGTCTGTTGACTCATGGTGTCGAGGCTGCTCAGAGGGCCCGGAAGCCGATGTCGCGGCGGCACTGCATGCCGTCGAACCGGATGCCGTTCACCACACCGTAAGCGCGTTGCTGCGCCGCGGCCACGGTGTCGGCCAACGCGGTGACGCACAGCACCCGGCCGCCCGAGACCACCACCTGGCCGTTGGCATCGGCCGTGCCGGCGTGGAACACCATGGCATCGGCCGCGTCGGCCGGCAGACCCGTGATGGCATCGCCCTTGCGGGGGTTCAGCGGGTAGCGGGCGGCGGCCAGCACGACGCCGAGCGCCACGCGGGGGTCCCAGTCCAGCGTCACCTGGTCCAGTTCGGCGCGGGTGGCCGACAGCAGCACCTGCGCCAGGTTGCTCTTGAGTCGCATCATGATCGGCTGCGTTTCCGGGTCGCCCATGCGGCAGTTGAACTCCAGCGTTTTCACGCGGCCATCGGGCGTGATCATCAGGCCGGCGTAGAGGAAGCCGGTGTAGGGAATGCCATCGGCCGCCATGCCGCGCAGCGTGGGCAGGATCACCTCGTTCATGGCGCGCTGGTGCACCGCGGGCGTGACCACCGGCGCGGGCGAGTAGGCGCCCATGCCACCGGTGTTGGGGCCCTGGTCGGCGTCGAGCAGCCGCTTGTGGTCCTGGCTGGTGGCCAGCGCGAGCGCGTTCACGCCGTCGCACAACACGATGAAACTGGCTTCTTCGCCTTCAAGAAACTCCTCGATCACCACGCGCGCGCCGCCTTCGTTGTGCGCCACGCCCAGGGTGTTGTCCAGCAGCATGAAGTCGATCGCTTCGTGCGCCTCGGCCGGCGACATCGCCACGACCACGCCCTTGCCCGCCGCCAAACCGTCCGCCTTGATCACGATGGGGGCACCTTTGGCGTCCACATAGGCGTGCGCCTGCACCGGGTCGGTGAAGGTCTGGTACTCGGCCGTGGGGATGCCGTGGCGCTGCATGAAGGCCTTGCTGAACGCCTTCGAGCTTTCCAGCTGAGCGGCCTTCTGCGTGGGGCCGAAGATGGGCAGACCGTGGGCCCGGAATTCGTCCACCACGCCGGCCGCCAGCGGGGCTTCCGGGCCGACCACCGTGAGCGCCACGCCCTGGGCCTGCGCCCATTCACGCAGCGCCACCTTGTCGGTGATGGGCAGGTTGATCAGTTGCACATCACGCGCGGTCCCGGCGTTGCCGGGCGCCACGAAGACCTGGCTCACGCCTTCGGACTGCTTCAGTTTCCACGCCAGTGCGTGCTCGCGGCCACCGCCGCCAATGACCAGGACTTTCATTCGGAGATTTCTGCGTTGTGGAACACGTCTTGCACGTCATCCAGATCTTCCAGCACGTCCAGCAGCTTCTGCATGCGGGCGGCGTCTTCGCCACCGAGCTCGATGGTGTTCTCCGGTCGCATGGTGACTTCGGCCACTTCCGGCTTCAGGCCCGCCGCCTCCAGCGCGTTTTTCACCGCCTCGAAGTCCGTGTAAGCGGTCAGCACCTCGATGGCACCATCGTCGTCGGTGATCACGTCCTCGGCGCCGGCTTCCAGTGCCACTTCCATCACCTGGTCTTCCGAGGTGCCGGGGGCAAAGATGATCTGGCCGCAATGCTTGAACTGGAAGGCCACCGAACCGTCGGTGCCCAGGTTGCCGCCGTACTTGCTGAAGGCGTGACGCACCTCGGCCACGGTGCGCACCTTGTTGTCGGTCATGGTGTCCACGATGATCGCGGCGCCACCGATGCCATAACCTTCGTAGCGGATCTCTTCCAGCGCCTGCCCTTCGAGTGCGCCTGAAGCCTTGTCCACGTTGTATTTGATGCGGTCGGCCGGCATGTTGGCGGCCTTGGCCTTGTCGATCGCCAGACGCAGGCGCGGGTTCATCGCCGGATCACCGCCGCCGGTGCGCGCGGCCACCGTGATCTCACGGATGACGCGTGTCCAGATCTTGCCCCGCTTTTCGTCTTGACGGCCCTTGCGGTGTTGAATGTTGGCCCATTTGCTGTGTCCAGCCACGAGTGAGTCCTTTTTTTTGACCAGAATTTGGTCTAATGACCGGCGATTTTACGATTCCCCACCCACCGCACCCGACGAGGATGACCACCATGGCCGAACCGATGCTGATTGCCCAGAACCAGAACATTCAGTGCCACCTGCTGCCCGGCCTCGCGAACCGCCACGGCCTGATCACCGGCGCGACCGGCACCGGCAAGACGGTGACGCTGCAAACCCTGGCCGAGCAGTTCTCCAACATCGGCGTGCCGGTGTTCATGGCCGACGTCAAGGGCGATCTCTCGGGCATCAGCCAGAAGGGCAGCTTCGGCGAGAAGATCAGCAAGGTCTTGCAGGAGCGCGGTATCACCCTTCCTGCCTCGCAGGCCTGCCCTGCCATGCTGTGGGACGTGTTCGGCGAACTCGGCCACCCGGTGCGCGCCACCGTCAGCGACATGGGCCCGCTGCTGCTGGCGCGCATGCTCAACCTCAACGACACGCAGTCGGGCGTGCTCAACCTGGTGTTCAAAATCGCCGACGACAACGGCCTGCTGCTGCTCGACATGAAGGACCTGCGGGCCATGCTGCAGCACATCGGCGACAACGCCAAGCAGTTCACCACCGAGTACGGCAACATCAGCGCGGCCAGCATCGGCGCCATCCAGCGCGGGATGATGCAAATCGAACAGCAAGGCGGCGACAAATTCTTTGGCGAGCCCATGCTCGACATCAACGACTTCATGCAGACCGAGCGCGGCAAGGGTGTGATCAACATCCTCGCGGCCGACAAGCTGTTGAATGCCCCTCGCCTGTACGCGACCTTCCTGCTGTGGATGCTGTCGGAGCTGTTTGAAAGCCTGCCTGAAATCGGCGACCCCGACAAACCCAAACTCGTGTTTTTCTTCGACGAGGCCCACCTGCTGTTCGACGAAGCGCCCAAGGTGCTGGTCGAGCGCATCGAGCTGGTCGTGCGCTTGGTTCGTTCCAAGGGCGTGGGCGTGTATTTCGTGACCCAGAACCCGCTGGACATTCCCGACAGTGTGCTCGGCCAGCTGGGCAACCGGGTGCAGCACGCCCTGCGCGCGTTCACCCCGCGCGACCAGAAGGCCGTGAGGTCCACCGCGCAAACCATGCGCCCCAAGGCCGGGCTGGACATCGAAGCTGCCATCACCGAACTGGCCGTTGGCGAAGCCTTGGTAAGCCTGTTGGACACCAAGGGCCGCCCAAGCGAAACCGAGCGTGTGTTTGTGCTGCCGCCGGGCAGCCAGCTGGGCCCGATCACCCCCGAGCAGCGCCAGGCCCTGCTCCAGAACTCGCTGGTGGCCGGTGTGTACGAAAAGGTGGTGGACCGGGAAAGTGCCTACGAAATGTTTCGCAAGCACGCAGGCGCCACTGAAGAAGCGCCGGCCGAAGCCGACGATGCCCCCAGGGCGCCGCGCATTCCAGGTGCCGCGAAAAAGGAGGCAGAGGCACCAGGCGGCGGTATCGGTGGCATGCTCAACGAAGCCTTGTTCGGCCGCACGGGTCCCCGCGGTGGCCAGTACGACGGCCTGGTGCAGACCATGGCCAAAACCGCCGCGCGCAGCGTGGCCAGCGGCATCGGTCGCCAGATCGTGCGCGGCGTGCTGGGCAGCTTGCTGGGTGGCAAGCGTTGAAGGTCGTCAAAGTGCTGGTCTACGCGCTGCTGGCCTTGGTCGTGGCCTTGCTGGCAGCGGCCCAGATGGGGATGCTGACGGGTCGGCAACCCGCCGACCTGGGCGTGAAGCAAGGGCGCCTGAAAGCACCATCGAACACCCCCAACAGCGTGTCGAGTCAGGCCGATCTGTACCCGGATCACCCGCAACGGGCCGAAGCGATGATCGAGGCGCTGCCGCTCAAACACGGCGATGCATCGGCCTCTGTCCAGGCACTGGTCACCGCGCTGTCTTCGCTGCAAGGTGTGTCGATCATTGAACAGCGGCACGACTATGTGCATGCCGAGGCCCAGACGCCCTGGC
Source organism: Hydrogenophaga sp. (assembly GCF_018780075.1). Taxonomy (GTDB): domain Bacteria; phylum Pseudomonadota; class Gammaproteobacteria; order Burkholderiales; family Burkholderiaceae_C; genus Hydrogenophaga. The sequence continues at coordinate 153,136 of NZ_JADMKB010000003.1, forward strand.
TGAAGTTTGTCGATGACATGGAGTTCTGGGTGAACCCGGAGCGCCAGGTCATTGAAGTCCGCAGCGCCAGCCGGATGGGGCGCAAGGACTTTGGGGTCAACCGCCTGCGCATCGAGGCCCTGCGAAGAACCTACCTGGCGGACTCAGCCGCCTCCTGAACCGATTTGCCACCGCAAGGACTTCACATGCCCGCGCTCCGCCCTCTCCTTCCCCGCGGCCTTCTGGCCCTGTCCGCCTTGTTGTCGGCCTGCGGTGGCGGCAGCAGCAGCGACGACGCCGGCAGCGGGACGACCGCCCAGAAGGTGGCCAGTTGCGGCACCGACGGCGGCACCCTGCGCATCATGCCGCTGGGCGACTCGATCACCGAAGCCGAAGCCGGCCACAACAGCTACCGCCGCGTGCTCTGGCAGCGCCTGAACGGCGCAGGCTGTGTGGTCGATCTCGTGGGCAGCAAATCGGGCGTCTCCCGTGGGTCCCGGGACAGCGGCCCCACGGCGCCCCCGAACGCCGACTTCGACCAGGACCACGAGGGGTACTGGGACTACTCAGTGAATCAACTCCTGCCCCGGATTTCCGGTCTTGTGGGCCAGTCCAACCCCGATGTGGTCCTGATCCATCTGGGCACCAACGATGTGCTGGCCGGTCAAGGCGCCAGTGGCATTGCCCAGGAGCTGGGCGGTGTGATCGACGCGATCCGCGCCAGCAAGGCCGACACGCACATCCTGCTCGCGAAGATCATCCCCGCCAGCCCCGACCCGTCCGGCACGGCGGCGCTGAACCGGCTGGTGGATGGTGTGGCAACGACGCGCTCCAGTGCCACCTCGCCCATCGCGGTGGTCAACCAGGCCGCTGGGTACTCGCTCGGCGACAACTACGACGGTGTGCATCCCAACCCGACGGGTGAATCGAAGCTCGGCAACAAGTGGGCGGACGCGGTGCTGGCCTGGCGCACGCGCTGACCCGGTCAGCGAGCAAGCCATGAAAAAAGCCCGGCATGCCGGGCTTTTTTGTTGGTGGGACACGGGAGGGAACTGACCGCTCAGCCCGTGGTGGCCTCTTCCGGCTTGGCCTTGCCTTCTTTCTTGGGCACGGGGAGGATGTCGAGCTTCACTTCCTGCGTCTCTTTGCCGTCTTCACCGGTCTTGGTTTCCAGGTCCACCGTCAGGCGCCCGCCATCGACCAGGCGACCGAACAGCAGCTCGTCGGCCAGCGCACGACGGATCGTGTCCTGGATCAGGCGCTGCATCGGACGCGCCCCCATGAGCGGATCGAAACCCTTCTTGGCCAGGTGCTTGCGCAGCGCGTCGGTGAACGTGACTTCCACCTTTTTCTCGGCCAGCTGGCCTTCGAGCTGCAGCAGGAACTTGTCCACCACCCGCATGATGACGTTCTCGTCGAGCGCCTTGAAGCTGACCATGGCGTCCAGCCGGTTGCGGAACTCGGGGGTGAACAGGCGTTTGATGTCGCCCATCTCATCACCCGATTCGCGCGGGTTGGTGAACCCGATGGTGGCCTTGTTCATGGTCTCGGCACCCGCGTTCGTCGTCATGATGATGATGACGTTGCGGAAGTCGGCCTTGCGCCCGTTGTTGTCGGTCAGCGTGCCGTGGTCCATGACCTGCAGCAACACGTTGAAGATGTCCGGGTGCGCCTTCTCGATTTCATCGAGCAGCAGCACGCAATGCGGCTTCTTCGTGATGGCCTCGGTCAGCAAGCCACCCTGGTCAAAGCCCACGTAGCCCGGAGGGGCGCCGATCAGGCGGCTCACCGCGTGACGCTCCATGTACTCGGACATGTCGAAGCGCAGCAGGTCGATGCCCATGATGTAGGCCAGCTGCTTGGCGGCCTCGGTCTTGCCGACACCCGTGGGGCCGCTGAACAGGAAGGCGCCGATCGGCTTGTCGCTCTTGCCCAGGCCGGAGCGGGCCATCTTCACACTGGCCGCCAGGACTTCCAGCGCCTTGTCCTGACCGAACACCACGCTCTTCAGGTCGCGCTCCAGGGTCTGCAGCTTGCCGCGGTCGTCGTTGGAGACGTTGGCCGGCGGGATGCGCGCAATCTTGGCCACGATCTCTTCGACCTCGGTCTTGCTGATGGTTTTCTTGCGCTTGGACATCGGCAGGATGCGCTGGGCGGCACCGGCTTCGTCGATCACGTCGATCGCCTTGTCGGGCAGGTGGCGGTCGTTGATGTACTTGGCGCTGAGCTCGGCCGCGGCCTGCAGGGCGGCCAGGGCGTACTTGACGCCGTGGTGCTCTTCAAAGCGGGACTTGAGCCCCTTGAGGATGTCCACCGTCTCCTGCACGGTCGGCTCGACCACGTCCACCTTCTGGAACCGGCGGCTCAGCGCGGCGTCTTTCTCGAAGATGCCACGGTACTCGGTGAAGGTGGTCGCGCCAATGCACTTGAGCTGGCCACTGGACAGCGCGGGCTTGAGCAGGTTGGACGCGTCCAGGGTGCCGCCCGAAGCCGCACCCGCACCGATCAAGGTGTGGATTTCGTCGATGAAGAGGATCGCGTTGGGCTTGTCCTTCAGCGACTTGAGCACGCCCTTGAGGCGCTGCTCGAAGTCCCCGCGGTACTTGGTGCCGGCCAGCAGCGCGCCCATGTCCAGGGAATACACGCTGGACTCGGCCAGGATCTCGGGCACGTCACCCTGCGTGATGCGCCAGGCCAGGCCCTCGGCAATGGCGGTCTTGCCCACGCCAGCCTCGCCCACCAGCAAGGGGTTGTTCTTGCGGCGGCGGCACAGGATCTGGATGACGCGCTCGACCTCGTACTCGCGGCCGATCAGCGGATCGATCTTGCCGTCTTTGGCCAGCTGGTTGAGGTTCTGGGTGAACTGCTCCAGGGGCGAGGCCTTTTCGTTCTGCTTCGCTTCGCCAGCCTCTTCGTTTTCGGCCGCGCTCTCGCCGGGCTTGTTCGCCTCGGGTGGATCGCTTTTTCGGATGCCGTGAGCGATGAAGTTCACCACGTCCAGGCGCGTGACGCCCTGCTGGTGGAGGTAATAGACGGCGTGGGAATCTTTCTCACCGAAGATCGCCACCAGCACGTTGGCACCAGTGACTTCCTTCTTGCCGTTGCCGGTGGACTGCACATGCATGATGGCGCGCTGGATCACGCGCTGGAAACCCAGCGTGGGCTGGGTGTCCACCTCGTCGGTGCCGGCGACCTGGGGCGTGTTGTCCTTGATGAAATTGGTCAGGGACTTGCGCAGGTCGTCGATGTTGGCCGAACAGGCCCGCAACACCTCGGCGGCGCTGGGGTTGTCGAGCAAGGCGAGCAGCAGGTGCTCGACCGTGATGAATTCGTGTCGCTGTTGCCGGGCCTCGACGAAGGCCATATGCAAGCTGACTTCAAGTTCCTGGGCAATCATGGACGCTTCCTTTGGGCTGGGGGTGGTCTGAAACGCGAACGTCTGCGGGGTGAATTAGAGGGAAGAGACCATCAAATGGGGCGGATACGTCTTTATTCAACAGGTTCGCTCAGGCATTGCAGCGGATGACCTGCGCCACGGGCCGCTGCCAGCACCTGATCGACCTTGGTGCCAGCCACATCGCGGGAATACACCCCGCAGATGCCTTTGCCTTCAAGGTGGATCTTCAACATGATCTGGGTCGCGGTCTCGCGGTCCTTGCTGAAAAATTCCTGAATCACATGCACCACGAACTCCATGGGCGTGAAATCGTCGTTGAGGAGCACCACCTGAAACATCTGCGGCGGTTTGACTCGCTGCGTGCGACGCTCAAGCACCACCGAGTCGTCACTGCCCACGCCGGGTGGCAAGACGGGATTGGGAGGTTTTTTCGGATTCTGGGTCGCCATGAAAACCATTCTAGCGGTCCCGCCCGAGCATCCCCGCGGTGGGGACAAATGGTGGAGCGAATCGCCACGGATGGGCTGGAAAGGGCCCGGGATGGCGCATGGCAAGGGCGGGTCGGCATGGTCTGATTGTGGGCCGCCCGGCAAGTTCAAAACCACCGAGTAAGCGCACTTCCAGGGGGTATATGTGATTTTTAAGGCATTGACGGCGGTGGACCGAGGTGGGGATCGCCCCCTCAGCGATCGGCCGACCGCCAGCCACCCCAGCGGTTCGGCCATGTCCGACCGATGGCGGCTCCCCAGCCGTGCCCCTGCCCGGCTCGCCAGCCGAGAGGGTTCCCCGGGGTTCGCCATCGCCACGGGATCAGCCGCCCGATGACGCGTTCACCAGGGTCGCTCGCGGTTCAAGGCGATCTGGCGCACCCAGCTCCGGGCCGAAACACACCCCATGATCGGAACAGTCGCCGCAGCTGGGCGACTTGCAGATCAGGATCTCTTCCCGTTCGCACAGCTGGCGGTAGAGAAACTTCTTCCACCTCATGTTCTGCGTGTTGCGCGCGGCCAGCGCGGGAAAGATGTGGGCGATCAGCGCCGACAGCGCCTCGCGCGACGGCATGCCCAGGTCCTGCCACAGGTGCCGGTCCCCCAGGGTGGCGCAGGCCAGCGTCCACGACAGCTCCAGGCGCTCGGCCGACGTGGTCGCCGAGAGGTCGGCATGCGCCAGCAACAGGCTCTGCACCTCGTCCACCTCGTCGCGTCGCACGCGGATCAGCGGCTCCAGGGCGGCCCAGTCGGGAGCAGGTTTCACCAGCAGCGTGGCCATGGCCGCTCACGCCGCCGGGGCCGCGGCGTGCGTGTAGCACTTTTTCGGGCAGATCTTCGAGCAGGCGGTGCAGCCGATGCACAGCTCCTGGTGCGCGATGGTCATGACCTTCTTCTCGTATTCCTCGTCGTCATCATCGTCGTCGAGGCTGACCGAGATGCGCTCGCCCTCGTCGGTCAGGCCCACGAGTTCGAGCACGCCGCGCGGGCAGACCTTGAAGCAGCGGCCGCAGCCGATGCATTTTTCCTCGTCGAGCGAGGCCACAAAAGTCGGCGTCCAGGTGGCGCCGCTGGGCAGGGTGACGCTGAAATGTTCGCTCATGAGACAAACTCCTTGGCGGTGTGAGCGGCTTCGTGCAAGGCACCCGTGGAACCGGCTGTGCCGGGCCACCAGGTGCGTCCCCGTGGGGGAAGACGCGAAGCGGCGCAGGGGGATCAGGTGATGGCGGCGACGGCCTTGCGCAGGTCCATCAACGTGGCGTGGGTGTCGTGGCAGCGCTGGGCCACCGAGAGGATGTTTTCCCACCCTGTCGGCAGGTCCTCGGACAGGTCGTGCAGGTCCATCTTGGCCTGCGTGGCCTGGGCGTTGGCCTTCTTCAGGCGCGCCTTGAGTTCGTCGGTGGTTTCACTCATGGTGATACTCCAAAGGGTACAGATCGAGCGAAGTGACTTCGCCGGGAACACCGCGGAACCGGCTTTGCCGGGCCGCAGGTGTTGCCCCCTTGAGGGGGGATTCGGCTACACGCAGTGAGCAAGAAACGGGGGTGGGCTCCATTTCAGGCTCCGTATTGAGCAACTGCGGGGAACTCGCGGATCATGGCAACGGCCTCGGTCAGGAACTTGCTGCCCGCGTCGGACAGCTTGGCCAGCGAGGGGAAACCGAAGCGGTGCACGTCGCGCAGCTGCTTGTTGACCACCACCAGGCGGCCGGCGATCAGCACCATGCGGCCAAAGCCTTCGTGGCTCATCTTCATCATGGGTGAAACCATCTGGCCGGTCTCGCGCTCGATCGCCACCGCGATGGCGTTGTAGAAGATCTCCAGGTGCCACAGCGTCTCAGGGTCCGGGTCGCCCATGATGGGCAGCGCGCGACGTTCCTCCTCGGTGTGGATGAAGGGCTTGAGCAGCTGCAGGTCGGTCTTGCCTTCCCAGCTGCCGTGCGTGTCCTGCGCGCGCATCTGCTTGATCAGCTGCTGCACGAAGGGCGTGGTGAGAAAAGCCTCATCGCTCTCAGGCGCGAGTTCGGGGGTGGCGGTGGCGTTCATGGGGTGACCTCGTCGTCTTCAAAATCGAATGCGCGTTCTTCGTCCTTGGCCAGGGCCTTGCGCAGCCAGGGCGGCGGCGTGCCTTGCAGCACGGCCTGCAGCTTGTCCAGGATCTCGTTGATGTTCTCGGGCTGCGGCACCTTGATCGGGTGGATCTTCATGGCCACGACACGCGCCGCGCCCGAGCCTCCGATGGCCGCCACATAGAGGATCGCGCAGTCCTTGATGGCCTCGAGCTTGGGTGCGAGCTTGTCCTCGTCGCCGTCTTCTTCGAGCTTGTCGCCGAACTCGAAGCTCTCGACAAACTGGTGGCCGGCGGCCGAGATCTCGTAGACAACGATGCTCTTGGCCCAGCCGAAGTGCGCGTCCACGCGCTCCTTGTCCTGGGTGGCGAAGGCGATCTTCATGGCGTTTCTCCTGGGTGGGTCAAAAGTTCCTGAATGCAGACGCCGGTCCAGAGCACCCGTGGAACCGGCTTCGCCGGGCCACAGGGTGCGTCCCCCTGCAAGGGGGAAGACGCGAAGCGGCGCAGGGGGTGTCTCATATTTCAGGCGCTGGCGGCTGCCAGCTGGGTGGATGGGAGGCGATCGCTGCCGCTGCCGTCGAGCCGGCGTGTGGCGAGCTGCGCTTCGGGCGTGAGCGGCCAGTCGCCTGCGTGGTGGTGGGCGATGCGCTGAATCATCAGGTTGGCGATTTCAAAGATCAGGTTCATGGTGCCGCGGTAGCCCACGCTCACCTTGTGCGCGTTGCCGATGCGGTCGAACACCGGAAAGCCCACGCGCAACAGCGGTTTGTCCAGGCGCTCGGCGGCCTGCCGGCCATGTGAATGCGTGACCAGCAGGTCGCAGTCGGCACCAGCGGTCTCCAGGTCTTCGAGATCGCCGAGCAGCACCTGCTCGGCCGGCAGCAGGGCATGGGCGGGCGACTGCGTGGTGCTGATGCAGCACTTCAGCTCGGCGCCCATGTCGTGCAGCAGACCGCCCAGGGCCAGCAGAAGGTCGGGCTCGGCGGCGATGGCCACCTTCACGCCACCGGTGTAGAAATGGCCGTCGAGCATGGCGTCGAGCAGCTGGCTGCGCTGACGCCGGTACTTGGCCGGCACGGGCTTGCCCGACAGCTGCGAGAGGCGCAGCAGGAAGCGGTCGTTGCAGGCCAGGCCGGTCAGGCGCTCGAAGATCTCCAGCGGCGTGCCGGCGATGGCTTCCAGCGCCTCGGCGCCTTCGCGCGTCTGCTCGCCGATGCCCAGCGTGAAGGCCGAGGCGCCCGCGGCGCGGATCTGCTCGAGCGTCGTACCGCCCAAGGTGGTGCCGCGCCAGTCGGGCGCGATGTGGCCGTCGAGCGAGCCCGAGATGTCGGGCAACACGATGGGGTTCAGGCCAAAGGCCTGGACGATCTCGCGCAGCTCGTCGATGTCGCTCGGCGTGAGGTGGCTGCCGGGCAGCAGTGTGACCTGGTCAGCCACCACCGGCAGCGGTTTGACCAGCGCCTTGGCGATGGCGGTGATGGCGTGTTTGAAGCCGTCTTCGAACGCGCCCACGTAGTCGGGCGTCGACACGTACACGATTTCCGTGTCGGCCAGCTCGGGGTGGCGCTGGCGCGCGGTAACGAGGTAGCCGTCGACGTCGTCACCCTTGGTTTCGGTGAGACCGGTGGAGCAGATGGCAATCACCTGGGGCGCATTGCGTTTGCGGATGTTGAGCAGCGCCGCTTCGAGGTTCTCGTAGCCACCCATGATGGTGGTGACCTCGTTCATGGCCGTGGTCTGCAGCGGGATCGCTTCCTTGAAATGGCGCACCAGCAGCACCAGGCCAAACGAGGTGCAACCCTGCGAGCCGTGCATCACCGGCATGCAGGCGTCCAGCCCCAGAAAGGCGAAGCTCGCGCCCAGCGGCTGGCTCATCTTGAGCGGGTTGACGGTGCAGGCTTTTTTGGATTCGACGACGCGTGCCATGACTGTGCTTTCGGTGCGGGTGAATCAGACGGGGATTTCTTCGGGCTCCAGGCCCATGGCCTTGGCGGCGACTTGGCTCAGGTGATCGGTGGACGTTGCTGTCACGGTGGGCGTGACAGCGCCCAGGGTTTCGCCGTCGTCGCCCCAGGGCGCGGGGATGCGCACCTGCTGCCACACCGGGTTGAAAATGGCGCGGTCAATCTCGTGCACCAGCTCGACCATGCCCTCGTAGCCGCCGTAGGGGTGGTGGCGTTCCTGGTTGATGTCCAGCCAGGGCATGCGCGCCTTGAGCGCCACGAACTGCGAACGGCCGCCGCTGAGCATGATGTCGGCGCGCGCTTCTTTCAGCATGGCGTACATCTCGCGCGGCGTCATGTCGTCGATCATGTGGGCGTCGGCGCCCTCGCCCATGATCTCCTTGATTTTTTCCTTGTCTTCCTTGGTGCTCTTCTTGACGCTGGTGCCGACGATTTCCATGCCGCCCTCCTGCAGCGCGGCCACCACCGACCAGGACTTCACGCCACCCGTGATCAGCAGCACGCGCTTGCCCTGCAGGCGCTTCTTGTATTCGGCGATGCGCTTGTAGGCGCGCGCTTCTTCCACCTCGATCAGGCGCTCGGTGCGCTCGATGAGTTCGGCGTCGGCGCCCTGCTTCACCAGCAGACGCGCGATCTCGCGCAGGGTCTCGCTCATGTCGCTGATGCCGTAGAACGAACCTTCGAAATACGGGATGCCGTAGCGCTGCTCCATCTTGGTCGCGATGTTGATCATCGACTTGGAGCACACCATCATGTTGACCTTGGCGCGGTGCGCGCTGGCGATCTCGTTGTAGCGGCCGTCGCCCGAGATGCACGAGAGGATGCGGATGCCCAGCGCATCGAGCAGCGGCTTGACCTGCCAGAGTTCACCGACCAGGTTGTATTCGCCAATGATGTTGATGTCGTAGGCGGTGGTGTACTCGGGCTCGACGGTGCCGATCACGTAGTCCAGGATGGCTTCGGCGCCGAGCTTGTTGCCCAGGTTCTTGGGGCCAGCGAAGCCGGGCGCGTTGACCGGGATCACCGGCTTGCCGAACTTCTCGGCGGCGCGCTTGCACACGGCTTCGATGTCGTCACCGGTCAGCGCGGTGACGCAGGTCTGGTAGACGAAGACCGCGGGCGGGTCGTACTTTTCAATGATCTCGCGGATGGACTTGAACAGGCGCTTCTCACCGCCGTAGATCACGTCGAGCTCGTTGATGTCGGTGGTGAAGCCGCTGCGGTAGATGGTGGAGCCGCTGGACGCGCTGTGGCGGTTGTCCCAGGAGTTGCCTTCGCAGGCGATGGGGCCGTGCACCAGGTGGGCCACGTCGACCACGGGTTGCAGCGCGATCTTGGCGCCGTCGAAAGCGCAACCGCCCGCCGCCGCGCCGGGTGAGAGCTGCTTGGTGCAGCCCTTCTTGCGTTCCTTCTCGCTCTTGCCCTGGTTGATGTCACAGCCGGGCTCTTCGAACACTTCGGCGATCTTGGCCTTGAGCGATACAGACATGTCGGACTCCAGACGGTGGGTTGAGAGTCACTCTGCAAGTTGGGTGCCAGGCTTTTTTCAGGCTTTTGGGCCGGTTTTTTGGCGATCTGTGGCGGGTTTGAAGGGAATGTCGCGGGCGCTTTGCGACAGGGGGCTCATCGACCCAGCGGTAGCTTCTGGCCGCTGCGGTGCAAGGCGATCCAGCGCTCCAGCTCGGCCACGTGCTGCGCCTCTTCTTCCACAAACTCTTTCGCCAGCACCTTGATCTCGTGGTCGGTCGTGGTCTGCAGCACGTTGTCGTAAAACGCCAGACCGGCGCTCTCGGCGTCGAGCGCCACCTGCAGCGCCTGCTCGATGCCGATGAAAGGATCGGCGGCCCAGATCGCGGCGGCTTCGGGGCTTTCGATGTCGGGCCACTGGTAGTCAGCTTCGCTCAACGTGGGCAGGTTGCGGTAGCCGGCGCGTTCGCGAGCGTCGCCCAGGTGCAGCAGCGAGTAGTCGGCCAACTGGCGGAACAGCTGGGCCACCTCGGTGTTGCCGGCCGTTCGCATGGCGTCGGCGAGCTGGCCGAAGCGCAGCGCGGCTTCGTTCTCCAGCTGGATGGTGTGGGCCAGAAATTCTTCTACGGATTCCATGATGTGTTCCTCGGTCAAAAACCCAATTCGAACCAGGCAGGCTCTTTGTGGCGCAGCTGGGCGATCAAATCCAGCGTGGCCGGCACCAGGGCGTGGATGCCGTACCAAACCTCTTCGCGACGCGGCTGGCCGTCGCCCTCCAGCAACTGCTGCAGGTGCGCCCAGCCGTGCCAGTCGATCTGCACCAGGCGCAGGCGCAGCGGCTCTGGCCAGTGCGCCAGGGTCTGCGCCATGCGCAACAAATGCATCTCCACGCAGGCCAGGGTGTTGGCGCTGGCGAACAGCTCGTCTTCGCCCTGCAGCTCGGCGAGCAGGCTTGTCATGACCTCGCCGCTGTTCTGCAGGATCAGGTACTGCATGCGGGCGATCATGGTGTGCTCACCGGGTCCAGCCCGCGGAACATGGCGCAGCGCAAAAACACCTCGCGGCTCGCGTCCACCTGCTTGTGGCGGCAGTACTTGGCGACCAGCTTGGCCAGGCCCTTGATGTCGCGCCCGGTCGCGGCCGGGAACAGATCGGCCAGCATGCCCGGCATGGCGGGCGCCAGATCCAGACCGAACTGTTCGCCCATCACACCCCAGATGCGCGCGCGGGCGGCCGCGTCGGGCGGGTGGTAGCGGATCAGTGCGATGCAGCGCGAGACGATGGCTTCGTCGATGTCGTCGACGCGGTTGGTGGTGAGGAACAGCAGGCCGTTGAAATACTCCAGCACGCGCAGGAAGACGCCCACCACAGCGTTCATGGTCAGGTTGTCGTCGCGCTTCTTGATGTAGACGTCGGCCTCGTCAATCAGCAGCACCGCGCCCCAGCGCTGGGCGCGCTGCAGCACCTCTTTCAGCGCCGTCTCCATGGTGGCCACGTTCAGGCCGAGCTGGCCCGAGTGCACCCGGTACAGCGGGCGCTGGATGTTCTCGGCGTAGACCTCGGCGGTGAGCGTCTTGCCCACGCCGGGCGGGCCGGCGCACAGCACCGTGGTGCCGCCCGACTTGCCCGCGATGATGTCGTCCATCAGCACGTCCATCTCGGCGGTCAGGATGTCGATCAGGTCGGTCTGCTCGGGCGGCAGCACCAGCAACTGCTTGAGCTGGGGTTTGTAGGCGTAAGGCTCGAGGTCGTCCACGTGCACCCAGACATGGTGGTGCAGCTCCAGGTGGAACATCAGGATCAGCGGGTGCACCGGCAGCTGGCGGAACAGGCGGGGTCGGTCCTGCAACGCGGCCTTCAGCGCCAGCACCTCCTGCTCGGCGTCGTATTGGCTGCTCTTGGCGGCCTTGTTCAGGTAGTTGGTGAGCAGCTCACCCGGGGTTTCCAGGCTGGTGTCGCGCTGCTGCAGCACGGCTTCGTCGTTCACCAGGCGCGCCGCTTCACCCTGCGCCGAGAGGATCACGATGTCCTTGCGCAGCCAGTCGCTGTCGCGGTGGGTGGCGCTCGGGTCGGACGCGTGATAGGCCAGGCCGCGGCCGAGGAACTGGGCACCGCTTTGCGCACGCCAGTCGAAGTACGTGGCCACCGAGCTTTCATACGCGCGCAGCAGCTCAGGTATTTCGCGCACCAGGCCACGCGCGAGCAGCAGCTCGGCCACGCTGCGGCCGATCACGTCGTTGCCCGAGAGGCGCAGGGTCTGGTTCACCAGCCCACCCTTGGCGTTGGCCTTGAGGTCGATGGTGACCTTGCCGGTTTCGTCGTTCGAGGGCGGTGTGTAGTCGATGCGTGTCGGGCACCAGGCCAGCGGCACGCCGTCGGTGTCGGCGCTGAACAGCCAGCCGTGGGTGCTGCCCTCGGCCAGGTAGGCCACCAGGGCGGGCACCACATCTTCCAGCGTGTCGGCCGTGAAGCGCTGGGCACCGGGTACGCCGAGCAGACCCCGCAGCGAACGCAGCTGCACGGCGCGGCGCTGCTGGGCCGGGCCGCCTGCGTCCCAGAGCTGGTCAAGCCGGTCCAGCACCGGCGCACTGAGCAAGCGCAGCCGGGTCTCGGCGTGTTGGCCGAAACGCAGCTGGTCCGTCAGACCGGCCAGCTCGGGGAATTCCCCGGCCAGGGTCTGGGCATGGGGGCGTTCGATGCGCAGCTTCATGGCCGTGGATCGGTGAGGATCAGTTGTCGTCGGCCAGCACTTCCAGCGCGACCAGCTGTTCGTAGAGCGCGCGCCGCGCGTGCCAGAGCGCTTTGCCGGCGATGCGCGGGTCGGCACCTTCAAATGCGCCGATGGCGTCGCGGTCGCCGCGGTAGACGCAGGTGAGCCCGCCGCGCGCGGCCAGCGCCGCTTCGAGTGCCGCGGCCTCGCTCACCGGCTCGGCGCTCAACACGCCGCTGCCGAGCAGGTGGTCTGCCCGGTACAGCGGCGCGTCCCAGCCGTGGCTGTCGCCGAGCGTGCAGATGGCCGGGTAGCGTTCGCGCGCCAGCGCATCGACCTCGGCGTGGCCGATGTCTTCCAGCAGTTCGCGCGGGCTCAGGCTGTCGAAGATTTCCCACGGCTGCAACGCATCGCCAGCCTCGACCTTGCGGGCGAAGTCGGCCTCGTCGTAGGCGAACCAGGCGCGCGGTGCGGCTTGTTCGGGCACTTCCACCACATAGATCATGGTTTTCTCCGTGGCCGCGAACGGCGCTGGTTCAATGCCAATTCAGATTTCAATACCGCCAGACCACAGGCCCTGCGCCTGAAGGGGAGCGCCCTAGGGCACCGCCGGGCCGGCTTTGCCGGACGGCCAGTGCCGCCCCCTTGAGGGGGGCGCGCGAAGCGCGGCGGGGGTGGGCCATCACTCCACGCCTTCGGCGGCGGTCTTGGCCCAGACCGCTTTTCTGAGGCGCTGCGTGATGCCGGCGGGGCTGGCATCGAACTGCCGCTGCGCAATCGACAGGGCGCCCTGGGCCACCGCCGCTTCAGGCAGGGTCAGGGGCAGGCGACCCGCCACATGGGTCGCGCCCAGCACCGCCTTGGCGATCGCCTGGCGGTTCGGGTGCTCGTCCATGGCGATCAGGTTGTCGGCCTCGCGCACACCACCCAGACACACCCAGCCGTCGATCACCTCGACCTTGCGGCCGTCCTGCGTGGTCTTGATGTAAACCGCCTCAAGGGCCATGCTTCCCGACCCATCGGGCGCCGGTGCTGTGGGGGTAGCGGGCGTGTTCATGATCAGAACTTCACGACGATGTCTTCATTGCGCACGATGAACTGGCAGGCCAGGCGCCACGGGGGCGGCAGGTCCTTGGTTTCGGCGTCGGTGATCTGCTGCGCCGTGATCTTGCCGGCCAGCTTCAACACGGTCTTCTCTTTTTCCGTCAGCGCCACGCCGTGCGGCGTGTTGCCCGACAGCACGGTCACCTGCAGCTGGCAGGAACCGCACTCGCCGTTCTCGCACTCGAAATCCAGCGGAATGTCGTTGGCCTTGGCCACCGCCAGCAAGGTCTTGGTATCCCCCGCGATGGCATAGACCGTGAGGTCCTTCTTCATCCGCGGAGAACTGAATGTCACGTTGGCCATAGGGCACCTCTAGAAAGATAAAAACTCCGACCGAGGCAGCACCAGACAAGCGAAGGGGAGCTCACCCAGTGCCGCCGCGGAACGGGCTTTGCCCGGCCGCCAGCGGCGCCCCCTGGGGGGTGACGCGAAGCGGCGCGGGGGGAGCACTCAACGAATGATGTCGTAGCTGTAGTCCGTCTTGCCGGGGATGATCGTGTTCGCATCCAGCGTCTCGAAGAACTCGTCAAGCAACGTGACCAGCACGCGCATGCCGCCTTCGTAGCCCCAGGTGGGGAAACGGTGGTAGTGGTGGCGATCGAAGATCGGGAACACCATGCGCACCAGCGGCGTCTTGGTGTCGCGCTCCAGGTACTTGCCGTAGGTGTTGCCGATCAGGAAGTCCACCGGCTCGGTGAACAGCAGCGAACGCAGGTGCCACAGGTCGCGCTTGGGGTAGACCTTGCAGCCGGCGCCGTAGGGCGACGAGTCGAACAGCTCCTGCACCTTCTTGGCCCAGGTTTCGGTGCCGTTGGTGGCCAGCACGTGCGAGGGTTCGGCGCCGAGTTCCAGCAGGAACTGGGCGTAGCCGAGCATCTGGTCCGGATCGCCGTAGAGGGCGTAGCGCTTGCCGTGCAGGTGGGCCTGGCTGTCGGCCATGGCGTCGACCAGCTCACCGCGTTCTTTTTCCAGCTCGGCCGGGATCGGCTTGCCGGTCAGGCGCGAGATTTCCATCAGGAACTGGTCGGTGCCGGCGACGCCGATGGGGGCGTTCAGCGTGACGACTTCCTGGCCGTGTTCGGCGATGAACTTGCTGGTCTTCTCGCAGCAGAACTCCTGGAACACGATGGTCGCCTTGGCGTGCAGGGCAGCCACGACTTCCTCTTTCGAGGTGCCACCGGCGTACATGCGGAACTCACCGTCGGTGGGCGTGTTCCAGTTGCCGCTCGGGTCGCAGATCACGTTGACCTTGACACCGAACAGATCAAAGATGCGGCGGATTTCCTTCATGTTGCCGACGACGTAACCGTCGAAGCCACCGATGAAGTTGATGCTCTCGTCGGGCACGCGCACCAGCGGTTCGGTGGTCTTGGCCTTGCCGTCCCAGAAGTGGCGCAGGATGCCCAGCAGCGCGTTGTCGTAGCCGGTGATGTGGCTGCCGACGAAAGCCGGGGTGTGAGCAAAGGGCACGTCGAACTCGTCGGGCACGCTGCCTTTTTGCTTGCTGGTCTTGATGAAGGCGTCGACGTCGTCACCGATCACTTCGGCCATGCAGGTGGTCGAGACGGCAATCATGTCCGGCTTGTACAGGCTGTAGGCGTTGGCCAGGCCGTCGACCATGTTGTTCAGGCCACCGAACACCGCCGCGTCTTCCGTCATCGAAGAGCTCACGCAGGACGTGGGTTCCTTGAAGTGGCGGCTGAAGTGTGAGCGGTAGTAGGCCACGCAGCCCTGGCTGCCGTGCACGAAGCTCAGCGTCTTCTGGAAACCGTTGGCCACGTACACGGCGCCCAGCGGCTGACAGGCCTTGGCCGGGTTCACCGACAGCGAATCGCGGGCGAAGTTCTTCTGTTTGTAGTCTTCGGTCTTGGTCCACTCGACGATCTGCTTGATGGATTCGTCGCTGTGGTTGAACTCGAATTCCGCTTTCTTGTTGCGGAAGATGTCCTGGTACTCGGGCTCACGGAACAGCAGTTCGTGGTCGAGGATCTTGTCGGCTGATTGGGGCATGGTGCTCTCCAGAGGATGTTGAAATTCAAGGAGCGGACGACCGGCTCTTGCCAGGCCGCCCGCAGTCTTCTTCAGGCGGCCTTTTTCCAGGGCGCTTTGGTCAGGCCCCAGATGGGAGAGCTGATCGCCATGTCCATGTCACGGGCGAAGATGGCGAAGCCGTCGTAGCCGTGGTAGGGGCCGGAGTAGTCCCAGCTGTGCATCTGGCGGAAGGGCACGCCCATCTTCTGGAACACGTACTTTTCCTTGATGCCGGAGCCGACCAGGTCGGGCTGAACCTGCTCGACGAACTTCTCGAATTCGTAGCCGGTCACGTCGTCATAGATCAGCGTGCCGTCCTTGACGTAGTGCGTGGTGCGCTGGTAGTCGTCGCCGTGGCCGAATTCGTAGCCGGTGCCGACCACGTCCATGCCCAGGTCTTCGTAGGCGCCGATCACGTGGCGCGGACGCAGACCGCCCACGAACAGCATGACCTTCTTGCCCTGCAGGCGCGGCTTGAACTTGTCGATCACGGCCTGCATCAGCGGCTTGTACTTGGCGATGACCTCTTCGGCCTTGGCCTTGATGCTGTCGTCGAAGTGGCTGGCGATTTCGCGCAGGCTCTTCTCGATCATGGTCGGGCCGAAGAAGTTGTATTCGACCCATGGCATGCCGTACTTCTCTTCCATGTGGCGGCTGATGTAGTTCATCGAGCGGTAGCAGTGCAGCACGTTGAGCTTGGCCTTGGGCGTGTTCTCGATCTCGGCGATGGTGCCGTCGCCGGACCACTGGGAGATCACGCGAAGGCCCATTTCTTCGAGCAGGATGCGGCTGGACCAGGCGTCGCCACCGATGTTGTAGTCGCCGATGATGGCCACGTCGTAGGGCGTGGAGACGAACTCGGGGCGCTTGTTCGGGTCGGTGCGGTCGAACACCCAGTCGCGGATCGCGTCGTTGGCCAGGTGGTGGCCGAGCGACTGGCTCACGCCGCGGAAACCTTCGCAGCGCACGGGCACGATGGTTTTGCCTTCGTACTCTTTGCTCTTCTTCTTGGAGACGGCTTCGATGTCGTCGCCGATCAGGCCGATCGGGCACTCGGACTGGATCGAGATGCCCTTGTTCAGGGGGAACAGTTCCTGGATCTCGTCGATGATCTTGTCGAGCTTCTTGTCGCCACCGAAGACGATGTCCTTTTCCTGGAAATCGCTGGTGAACTGCATCGTCACGAAGGTGTCGATGCCGGTGGTGCCGATGTAGTAGTTGCGGCGCGCGGCCCAGGAGTACTGGCCACAACCCACGGGACCGTGGCTGATGTGGATCATGTCCTTGATGGGGCCCCACACCACGCCCTTGGAACCGGCGTAGGCACAACCACGGATGGTCATGACGCCCGGCAGGGACTTGATGTTGGACTTGACGCCGCAGTCCGGCTTGCCTTCTTCGAACGAGCCCAGGTGCTTCGCCCTGCGCTTGGCCATCTTTTCGGGATAGGCCTTCAGCACTTCATCGATCAAGGCTTTGTTCGTGGCCTTGCGGTCTTCAACTGTGGCAGTCATGGGTAACTCCAATGGATATTTGGTTTTGCGTGAGATTCAAGGCCGACCCGCCGGCACACGCCAGACGGGTCGGACTCGTGGGCCGCTTAGGCTGCGGCCAGGGCGGCGGCAGCCGCGGCTGCCTTGCCGACTTCGGACTCGTCGATCGCTTCCATGATCCCGAACTCCATCAGCATGTCTTCCAGCTGGTCCATGGTGATCGGGGTCGGGATGGTGCCGTTGCCGGCGTTGTTGTGGATCTTGGTCGCCAGGGTGCGGTACTCGGCGGCCTGCTTCGAGTCGGGGGCGTACTCGATCACCGTCATGCGGCGCAACTCGGCGTGTTGCACGATGTTGTCGCGCGGCACGAAGTGGATCAACTTGCTGCCCAGCATGCCGGCCAGCGCGTCGGCCAGCTCCAGTTCCTTGTCGGTCTGGCGCTCGTTGCACACCAGGCCGCCCAGGCGCACGCCGCCCGAGTTGGCGTACTTCAGGATGCCCTTGGAGATGTTGTTGGCCGCGTACATGGCCATCATCTCGCCCGACATCACGATGTAGATTTCCTGCGCCTTGTTTTCGCGGATGGGCATGGCGAAGCCGCCGCACACCACGTCACCCAGCACGTCGTAGGACACGTAGTCCACGCCGTCGTAGGCGCCGTTTTCTTCCAGGAAGTTGATCGAGGTGATCACGCCGCGGCCAGCGCAGCCGACGCCTGGCTCAGGGCCGCCGGACTCGACGCAGCGGATGTCCTTGTAGCCGATCTTCATCACGTCTTCGAGCTCCAGGTCCTCCACCGAACCGGCTTCAGCGGCCAGCGAGAGGATGGTGTCCTGTGCCTTGGCGTGCAGGATCAGGCGGGTCGAGTCGGCCTTGGGGTCGCAGCCGACGATCAGGATCTTCTGGCCGAGGTCGGACAGGGCCGCCAGGGTGTTCTGGGAAGTGGTCGATTTACCGATGCCGCCTTTACCGTAAAAGGCGATTTGCCGAAGTTTGGCCATTGCAGTACTCCATTCAGGAAAGTTAAAGAACCTAAGCAAGCGTTGCCGCGACTTTGGGTCAGCCTTCCGTGCCTGTTGGTCTTATTGCTCTAGGTTCACGTCGGCCGGACTGGTGTCCGCGCACCCTCCTCTCTGCAGCTTCCGTGCCATGCTGTTTCGCCCCTGTTTTGTCGCCCTTGAAACAGGAGCGCTACAGAGGGAAAACTGCCGTTTTTGAAACGCCATCCGGCGCGCGCTGGCGCTTTGTTCTGTTCCCGACAAAACGGCGAAATCCGTCGCAAACAAATCGTGTCAGCGGGTCGCCGCGGCGGCTTTGTGTCGCATTTGGTGGCCCCTGATCGGCAAATCCGCCTGGTACGGTCATTGCTGTTTAGAGAGGCATGAACCTGCCCCACGCGCTCCCCACCGCACCGCTCGCGCCGCCCTCGCACTTTGAAGCGATCGGCGGCCAGACGGCCGTGGACCGCCTGGTGGACGCCTTCTATGCGCAGATGGACAGCCGCCCCGATGCCACGGGCATCCGCGCCATGCACGAGCCCGATCTGGGCCACACGAAAGCCGTGCTGCGGCTCTACCTGGCCGAGTGGCTGGGCGGCCCCAAGGGCTACACGGCGCAGCGCGGCCACCCGCGCCTGCGCATGCGCCATGCGGCCTTCCCCATCGGCGTGTTGGAGCGCGACGCCTGGCTCGCCTGCATGGGCGCGGCCATGCAGCAGACCGGCGTTCCCCCCGACCTGCACCGTGTGTTGATGGTGGCCTTCTTCAAGACCGCCGACTTCATGCGCAACACCCCACACCCCCCGGCAACCCCTGCCAACAACCCGAAGGAAGCTTCATGACCACCCTGGCCACCAAAGAGATCGACGACACCGGGCTTGCCCGCCTGGAGAGCGAAGGCCGCCTGCTCAACCCGCTGCTCAAGGCGCCCACCAGCAAGTTCGGCCGGGTGGGCTTTCGCGGTGAACTCGCGCTGCGCTTTGCGCCCAAGCTGGCCGACGAAGCGCGCCCGCCCGAACTGATGTGCCCACAGGTCATGGCGATCGGCACCGTCGGCGAAAAGACCCTGCCCTTCTTCGCCGGCTACCTGCTGAGCTTCGAGAACCTGAAAGACGTGGCCGAGGTGCTGGGCGACTCGCTGAGCGCGGGCGGCAAGTACTTCCTGTTCTGCAACAACATCGACCTCTCGAAGAAGTACCAGGTGCCGTACAAGGGCGCGATGTTCTATGTGCTGCCGATCGACGAGTCCACGGTCTACAACGAGATGCTCGACCTGCTGTACCTCGAAAAGAACGACCTGAAGAAAAAAGACACCGCCGGCAAGCTCGACGCCGTGGCCGACGCCGCGCTGAAGTTCGACGTCACCTTCGACACCATCACCTACGCAGAGGGTTTGACGCTGATGGGACCGGTGCGCAACCCGAACGAAAACCGCCCGGTCTGAATCCGTCCACCTGAGCCGGCCGTGGCAAGCGATGAAGGCCTTGATCAGCCCCCACGCTGGACCAGCACCAACCTGGTGGGGGTGGCCTCGGCCTGGCTGGCCAGCGCGGGCTTCAATGAGCGCGCCCCCGGGCTGCACATCGCCGGCACGCGAGAGACCCAGCCGGGTCTCTTCGCGCTGCTGGACCGCTGCGACGACCTGACCGAAGCGCGCGAGGTCTTTGTGCACCACCTGTCCATCGCCTTCGGCCTGCGCCCGCCCGGGAAGCACGAACTCGGCACCCTCGGCGTGGCCGAGCAGCGGCGCTGGCGTGGCAGCTGGCGCCGCCTGCTGCAGGGCTGGGGCATGGACGCCAACGGCGCGGCCGGCGCGGTGCTCAAAGGCTGGGTCGAAAGCCGTTTCGGCCTGGTGCCCACGTTCCACAAGGCACCGCTGGCGCGCTTCCCGTCGCCGGCCTGGGTCGCCTACCTGGAAGAAAAGGCCAGCAGCCGCCATCACAGCAACAACATCCACCAGCAGCTCGACCTGCTGTACGAGTTCTGCCAGTGGGCGCTGGTCCGCTTTCCCCTGCCAGCCGACCAGATGCCCGGTCGCCACGTGCGGCTCTGGCGCGGCAGCAACCGGGTGGAAGAGCAGCTGCTGCAGGGCACCCTGCGCGAACGCCAGTGCCGCGTGCGGCTCAACAACATCGTGTCTTTCAGCCTCAGCCCCGAAGAAGCCTCGTGTTTTGGCGACTGGGTGTTCGAGCTCCTGGTGCCGCGCAGCAAGCTGCTGGTGTTCCCCGGCCTGCTGCCGGCCCAGGTGCTGCAGGGCGAGCAGGAGGTGATTGTACTCGGCGTCGACTACGACGTGGTGGCGCGTTATGACTGAGCGGTTCGACCGGGTGCTCGGCGCCTATTTGGGTCTGGCCATCGGCGACGCGCTGGGCGCGACGGTGGAATTCATGCGCCCGCGCGAGATCGCGCTGCAACACGGCGTGCACCGCGACATCGTGGGCGGCGGCTGGCTCAAGCTGGCGCGCGGCCAGGTCACCGACGACACCACCATGAGCCTGGCGCTGGGTGCGGCCCTGATGCAGGGCGGCCCCCCGGCGCTGCAAGCCCATGCCGAAGGCGACGACGCGCTGGTGCACGCCATCGGC
Source organism: Hydrogenophaga sp. (assembly GCF_018780075.1). Taxonomy (GTDB): domain Bacteria; phylum Pseudomonadota; class Gammaproteobacteria; order Burkholderiales; family Burkholderiaceae_C; genus Hydrogenophaga. The sequence goes on from NZ_JADMKB010000003.1 coordinate 173,422, forward strand.
CGGGCCTTCGTGCAGTGGTTCCAGGCCAAGCCGGTGGACATCGGCAACACCTGCCGGCGCGGCATCCTGCGTTACCTCCACGAGCACAGCCTGTCCGGCCCCTACAACCCGGGCGACGGCGGCAACGGCGCGCTGATGCGCAACCTGCCCGTGGCGCTGGCCACGCTCAGGGACGACGCGGCCTTTGAGCGCCTGTCCATCGCCCAGGCGCGGCTGACGCACCACCATCCGCTGTCCGACGCCGCCACGCTGGGCTTCGGCCACCTCGTGCGCCGGCTCATCGCTGGCGCGAGCCAGGTGGACAGCCTGCTCTGGATCGACCGCTGGATCGAACAGAACCCGGCCTTCCACTTTTCGCCCTACCGCGGCCACGCCACGGCCTATGTGGTCGACACGGTGCAGACCGTCTTGCACTTCTACACCCGGCACAGCGACTTCGAAGAGGCCATGATCGCCACCGTGAACCAGGGCGACGACGCCGACACCACGGGCGCCCTCATCGGCATGCTGGCCGGCGCGCGCTGCGGCGCGGCCGCCCTGCCCCGGCGTTGGCTGCAGCGCCTGCAGCCGCAGACCGTGATGGCCATCACCGACCAGTGCAGCGGCTTGCTGGCCCTGTCGCGCGCTGACCAGGAGGCGGCCCATGGCTGAGCGGAGCGCCCCGGCCGTGGTCCGGGCCTACCACGAGCGCAGCAAACACCGGCTGGGCGCCTACGCGGCCGGCCCCGAGACGCTGGACTGGGACGCCCAGCCCGACCCGTTCCGCCGCTTCGCCGGCGCGCCGCTCACAGCCCTGCCTTTGAACGCAGCGGCCGAGACCCTGGGCTGGAACGCGCTCTTTGACCCTGCGCGCTCAGCGCGCCCCGCGACCCTCACCCAGATCGGCCTGCTGTTCGAGCACTCGTTCGCGCTCTCGGCCTGGAAGGAACTCGGCCCCGACCGCTGGGCGCTGCGCGTCAACCCGTCCAGCGGCAACCTGCACCCGACCGAGGTGTACCTCGTGTCGCAAGGCCTGCCCGACCTGGCCGATGGGCTCTACCACTACGCGCCCAGGGAACACGCGCTGGAGCAGCGCGCCGCCTTCGCTTCGCCGGTCCACGCGCCGCGCCTGCTCGTGGGCTTCAGTTCGATCCACTGGCGCGAGGCCTGGAAATACGGCGAGCGCGCCTTCCGCTATTGCCAGCTCGACATGGGCCACGCCATCGGCGCCCTGCGCTACGCCGCCGCCCTGCTCGGCTGGCGGGTGCGCGAGCTGGGCCTGGGCCACGGCGAACAGGCCGCGCTCATGGGTCTGGACCGTGCAGGCGACTTCGTGAACGCCGAGGGCGAAGAGGCCGAAGCCGTGTTCGAGCTGGTGTGTGACGGGACGAACGCGGAACTGGTGGACCTGCCCGCCATGCTGGCCGGTGCGCGCTGGCTCGGACAGGCCAACCGCCTCGACGCCCACCCCATGTACCGCTGGCCGGTGATCGACGCGGTGGCCCAGGCCTCGAGCCGCGCCGAGGCCCGGCCACACCAGCCACTGCCGGTGATGGCCCGCCGATCGCGGCTGCCGGCCGATGAAGTCAACGCCTCCCAGTTGATCCGCCAGCGCCGCAGCGCCCAGCGCTTCGACCGCAACGCCCGCACACACACCGCCACCCTCTGGCCCCTGCTCGCCGCGCTGATGCCCGCGGGCCAGCTGCCGTGGGACATGGGCCAGGACGGCGCACAGGTGCACGCCGTCCTGTTCGCCCACCGCGTGGACGGCCTCGCGCCCGGCGCCTACCTGCTGCCCCGCAACACCACGGCCCGCGCCCGGCTGCAAAGCGCCTTGCCCCAGCTGGCCTGGCAACCGGTGAAAGGCTGCCCCGCCGAGCTGCCACTGGTGGAACTCGCCCTGAACCCCGCGCTGGCCGGCACGCTGCGCACCCTCTCCTGCCACCAGGCCATCGGCGCCGACGCGGTGTTCGTGATCGCCCTGCTGGCCGAACTGCCCTCGGGCGACAGCGAGCAGCCCTGGCGCTACCGCGAGCGCCTGCGCGAGGCCGGCCTGATCGGCCAGGTGCTCTACCTCGAAGCCGAAGCCGCCGGCCTGCGCGGCACCGGCATCGGCTGCTTCTTCGACGACCCGGTGCGCGAGCTGCTCGGCCTGGGCGCCCCGGGCACCGAGGCCTGGCAGGTGCTCTACCACTTCAGCGTCGGCCTGCCGGTGCCGGACGCGCGCATCACCAGCACACCCCCCTACCCGGAGCCCCGCCCATGAAAGGCCAACGCGTCTTCCGCCGTCTCACCGTGGCCGAGGTCGGCCCCTGGTGCGCGGCCCACCCCAACGCCCTGCTGCTCGACGCGCGCGACGCCGCCAGCCATGCGCGCGACGGCTGGCCCGGTGCAGTGCGGCTCTGCAGCGACAACCAGGACAGCCTCCTGCTGGGCACCACCCGCTCGCGCCCGGTGCTGATCTACTGCTACCACGGCAACGCCAGCCAGACCCTGGCCCAGATGTTTGCCGACTTCGGCTTCACCGAGGTCACCGACCTGATCGGTGGCCAGGCCGCCTGGGCCGCGGCGCAGAACGCGCCGGTCCCCGCCTCGCCCCCACCGGCACCGCCCGCGCCACCACGCAGACCACCCACCCCGGCGCTCGCGGACTGGCTGCGCGCCGAAGGTTTCGACGGCCCCGACGCGCGCGGCGCGCACGGCAACACGCCCCTGATGCTCGCCGCCTGGCGCGGCGACGCCGCCACCGTGAGCGCCCTGCTTCAACACGGTGTCACCCTGAACGCGGTCAACCGCGACGGCAACAACGCGCTCTGGCTGGCCTGCGTTCACGGGGATCTGTCGGGCATTGAGCGCCTGGTGCGCGCCGGCGTGCCCATCGACCAGACCAACACCACCGGCGCCACCGCGCTGATGTACGCCTCCAGCAGCGGCAAGGCCGCCGTGCTGCGCCAGCTGCTCGCGCTCGGCGCCGACGCCAGCCTGCGCACGCAAGACGACTTCAGCGCACTCGACATGGCCGCCAGCCTGGAATGCCTGCGCATGCTGCGCCCCGCCCGCCAAACCACCCCCAGCGAAAGCCCGACATGAGCCACCTCGTCTTTTTTGAGAAGCCCGGCTGCGGTGGCAACGCCCGCCAGCGCACCGCGCTCGAAGCCGCCGGCCACACGCTGGAGCGGCGCAACCTGCTGACCGCGCACTGGACACCCGAGGCCCTGCTCGCATTCCTCGCACCGCTGCCCGTGCCCGATTGGTTCAACCGCGCCGCCCCGCGCATCAAGAGCGGCGAGCTGGTGCCCGAGGCACTGAGCGCCGAGGCCGCCCTGGCCCTGCTGATCGCCGAGCCGCTGCTGATCCGCCGCCCGCTGATGTTGAACACCGCCGACAGCAGCCGCATGGTCGGCTTCGACACCGCGGCGGTCACGGCCTGGGTCGGCCTCGAGCCCTCGGCACAGCGCCCCACCTCGCTTGAAGGCTGCAGCTCGCCCACCAAGTCCTGTTCCACCCCCACCGGAGGCCAACATGCCCATGTTTGACTACCACTGCAAGGCCTGCCAGGCCGAGTTCGAGCTGCTGGTGCGCGCCAGCACCGTGCCCGCCTGTCCGCACTGCGCGAGCACCGAGCTGGAGAAGTGCGTCTCACGCATCGCCCCGGCCGGCAAGATCGAAGCGATCCGCATGGCGCACCGGCGCGTGGCCCACGCGCAGGGGCACTTCAACAACTACAGCCAGTCGGACCAAGCCCGGCTGCTGAAAGGCAAAAGGGTTTGATATGGACCTGGTCTACAAAACAACGATGCTGACCCAGGGCGGTCGCGGCGGTCAGGTGCAGAGCGAAGACGGCAGCTTCAAGCTCAAGCTCGCGGTGCCCAAAGAGATGGGCGGCAGCGGCGAGGGGCCGAACCCCGAGATGCTCTTCGCGGCCGCCTTCGCCGCCTGCTTCGAACACTCGATCCGCCACATCGCCAAGGCCGACAAACTGCCGCTGCGCGGCTGCTACGTCGAGGCCACGCTGTCGATGTATGTCAACTTCGAAGGCGCCTACCGCATGGCGCTCAGCCTCACCGCCACGCTGGCCGGCCCGCTGGACCAGGTCACGGCCGACAGCCTGATGGAACGCGCCAAGGGCATCTGCCCCTACGCCGACGCGACCAAGACGAACATGAGTCTCAACCTGAAGGCGGTGCTCGACACACCCGTGGCCGCATGACCACAGACGCAGGTTTCTTCATGGACTGGGACGGCAACGTGCGCCGCACCGACGACCCGGGCGGCGGCTACCGCTGCGATGTCGACCGCGGCGCGCGCTACGTCGGCGTGCTCTCCAAGTCCGGCGCGCTGGTGCACGAAGCCACCTTCTACAAAGACCAGGCCGCGCTCGACAAAGCCGGCATCAAGGGCACGCTGGTGCCGGGCAGCCACCCCTGGGGCAAAGAAGGCGCCGCTTAAAACAACACCCGGAGACAGAGACGATGAACGACGCTGCCGACCACGGCGCCGAAGCCTTCTTCCGCGAACAACGCGGCGCCTTTGAACACACGCTCGCCACCGCCGGCCCCGACGCCGCGCTGCTGCAGGCCTGGGACAGCTTCGACGGCAACGTGGCGATCCAGTGCGAGGGCCAGCCCCCGGTGGCCTGCGGCAAGGGCTGCGCCAGTTGCTGCACGCTGCGCGTGACCGCGCTCGCGCCCGAGGTGTTCGTGCTGGCCAACTACCTGCGCGCCACCGCGCCCACGCTGGCGAACCACGGCATTCACCTCATCACCGCCGTGCGCGAGATCGATGCCGCCACCCGGGGGCAGGACGAAGTGGCCCGCGTGGCGATGCACCAGCGTTGCGCCTTCGTGGTGAAGAGCGTGTGTTTGATCCACCGCGCACGGCCACTGGCCTGCCGGGGCACCGCCTCGCACGACCGGCGCGCCTGCGTGGACGCCGCGGCCGGCCGCGCGACCGAGGTGCCGTTTTCCGGGCCGCACCAGATGGTGCGCATGCTGCTGCAATCGGCCTTGCAAGCCGCCCTGCGCCAGCAGGGCCTGGCCTGGGGCGCCTACGAACTGAACCACGCCCTGGTGCTGGCGCTGGACGCGCCGGATGCGCAAGCCGCCTGGCTGCAGGGTGCCGACCCGCTGGCCGAGGCGGCGGTGGACTTGGATCAGCGGGAGGCCATGGCGGCGGGGTTTGACGAGGTACGGCGGTGAGTTGGCTGCGCGTGTGATGAACGGGCTGATCTGACTGGCTGCGACAGTCTTATGTAGACCGGAAGCCGTCGAGTAGCCCACCCACTAGATTGATGGCTTGAAACCGTTCGCTCAACCTTCGAGCGAACTGGATTGCAACGACAAGAAGCCGATCACGGCCACGCTATGTAGCCTGCCGAGAGAGCCTTGAATCTGGTGTCAAACAGTGCTCTGCCCGTACTCGGCAAGTTCGTAATTAAGAAATCTATGCACTCTTGGAGTCGTTGATTCACGACGCCAGCTTTCAATATGCCAAGCGCCAAACACGCCTGCTGGCGGCAAATTTCACGTTCGAGTTGAGCTTGAATTTCGTACGAAGTGAGTGCGGATAGTGCTGCGGGTGCAAACTGGTCACCCAAGAGACCAATGAGTCGGTCATAGTAAACGCGCCCCCGGGGGGAAACGCCACTGCAATACGTGAGGCCTCGCCCTATCCGACACATCAAAACCACTTTAATGAGCTTGGGTGCGAAGTTCTGGAGAATATCCTGCTGCCCGCCAATGTATGAAGAAATATTGTCTGCAACAGGCGCTTCGTGAGCAAAATTATCCCAACCGTTGTGCCTCTCAAGCAGCTGATCTATCAACCCATCAACGATGAGCGCGCGCTCTGAATTAGACCTGAATGCATTTCCTGAAACCGACTGAAAGAATTGCCCTCCAAGTTCGTACTTATCGCGATACAAATTGGTGTTGTAGCCTTCCAGAGTCAGGCCCAATCTGTACTTCATGTCATCCCCACTAGCCTTCCAAACAGCGACGGCTAGAAGCGCGATGTTCTTTCTTACCTGCGGGTCGGTATCCGCAGTCACGTAAATTCCGAACATCGTGCGTAGCACGTTGCCGCAGTGATGTGACGCAAGGGCGCCGATTTTCGCCGAAATGGATGAGAGATTGGCTGGGTCAAGAGGATGAACGTACGTCTTGAGGTTCAAAATGAAGGCTTGCACTTGCAGTGCGGCTTCGGTTGGTCTGTCGTTCAAAACATCTTGGATACAAGTCTGAAGCCAGCCAAGCAATTCAAATGCGTTAATTGTGTAGTTCGTCGGGTGCGAGATTCCGATATCGTTCCGCATGTCTAGGATGTGCTTAAGCTTCTTGTGCGTTGTGTCGCTAATAAGCTCGAGCTTTCGGCATGTGTCAAGTAAAACGGAGTCCTTTACAGATCGAAGATCTTCCTCGGTTTGATAGAACTCCCGTGCCTTCCCCCCAATCGCTGCGTCGTAGAAGATATCCAGTCCGTAAGCGATTGCTTTCTTGTGGAGGTCCAGAACAACCTCATTCCAAATCGCATTCAATGAATAGTCGAATAGACCGACACCGGCTCCTACGACAAACTTTGAAAGATAGCGCGCTCCTTGTTTAACATGTATGGGCAAGGACTCAATGTATGCAGGCAGGTTCTGTCCGATAATTGCTCGCTGATCTTGTGCAGCGATGATGTTATCGTGAGGTAATCCGATGTTTTTGAGAAAATCGACAATGATCTGTGCTTGTGGATCAACCAATTGCATTGGAGGTTTCGGAACGATGCTACTCATGTGGTTTCCCTGGTGCTTGTTTGAGAAGAAGGGCGCTGATCACCCTCGCCGATGTTTCAGGACATGGTGGCGTGTGTAGGGATGCGCAGTCCGTTGAAGATTATCCACGCGATGGCATTCTTATTATTTTTATAACTGTGATGCCACACAGCGGCTTTTGACAATGGCCACTTCTGGCTGACAGTCGAAATCGCCGTCAACAGGCAACGTCACTACCTCTGGGCGCTGCGCGTTCCACCCCATGCCCGATACAGATCAAAGCGGGGTGAATGATCAGCCGCAGCACTTCTTGAACTTCTTCCCGCTGCCGCAAGAGCAAACATCGTTGCGCTCCGGCGCAGCCGCAGCGTGTTTCACCGTCTCGACGCGCGGGCCAAGGCTCTTCCAGGTTTCGCGCAGGTTGTAGACGGCCCAGATCGCGTCGCCCACGGCCTTCATGCGCGCAGCGCTCACACTGGGCGGGCCTAGCTGGTCTTGGTAGGCGTGTTGGGTGGGCGCGCCGGTGTCGGGCAGCGTGAGCGCGCGCAGCAGCTTCAGCGCGGCCTCGCGCCACTGCTGCGCCTGGACCTCACGGGGCGCCCGTCACATCCACACCGTCGAGATCAAGAACCGGTGCCCTCGCTTCAGCCGCTGTGGACGCCACGGGTCGCCAGCGGCCGAACCGCATCGGTTCGGCCAGCCCACCACAGCGCCGCGCCCATCAGCAGCACGCCCGCCCACTGCATGCCATCCAGCGACCGGCCATAGATCGCCACGTCGAGCGTGATCGCGGCAATCGGGTAGACGAACTGCAGCAGCGCAATCCGCCCCACCTCCAGCCGCTGCATGCCGGCATAGATCAGCGCGTAGGCCAAGCCGGTGTGCAGCGCCCCCAGGCCCACCAGCCAGCCCCAGGTGGCCGCAGGCCAACCGCCCCACTGGGCGGGCAAGCCGTGCCAGGCGGGCCACCAGGCGAGCAGCAGCGTGCCGGTGGCGCACTGCCAAAACGTCAAACCCAGGGAGCTGAGCGCGCGCTGCCGCTTGGCCAGCAGCGACACCGCCGCATAGCACACCGACCCCAGCACCGCCAAAGCCAGGCCCCAGGCGAACAGCGGCTGCCCACCCGGCAGGCCGGAGTGAAGCAGCCCGGTGGCCATCGTCAACCCCGCAAAAGCACCGAACACGCCCAGCGCCCGCGCGCCACCCAGCCGCTCGCCGCACCACCACGCCCCGGCCAGCAGCAACCACAAGGGCTGCAAATGAAAAGTCACGGTCGCCAACGCGATCGAGGTCCACTGGATGGCGGCAAAGAAGCTGGCCCACATCACCACCATCAGGCTGCCCGTGAGCGCCGCCACGGCCATGCCTTGGCGTGTCGGACGCAGTTCCTTGAGCCTCCCGGTCGCCCACGCAAAGGCCAGCAATGCCGCGCCACCAAAGAGGCAGCGGAAGAACACCGCCGTCAGTGGGTGCTGACCGGCCTGCTCAAGAAACAGCCCGAGTGTTCCCATCAGCAGGCCACCGGCCACCATGAACCCGGCACCGGAAGAGCGTTGTGTGTCTGTCATGGCAGCACTGTCGGCGCATTCCTGAAATTCGCAAAGCGCGATATTCTTGTGTGATTGATTCGATAAACGAAACCATCATTGTTGCAACCCACCCGATATGACGAACCGTTCCCGTGACCTGCAGCTGGACTGGCTGCGTGCTTTTGTCGCCGCGGTCGACGGTGGTTCGCTGTCGGCGGCCTGCCGTGTGGTGCACCGCTCGCCAGCGGCACTGAGCATGCAGATCAAGAAGCTGGAGCAGGCTGCGGCGGTGCCTCTGTTGCTGCGCGATGCGCGGCGCTTTGCGCTTACACCCGCTGGCGAGCGGCTGCTACCGAAAGCACGCGAGGTGCTGTTGGCGCACGCGGCGGCGCAGTCGGCACTGGAGACCGTGCCCGTGACGGGCCATGTGCGTTTCGGGTTTCCCGAGGACTACGCCGCAGCCCACCTGGGGCCGGCGCTGCGGCGCTTTGCGCAGACGCACCCCGAGGTCGAGGTGGAGATGGTCTGCGCCCAGTCCACGGTGCTGATCCCGGCGCTGACAGCCGGCGATCTGGACGTGGCCCTGGTCACGCAGGACCGCCCTTCGCGCGGCACCCGCCTGTTCGATGAGGCGTATGTCTGGGTGGGCCTGGCCAGCAGCCCGGTGTGGCAAAGGGACCCGCTGCCGCTGGCGGTGTTCGAACCGGGTTCGATGGCACGCAAGATGCCCGAGCAAGCGTTGCGCCGTGCCGGACGCCGCTACCGCATCGCCTACCAAAGCCCCAGCACCGTGGGCCTTCTCGCCGTGGTTCAAAGCGGCTTGGCGGTGGCCGCCGTCAAGCGCAGCTCATGCCCACCCGAGCTGGTGCAGCTGGACACCCGACACGGCTTGCCGCCGCTGGCCCGGCTGCAGGTCGCGGCCGTGATCGCCTCTTCTGCCCGCAAGGATGCCGCCGCGCAGGCGCTCCACGACCACGTTGTTGAAGAACTGCGGCGAAGCTGAGGTCGCCCCGTTCCTGTCGATCACACAGGTGTTTCGCTGTCTTCTTCGGCGACTTGCGGAGCAGAGCCGCTGGGGATGAAGCCTTCGCCATGGGCGGCGAGGTAGTCGCGGATCAGACGCCGCACCACCTGTGACGGCGTCACGTCTTGGCGCGCACACAGGCCTTCAAAGGCCTTTTTTTTGGCGGGGTCGATGAGGACCGTCAGTCGGGCAGTTTTGAGCTCCATGCGCGCATTCTATGTAAATTGGATGTGCATGCGTCCTGGGCTTGTTTTCAGTAACGCCCCATCCAGCGATGCTCGAACGCTGACCCGGTGTTGGCGTCTTTCGGCGCGGGCGAAGCGACCGGCGGTGGCGCCGCGACGCGCTTTTGAACTTGCGCCGGAGCGGGCTCTTTGCCGGGTTGTTCAATCTCGAACGCATGCCCATCGAGGTCGGGATCAAGCACCAGCAGCACCTCGCCGAAGTGAGGAAAAAGCAGACCGGCGAGCGCCGTTGCACTGTGTGAAACCTCACGCAGCTCAATGAGGTTGGCGGCCTTCAGCGCATACCAGAGACGCAGGTTGACGCGGACACAGCGGGGGTGCGAGGCGCGCACGCTTCTTTCCAGGGCGGACAGTGACATGCGATCAACCTCTTTTCACACACGGTGCGGACCTGCTTGCGTGCGCCACGAGGCGCGTTGCAAGGGATACGTTAGAAAACATGATCATTACATGATAATGATATTTAAATTCAAAGCTTACTATAGTCACATACAAAGTGTGTCAAGAGCACATTGATCGTTCATCACCATGCGTGAGAACACGACCACAACAAGCAAAACGGCATGAGCTTCAATTTTGGATCGGCACTGCAAAACGCTCTCATCCATGCGGGCCTGAACGTGCGGGACGTGCGCATTCAACACAAGCGGTTTGAGCAAGCCCTCAGCTTCGGCTTGACCGATGTGCAAAGCGCGATGGACCCGCGCCAACCCGACCGCCTGGTGCTGAACTACACGCGCGTGATGATGGGGTTCCTGGTGTTTTCGCCTCAACCGCGCAACATGCTGATGATCGGGCTGGGAGGAGGATCGCTGCCCAAGTTTTGCCACCGGCACTGTCCTGGCACCGATATCACGGTGGTGGAAATCGACCCACGGGTCATCGCGCTGCGAGACCAGTTTGAGGTGCCGCCAGACCAGAATCATTTCCGGGTGCTGCAGGCCGATGGCGCGGACTTCGTCGCCGCCATGGACGATGCGAGCTACGACATCATCATGGTCGATGGGTTCGATGCCGAGAGCATGGCTCCGTCGCTGGGCACCCAGAACTTTTACGGCCTGTGCGCCCGGCTGCTCACCACCGGTGGCGTCATGGTCTGCAACCTGCACGAACTCGATCTGCACTTCGGTGCCTACCTGGAACGCATCGCCCTGAGTTTCGACGGCGAGGCCGTGGTCGTGGCGGCTCGGGAGCCTGGCAACAGCGTGGTGTTTGCCCGAAAGGATGTGGCCGTCAACGCACGCATGCCCAAACACTTGCAGCGTCCGGCGGGCATGTCAGAAGAGGCCTGGGCTGGCATTGAGAGCGAAGTACACGACGTGTTGCGGGAAGCCAGAAGTTTGCGGGCGTTCAGTTGATCACCATGCTCGAAGGGTGGGCACCAAAGCTCGCAACATCCGCCGCGTTGAAGGCGACCACGACATAGACTGCAAGGTCCATGGCATGGAGGCCATGCCACTCAAGTCCGGGCTCGTGCGCAAGGCCTGAGCCACCTGCCTCTTTCTTCCAGCAACACTCTTTCGAGGACCGCCACCATGACAACAATGATTCCTGCCACCCTGATCCCCGGCGACGGCATTGGCCCTGAGATCGTCGACGCCACGCTGGCGGCACTTGATGCGCTCAAGGCCCCTTTCGACTGGGATCGACAGATCGCCGGTCTCGAGGGTGTCAAGCAGGCCGGAGACCCCCTGCCACAGGCCACCCTGGACAGCATCCGACGCACGCGCCTGGCGCTCAAGGGCCCGCTGGAAACGCCCTCGGGCGGGGGCTATCGCTCGTCAAACGTTCGACTGCGCGAAGAATTCAAGCTGTATGCCAACCTGCGCCCCGCCCTGACCATCATTCCCGGTGGTCGCTTCGACAAGATCGATCTCGTCGTGGTGCGCGAAAACCTGGAAGGCCTGTACATCGGGCACGAGCATTTCGTGCAGATCGATGACGATCCGCATGCCGTGGCCATGGCCACCGGCATCAACACCCGCGCAGGCAGCCGCCGGCTGCTGGAGTTCGCCTTTGAACATGCCGTCGCCACCGGCCGCAAGAAGGTCACGATCGTGCACAAGGCCAACATCATGAAAGCGCTCACAGGCATCTTTCTGGAGACCGGCCTGGAACTGTACGAACGCAAGTACAAGGGCCAGTTCGAACTGGACACCGTCATCATCGATGCCTGCGCGATGAAGCTGGTGCTCAACCCTTGGCAGTTCGACATGCTGGTCACCACCAACCTCTTCGGCGACATCCTGTCTGATCTGGTGGCCGGCCTGGTGGGCGGGCTCGGCATGGCGCCGGGCGCCAACATCGGGGCCGACGCTGCCATCTTCGAAGCGGTCCACGGTTCAGCGCCCGACATCGCTGGCAAAGGAATCGCCAACCCCACAGCCCTACTCCTTGCGGCTGCGATGATGCTGGACCACGTCAAGCTCACGGAAAAGGCCACCCACCTGCGCCAGGCGCTCGATGCGACGCTGAACATCGACAAGGTGCGGACCGGTGATCTGGGCGGCAAGGCGAGCACAGCGGCATTCACCAAGGCGTTGGTCAGCCGCATCTCGAACGGCTGAACATGAGAGGGGGGTAAAAGCTCGACCACATGCCGAGCCGCCGCTTGGTGGTATGTCTTCTCTCGGCCCCCAAGACGGGCAGCGGGTTGCTACGAAAGAAGCGCGTTGTGTCCAGCCACACCGCGTCGCCCAAGCGGACCAAAGGTTGCACTCCCCGACAACGAAGCCACGCAGCGACGCAGGCACTGACTGGCCGGCTCGGCATCAACGCGAGGATGCCAAGCCTGAACCACCTGCTCAACGGGAATGGCCACGGGCAGCTTGAAGATCTCCAGCCCCAGTCCGCTGGCCACCGTGCGCGCCAAGGGCTCGGGCACGCAGGCGATCAATGATGAACGCGCAGCGGCCATCAGCGCACCGTAGGCGCTCGGCACGGTCAACACGACGCGTCTTGCACAGCCGATATCAGCGAGCAAAGCATCTACCGCTTCCTTGTTCCGCCCTCGCTGAGCGATGCTCACATGCTGCTCGGCAGAAAACCGCTTCGGCGTCACCCGGGCTGCCAACAAACGATGCCCTGCCTTCGCGACGCCCACGATGCGCTGCTCGTAAAGCGGCGCGGTCTTCACCTCGGGACCGGCGTCCCGCACGATGCCGACATCGAGATCAATGCGGCCTTCCCGCAAGGCCATCGAGTCGCTGTCGCTTTCAGGAATGAAACGCAGCGTTGCGAGCGGCATTTCTCGTTGGATTTCCGCAAGCAGTGCGGCCCCATAGACGATACCCATCCCTTCGGGTGCTCGGACGATGAATTCACGCTGCATCCGAGTCAGGTCCAGCCCTCCACCTGGCTGCATCAGCGCGACCGCTTCGCCGATCAAGCGCCGCACCGGCGCGCGCATCTCCTCCGCGCGAGGTGTCGGAATCAACTTTTGGCCTGCACGCACAAGGATGGGATCGTCCAGCGCATCGCGGATTCTGGCCAGTTTGTGGCTCATCGCCGGAGCGCTCAGGTGCATGCGTTGCGCTGCTGCGGCAACGCTGCCCGTCGTCAACAGGGCATCCAGCGCAGCAAGGAGGTTGAGATCCAACGAGTTCATTTTGTACAGGTATTCGTTCAGAACAATGCACTGTACAGAATGACCCCGTGGTTGGACACTGCGCACCCCTGAATCTCGGAGCCCGCATTGAACCCACTCGACGCCAGCCGCACAGCCCTCGCCACATCACTGATGCGCGCACTGCATTCGCGCCACGACCCCGCTCCTCTGCTTGACGACCATTGGGGTGATCGACTGGTTCCAGATACCGTTCGCACGGCGCTGTGCCAACGCGTTCTCGACGGCATGCCGCCGACCGCGCGAGCCGAAGCGGCGGCGGCCCCTGCCGAACTGCTCGCCCAGTCGTTGCGCTCGAATGCCGCCTACGCCGATGTGATCACCCGGGCTCGTTATGCGGAGGACGCGCTGAAAGCCGCTGTCGAACGGGGCGCCACGCAGTACGTGATCATCGGCGCTGGCTTCGACAGCTTTGCGTATCGGCGACCCATCTGGGCCGCCGAACTGAACGTCTACGAGATCGACCATCCCGCGACGCAAGAGATGAAGCGACAACGCTTGGCGGCATGCGGCGTCGATGCGTCGGTATCCGTTGAATTCATCGCCGCGGACCTTTCGGCCGAGACATTGGGCTCGGCCCTGGCCCGCTCTTCATTCCAACCCGGTCGATGGACGTTCTTTTCATGGCTTGGCGTGACCATGTACCTGACCCGGGAGGCGAATCTCTCTGCCCTTGCGGCGATCGCCTCATCCGCACCGGAGGGCAGCGAACTGGTGTTCAACTACGTTGACCAAGACACCCTCCATCCCGGAGCCCTCGTGGCGGAAGCGTTCAGCCAGCTGAAGTCGGCGGTGTCTTCCGCAGGTGAGGCGTTCTTGTCGGGCTTCGATCCGGCCGAGGTCAGGGAGCAGTTGCAAGCGGCGGGCTTGTTGCTCCTTGAAGACTTGAACGGCGACCAAGCCGTCGCTCGATACGATGTTTCTGGTCTGAACGGTCTGCGATCAGCGGCTGCCGCGCACATCGCACACGCCCGCGTTGCGCGCCCTTCTCCGGCGCGGATGTCTGCCTGATCCACACCCGACACGGCTTGCCGCCGCTGGCCCGCTGCAGGTCGCCGCCGTGATCACCGCTTCTGCCCGCCAGGATGCCGCCGCGCAGGCGCTCCACGACCACGTTGTTGAAGAACTGCGGCGAGGCTGAGGTCGCCCCCGCCGCTGCGCAAGCTGCTTCCCGCGGTTCTGATCTCACGCGTTGAAGCCGACCTGTCAGGCGGCTATTCGACCATCGCTTCCGACCGCCACGTCTTCAGCGCCGCCTGAGTGGCCCAGTACCCCGCTTCGATGGCTTGCATTTGCGAGGGCCTGTCGGACATGCCCGGCACATCCACCACCGGGGCGACCAACACGTCCGCCTCCGCCATCTCCGGTGCTGCAATCAGGCAGCTCTGGGACTGCATGACTTTGCCGAGCACGGCCGGCACGTTCACGGCGGTGGCCCGAGGGCTCTGGCAGTAGATGTCGACCGCGACCACCACGTCGGCGCCCATGGCCCGTGCGAACCGGACCGGCACCAGGCTGGTGATGCCGCCGTCGATCAGGTGCCCGCCGGGGTAGGCCACCGGCACCTGCATCCCCGGCACGGCTGAAGACGCCTGTATGACCCGCCCGGCCGGGCCGCTGTCCAGCAGCAGCGGCTGCGCGCTCTGCAGATCGGTGGCAACGGCGGCGAAGCGGATGGGGAAGTTCTCGATCCGGGTGCCACCGATGAGGGTGTTGGCCCAGTTCGCGAGCTTGTCGCCCCGGATGAACCCGCCGGCTTGCCAGGTGAAGTCGAGCAAAGACGACACCTTCACGCCGAGCGCGGCCTGCCGGATCTGCTCGACGCTCAGGCCGCTGGCGTAGGCCGCGCCCACCACGGAGCCGGCCGACGTGCCGACCACGATGTCGGGGCGCATGCCGGCTTCTTCGAGCGCTCGCAAGGCGCCCACATGCGCAAACCCGCGCAACCCGCCGCCGCCCAGGGCGAGCGCGACCGTGGGGCGCTGCCCACGGGCCGGCACGGTGCGTTGGACGTCGGACAGCGTGTGCGGTTGCAGCTCGGCGGGCGCCGGCTGCCCGGTGGAGGCGAAGCCCATCGTCAGCAGCAACGCCACGAGGGGAGTTGCCCATGGGGCATGGGTTTTCAGGTGGGTTTTCATGGCGACTCGCCCGGGCATCACAAGGCGATGCTGTGTTCGCGGGCTGTTCCGGCGAACAACGGGTTGCGCGCTGCCAGCGCCACCGCATCGGCGCCGGCCGGATACCGCAGCTGGGGCGAAGCATCGTTCGCGGCCAGCCAGACGGCTTCGGCCACGTCCCGTTCGCTCGTGGTGGCGGCGGGCTGGCCCAGCGTGGCGAAGACAGATTGGGCGTAGGGCACATAGGCCTCGGGGACCAGGCCTTGCATGCGCTCGGCGCCATTGGCCGTGAACCGGGTGGTGGGCGCATAGCCCGGCTGGACGAGCTTCACGCGCACGTTGAAGGCTTCCAGCTCAAAGGCCAGCGAAGCGGTGAAGCCTTCGATGGCGGTCTTGCTCGCCGTGTAGGCCGCCACCAGGGGCATGGGGGCCAGCGTGGCGCTGGAGGTCACGTTCACCACCAGGCCGGCGCGGCGGGCGCGAAACTGCGGCAGCACCGCCTGCGTCATGGCCATGGTGCCGAAGGTGTTGGTCTCGAAGATGTCGCGCACCGTCGCCATGGGCGTGGCTTCGAAGGCGCCGAAGAGGCCGAGGCCGGCGTTGTTCACCAGCACGTCGATGGGCCCTGCGGCCTCCAGCGTGCGGGCGATGCTCTCGGGCCGGGTCACGTCCAGCGGCAGCACCTGCAAGTTCGAAGACGGCGGCAGCAGGTCGGCGCGCGGGCTGCGCATGGTGGCCAACACCCTCCAGCCTTGGGCGTGGAAGTGGCGGGCGGTTTCGAGGCCGTAGCCGGAAGAGCAGCCGGTGATCAGAACGGTTTTCATGTCAGAACTCCTGGTGGTTTGGTTGAGGAATGGCGCAACGATACCGGTCAAGAACCGGATTTAATACAATCAATAGTCCATATTTCATTTGCAAGAGTCCGACCATGATCGATCCCCTCACCGAAGTCATTGCCCTGATGCGACCGCGCGCGGTGTTCTCCAAGGTGATCAGCGGGGCGGGCGCCTGGGCCGTGCGTTACGCGGCCTTCGGCCAGCCGAGCTTCTGCACGATGCTGGAGGGCGAATGCGTGCTGGCGGTGGACCAGCAGGCGCCGGTCACCTTGAAGGCGGGGGACTTCGTGTTGATGCCCGCCACGCCCGGGTTCACGCTGTCCAGCCAGGAACCCGCGGTGCCGGTGTTCCTCGACCCGAAGGACACGCAGGGATCGGCGGCCGAGCTGCGCCATGGGCGGCAGGACGGGCCGCCCGACGTGCGCATGCTCGGTGGTTATTTCGAGTTCGACTCGCCCGATGCCGCGCTGCTGGTGTCGCTGCTGCCGGTGCTGCTGCACGTGCGCGGCATCGAGCGCCTGTCGGTGCTGGTGAAGCTGGTCCGGGAAGAGTCGCTCGACGCACGGCCGGGCCGCGAGCTGGTGCTGGCCCGGCTGGTGGAGCTGCTGCTGATCGAGGCGCTGCGCTCAACCACGGGGGACAGCGCCCCACCCGGTTTGCTGCGCGGGCTGGCCGACGCGCGGGTGGCCGTGGGGCTGCGGCTGATGCATGGGGCACCCGCGCGCACCTGGACGGTGGATGCGCTGGCCCGGGAGGCCGCGCTGTCGCGCTCAACGTTCTTCGAACGGTTCTCGCGCGCCGTCGGCCTGCCGCCCATGGAGTACCTGCTGGCGTGGCGCATGGCGCTGGCCAAGGACCTGCTGAGCCGCAGCGGCGTGACCATCGCCGAGGTGGCCGAGCGGGTGGGCTACAGCTCGGCCAGCACCTTCAGCACGGCCTTCAGCCGCCACGTGGGGCAACCACCCGGCCGGTATGCCCGCCAGCCATTGGCAGCGAACTGATCGCTGATGGCTCCGCTGAACCAGTCCAGAGGTGGCGCGAGGTTTGCGTGCATCGATGCACCTGAGAGACGAAGGTGAAGATGAAGCAACAGACCCTGGCCGCAGCGCGGAATCGACCTATTCAGGCAGTCCAGCCTTCGCCAACCCCTCGTAGTAACGCTCGCGCTGGGCGCGGCAGAGGTCGTTCGCGCAGAGCCGCTCGTTGCGGAACGACGAGATCGTGTAGTCGGGCAGCCGCCGTCTGAACTCCGCCAGCGCCGCGCGCGCGGTTTCCGTCTCGCCCAGGTTCGCGGCCGCCGCGGCGACCCACGAATGAGCCACCGCGTGCTGCGGCCGTTCGAGCACCGAGCGCTGCGCCCATTCGAGCGCTTCGCGGTCGTGGCCCAGGTGCAGATGCGCCGTCGCGGTGACGATGAAGATGCCGTTGAGATTCGGATCGCGCGGGCTGAGCCGCCGCGCCTGCTCAAGGGCGGCGATCGCTTCATCGGGCCGGCCGAGCGTGCAACGGGCATAACCGAGCCAGAACCAGGCGCTCGCATCGTTGCGATTCAGCACGATCTGGCGTTCGAGCAACTCCACCGCCTGCTCGGAGCGACCGGCCAGCGCCAGCGTCGTACCGCGCACGCCGACGACCCGTGCATCGGCGGGATCCAGCTGGAAGGCCTGTGCCGAGAGCCTGTCCGCCTGTTGCAGCCACTGCTCGCGCGTCGCGCCGCGCAGGCCCAGCCAACGCTGCGACACGTCGTAGTTGTAGGTCTGCGCCAGCAGCGCGATGGCCAGCGCCGACCCCGGGTCGCGCGCGCTCACCTGCTCGAGCAGCCGGCGCGCCTCCTGCAGCGAGTCCGGCGTCGTCCGGTTGAACTGCAGCAGCCACCGCGCCTGCAGCAACAGGTCCTGTGAGTCGGCGGAAGGCCTTGCTCGCGCACGTGCGGCTTCCACCTCCTGCAACGTCAGGTCCAGCGACCTGGCCACCGTCCCCGTGACTTGGCGGTACAGCGCGGAAACGTCGGGCAGCTCGCCGTCGATGCGGTCTGCCCACAGGGTGCGCCCGCTCTCGCTGTCGACGAGTTGCAGGGTCAGGCGCGCCGTGTCGCCCAGGCGCACCAGGCCGCCCTGGAGCACGTAGCGAACGCCGAGCTCGCGGCCCACCTGACGGGCGTCGACGTTGCGGCCGCGGTAGCTTTCCGCGGTCGCCCGGGCGATGACGAAGCTCTCGGGGATGCGCGTCAGGTCGACCGTGATCTCGTCGGTGAGCACGGTGGCCAGCCGGTCCTGCGCCGGGTCGGCGCCATCACTGGCCAGGGGGAGCACGGCGATCGACAGGCGAGGCAGCGCCGGCGGCGCCGCCGGTGCGTCGCGTTGCGGCCACCACCCAACAAGCGCTGCCGCGGCGACGACGGCGGCGGCGGCGACCGCGAGGCCACGCCAGAGCGCGACGGCAGCAGCGCCTCTCGTCAACGGCGCGGTGGTCTCACCCTCCAACTGGCCCATCGCCGTCCGAGTCGACGGGGGCGGCACCGCCGCTTCGCCAGCGGGTGTGGCCAGCCCCGCATCGCCGACGCGCGAAGCCGGCGCAGGCTCGACCGGCGCCGCGAAAACATACCCCCGCCGTGGCAGTGTCTTGATGATGTCCTGCCCGTTCTCGCCGAGCACCTGCCGGATGTCGGACACACAGCGCGTCAGCGACTCCTCACCGACCACGACATCGGGCCAGACGGCGGCCAGGAGCTCATCCTTGCCCACCGGCCGGCCTGCGGCCTCGGCCAGGTAGACCAGCACATCGAAGCTGCGCGGGCGAAGGTCAAGCCTCTGACCGGCCCGGCACAGCGTGCGGCATCCGGCATCGAGGTCGAAATCTTCGAAGCGCAAACGGGTGGAGGCTGGAACCTGCATCTGATCTCCTCGGCCTATGAGAGGAATTTTCAGCCTTTTTCACCACGCGCGCAGGTTTCTTCATGACGGCGCGGGAGCGGTCGATGCGCAATGACAGCTCCGCCCTCACCCGCCATCGGAGGCCCTATGACTCACCATCGCGCTCTGTCCATCGCAGCCACCGTCACTGCCGTGCTACTGCTCTCACCCCTTGCTTCAAACCTGCGCGCGCAACCACCCGACAGCACCGACGCTGCCGCCGTCCGCGAACTGCGCAGCCTGAAAGCGGCCTACCTGCGCTGCGACCGGGCCGCGACCGAGCGCGTGCTCGACATGGGCGAGGCGGCGAACTGCTCGGTCATTTACGAAGCGCTGCTCAAGGTCGGCTTCGGCGGCGATTTCAAGCGTCTGCTCGCCTGGTGGCAGGCCGAGCGTGTCACCGAGGCGCGCGGCGAACGCATCACCACGCCTTGAGGCAGCCAGGCCGGCCTCGGGATTTGCAGAGAACGCGCCATGGCGCGGCGGCAGCGACCAGGGCCGCCGTGAAGCCTTTGCAGAACGCCCAGTCCGGCGTCTGGGAAAAACCCATGTGCCGCCGCGCCCCGGGCCAGGCCTCCAGCGCGGCGAAGTCCTCGGCACTCAAGGGCAAGCGTTCGTTCGCCACGGAGTTCATGGTGTGGTTCCCGCTTGTTCAAACAACGCCAGCAGCTGGCGCAACACCGCCGTCTCGCGCTGGCCATGGGCTTGCAGCGCGGCCCGGCAGGCGGTGCGCACGGTGGCGCTCTGGCCGGGTTTCTGCATCAGCGCAAACACCGCACGGGCCGAGCGCCCTGCGCCCATGTCCAGCGTGGGGTCGAGCACGATGCCCATGGCCAGCCCGGGCGCCACCGCGCGCGCCATGGAGCGGAACGACCACGAGCCCGCCATGACCGGGTGGTAGTAATGGTTGCGCGCGATCTGGAACAGGTCGACGAAACGCGGCAGCAGCGCCTCCAGCGCGGGTGCAAGGTCGTCAAACCACTGCGCCAGCTCGCGGATGCGGTTGCGCTCGAAGCCGGCGTTGTAGGCCAGCACCGCGCCCGTTGTGCCGAGCGCGCCCAGCAGCGACAGCGCAAACGCCCGGCGCGGGTCACCGCCCTGGGCCTCGGCCAGAAAGTGGTGTTCGCTCCAGGCGCCGTCCGCCGCCTGCACCGCGCAGCTCCACTGGAACGGCAGCGTCTGATAAGGCCGGGTGCCGGGCCAGATCGGCACGGCCAGGCCGATGGTGTCGAAGCGCAGGCAGTGGCGCGGATACGGCCAGGCTTGCGCCAACGCGGCCACCTCGGGCTCCAGCAGCGGCGCGCCCTGCTGCACCGCGCGCACGGCGCGGCGCTGGCGCGGCGGGGCGAGGTGTTCGGGGCGCAGGCTCATCACATCAAAGTGGCCGGCCGCGCGCCATTCGGCGGCGGCTTCGCGCCCCAGGATGTCGAGGCTGGCCTCGGCGTGTTCGGCCGTGGCCGGCAGCGGGCAAGCCTTGCAGGTCGCTGTGAACTCGCAGCCGCTGCCCTGGTGGCAATGCGGCCCGGGCGCGGCGGCCGGCTCCGAGCCGCGTTCGCACTGACGCATGGCGCCCAGCCAATCGGCCACCGGGCGCGAGCCGAGCACGGGGCCCAGGTCCACCTCGCGGAACAGGCCGGCGTAACAACCGTGGCCGGGATAGACGAAATCGGTGTCCACCAGCAGCAGGCCCACGCTCTGCACCGCGAAGCCGCAGCGCGCGGCCACGTGGGTCCAGAGCGCGACATCGTCCACGTCGGTGTCGTCGCCCACGGTCGCGTAGCGCAGCTTGAACAGGCGCAGGCCGTTTTCACCGGCCGTCAGCACGTCGATGCGCACCTGGGCGCGGTCTTCGCTGGTCAGGCAGGCCCCCAGGATGGCCCAGCCCTCGGGCGGCACGGCGTCGCTGTCGAGGCAATTCAGGGTGTGGCGCACGGCCTGCAACCACTGCGCGGGGCTTTGAGGCGCGGCCACCGTGTCGGCGTGCGGGAACGAGGCGCGCAGGGCCGGGTCCAGGCCGGTGCCGGGTTCTGGTTCAGCGGGCGCTGACGCTGCCGCGGACACGCCGCGTTGCAGCTGACGGCGCGACAGCCAGAAACGGCGCTCGCAGCTGCGCCAGCGGCGCAGGTCGTCGGTGTTGAGGGGCGGAGCAAAAACCATGGGCGCTACCAGACAAAGCCGACACAGAGCCGGACCGTGAACAGGACAAAGAGCACAGCGCCAGGGCGCAGCACGCCATGGCATCGGTGGACAGCTGCTGTTTAGCAAGCAACGTGCAAGCCCAGCGGCCCGATCCAGCGTGGCGCGGGTCTTGCAGACCGGCCCCGCATGACGCTCCAGTTCCACATGACCCCCGGCTCCTGCACCACCGGCATCCACATCCTGCTCGAAGAGCTGGAGCTGCCGTTCCAGGTGAGCATCGTCAACCTGCAGGCGGGCGACCACCGAAAGCCCGCCTACCTTGCGATCAACCCCAGGGGCACGATCCCGACCCTGGTGCTCGACGACGGGAGCGCCCTCACCAGCTTTCCGTCCATCGCCTGCTGGCTGGCGCGGCGCCACCCGCGCAAGCGCCTGCTGAGCGACGACCCCTTGGTGGCCGCGCGCACGCTGGAACTGCTGGATTGCGCGGTGAACACGGTGCATGGCCAGGGCTTCACGCGCATCTTCACCACCGAGAGCTACCTGCCCGAGGGTCTGGACCCGGCCGAGACGTCCCGGTGGGCGGCAGCGATCACAGCGCAAGGCCAGGCCATCGTGCGCGAAGCCTTTGTCGTGGTCGAAGCCAGTCTGCCCGAGACCGGTTACGCCATGGGCGCCGACTTCACAATCGCCGACGCGGCCCTGTTCTACGTGCTCTTCTGGGCCAGCAAGACCAACCTGCCCATGCCGCCGCGCTGCCAGGCCCTGTTCGAACGCGTCCGCGCACGCCCGGTGGTGAACCAGGTGCTGCGCGAAGAAGGCTACCGCTGAAGCCACCCACCCGACCAACAGGACACACCATGAGCAAGACCGAGCTGCTGAGCCGCAACCGCGTGATCCTCTGCCACTTTGACGACTACAGCCACGCGCTGCTGTTTCCGCGCTGGGCGCACGGCATGCTCTGGCCGCAAGCCCTGCCCGAAGGCGCCGAGCCCATGGCCACACCGGTCGCCGAGCCTGCGGGGCACGAGGCCGTAACGCTCAAACAGATCGTGGTGGAAGACACCGGTCTGAACCCCGACGAATTGACCACCACGGACGACTTTCAGGCCTGGTTCCAGACACCCGACGGCCCGCTGCGCGTGCACCTGCTGCGCTTCACCACCCCCGACGCGCCCAAGCCCGCGATCACCGCGCTCGGCGGCACGTTCAAGGCACTGAGTGAACTGCGCGGTGGCGCCATGGCCGAGCTGCTGCTGTTGCGCGAAGCGTTCCGGCTGGTCGGTGGCGGGCCGTCCTAGCCGATCAACGCCACCGCCTTGATCTGCGCCCACACGGCCTGACCGGGTTGCAGGTTCAGCGCCGCCGCCGAGCGCCGCGTCAACCGCGACAGCAGCGACGACGAAGTCCCCACCCGCAAGCGGCACAAGGCCAGCGCCGGGTGGCTGTCGTCGGCCAGTTGGTCCACCACCACCGGCAGGCTGTTGAGCAGGCTCGTGTCGGTCGCGGGCGAGAGCGCCAGGCTCACGTCGCGCGCCAGGATGCGGATGCGCACCGTGGCGCCCTTCTCTTGCCCGCCGTCGCGCACCCAGAGGCAGCCGCCCGGGAACGCCACCCGGGCCAGGCTCCAGGCCGCGTCGCGCTCCACCACCACGCCCTCCAGCACCACGCCCGCGTCTTCGCCCAGGCGGATCGGCAGGTCCACCCGCGACAGCACCTCGGCCAGCGGGCCCGAGGCCAGCGCCCTGCCCGCTTCCATGGCGACGATGTGGTCGGCCAGGCGTGCCACCTCGTCGGGCGCGTGGCTCACGTAGATCACGGGGATGTCCAGCTCGCGGTGCAGGCGCTCCAGGTAGGGCATGAACTCGTTCTTGCGCGCCAGGTCCAGCGCGGCCAGCGGCTCGTCCATCAGCAGCAGGCGCGGGCTGGTGAGCAGCGCGCGCGCGATGGCGATGCGCTGGCGTTCGCCGCCCGAGAGCCCGGCGGTGCGGCGCTCCAGCAGGTGGCCAATGCCCAGCAGCTCGATGGCCCGGTCCCACTCCACGCGCTGCTGCGCTGCCGTGGCGCGCGAAAGACCGTACTGCAGGTTGGCGCGCACGCTCAGGTGCGCAAACAGCTGCGGCTCCTGGAACACGTAACCCAGCGGCCGCCGGTGCGTGGGCAGCGCCTGAGCGCCGTCCTGCCAGACCTCGCCGTTGACCACGCAACGACCGCTGGGCGCGGCGTTGAGGCCGGCGATGCAGCGCAGCAGTGTGGATTTGCCACAACCCGAAGGACCGAACAGCGCGGTCACGCCACGGCCGGGCAGGCTCAGGTCCACGTCAAGCGTGAAGCCGGCGAAGTCCTGGCGAAAGCGGATATCGAGGCTCATGCCTTGCTTCCCCACCCGCGCCCGTTGAGCAACATCAGCACAGCGAACGAAAACACCAGCATGCCGCCGGCCAGCCAGTGGGCGTTGGTGTACTCCATCGCCTCCACGTGGTTGTAGATCGCCATCGACAGCACCTGCGTCTGGCCCGGGATGTTGCCGCCGATCATCAGCACCACGCCGAATTCGCCCACGGTGTGCGCAAAGCCCAGCACCGCGGCCGTGATGAAGCCCGGGCGCGCCAGCGGCAGCGCCACGCTGAAAAACGCGTCCAGCGGCGAGGCGCGCAAGGTGGCCGCCGCTTCCATCGGCGCGCGGCCGATGGCGGCAAAGGCCTGCTGCAGCGGCTGGATCACGAAGGGCATGGAATACAGGCATGAGGCCACCACCAGACCGGCGAAGGTGAAGGGCAACAGGCCCAGACCGAGCGCCTGCGTGAGCCGGCCCACCGGCCCCTGCGGCCCCATGAGCACCAGCAAATAGAAGCCCAGCACAGCGGGCGGTAGCACCAGCGGCAGCGTGACCACCGACCCCACCAGGCCCTTCAGCCGAGAGGGCGTGCGCGCGAGCCACCAGGCGACCGGCGTGCCCAGCGCGAGCAGCAGCACGGTGGTGAGGCCGGCCAGCCGGATGGTGAGCCAGACGGCGGTGAGATCGGCAGCGGTGGGCATGCTGCCCTCACTTCGGCAACTCGTAACCGTAGGTCCGGATCAGCGCCTGCGCCTTGGCGCCTTGCAGGTACTTCAAGAGCGCGGTGGCGCCGGGCTTGTCCTTGCCCGGGGTGAGCAACACCGCGTCTTGCCGGATGGGGGTGTAGAGGTTCGCGGGCACCACCCAGGCCGAGCCTTCGATCTGGCCGTCTTTCAGCACCTGCGACAGCGCGACAAAGCCCAGCGGGCTGTTGCCGCTGCTGATGAACTGGTGGGCCTGGATCACGGTTTCGGCGGTCACGAATTTGGGGCTCAGGCTGTCGAACACGCCCATCGCTTTCATGGTCTCCACCGCCGCAGCGCCATAGGGCGCGAGCCTGGGGTTGGTCAATGCGATGTGCTCGAACGTGCCGCGCTTGAGCACCTCACCGGCCGCGTCCACCACGCCGGGCTTGGGGGACCACAACACGAGCTTGCCGATGGCGTAGCTGAACGCGCTGCCGGCCACCGCCGCGTTTTCCTTGAGCAGCCTGGCCGGGGTTTCGTCGTCGGCCGCGAGCAGGATTTCAAACGGCGCGCCGTTCTTGATTTGTGCGTAGAACTTGCCGGTGGAGCCGAACGAAGCGACCACCTTGTGGCCGGTGTCCTTTTCGAACTC
Organism: Hydrogenophaga sp.; assembly: GCF_018780075.1. Classification (GTDB taxonomy): domain Bacteria; phylum Pseudomonadota; class Gammaproteobacteria; order Burkholderiales; family Burkholderiaceae_C; genus Hydrogenophaga. The sequence goes on from NZ_JADMKB010000003.1 coordinate 198,261, forward strand.
GGCGGCCAGCCGGTTGAACGGTGCAGTGAAGTTGGCGGCCACCGCCACCGGGATCTCGTTGGCGCTGACGCCCGTGGCGACCAGCAAGAGGCCAGCGAACAGGGAAGAGACAAAGGTTTGCATGCTCATGGAAACGCTCCTGGGTTGGAAGGCGGTGAAAGATTCAACGGCGGGAACGCGGCTGGGTTGGCGAGGGCATCAATCCGTGGACACGAGAAACACGCTCGACGCCTTAAAGATCGCGGTGACGGGCTGACCCACCGCGAGCCCCAGACGCTGCACACTCGGGTCGGTGACCACGGCGGTGAGCACGTGGTGGCTGCCGGGCAAGCTCAGAGTGACCTCGGCATTGACCGGGCCGTGGTGGATCTGCCGCACCTGGCCGCGAAAGCGGTTGCGGGCCGAGATGCGTGCGCCCTCCTCGTCCACCATCAACACGATGGAAGAGGCCTTGACGAAGGCGAGCAGGTCGCGACCTTCGGCCAGGCCAAGGTTCTGCGCGGACCCGTTCGTGACGGTGGCGGTGAGCGCCAGTGAAGGGCCGAGGCGCAACGTCACCTCGCTCTCCACCGCACCCACCCGCAAAGCGCTGACAGGACCGGCGAACTGGTTGCGGGCGCTGGTTTTCATGGTCAGCTTCCTCAGGATGTGCCGAAACTCGGCGATGTCGGGTTCACTCCTGTGAACAAGCCGACGGGCTCGGTAGGGATCACGACACAACGCACGGGTCTTGCCGCTGCGTTGTGTGCTTTGCTACACAACGGTCACCCCATCGTGGGTTGGTGGCCTGGTTTGCAAAACGCGGGCCAGCTTGGGGAGAGAGAGCGCTCTCTCGGAGCCTTTTGGTTGAACTCAGATCTCGTCCGTGGCACCTCGCGAGCCAAGGCGTGTGCGCTCAGGCCACAGCGCTTGAGTGAGGCGGTCGGCGCTGTGCGCCGACTTCCCTGCGATGCTCGCGGCCGTGGCCCGTCGCCAAACTCGTTGCGTTCGCTGCGCTCTCTCTGCTCAGACATGGCGACGAATCAGTTGACGAAGCGCGCTGCGCGCGCGGCCACGGCCCCTGCGCTTCTCGGCGCCTCACAAGGCGCGCTGCGGCCTGAGCGCACACGCCTTGGCAGAAGTGGTGTTGGTGCGCCAACGGTGGAACGCCCATTCACTTCTTGCTGCGGCAGGCGCTGTCCGGTGGGGGCGATTTTCCGGGGTGGCTGTGTCCGCCCGTCTGGGGCCGGACGCGCAGGTGCGCGCATCGTCAACTGACTCGCGGCCCTTGTCCGAGCGGAGAGAGCGCAGCGAACGCAGCGAGTTGGGCCGCGCCGGCGCCAGACGGGTGGGCACAGCGAAGTCGGCGCAGCCGACCACCCCGGATGAGCCCCCGCCGGGCAGCGCCTGCCGCAGCCGCGCGGTGCCCCTCAAACCACCATACGTTTTCAGGCGCTCAAGCCAAGCTCATGCGAAACAGATCGGGCTGGCTCTGCCGGTACACCCGCAACCACAGCAGCGTCGCAGGCACCAGCGACTGGCTGGCGAACCACAAGGCTTCGTCCAGGGTCTCTCCGGGTGGTCCGGCGAGTTGGACACGCATCAGCGCCCAGCCCGACCAGTCGAGCTCGGGCATGGTGGCGCGCTGCTCGGGCTCGATCTGCGCCACGCTGGCGGCCAGGGTCACGAGCTGGCGCAGCACCTCGCCGCGCGTGAGACGCGAACGCATCAGTTCCTCGCGCGGCAATTGTTCCACCAGGATCAGCACCGCTTCGCAGGCGCCCTGGATCAGGCCCAACAAGGCGCTGTGCAGCATGGGTTGGCTCATGGGTTTCAGGCACTGACCGCCACAGACTGGGCCTGCAGCAAACGGGCGTTGAGCTCGATGGCGAACTCGCGCCAGGCCGCGGCCAGGTCGAGCGTGATGGCGCGCTGGGTCTCGGCATCGGGCGTCTGGTCCTGCGCGAAGTTCGACAAAGCACACGAGCCGGCGTTGAAGGCCAGCGCGGCCTGCAGTAAGCCCTTGTTCCAGCCAGCAAACGGTGCCAACAACTGCGGCGTGAGCGCGTGCTGCCCTTGCGAGACCGCAGCATCGGCAGCGTCGATCGCAGGCAACAAGGCGTCGATCTGCGCCAGGCTCTCGCTGTAGACGCGGTCCACCGTCGCCAGCAGCGCGCGCTGCGTGAGCAGATCGTGTTGCTGGCTGGAGAGCAGGCGCGTGAGGTGGCGGCGGTACTGGTCGGGCGCGGCGGCGGCGCGCGCGGCCACGCCCTCGGCAAAGGCCCGCAGCGCTGCCTCGCGGTCGTGGGCCGCGGGCTCATGAATGACGGCAGTGGGCGCTTTCTGGCGCAGCAGCGCGTGGGCGATGCGGTCGGCCGCTTCGAGCGCGCCCTCCATGTGACCCGCGCCGTGGGCCGCCGTTTCGCTGCCGCCCAGGAACATCCGGCCGCTCCACTGCGGCTGGCGCAGCAACGGGTCGGCCAGCGGCGGCTCGGGCGGCGTGGCGCGGTCGGTGTCGCTGCAGGTCCAGGGCTCCAGCGCCCAGTCCTGCAGTTGCAGCCGGCCACCTTGCGCGGCCTGGCCGTGGAGCTGCGCGAGCTGGCTCTCCATCAGCAGCGGCAGGCCGCGCTGGAAGTGTTCGCGCTGCGCCGGGTTCAGCGCCACAAAGCCGCCCAGCGCCGCGCCCCCGGCGTCGTCGCAGGCGTCGAACACCTCGCCGAGCACGGCCTGCGGATGGCGCACGAAGGCGTTGCCCGACCGCCCGGCTTCGCGCCAGAAAGGCTGATCGAACGTGACCAGGGCCTTGGCGTGGGTCGCCATCCAGGTGGCTGTGGCTTCCAACGCGGCCCAGACCGTCGCCGGCAGCGGTGGATCCAGCAGCATGCGGTCATGCACCAGGCGCGGCGGCAAGGCCAGCACGACTTGTCGCGCGCGCAGCGGCGCACCGGTCTCCAGCATGAGCTCGATGTGAGAACCGCGGTCGCGCAGCACGCGCACGGGCTTGCCCAGTTGCAGGCAGCCCTCGGGCAAACCTGCTGCAAGTGCATCGGCCAATCGTGCCGCGCCGCCCTGGATGCGCCGCGCACCCGCGTGCACGCCGCCCTCTTCCTGCCGCCGTTCGGGTTCGCGGTTCGGGTCGGTGAGCCAGAGCGCGTCGCCCGGATCGTGTTGCGCCAGCGTGGCCAGCCCCAGCTCACCCAGCAGCGCGCTGACGCGAGGCTCGGTCTCGGGCCAGTACCAGGTGGCGCCCAGGTCGAGCGCCTGGCCGGTCTGCGCATCGCTGCGGGTCAACACCCGGCCGCCGATACGCTCTCGCGCTTCGACCAGGGTCACGTCCAGGCCGCGAGCGATCAGGGTTCGGGCCAGCGCCAGGCCACACAGGCCCGCACCGACCACCACCACGTCGGCCACTTTCTGGGTGGGCAAATGCAACAGCTCAGCCATACCGGTACCTCACGCAGTGGAGAGCACAGCGGCGTGCGACACCTCCCCACCGGGAACACCGCGGAACCGGCTTCGCCGGGCCGCAGGTGTTGCCCCCTGGGGGGTGGCGCCGCAGGCGCGCGGGGGGTGCTTCATGTGGTCATCAAGAGTTCGACGGTGATCGGGTCTTCACCGAGCACGGCCTGGCAGGCGAGGCGCGAGGCCGATCCGATGCCCACCATGCCGTCGAGCTTCTCGTTCTCCAGCGGCTGGATGCGCGACAGGCTCTTGCGGCCGCTGGTGACGAAGACGTGGCAGGCCTCGCACTTGGCGTTGCCGCCGCACTTGCTCATGACGGGCTCGCCCACGCCGAGCAGGGCTTTGAGGAGGGTGGTGCCGGCGGCAACTTCGTAGGACTTGCCGGAAGGAAGGACGGTGATCGTGGTCATGGTTGTGGCCTCGTGGCTGGTTGGGAAAGGGAAAAGGTCAAGCGAGCGCGGGTTGCAGGGCGTCGATCAACGCCGCCGAAAAATCGGCCAGCGGCATGTTGATGCGCGTGATGCCCTGCTCTTCGAGGAAGCGCGCTTCCATGCGGGTCGGCTCGTTGGGCAACACAGCCCAGTGCAGGTCACTGGAGCGTTTCATGATCTGGCGCGCAAAGCAGCGCGTGAGCTGGTCGTCAAAGCGGCAGCCGAGGACCAGGAAGCTGCGGCCGCTGCGCCAGGCCTGCACGGCCGCGGGGATGGGGGTCTGGATGTCGATCTCGGTCAGCACTTCCACATAGTCGCTGTCGGACACCAGGTAGTTGCCGGCCGGGCTGTGGCCGCCCCAGGGTTTGTAGTGCGTGGGCGCCACCGGCAGGGTGTCGAGCGCCTGGCCCTGGGCGTCGTAGGCGCCGGTCCACTGGCCAAAATGTTCGGACTGAGACAGGCCTTGCACCTGGTTCCAGCCACTGCCGCCGCGCACGCGGGTCAGCGCGTTCAGCATGGTGTCGTCGTACCAGGTGTCGACCCAGAGGCCGGCGTTGCTGCCCGCGAGCGCCAGCTGCAGGGCCGAAGGCTCGGGCGAACTCGCAAAGGCCTCGTTCATCAGGTGCACCACCGACTTGCGGTGTTTGAAGTTTTCGATGAACTGGGCCGCCTGCGTCAGGCGGTTGCGCACCTTGTGCGGCACGCTGACCTTGGCCGTCATGAAGGTCGCCAGGTCCAGCGGCGTGGCCGGCACCTTGCCGGGCTCACACAGCGACAACATGTCCGGGCCCAGGTAGGGGATGACGCTGCCGCCGTCGAGGCGGCGGGCGATGTCTTGGATCAGGTCGGTCATGGTGTTTCCTTAGAGATATATGGCGGCGCCGGCACCGACGTTGGTCGCGGTGTCTTTCAATGTGGTCACGATGTACTGCACCTGGACTGCGTCGAGCTGGGTGTGCAGCGGCAGGGCCAGGGCGCGGTCGCCGATGCGGTCGGTGTCGCGCAGCAGGCCCCGCTGCTGGCCGATGGCCGCGGCCGCGTTCATGTAATAGAACTGCTGGTGCAGCGGGTGGCTGTAGGCGGCAGTCTCGATACCGCTGGAGGCCAGGTCGTCGACCATCTGCGCGCGGGCGCTGGCGGTGAAGCGTTTGCCGAGGTGAACGACGTAGAGCATCCAGTGCACCTCGTCCACGTTCTCCGCCAGGTACGGTGGCTTCACGCCCTCGAAGCTCTGCATCTGCTCGTGGTACCAGAGCTCCACCTGCTTGCGCTCCATCAGCCGGTCGTCCAGGCTGGCGAGCTGGGCCAGGCCGAGTGCGGCGGTCATCTCGCTCATACCGGCCTGCAGTGGCACGCGCGAACCGACCGAGACCGAATGACGGTCGCTCACGCGGCGCTGGCGCAGGTAACGCAGCTCGTGCACCAGCGCGTCGTCGTCGGTGACCAGCATGCCGCCTTCGCCAGTGCACAGGGCCGAGGGCTGCGAAAAGTCGAACACCGACACATCGCCAAAGCTGCCCACGGTCTGGCCCTTGTAGCGCGAGCCCAGGGCCTCGGTGCTGTCTTCGATCAGGGGGATGCCGTGCGCTTTCGCGAGCGCACGCAATGGGTCCCAGTCGGCCGGGTGGCCGTTGGTGTTGCCGGCCAGGATGGCGCGGGACTGCGGCGTGATCTTGAGCGCGGCTTTTTCCGGGCTCAGGCAGCCGGTCCAGTAGTTGATGTCGGCGAACACCGGCGTGGCGCCCGCGAGCGTGATGGCCTGCGCCACCTGGTGCCAGGCGTGGCTGCTGCAGACCACCTCGTCGCCCGGGCCGATGCCGTAGGCGCGCAGCGCGATCCAGGTGCCCAGGGTGCCGCTGCCCACCGCGACCGCATGGCGCCGCCCGGCCCAGCCCGCGAAGGCACGCTCGAACGATTCCAGCATGGGGCCATCGCCCCAGCGGGCGGACTCCAGCACGGCGGTGACGAGCTGGATCTCGCGCTCGCCGCACTCGGGCTCGTAGAGGGAGATGGCATCGATTTCCATGTTCAAGTCCTTGAAAGCGTGCGCAGCGCAGGGCCGCCCCAAGCAAGCACAGCCCCCTCGGGGGGCAGCGCAGTACACGGAGTGACAAGCGTGGGGGTCATGTGCTCAGTCCTGGGTGAGGATCAATGCATCGGCTTCTTCGGGCTGCTCGGTCACGCTCCAGCAGTGGCCGTTGGAGGTGGCGAGGTAGACCTTGCGGGCGCCGAGCGTCAACGCCGGCTTTTCGTCGCGCATGTCCATCGCATCGACCAGCACCACCTTCATGTCGGGGTGCTGGGAGCGCCAGATCGAGGCGGCGTCGCGCAGGGTGGCGGCAGCGCCCACGAGTTCGCCGGCCGCGAGCAGGTGTTCGGTGCTGATCGACATGGCTCAGTCCTCCGAGACCGACGAGGCCAGGCGGCGCGCTTCGACGGTGATGGGCAGCGTCGTGCCTTCGGGCATGACCGGCAGTTCGAGCTGCCAGCCGTTGGCCAGCGTGACCAGCCCACCCCACATGCCGGGATTCACCATGTCGACGATGGGTTCTTCCAGGTCTTTCTTCGGCACATAGGCGCTCAACACACCTTTGGCATCGCGGCGGATCATCACTTTCATCATCGGCTCCAGTGGGTAGGCAAACAGGAATTCAGGACGCAGCGGTTTCGGCGCTGAGCAAGGGTTCGAGCAAGGCGGGCAGGCTGTTGAGCAGCAGGGCGATGTCTTCACTTTGGGTTTCATCGCCGAGCGAAAAACGGATGGCGCACAGGGCCTCGTCGCGCGGCACGCCCATGGCGGTCAACACATGCGAAGGCTCGCTGCCGCCCGAGGAACAGGCCGCGCCGCTGCTGGCGGCCACGTTCAGGCGCGAAAGGCGCTGCAGCACGACGTCGGCGTCCACCATGCCGAACCGCAGGTAGCTGGTGCCCGGCAGGCGCGGCACACCCTGGCACCACACGTGCAGGCCGGGCAGTTCGGCCAGACCGCGTTCGAGCGCGTCGCGCAGGCCGGCCACCCGTTCGGCCCGGGCCTGGAGGTCTCCCAGGCGCTCCAGCGCCGCGGCCAAACCGACGATGGCCGGCAGGTTTTCTGTGCCGCCGCGCCGGCCGCGCTCCTGGCTGCCCGGCACCGGCGGTGCAAACGCCCTGCCCTGGCGCAGCAGCAAGGCGCCCACGCCCTTGGGGCCGTGGAACTTGTGGGCCGAGAGCGAAACCGCGTCGGCCGGGTACTCGGCAAAGGCGAACGGCAGCTTGCCGATCCACTGCGTCGCGTCCACGTGCATCGCGGCGCCGGCCGCGTGGGCCAGGGCCGCGATTTCATTCACCGGCATGAGCGCACCGGTTTCGTTGTTGGCCGCCATCAGCGAGACCAGGGCCAGGTCCGGGCCCATCAGGGCTGCGGCGGCGGCCAGGTGAATGCGGCCGTCGGGCGACACGGGCATGACGTCCACGGGCACGCCCTGCTCTGCCAGCGAGCGCGCGAGGCGCAGCAGGGCCGAGTGTTCGACCGCGCCGATCAGCAGGCGCTGGCGGCCTTGCGCTTTGGCCGCGGCGAGCAGGCCGGTCAAGGCCATGTGGTTGGCCTCGGTGGCGCCGCTGGTGAAGATGAGTTCGCTGGTCTTGCAGCCCAGCGCCTTAGCAGCCATGGCCCGCGCCGCACCGAGCACGCGCTTGGCGTCCTGCCCCGGGCCGTGCTGCGACGAAGCGTTGGCCCAGGCGTTCACGGACACCGGCCCCATCGCATCCAGCACCTCGGGCGCGGGCGGTGTCGTGCCGTTGTGGTCGAGATAGATCATGGCCAGAACTGACGCTCGCTGTCGAGGCAGAGGAGATCCAGAAGGGGTTCGATCTGGTCGGCCCGCTCTTTCACCACCCAGGCTTGCTGTTGGTGGTCGCGTGCGCACAGCGTCCAGCAGGGGTGCTCGCCCACGGGCGGTTTCAGCAAGGCGATGGCGATGGTGCCGCCGCTCGGGTCCACGTTGCGCGAGCAGCAAGGGCTCTCGACCCGGTAGCCTTGCTCGTCGATCAACACGGTGGGCTGCACGAAGCGGTAGCGCACGCGTTCCTTCAGCGCCCGCTCCAGGCGGTGCAGCGTCAGGTCACGCGGTGCAACGGCGTTCATGCAGCCTCGTCTTCGGTCTCGGGCAGGAGGCCGGCCGGTGCGGGCACGAGTTCGATCTCCAGGCAGCCGACCACGCAGCCGGGGAACTGCACCAGGTAGACCGGTTCGTTGAGTTCCTGGGCGTGGCCGATGTTGACGATCTCGCCCACCGTGCCGCGCGCGGCCAGCAAGGCGTCGGGTTCGCGCTCGGGGTGGCTGCCGTCGTTGACCAGGTCGTCGAGCGCGATCACGCGCTGGCCCCAGGCGTAGACGGGTTCGCGGGGTTCAATGCCGTTCATGTGCTCTCCTGAGAAGGTTGGGCTTGACCGAGGGTGGTGATCGACGAAGCCTTGTCGCCGAGCTGCGCCAGCACCTCGGCGGGCAGGTTGTCCAGCGTGCAAAGCTCTTTGGCGCGCATGCCGACGCGGTGGCCGGAGTCGACGAAGTCGACGGCGTAGATGTAGAACTGCTGCAGGAAGGTGTTGATGTTGATGACGTAGCCGATCTCTCCCTTGTTCACCAGCACCTCGCCGATGTCCTTGCCGTTGTAGGTGCCGTCGTTGCGCACCACGGAGCGCGCGATCACGCGTTCGCCGTACTGGAAACGCGGGGGAAAGGCGAGTTCGATCTCGGCGTCGTCGCGGTTGATGTCAGCCATGCGGTGCTCCCGGCACGAGTGAAAGGGCCTGGCGCGGGTCCTGGCGTTCAAGCACGCTCTGGCGCACCAGCGGGTCGTTGTCTTCGCGCAAGGGGCCGAGCAGATCCGGGTCGGCGCGCTGCGCCACTTCCCAGCGCACGCGCCAGTCGGTGTCGGCCATCAGGCGCGGCAACAGCGGCGCGGGCAGGCGCTCGGCGACCGTGCGGCGCACCTCGGGCGATTCGTCGCTGAGCATGATCAGCAGCGCCGGCATTTCCAGGCGCTGGGCCACGATCAGGCGCACGGCGCGGTCCGGGTCGCGCGCCATGGTGGGCAGCAAGGCCAGCGGCAGGCGCCGCGCCACCCACTCGCGCACGCCGTAATCGGTGTCGTTGCGCATGGCGGCGAGTTCGGCGGTCTCCAGGCGCTGGGCCACGCGGATGCGCACCTCGCGGTGCGGGTCGTGTGCCATGCGGCCGAGCAGCTGCTGCGGCAGGCGCAGCGCGATCTGCAGGCGCACGGTTTCGTCCGGGTCGTCCATCAGCGAAGCCAGGCGGAACACGTTGGCGTGGCGCGCGGCGATGGCGCGCACCTCGAAGTACGCATGGCCGAGCTGGCGATCGCCCTGCTCCGGGTGCCAGCGGAAAAAGCGGTCGATGCGGCGCGCGTACACGTCCTGCATGCAGGCGTGGCCGGGTTCGCAGCCCTGTTCGGCCGGGCGGTCGCGCAGGGCCTGGTATTCGCAAGCGCTGCAGTCCACCGGGCCGCCCTGCCAGTGCGAGGCTTCGATGTCACCGGCCGGGGCGCGGGTGCCTTTGAACTCAAGCACCGAGGCGTCTTTGGAGTTCATAGCTTCGCCCCACTTCCGCTCCAGCCGCGCACCGGGTAGGCGCTCAGCGGGTCCACCGCATCGGGGGTGTCGGCCGCTTCGCGGCGCGCCAGCACGTGCGCGAGCAAGGCGCCACCGAGGTGGTCCTTGGGGTCGAGCTGGCGCAGCGCGGCCAGCATCAGGCGCGCTTCGTCGAAGTCGCCCATGCGCAGGCTCAAATAGGCCAGGCCCTTGAGCGTGAACAGGTAAAAGCGCACGGCCGGGTCGTGGCGCAGGGCATCGTCGTCGGGCGGCGTGTCGCCGAAGTTGGCGCCGAGCGCGGCGCGCGCAATCGCCAATGCGTCTTCACCGACCGCGCGGGCCTTGTCCAGCGCGTGGCCGTAGAAATGAAACCGGTAGAGCGCGATCAAGGGCCCGGGGTGGCTGGGTGCCAGGGCGCGGGCTTTTTCCAGCAAGGCCAGGGCTTCGTCGCTCTGGTCGCGTTTCAGGCCAGCTTCCTTGATCAACGCATCGACCTCAGGGCTGACCGCGCCGCCGATCGCACCGGCCCCGAACGAGCCGAGGGCGTCGTCGTCCAGACCCAGGTTGACGACGGCGGCGGCGTTCATGGCCCGGTTCTCAGGAGGCCAGCGTGGCGGGGCGACCGCGCCCGATGGCACCGATCTCGATCTTGGTCACCCCCACCACCGGCGCCGGGCTCTCGGCCGAGGCGCTGCTGCAGCCGCAGGCGGCCTGGTTGGGGTTGGTGAACGTGAGACCCGACTGCGTCGGCGTGTCGGCGAAGTCGACGATCACGCCTTCGAGCATCAGGCGGCTCTCGGCCCCCAGGAACAGGCGCAGACCTTCGATCTCCAGCACCTGCTCACCCGGGCCGGGCGCGGCCTCAGCGCTGAACTCCGAGCTGTAACCCGAGCAGCCGCCAGGCGACACCGCCAAGCGAAAACCCGCGCCGGCCGGCAGACCGGAGAAGCGCACGATGCGCGAGATGAACTTGACGGCGGCGGGCTTGAGGACGATGTTGGGCAGCATGGTGGTGGTCTCGATATGTGGAATGAACGCAAATAGCTCGGGAGGTCTCAAGCACAGACCGCACGCCCCAGGGCGAGCGCAGCAAAGCCCCCTCCAGAACACCGCGGAACCGGCTTTGCCGGGCCGCAGGTGTTGCCCCCTTGAGGGGGTGACGCGCCCCAAGGCGCGGCGCGGGGGTGGGTCAAATCTTTACGATGCAGCCGTCCACCGGGCACACGGCGACGCACTGCGGCTCGTCGTAGTGGCCTTCGCAGTCGGTGCACTTCTTGGGGTCGATGACGTAGGTGCCGCCTTTTTCGCGGATGGCGACGTTCGGGCACTCGGGTTCGCAGGCCGAGCAGGCGGTGCAGGTGGACGCGATGATCTTCATGGGCATGGTGGCTCTCCTTCTGGGGACGTCGTGGGGGATGGGGAATGCGTCAGGCGGCTTCGGCAAGACCGCCGGTGAACGCGCCCTGGCGGATCTGCGCGTCGCCGCGCGGCTGGTGCGTGATGGCGCCGCTGGCGATGCGGCCGCGGTAGTCGTTGAACCACTCGAGCGCGGCTTTTTCGATGAACTCGCCGACGTACTGATCGACCGGCTCGACACCGGCGGCCAGCAGCTCGTCGCGCGGGCAGGCACCGATCTTGGCGACCAGCACGGCGTGGCAGTCGTTGATGGCGTTGACCACCGATGGCAGCTGCTCGTCGTCGCCGTGGCCGCCCTGGCAATACAGGTCCACGCGGCGGTGGCCGACAAACAAGGCCTGCGCGGCCGAGACCTCAAACACCTGGAATTCGGTGACGTGGCCGAAGTGCTCGTTGACCCGGCCGCCGCCCTTGGTGGCGACCGCGACCAGCACCTTCATGTCGTCGTCCACACCCGCGGCGCTGGCCGCGGCGGCCAGGGCCTCGTGTTTGGCGGCCTGTTGCGCCTGGCGCTCGACCTCGACCTTGTCCTGGTAGCTCTTGCGCTTGTCCAGGTCGTAGACCACTTCCATCTGCTCCAGCTTGTCGAGCGTGAACTCTTCCGAGCGGTCCTCGCCCAGCAGGCCCACCGCGTCGGCGCGGCACTGGCGGCAGTGGCGCATCAGGTTGGCGCCGCCCATGCAGGCGTCCTGCACGGCCTTGAGTTCGGAGGCGGTCGGGCCGCGCTGACCGGTGAGGCCGAACACCGTGCCGTGTTCGGCTTCGGAGATCAGCGGCATGATGTTGTGCAGGAAGGCGCCACGCTTCTTGACTTCGCGGTTCACCTCGATCAGGTGCTCGTCGTTGATGCCGGGGATCAGCACCGAGTTGATCTTGGTGAGCACACCGCGCGCGGTGAGCATCTCCAGGCCGAGCATCTGGCGCTCGTGCAGGATCTTGGCGGCCTCGTAGCCGGTCACGCGCTTGTGGTTCCAGAAGATCCAGGGATAGATCTTTTCGCCCACGGCCGGGTCCACCATGTTGATGGTGATGGTGACGTGATCGACGTTGTATTTGCAGATCTCGTCCACCTGATCGGGCAACGCCAGGCCGTTGGTGGACAGGCAGAGCTTGATGTCGGGCGCCTGCTCTTGCAGCATGCGGAAGGTGTCAAAGGTCTTGGCCGGGTTGGCCAGCGCATCGCCGGGGCCGGCCACGCCGAGCACCGTCATCTGCGGAATCTCGCTGGCCACCGCCACCACTTTTTTCACCGCCTGTTCGGGCGTGAGCTTCTGCGACACCACACCCGGGCGCGACTCGTTGCTGCAGTCGTATTTGCGGTTGCAGTAGTTGCACTGGATGTTGCAGGCCGGCGCCACGGCCACGTGCATGCGGGCGTAGTGGTGGTGGGCTTCTTCGGAATAGCAGGGGTGGTTCTTGACCTTGTCCCACACCTCTTGCGGCATGTCGTCGGGGCCGTCGGAGGTGCCGCAGCTGGCTTTGCCCTCACCGCCCGAGGTGCCGCAGCCCCCGCCGGTGGACGGCAGCTCGGGCGCGGCGCCCAAGGGTTTGATCTGCCCGATGGACACATACGTCTTGGCGGGCATGGCGCCCGCCGCTGCACTGCCACCACTGCTCAATGCTGTCGACATGAAGACCCCTTTCGTGCAACCAACAACGGCCGCTTGGCAGGTCTTCAGCGAATTTCGTGCCACCGAAAAAAGCGTTTCAGATCAACGGCCTGGTGGTTTTGTCGTTTGTCGGAAAGGGGACAACGGGGGTGGTTTTGTTGGGGGCGTCGGGGTTGCGACAAAGCTTGGGGATGGCTGCGAGAAAGGGGGGGCGACTCAGGGCGGCTGATGGCATCGGCAGCATAGATGGCCGGAATGCAGCGGTGGCCCTCAGTGGACACGGCCAAGGAGGCTCACGCTGGTTGTCACGAAGCCGCCGTTCAGCTAGGCGAAGTTCGGTGGGCCAAGTGGCGGCTGTGCGGGGTACTGCGGTCATAGGACCTCCGCGACATGGCTTGGGCTGCTGGACCGACCGCAGCTGTATCACCTGGACTGGCGGTTTCGACCGAGGCTGTGTGGAAACGCATTCGGGCTGTGGCAACTCACGGCCTTTCGACACGACCGTGCTTCGAGAATCGGTTTTTGTCGATCTCGAGTCTCCTGCGCGGTCTTGCGAGGTTTCAGTGGGCTTCTGGAACCCCGTTTTTGGAAGCAAAGAGGGCTCACCCCCCTGCCAACCTCATTGCCTTGATGGTCCCCTCGAACCCCAAGATGGCGATCACCCGCCGCAGGTTGTAGGCCAGCACATGCAGGCTCATCTCCGTCCCGACGTTGGCCAACCTCTTGGTGAGGAAGTGGGTGTATCCCATCCAACTCTTGAAGGTGCCGAACACATGCTCGACCGTTCTGCGCCGGATCGTCATCGACTTGGGTGAGCGGTCCAGGCGGCGCTGTACCGCTTCCAGCACGTCGTCATGCTCCCAACGTGATATGCGTCGGTACGTGCTGGGCGTGCACTGCGACTTCATCGAACACTGCGTGCAGGCACTGCTCCAGTAGCGGCGAATCACCATGCCTTTCTCCTCGCCAGAGAACCGGTAGATGGCACGCTGCCCTGCCGGGCATTTGTATTCGTCGTCTTCCTTGATGTAGATGAAGTCTGCCCGGTCGAATCGTCCCGCGGCCTTCGCGCCGGATGTCGTTGGCTTGGGCAACACGGCAGAGATGCCCGCGTCGGCACAGGCCTTGATCTGTGGGCCGCTGAAGTACCCACGGTCAGCAATCGCGCGCAGCTTCTTCTTGCCCATGGCTTCACGCGCGCCGATGGCCATTGGACTGAGCTGCGCTCTGTCACTGCCGGCGTTGGTGACCTCGTGGGCAACGATCAGGTGGTGCTTGGCGTCCACCGCCACCTGCACGTTGTAGGCGACCATGCCGGAGCCCTTTCCACTGGTGGCCATGGAGCGCGCATCCGGGTCGGTCAAAGAGATTTGGCCCGCAGGCTCGTTCTTCAAATGCTCCTTGACCTCTTCGAGCACACGCATCTGCTGGCGCAGGTGAGCGATCTTGTCCTGCAGGCGGGTGGTCTTTGCTTCCAGCTCTGCTGGCTGGGTGCGGTCGGCTGTTTCCAGCGCGTTCAAGTAGCGCTGAATGCTCTCCTCGATCTGCTGCTGACGCTTATCGATCTTGCCGGTGGTGAAGTTGCGGTCCCGCGTGTTGACCGCCTTGAACTTGCTGCCGTCGATGGCCACCAGCGCCTGGCTGAACAGCTTGAGCTCTCGGCACAGCACCACGAAGCGGCGGCATACGTTGCGAATGCCTGCTCCGTTGTCACGCCGGAAGTCAGCGATCGTCTTGAAGTCTGGTGACAGACGACCCGTGAGCCACATCAGCTCGACATTGCGCTGGCATTCGCGCTCCAAGCGCCGGCTGGACTGGACCCGATTGAGGTATCCGCAGATATAGATTTTCAGCAGCACAGCGGGGTGGTACGAAGGTCGCCCCGTCACGGCAGGCGTTGCGCCTTCAAACCCCATCGCTGCCAGGTTCAACTCGCCGACAAAGGCATCAACCACCCGTATCGGGTTGTCCTCGGCTATGAAGTCATCCAGGCACTCCGGCAGCAGCGTGACTTGCTGTCTGTCTTGACCCTCGATGTATCTCGACATATTGACCCCCGTGTTCAATATGTCTGTGAAATCTATCGAGTTCGGCTTCGCGCAGGGAGAGGGTTTTCACACAGCCTCGACCCTTTGCGGACACCAGCAACCTTCCGGTCGCTGGTCGCAGTCAGTGGAAGCGGTCGGTGGACCAAGATGAGATTCCGCGCTCGCGACCAGACGTCTTGCAACGCAGCAATGTCTTCGCCAGAATCCCGAACAGAGATTTTGGGGGATGCTGATGCCAAGCGCAGACTATGTCATCGTGGGTGCCGGCTCCGCTGGCTGTGTCCTTGCGGCGAGGCTTTCCGAGGATGCTTCTCGTGAAGTGGCGCTGCTAGAAGCCGGCGGCGAAGATCGCTCGCACAGTGTTCGCCAACCAAGCCGGTGGCCCTTGCTGTGGGACGGCGCCGAGAACTGGGGCTACTCGACAACGCTTCAGGCCGGCTACAACCTTCGCAGCATCCCGTGTCCGCGCGGCAAGGTGCTTGGCGGTACGAGTTCGATCAACATCATGATCTACATCCGCGGCGATCCGCGAGACTTCGATCACTGGAGGGATCTGGGCAACGAAGGCTGGGGCTGGTCTGACGTGTTGCCGTATTTCATCAAGGCGGAGGACCAGGCGCGCGGTGCCTCCAGCCTTCATGGCGTGGGAGGGCCACTGGCCGTCTCGGACCAAGTCTCACCCAGCCCGCTCGCGCACGCTTTCGTTGACGCGGCGGTCGCCTGTGGCCACCGGAGAAACCCCGACTTCAACGGAGCGTATCGCGATGGAGCGGGGCTGTACCAGGTGACGATTCGCGATGGTGAGCGGTGCAGCACCGCAAAGGCGTACCTGGGCCCTTCGCGCGAACGTCCGAACCTTCGAACGATCACGCGCGCACGTGCGCTGCGTGTCGTGATGGACGGCGATCGCGCAATCGGCGTCGACTACTTTGACGGCGCCCAGGTCCGCCGGATCGAGGCCCGGCGCGAGGTCATCCTCAGCGCCGGCACCATCGATTCACCCAAGCTGCTGATGCTCTCGGGCATCGGCGATCCATTGCAGTTGGAGTCGCACGGACTCGTGGTGCGCGTTGCGCTGCCCGGCGTCGGAGCTAATCTATGCGACCACCCGGGCTCACCCCTGGTGCTCGCTCTGCGGCAGGCTGATCAGGCGCCACCGACGAGCATCCATGCCGAGGCCGGTCTCTTCATGAAAAGCGAGGCGCTGAACGATGGTTTCGCTGCGGACATCCAGTTTCTTGCGGTGCCCTTTGCACCGCCCCACGCGGCGGCGAAAGGACAGACCCGGGCCATGGCCATCAACGTGCAAGCGTGCCGGCCCAAGAGCAGAGGGCGACTCTCGCTGCGCTCGGACGACCCGCTCGATGCGCCCGTGATCGACCCCGGCTATCTGACGCATCGTGACGACATGACGATGCAGATCGAGGGGTTGCGCGCAGCAAGAAAGATCGCCGCAGCACTTCCCCTGAGGGAGCACATCGTGCGGGAACTGTCTCCAGGTCCCGGTGCCATCGACGACGCATCGATCGAGTCCGCAATCCGCGCGACGAGCAGCTGCATCTACCATCCGGTGGGCACTTGTCGAATGGGGGTTGGCGCCGATGCGGTCGTCGATGCACAGCTGCGCGTTCGAGGGACGCGTTCGCTGCGGGTGGTCGATGCCTCGGTCATGCCGCAGATCACGTCCGGCAACACCAATGCGCCCACGATCATGATTGCCGAGAAAGCGGCCGCCATGATGCGAGCGGGCCAGTAGCCGCGGCCGTAGCGCTCGCGCCCCTCGGCCGTTTGGCGGTCGGTAGTCGTTCTACCGTCTCTGACAAAGCGTCCCCAGTTCATTGACTGAAGACCTTCGATCGCGCACCCAGCAGCGCATCGGCGAGCGCACAAACGCTTGGCAGTTCGCTACCCGCTGTGGTCATGCAAACGAGCAACTCTCTGCGAGACCAAGAATCTGAAAGTGCGACGATGCGGGTGCCTGCCTTGCCAAAGCGCACGGCGGCGCTCTCGGGCATGACCGCCGCCCCCACGCCCGCAACCACAAGCTCTGCAACAGCGTCAAAGCCGCCCAGACGCACCCGATGGCGCGGGACACGGCCGCTGCGGCTGGCCTGGGCCGCCAGAAAGCGGCTGAGTCCACTGTCCCGAGCCAGGCCAACAAGGGGATGCTCCAGCAACTCGCCATACGCCATTGAGCGGCGGCGGCCCAGAGGCCAGCGCTCAGGCAACAGCGCCACCAATCGGTCATCGACCCACGGTTGCACAAGCAGCCCGGAGGTGTCGACGTAATCCGCGACGATGCCCAGGTCAGCGGTGCCATGGCGCAATGCGTCAATGACCGCCTCGCTCGGCAGCTCTTGCACGTCCACATCAAGGTCAGGGGTCTTCACCAAGAACTGTCCGATCGTGCGCGGAAGGGTCTCGGACATGGCGGCTGTGTTGCAAAGCAGTCGAACCGTACCGCGCAACCCATGGCCAAAGCTCGCCATCTCGACATGCAGCGATTCGAGTTCAGCAAGTACGCGGTTGGCGTGGCGCACCAGAGCGCGCCCCGCATCGGTCGGCACTGCGCCTGACTTGGAGCGCTCCAGCAGGCGCGAACCGGTCGCGTCTTCCAGATGCTTGAGGCGTGCACTGGCGGCGGCGAGCGACAGGTTCACCGCTGAAGCAGCGGCAGTGATGGTTCCATGCGCCATCACCGCAGCAAAGAGATGCAGATCGAATGGATCGATGCGGTAGTCGGTGGTGCGGCGCTTGGGGGTGCTCATAGCCCTCATCCTACGGAATCCGCGAAGGACACGTTCGCAGCAATCCGATGGACAGCGCCTGCGCTGCGCAGACACCATGGGGCATGGACACATTGCAGCTCTCGATGGTGGTCGTTGTCTTTGTTCTCGCGGGCGGCGTGAAAGGCGTCACCGGCATGGGACTGCCCACGGTGGCCATGAGCTTGCTGGGACTGTGGATGCCACCGGTGCAAGCGGCCGCGCTGCTGGTCATCCCTTCGCTGGCGACCAACGTGGCGCAATGCTGTGGCCCTCACCTGCGATTGCTTGCATCCCGGCTTTGGCCTGGCTGGTTGGCGATAGCCATCGTGACGGTCAGTGCGCCAGGCCTGGGGGGAGCCGTCCACATGCCATTCGCCAAGGCCTGGTTGGGCGGAATTCTCATTGCCTATGGCATCTGGGGTCTGTGGCGACCTCATCTGCCCGATCTTTCACGCTCCAGCAAATGGCTCAGCGTGCTTGCAGGCACGGCCACTGGGTTTGTCACGGCGCTCACGGCCGTCTTCGTGTTGCCCTGGGTTCCCTACTTGCAGACGCTGCGGCTGAGCAAGGATGAGATGGTGCAAGCGCTGGGCCTGTCATTCACCGTCGCCACACTGTCTCTGGCGGTGAGAGTGCAAATGTCGGCCCCTTTCGAGTCGGGGTCGGCCTACGTTGCCATTGCAGTTGGCGGGGCATTGATCGGCGCATTTGGCGGGCTCAAGCTCGGTGAGGTGCTGCGAGGCCGCCTTGCTGGCCCCGCCTTCCAGAAGGCACTTTTCGTGATCTTTGTCGCCTTGGGTGCGGCCAACCTGATCCAGGCTCATTGACGTGTCATGAAGGAAACAAAGGATTTGCTGGCTGCCGCCGCATTGTTGGAGCGCGCTTACAGACTGGCACTCGTGCTGCAAAGCGAAGGCTTGCTCGCAATCGAGAGCCGACAGTTCGTTGCAAACGAGCTTGTCGAGGTACTCGACGAGGCTCGTGTTGCGCTGCTTGCGGCAAGTGACTTGCCCACACTGACCTGAGCTGCACCGATCGGCGGTGAGTGGCCGTCGCAACTCCAGAGTGCCATGAAGGGTTACGTACAGGACAGCGCAACGGCGGCGAAACAAGGCGCCGTTCAGCAGGCCCAGCAACGGTGACCCAGGCAGGCGCTCGGGGCGATGGCTGAACCGGCGCGACGCTGGTGCGGCCGGCCGGTTCTTCCTCAACTCAACTCAACTTTTTCCAAACTTCGTTTTGGCCGCAGCAATGCAAGCGCTCTTGGCATCGCCCGCCATGGCGTCACACTCGAATCCGGGTTGGGCTGCGGCCCTCGAAGCAACGGGCACAGTGACTGCCTGATGAGCGGAGATTTCCGTTCGGCAACGAACACCACTTCCAGGGTGCTGAACCTGCGCTTCGGCCTGGCGCGTGGCCCTGGTGACCGAGCGGCGCCAGCCTGCGCGCTCAGCAAGAAGACATCAAAACTTCCGCACCTCGATGCCGTGCTTCTGCAGCGCGTAGCCCATCTGGCGCGGCGAGATCTTGAGCAATCGCGCCGCCTTGGCCTGCACCCAGCCGCTGCGCTCCATCGCCCACACCAGGCGCTCGGCCTCCCCTTCGGGCTTGCCATCCAGCACGGCCGTCGGCGCGGCGGCGGCCACAACTGGCTCAGGCGCCACAGCGCTCGGCACGGGCACGGCGGCGTCCGCCCCCGCAGGCCCCATGGGCCGCTCCTGGATCGGGATTTCCGTCAACCGGCTGGGCCGCACCGCGTCTTCGCGGTCGATGTGGTGCAGCACCTGCGTCAGGCAGCGGTTGCCCTGGCAGGGGAAGGCCAAGTCGGTGATCACGTTGCTGTGGGCCATGGTCGCGGTGCGCTCCACGCAGTTCTCCAGCTCGCGCACATTGCCCGGCCAGTAGCAGCTGGTCAGCACCCGCATCGCGCCCGGGCTGAACTCGGTGGAGCGCGCGTTTTCGCGGTTGAAGCGCTCCAGAAAATGTTTCGCCATCGCCGGGATGTCTTCGCGGCGCTCGCGCAGCGGCGGCAGCTGGATGCTCACCACGTTGATGCGGTAGTAGAGGTCGGCGCGGAACTCGCCCGCCTTCACCATGCGCTCCAGGTCGCGGTTGGTGGCGAGGATCAGGCGCACATCCACCTTCACCGGCGTGCCGCCGCCGACCCGTTCGAACTCGCGCTCCTGCAGCACGCGCAGCAGCTTGGCCTGGAACGAGGCCGAGATGTCGCCGATCTCGTCCAGGAACAGCGTGCCGCCGTGCGCCATCTCGAAGCGGCCCTTGCGCTGGCCCTGGGCACCGGTGAACGAGCCCTTTTCGTGGCCGAAGAGTTCGCTCTCCAGCAGCGACTCGGTCAGCGCCGCGCAGTTCACGCAGACGAAGGCTTCACGCTTGCGGGGCGACAGGCTGTGGATGGCGCGCGCGATCACCTCCTTGCCGGTGCCGCTCTCGCCGCGCAACAGCACCGTCGTGCGCGCCGGGGCCACCTGGTGCACCTGGTCAAACACCTCCAGCATGGGCTCGGAGGTGCCCACCACGTGCTCGATCTTGTGGCCGGGTTTGGCGCTGTGGTGGAGCGCCTTGGACATGCGGCGCACCTCGTCCTGGATGTTGTCGTGGGCCGCGCTGACGCTGCGGTGCAGCAGCAGCGCCTGGCCCATCAACGTGGACACCATCTTGAGCAGCTGCAGCTCGTCGCCGAAGTGGCTGCGCGTGTCGGGGTTCAGGTAGTCGATGGCGAGCACGCCCACCGTGCGCCGGTCGGCGCGGATCGGCACGGCCAGCATGCTCACGCAGGCGCCCGGGCTCTGGTCGGCGCCGCCGGTGCGGTTCAGGAACAGCGGCTCGGCGCGCAGGTCGGGCACCGAGTACGGCACGCCGGTGGCGTACACGCGGCCGACGATGCCCTCGCCCGGCAGGAATTTCAGGCGCTGGCTTTCGTCGGCCGTCAGACCGACGGCGCACAACCCGCGCAGCTCACCAGAACCCTGGTCGGCCAGCACGACAAACGCGCGACGCCAGTCCAGCGCCTGCAACAGATAGTTCAGGGCCTCGCGAAAGGTTTTGTGCACATCGAGCGAAGTCGCGAGCGTCTTGCTGATCTCGTAGACCACATTCAACTCGCGCCGCGCTGCTGTCACTTGGGGGTTCATCACCATGGTGCGCTCCGGGTAGGTGCAAGTCAGGACCTGTCAAAGGCTGCGTCGAACCACGCGTGGTCGGTGAGCACCAACGCTGGGATTTATGACGCAAAAACCACCTTTGTGAACAAGGTCTTGCAAGAAATGCACCAGCGACCGGGCCACTGACCGCCGCCGGTCGCCCGGCATCCGACTTTCCGACAAACCGGACAGGGCTGTCCGATCCGCCCACGACACGCGCAAACAAAACCCACAAAACGCGCTGAAAACCAGGCCGGAACGGCCACAAACGGCATGGCACCGAAATTGCGGAATGTGCTGCGACCCACCCCTTTTTCTGGAGTCCTCCATGTCGCTCAGCAGCCGTGATCCCGCCCCCAGCCGCCCTGCCGCCAGCGTCTACCTCGACTACGCCGCCACCACCCCGGTGGACCGCCGCGTGGCGAACAAGATGATTCCGTATCTGACAGAGTTGTACGGCAATCCGGCCAGCCGCTCGCACGCCTTTGGCTGGGCCGCCGACGAGGCCGTGGAGCTGGCGCGCGAACAGGTGTGCTCGCTGATCAACGCCGACCCGCGCGAAATCGTCTGGACCTCGGGCGCCACCGAATCGAACAACCTCGCGATCAAGGGTGCAGCACATTTCAACCGCGCCAAAGGCAAACACCTGATCACGGTCGCGACCGAACACAAGGCGGTGCTCGACAGCATGCGCGAACTGGAGCGCGAGGGCTACGAGGTCACGGTACTGCCGGTGCTGCCCAGCGGCCTGCTGGATTTCGCGGTCTTCGAGGCCGCGTTGCGCCCCGACACCGTGCTGGCCTCGGTGATGATGGTCAACAACGAGACCGGCATCATTCAGGACATCGCCGCGCTCGGCGCCCTGTGCCGCGCCAAGGGCGTGGTCTTCCACGTGGACGCCGCCCAGGCCGCCGGCAAGGTGGTGATCGATCTGGACGTCTTGCCGGTGGACCTGCTGTCGCTCTCGGCGCACAAGATCTACGGCCCCAAGGGCATCGGTGCGTTGTACGTGCGGCGCAAGCCGCGCGTGCGCATCGATGCGCAGATGCACGGCGGTGGCCACGAGCGCGGCATGCGCTCGGGCACGCTGGCCACGCACCAGATCGTGGGCATGGGCGAGGCCTTCTGGCTGGCGCGAGAAGCCATGGCCGCCGACAACGCCCGCATCAAGACCCTGCGCGACCGCCTCTGGGCCGGCTTCCAGAAGCTGGACTGCGTGGTGCTCAACGGCGACGACACCCAGCGGGCTGTGCAGTACCTCAACTGCAGCTTCAACTACGTCGAGGGCGAGTCCCTGCTCATGGGCATCAAGGGCGTGGCGGTGTCGTCGGGTTCGGCCTGCACCTCGGCCAGCCTTGAGCCGAGCTACGTGCTGCGCGCCATGGGCCGCAGCGACGAACTCGCGCACAGCTCGGTGCGTTTTTCCATCGGCCGCTTCACCACGGTCGAAGAGATCGATTTCACGATTGCGCAGGTCACCGAGGTCGTGAACCGCCTGCGCGCCATGAGCCCGCTGTGGGACATGGTGCAGGCCGGCATTGACCTCAGCACGATCCAGTGGTCCGAGCATTGATCACGCCCCTCTTTGTCACACACCCTCCCGGAGAAGCACCATGGCCTACAGCGAACAAGTCGTCAATCACTATGAAAACCCGCGCAACGTGGGCGCCTTCGACGCCAACGACGCCAGCGTCGGCACCGGCATGGTCGGCGCGCCGGCCTGCGGTGACGTGATGCGCCTGCAGATCCGCGTCAACGCCCAGGGCGTGATCGAAGACGCCAAATTCAAGACCTATGGTTGCGGCTCGGCGATTGCGTCGAGCTCGCTGGTCACCGAGTGGGTGCGGGGCCGCACGCTGGACGAAGCGCTGGCGATCAAGAACTCGCAGATCGCCGAAGAGCTGGCGCTGCCGCCCGTGAAGATCCACTGCTCCATCCTGGCCGAAGACGCCATCAAGGCGGCCGTGGCCGACTTCCGCTCGCGCCAGGCCACCGGCGAAGCCGCCACCCTGGTCTCGGAGCAGCCCGCCTGCGCCTCCAGCACGCGCTGAAACCCACCCCTGTCACACACCACCGGAGTCACCACCATGCCAGTCGCTGCCGCTGCCTCAACCCCCGCCGACCCCATCGCCATGCCGCCCATGCTGGAGTTCACGCCAGCGGCCGCGGCCAAGGTGGCCGAACTGATCGTCGAAGAGGGCAACCCCAACCTCAAGCTGCGCCTGTACGTGACCGGCGGTGGCTGCTCGGGCTTTTCGTACGGCTTCGCCTTTGACGACCAGGTCAACGAAGACGACACCCTGACCGTGACCGAAGGCGTGGCCCTGGTGGTGGACGCCATGAGCCAGCAATACGTGCTGGGCGCACGCGTCGATTTTGAGGACGGCCTGGAAGGCTCGCGCTTCGTGATCCACAACCCCAATGCCGCAACCACCTGCGGTTGCGGCAGCTCGTTCTCAGTCTGAACCCTCAGGAGATTTCCATGCAGGTCAGTCTCACCCCCGCCGCCGCGCGGCACGTTGAAAAATCGCTGGCCAAACGCGGCAGCGGCATCGGCCTCCGCCTCGCGGTCAAGACCAGCGGCTGCTCGGGCTTCGCCTACGCGCTGGAGTTCGTCGACGTGCTCAACCCCGACGACCAGTGCTTCGAGACCGCCGGCACCAAGCTCATCGTCGACGCCAAGAGCCTGGCCATGCTGGATGGCACCGAGCTCGACTTTGTGCGCGAAGGCCTCAACGAAGGCTTCAAGTTCAACAACCCGAACGCGAAAAACAGCTGTGGATGTGGCGAATCCTTTGCAGTGTGAAAGTCCCCCTCGCGCCGGGTTTCGTTTTTTTGTTGGTTGTCTTTCTTCTTTCGCTCTAACCAAAGATCACCATGGCACTGTTGCAAATCGCTGAACCTGGACAAAGCGCTGCGCCGCACCAGCATCGGCTCGCGGCGGGCATCGACCTGGGCACGACCAACTCCCTGATCGCCAGCGTGAAGAGCGCGGTGGCCGAGTGCCTGCCCGACGAACACGGCGCCATGTTGCTGCCGTCGGTGGTGCGTTACCTGGAACACGGCGCCACCGTGGTCGGGCGTGTGGCTCAGGAACAGCAGGCCATCGACCCGCACAACACCATCGTCTCGGTCAAACGCTTCATGGGCCGTTCGCTGGCCGACCTGAAAGACGCCGCCGCCCTGCCCTATCAGTTCAAAGACGTCCCGGGCATGGTGGGCCTGCACACGGTGGCGGGCGAACGCTCGCCGGTGCAGGTGTCGGCCGAGATTTTGAACACGCTGCGTGTGCGTGCCGAAGCTTCGCTGGGCGGCCCGCTCTCGGGTGTCGTGATCACCGTGCCCGCCTACTTCGACGACGCGCAGCGCCAGGCCACCAAAGACGCGGCGCGCATCGCCGGCCTGAACGTGCTGCGCCTGCTCAACGAACCCACGGCCGCGGCCATCGCCTATGGCCTCGACCAGCAGGTCGAAGGCACCTTTGCGGTCTACGACCTGGGCGGTGGCACCTTCGACATCTCCATCCTCAAGCTCACCCAGGGCGTGTTTGAGGTGCTGTCCACCGGCGGCGATTCGGCCCTGGGCGGTGACGATTTCGACAGCGCCATCGCGGCTTGGTTCTGTGCCGAACACGGCCTGGACGGCGTGGCCGCGTTACAGCCTTCGCAGCAGCGTTCGCTGCTGACGGCGGCACGTGCCGCCAAGGAAAAACTCTCCAGCCACGACAGCGCCGAGCTGTGCCTCACGCTGGCCGACGGCCAGTCGCTGGCGGCCATCCTCTCGCGCACCCAGTTCGCCACGCTCGGTGCACCGCTGATCGCGCGCACCCTGAGCGCCACCAAGCGCGCGCTGCGCGACGCCCAGCTGTCCACCGCCCTGATCACTGGCGTGGTGCTGGTGGGTGGATCGACGCGCATGCCCATCGCGCGCGACGCGGTGCGCGACTACTTCGGCCTGGAGCCGCTGGCCGATCTCGACCCCGACCAGGTGGTCGCCATCGGCGCGGCGCTGCAGGCCAACGTGCTCGCCGGCAATGGCAGCGGCGACCAGTGGCTGCTGCTCGACGTGTGCCCGCTCTCGCTCGGCATCGAGACCATGGGCGGCCTGGTGGAAAAAGTGATTCCACGCAACTCCACCCTGCCCACCGTGCGCGCGCAGGACTTCACCACCTTCAAGGACGGCCAGACCGCGATGTCGCTGCACGTGGTGCAGGGCGAACGCGAGTCGGTGGCCGACTGCCGCTCGCTGGCGCGCTTCGAGCTGCGCGGCCTGCCGCCTGCCGTGGCCGGCGCCCTGCACATCCGCGTGAGTTTCCAGATCGACGCCGACGGCCTGCTCTCGGTCAGCGCGCGCGAACAGAGCAGCGGCATTGAGGCGCACATCGAGGTGAAGCCGAGCTACGGCCTCGGCGACGAGCAGATCGCGTCCATGCTGCAAGACGCCATCGCAGCATCGCAATCCGACATGCGGCTGCGCGCGCTGCGCGAAGCCCAGATCGACGCGAGGCGGCTGCTGGACGCGACGGAAAGCGCGCTCGCAGAAGACGGCGCTCTGCTCAACCCCACCGAAATCGAAGCCATCCGCAAGGCCATCTACTGCGTGGCCGACAGCCTGGAGACCGATGCCGAGGTGGAAGCGCTGCGCGTGAGCACCAGCGCGCTCTCGGCCGCCACCGACGCCTTTGCGGCGCGGCGCATGAACGCGTCGATCCAGAAGGCCCTGGCGGGCCGCGCCATGGACAGTTTGATTCCCTGAACCAGGAACAGGAACCCCATGCCCAAAGTCCGCCTGCTACCGCACCCCGACCTCTGCCCCGAGGGGCGCGAGATCGAACTGCCCAAGGGTGAGTCCCTGTGCGAGGGTTTCCTGAACCACGGCATCGCCATCGAGCACGCCTGCGAGATGGTGGCCGCCTGCGCGACCTGCCATGTCTATGTGCGGGAGGGTGGCACTTCGTTGTCCAAGCCGAAGGACGACGAAGAAGACCAGCTCGACCACGCCTGGGGTCTGGAATCGCAATCGCGCCTGGCTTGTTGCGTGAAGCTGCGCGAGGCCGATCTGGTGATCGAGTTCCCGCTCCACACCCGCAACCATGCGCGGGAGCACTGACGGGGTTCCTTTCAAGGTTCTGCGCTTTGCTTTGTGGGTGAACAGTCGGTCTCGTTCGTGGCACCTCGCGTGCCAAGGCGTGTGCGCTCAGGCCGCAGCGCTTGGGTGAGGCGGTCGGCGCTGCGCACCGACTTCCCTGCGATGCTCGCGGCCGTGGCCCCGTCGCCAAACTCGCGCCGTTCGCTGCGCTCTCTCTGCTCAGACATGGCGACGAATCAGTTGACGAAGCGCGCTGCGCGCGCGGCCACGGCCCCTGCGCTTCTCGGCGCCTCACAAGGCGCGCTGCGGCCTGAGCGCACACGCCTTGGCAATCAACGTTTTGGCACGCAATCGGTGGAGAGCCAAGTCACGTCTTGCTGCGGCAGGCGCTGTCTGGTGGGGGCGATTTTCCGGGGTGGCTGTGAACGGCAGCCTGGGGCCGGGCGCGCAAGTGCGCGCATCGTTGTCTGACTCGCGGCCACTGTCTGAGCGGAGAGAGCGCAGCGAACGCAGCGAGTTTGGCCGCGCCGGTCCCAGGCTGCCGTTCACAGCGAAGTCGGCAAAGCCGACCACCCCGGATGAACCCCCGCCGGACAGCGCCTGCCGCAGCCGCGAGAAGCAACCCAAGAGAACCTGAGCGGCGCTGTCCGAAACAACACATTTCCGACAGACGCAAAGCAAGGGGGCAACGCGCCCAGCAGACCAGACCCGACAAACCGGCCCCACACGCGGCGAGAAAGCGGGTTTTGAAGCCTCCAGACAGGTGGCACGGTGCTTGCGATCAAGCCCACCAAAGGATGCCGCTCACATGCCACGCAATCTCATCATCAACGACACCACGCTGCGCGACGGCGAACAGACCGCCGGGGTGGCGTTCACGGTGTCCGAGAAATGTGCCATCGCCACGGCCCTCTCGGCCGCGGGGGTGCCCGAGATGGAGATCGGCATCCCGGCCATGGGCGACGAAGAGATCGCCTGCATCAACGCCATCGCCGCGCTCAAGCTGCCGGCCAAACTGATGGTCTGGGGCCGCCTCACCGAGACCGACCTCGCCAGTGCGCTGCGCTGCGACGCGCAGATCGTTCACCTCTCGATGCCGGTCTCCGACATCCACCTGCAATACAAGCTGCGCCAGTCGCGCGAATGGGTGCTGGAGCAGGTCACACGCCTGATCAGCAAGGCCGCGCAAAGCGGGCGCCAGGTGTCGTTCGGTGCCGAAGACGCTTCGCGCGCCGACAGCGCCTTCCTGATCGAAGTGGCCAAGCGCGCCAAGGCGGCGGGCGCCAGTCGCATCCGCTTCGCCGACACCCTCGGTGTGCTCGACCCGTTTGCCACCTTTGATGCCATCGCCCGCCTGCGCGACGCGGTGGACATCGACATTGAAATGCACGCCCACGACGACCTGGGCCTGGCCACCGCCAACACCCTGGCCGCCGCACGCGCCGGCGCGACCCACGCCAACACCACCGTCAACGGCCTCGGCGAACGTGCCGGCAACGCCGCGCTGGAAGAGGTGGTGATGGCCGCTCGCCACCTGCAACACACCGACACCGGCGTCGATACCCAGGCCCTGCTGAGCATCTCCCGTCTCGTGGCCAAAGCCTCGGGACGCTCAGTGGCCTTCAACAAGAGCATCGTCGGCGAAGCCGTGTTCACCCACGAGTCGGGCATCCACATCGACGGCTTGCAGAAGCACCCCTCGACCTACGAAGGCTTCGACCCGGGCGAACTCGGCCGCGAGCGCCGCACCGTGCTCGGCAAACACTCGGGTTCGCAGGCCGTGCGCCTGGCCTTCGGCGCCATGGGCCTGGCCATCGAAGACGACGCCCTGACCGAACGCGTGCTGGCCCGCATCCGCGAACACGCCATGCGCGTGAAGCAGGAAGCCACACCCGAAGAGCTGCGCGGCTTTTTGATGGACGCGCACAACATCGCCAACGTTTCACCTGGCTGGGGACGCGCGTGAACAGGGAAGCCACGGTCGCCGCTGCCGCCACACCCGCGGGCTGGTGGAGCCTGCTGCGCGAAGACGCGCGCTGCGTGCTCACCCGCGATCCGGCCGCGCGCAGCCTGATCGAGGTCTGGACCATCTACCCCGGCCTGCAGGCCATCGCCCTGCACCGCATGGCCCACGCGCTGTGGACCCGCGGCTGGCGCTACCTGCCGCGCTGGTTGTCGTTCGTGTCGCGCCTGGTGACGCAGATCGACATCCACCCCGGTGCGCGCATCGGTGCGCGCTTCTTCATCGACCATGGCACCGGTGTCGTGATCGGCGAGACCGCCGAAGTCGGTGACGACGTCACGCTCTACCACGGTGTCACGCTGGGCGGCACGAGCTGGCGCGCCGGCAAGCGCCACCCGACGCTGGGCCACCAGGTCGTGGTCGGCGCGGGAGCCAAGATCCTCGGCCCAATCAAGGTCGGCGACGGCGCCCGGGTCGCGGCCAACTCGGTGGTGATCGAGGCCGTGCCGGCCGGTGCCACCGTGGTCGGCATCCCGGGCCGCGTGGTCGCTCCGGCCCGCCGCACCACCCACGGCTTCGACCTCGAACACCACCTCATTCCCGACCCGGTGGGCAAGGCGATCGCCTGCCTGCTCGACCGCGTGGCCCAGCTGGAGCGCAGCCTGGCCCACAGCCAAGGATTGGCCAGTGCCGACAGCGCCTGCGGTCTTTGTGACGATCAATGTGCCGAACCAGGGTTCGCAAGCGCGAAACCCCATCTTCAACCCGCGACCGTGGAGTGATGCCCAAATGGAAAACTTCGTTCAACAGCTCAAGGCCCTGTCATCGGCCGAGGACTTTCTGCAGTACTTCGGCGTACCGTTCGAGCAGTCGGTGGTCAACGTGAGCCGGCTGCACATCCTCAAGCGCTTCTTCCAGTACATCCGCCAGCAGACCCTGCCTTCGGCGGACGACGAGCTGGCGCTCTACACGGTCTACCGCGAACAGCTGGTCAAGGCCTACGCCGACTTCGTGAAGTCCACGCCGGCGCAGGAAAAGGTGTTCAAGGTGTTCCAGGACGTCGGCGGCAAGCAGCACGTCACGCTGGACAGCCTGAAGAGTTCGGTCCCGTCCCGCATGGTCGCCTGAAGGAGTTTTGACATGCACATCGTCGTCTGCATCAAACAAGTGCCGGACTCGGCGCAGATCCGGGTCCACCCGGTCACCAACACCATCATGCGCCAGGGCGTGCCGGCCATCGTCAACCCCTACGACCTGTTCTCGCTCGAAGAGGCACTGCGCCTCAAAGACAAGTTCGGCGGCAAGGTCACCGTGTTGTGCATGGGCCCGCCGCAGGCCGAAGAGGCGCTGCGCAAGTGCATCAGCTTCGGTGCCGACGACGCCGTGCTCGTGACCGACCGCGCTTTTGCCGGCGCCGACACGCTGGCCACGTCCTACGCGCTGGCCGCGGGCATCCGCCAGATCGCCAGGGAGCAGGCGGTGGACATCGTCTTCACCGGCAAGCAGACCATCGACGGCGACACCGCCCAGGTCGGCCCGGGCATCGCCAAGCGCATGGGCCTGCAGCTGCTGACCTATGTGTCGCGCATCGTCGAGACCGATCTGGACGGCCGCACGATCACGGTCGAGCGCCGCGCCGAAGGCGGTGTGCAGGTGCTGAAGACGGCCCTGCCCTGCCTGATCACGATGCTGGAGAACACCAACGAGATGCGCTTCGCCAACCTGCCCGCCATGATCCACGCCGCCGCCTACCCGGTGCGCAAGTGGAGCAAGGAGCAGGCTTGCATCGAAGACCTCGACAAGATCGGCCTGAAGGGTTCGCCCACCGTGGTGAGCAAGGTGTTTGGTCCTTCGCCGCGCACCGAGAAGGTGGAGATGCTGGACCTGGAAACCAGCAACCTGCGCGACATCTCGCTCAACCTGCTGCAGAAGGTGTTCACACGCCACCCCACGTTGGAAGCCGACCTGTTGATGAAGGAGATGTCATGAAAACGACCACCCCCGTCGCTGCGCTCCGCCCCTCAAGGGGCAACACCAGCAGCTCGGCAAAGCCGGTTCTGCGGTGTTTCCCGCTTGGCTTCCCTTCGTTCGCTGGAGAACTGAAATGAACGCACCTGCTGCACCTGCCAAACGTCCCGCCGGGCGTGGCCGCAACCTCGAACTGTCGGACGAACTCAAGGCCTACAAGGGCGTCTGGGTGTTCGTCGAACACGACCGCGGCCATGTGCACAGCGTGTCCTGGGAACTGCTGGGCGAAGCGCGCAAGCTGGCCGACACCCTGGGCAGCCCGGTGGGCGCGGTGCTGCTGGGCGGCGCCGACGAGCACCTGGAGAAGTTCGCGGCCGAGGCCATCGGCTTCGGCGCCGACACCGTGTACATCGTGACCGACCCTGTGCTCAAGGGCTACCGCAACGAACCCTTCACCAAGGGCCTCACCGATCTGGTGAACAAGTACAAACCCGAGATCCTGCTGCTGGGCGCCACCTCACAAGGCCGCGACCTCGCAGGCTCGGTGGCCACCACCTTGTTGACAGGCCTGACCGCCGACTGCACCGAACTCAACATCGACCCGTTGTCCAAGGCCCTGGCCGCCACCCGACCGACCTTCGGCGGATCGCTCTACTGCACCATCATGACCCTGGCCTACCGGCCGCAGATGGCCACGGTGCGGCCGCGCGTGATGCTGATGCCCAAGGCCGACAGCAGCCGCACCGGCAACCTGGTGCACGACACGCTGGGCATGGTCGAGACGCAGATCGTCACCAAACTGCTGGACTTCATCGCCGACGCCCACAGCAACAAGATCAACCTGCCCTACGCGGACGTGATCGTGAGCGGCGGCAAGGGCCTGAAGAACCCCGACAACTTCAAGCTGGTGTTCGAGCTGGCGCGCGTGCTCGGCGGCGAGGTCGGCGCCACCCGCCCCTGCGTGCAGTCGGGCTGGGTCGAGGCCGACCGCCAGGTGGGCCAGACCGGCAAGACGGTGCGTCCCAAGCTCTACATCGCCGCTGGCATCAGCGGCGCGGTGCAGCACCGCGTGGGCATGGAGGGCTCGGACGTGATCGTCGCCATCAACACCGACCCGAACGCGCCCATCTTCGAATTCGCGCACTACGGCATCGTCGGCAACGCGATGCTGGTGCTGCCGGCCCTGACCAAGGCGTTCGCCGAACACCTGTCCAAGCGCAGTGCACAGGCTGCCTGATCCCATCCACCACCGGGGAACGCCATGAAAAAACCCTCTCAATTCGACGCCATCGTGGTGGGCGCGGGGCCCTCGGGCAACGCCTGCGCCTACACCCTGGCCAAGGCCGGCCTCAAGGTCCTGCAGATCGAGCGCGGCGAATACCCGGGTTCGAAGAACGTGCAGGGCGCCATCCTCTACAGCGACGCGCTGGAGAAGATCATTCCCGACTTCCGCGACGACGCGCCGCTGGAGCGGCACATCATCGAACAGCGCGTCTGGGTGCTCGACGACAACAGCTTCGTCGGCACGCACTACCGCAGCGACGACTACAACAAGCCGCCCTACAACCGCTACACCATCATCCGGGCGCAGTTCGACAAGTGGTTCAGCTCCAAGGTGCGCGAAGCGGGTGCGCTGCTGATCTGCGAGACCACGGTCAACCACCTCATCATGGACGGCGACCAGGTGGTGGGCGTGCAGTGCGACCGCGAAGCCGGCGACGTGTACGCCGACGTGGTGATCATGGCCGACGGCGTGAACAGCACGCTGGCGCGCAAGGCCGGTTTCCACGGCGAGATCAAGGACAGCAACGTCGCGCTCGCCGTGAAAGAGATCCTCTTCATGCCCGAAGACACGATCCGTCAGCGCTTCAACATCGGCGAAGAAGAAGGCGTGGTCATCGAGATGGTCGGCAAGATCACCGACGGCATGATGGGCACGGGCTTCCTCTACACCAACAAGGAGTCGCTCACCATCGGCATCGGCTGCATGCTGGGCGATTTCAAGGGCAGCGTGAACAAGACCAGCCCCTACACCCTGCTGGAAAAGCTCAAGCAGCACCCCTCCATCGCTCCGCTGATCCAGGGCGGCGAGATGAAGGAATACGCCGCCCACCTGATCCCCGAAGGCGGCTTCTACGCCATCCCCAAGGTGTATGGCAACGGCTGGATGATCGTGGGCGACTCGGGCGGCTTCGTCAACGCGGTGCACCGCGAAGGTTCGAACCTGGCGATGACCACCGGGCGCCTCGCGGCCGAGACCGTGATCGCCGCCAAGGCCGCCGGCAAGCCCATGAGCGAAGCGGTGCTCAAGACCTACAAGACCGAGCTCGACAAGAGCTTCGTGATGAAGGACCTGCACAAGTACCGCGACATGCCCGAGGTCTTCCACAAGAACAACCAGTTCTTCACGACCTACCCCGAGCTCGTGTCCAAGGCCGCGCACAAGATGTTCACCGTCGATGGCGTGGACAAGAAGACCAAGGAACGCGAGATTTTTTCCAGCTTCCGCACCTCGCGCTCGCTCACCGGCCTGGTGGGTGACGCCGTCAAACTCTGGAGGGCTTTCCGATGAGCGCCGTTGCCGTGAATGTCGAAGAGAAACTGTTTCAGAACCGCTACCGCGTGGACGCGGGCCGGCCCCACATCCAGATCAAGGACCCCGAAATCTGCGCCAACGACTGCGCCCAGAAGTCCTGCACCTACGTGTGTCCGGCCTCCTGCTACAAGGCCGAAGGCAACGGCAGCGTGACCCTGATCACCGATGGCTGCCTGGAGTGCGGCAGCTGCCGGATCATCTGCTCGGAGTTCACCAACGTGAACTGGGAGTACCCGCGGGGCGGGCACGGCATCTTGTTTAAGTTCGGCTGAACAGGTTCGACCCCGTTGCTTGCTCGCTGCGCGTAGCCGCATCCAGGGGCAATGCCTGAGGACCGGCAAAACTGTTTCCTCGGCATTTCTGGTTGAAGTCACCTCGCTCCGCTGCTGGCTGCTTTGACTCACAGTCTTTCAAAGGAATCCTTATGCCCCGTCCTGCCCGCCACGTTTTTGTCTGCACCCAGAACCGTCCGCCGCAGCACCCGCGCGGCTCGTGCGCCAGCAAGGGCGGCACCGCTGTCTTACAGGCTTTCTGGGCCGAGCAGCAGAAGCGCCAGGCCTACGACGCGTTGTCGGTGACTTACTCGGGTTGCCTCGGCCCCTGCGACCAGGGCGCCAACGTGCTGGTCTACCCGGAAGCGGTGATGTACCGCAACGTGACCGATGCCGACGTGGCCGAGATCTTCAACAGCCACCTCGAAGGCGGCGTGTCCGTGGAGCGGCTGCTGGCGCCGCAGGCGGTCTGGTGAACCTGCTGACGGGAGAGGCATCCACCAGCCTGTTCGGTGGTGAGATGTCCCCGGCCATCGAACACCTGATCGAGCGGGCGCGAGAGGCGCCGCGCGACCAGGCAGCGGCCATTCTCTGGACCGCGGCGGTGGGTGCGCCCGGGTGTCTGCCGGTCCACTACCTGCTGTACAAGCTGCACGCCAGCCTGGGCGAACTGGGCCCGGCCCTGCGCGCCGCTTCCACCGGGCTGGCCATGGCAGCGCAGGCAGCGGGCTTGCCCACGGACTGGCGGACCGTGCAACCTGGCGACGCGGACTTCAACGCCCCCGGCCCGGCGCGCTTCTGGCTCTTCACCCTCAAGGCGCTGGCGTTCATCCACCTGCGCCGGCACGAACGCGACACCGCCGCCGGGTTCATCGCGCAGATCGGTCGGCTCGACCCTGACGACCAGATCGGCGCCAGCGTGACGAGGACCTTGCTGCAGCACAGCGGCGACAGCGAGACCACCGCCACCTGACAGCGCGTCACATGTTGTCGATCATGAGGCCTCAAGCGGTTGCAGCACGCCGCAGGCTGTGGCACGGCGTGGCGCTGGCGTTGCTCCATGGAGCCAACCATGGAGCCATCGCCGGCCGCAGCTGCAACTCATTCGCTCTGCTTCGCTCCACAACGCTGCGCCCCCAACGAGTACACCAGGCACCCCACGCGTGGAGGCGCCCGCCCACGCCAAAAGCGGTTCTACGGAGCCATTACGGGCAGCGCATCCATGCTCACTCCGCTCTGAAGGCCGGTGGAGCATCATCGTTTGGCTCGACGGTGGCAAACCGAGCAGCCAACAGATCAGCCTGCTCGGCAAACTTCTTCGCATTGGTCTTCCGCAACTGAGCCAGGTTCTGCAGCTTCCATCGCACGCCCGGCAGATGTTCGAGGTGATCAATGCCCAGCCGCGCCCACTCCGGTGCACCGGCGACCATCGATAGCAGAAAAAGCCGTTCCTTCTCGTCCAGTCCTAACTGGATCTCGCGCACCAGGCGCTCACGGGCGGCGAGCAATGCCTCCAACGGCACCGGCTCCGCCGTCATGCCATGAAAGTTGTGCGTGAAGTCGTACTGGATGTCCCGCAGCGGAGGGAACAGCACCTCGTGCAACGGACGGTTGCTGCTGACCAGGTACACGACGAAGGCGCGCCGGATGCCGGGCGTGATGCCTTCGTGCGAAAAAAGCTGCATCACGTCGAACAGGTCGCGGGGATGCTGCCGATCCAGCGCCGCCACCAGCTTGCCGCCGTAAACGTCTTCCAGCGAGACCACCGGGATCTCCAGGTCGGCCATCAGCACATCACGCGCGGTCGGCGTGAGCGAGGCTTGACGCACCGGCAGCACGGTGCCCCGCATCACGAAATTCACCTCGATCTTGACCTGTACGGGACCGCGCCGCACCAGCAGCTTGGTCTCCCCCGCTGCTGCCGCCGGCGCGTGCACCTGCAAGCCTCGCTTCTTCAAGCGCTCGGCCGCTTGCCGGACGGCCTCATTGATGCGCGCCAGCGCCTCGTCACGTGGCAGTGTGTGGTCTGGGAAGACCAGATCAAGGTCAACCGACAGGCGCGGCATGTCGCGCACGAAGAGGTTGATCGCGGTTCCGCCCTTCAACGCAAACGTGTCGTCCACGAATATCAGCGGTGCAACCTGCGTCAGCAGGCGCGCGGTATCAAGATAAGTCTGATTCATGGTTTAAGCACCAGCAGGCCACCGGCTGATCGGGACACCCAGGGCCGGTCGCTGCCCGTCGGCAGCGTGGCCGGATCGAGCTTGGCTGCCCAGGGCAAAGATGCCTCGCGGCCGAGCTGCAGGCACAGCCTCACGGTTTTCACGCTCGTGCAGCACTGCAGCAGTTCGCGCAGCACGTCGGCGCGCAGGCTGTAGGCGCTTTCCACGAGCTCGCGCGCCTCCTGCAACGGCTGGCGGACGCCTACGTCGCTCAGCAACTCCAGCAGTGCGCGCTCCGGCGCCGATACCTGCGGCGCTCCGCTACGCTTCTCGAACGGCCCGGCGTGCAGCAAGGCGCCAGGCTGCTCATTGAAGAGCCGCTTGCGGTGATACTCGGCCGGAAAGCGCTCGGTGAACCATTCGGGCAGGCGCCCGGCCGCCCAACCGTAAAGCTGCAGCACCGGCTGCTGCGCCACATACTGGCGCACGCCGTACCAGTCCAGTGCCGACTTGCCGCCGACGTGCAAGCCTTTGAGGCGACGCTGCAGCAGGATCAGGCTCGGATGCAGCGCAAGGGTGTCGTTGGGTCGGCAGAAAACCCCGCGCGATAAGCGCGCGAGCCAGCCCGCGCGCACATAGTGCACGGCCAAATCCGCAGAGATGCCCAACGCCGCCAGGTCCTCCGAGGTCAGCGGCATCCCCGGCGGCAGGCGGGTATAGAGCGCATTTAGCTTGCTCGTTCCAGTCGTAGCCATACTGCGATTCAAACACTTTATTCAAACTTCAGTCAACTTGAAATGTGATTTTGAATCGCAGCCTGACTACGACAACAGATCTTTATCAAAATAACCAATCCACCCGTCGACAACCAAGCAAGAGATCCGCACCAATCCGCCCGACGCTGTGCATCCTTCGCTGGCTGCGGTTGGGCCCTTGATTGAGCGGCACCCCACATCGACCCAGTCGCGCGAAACGTAGCCTCCAGAATAGACCGTTCTCTTCCTGCCCTGCACACCGTGACAGAACGGGGTCGCCACGCTCCTGCCTGACATCCCGTTACTCCGGTTACTATTTGGATGACAAGGGGAACGAAGGAGGAGCACATCCAGTGCTGACAACAAACACGGCTGCAGAACTGTTTCGGCACCTGAGCACGGAGAAAGCCGTGCTCTACCGAAGCATCATGGACGTTTTCGCTGCGGCCAAGCGGCAGTACCGCCTCCAGTTGCGGCCTGACGAGGTGCTCGCCGAAGCCAACTGGCCCGGTTCACCACCTCGCTTCGAAGAAGTGAGCAGCGCCCTGGCCCAACTGGCCGAGTGGGGCAACCTCGAATCTCAGCCCGACACCGCACGCGTATCGTCGCTGAACGACTTCTACCGTGCCCGGTTTCTCTATCGCCTGTCCCACGGAGGCGAGGCGGTGGAAGCCGGTCTGGCGGTCTTTTTCCAGACCCTGTACCGTCGCGCCGAACTGCAGACCGTTGCCCTGGAAGACATCACCAGCCGCCTTCTGGCGTTGCGTCAACTGGTTGACGACACCACATCACCCGATGGTCCTGACGTCGCCAAGATGCATGAGGTGCTGCGCGATTTGGTACGCGTTTTTGAGGACCTGGCCGAAAACGCACAAGCCTTCATGGCCGGCGTGGCCCGCAGCCTGGAGCTGCAGCAAGCGGATGCGAATGCGGTCATCACCTACAAGCGGCGCCTGATCGACTACCTTGAACGGTTCATGGGCGATCTGGTCCGCCGTTCAGAGGCCATTGCCCAGCTCATTCAATACCTCTCCTCCCGCATCGATCACATCTTTCTGCAGATTGCCGAGCGCGAGGCCACCGATGCAGCACCGGGTGATGCCCAAGACCAGATCGACGAAAAAATGCGTCGCTGGCAGGGCTGGCGAGAGCGATGGAAAGGACTTCAAGGCTGGTTCCTGTCAACGGGTTCGGAGCCCCCTCAAGCGGAACTGCTGCGCGCCCGGGCGCGTGCCGCGATCCCCCAGTTGCTGGGCGCCATCGCGGCCATGAACGAACGACGCAGCGGGCGCAGCGACCGTTCGGCGGACTTTCGGATGCTCGCCCAGTGGTTTGCGGCTTGCGAAACCGAGAGCGAGGCGCACCGCCTTGCGCGGGCAGCTTTTGCGCTCCAGCCTGCCCGACATTTTTCGCTGAACCCGCAGTCTGAAGACGACATTCCCGCGAGCACCTCCTGGCTGGATGCGCCGCCTTTACGGATCAGCCCGCGTTTGCGTGAGTACGGGGAAGCAGCGCCCCGCGGCCCGCTGGCCCGGGTGCGTGACCGCAGCGAAGAACGGGCGCTGATGGCACAACAGCTCTCGGAAGAATCGCGCCAGGTGGAGGCGGCACGGCAACGTCTGGCCACCGGTCAACCGATCAAGCTGTCTGAACTGGGCGATCTGGACACGCACGCATTTGGCTTGTTCCTCAGCCTGCTCGGTGAAGCATTGGCCGAGCAGGCACACCCGGATCAAATTGTGGAGCGCCAGACAGGTGACGGACTCCTCCACATACGGATGGAGCCCCTGGAGTCGGACAGTCGTGCCCGCATCTCCACATCCAGCGGGGTGTTCTCTGGCCGGGATCACCTGCTCACGATCTCCCTGACCCAGGAGTCGATGTGAACATTCGCGTTGCGCCACGACAAGAAAACCAGCGCATTGGGGATCTCCAGAAGGCGCAGCAGCAAGACGAGTTCAGCAGAGGCTTGCGTGCACTGTTGATGCGCCCCTTGATGGCAGCAGGACACGAGGACTTTTCTGCAGTGCGCCGCCAGGCCGAACGGTTGAGAGACTGGTTCGCCAGGGAAACCGGCTGGCCACTGCACGTGGACCGCGAGGGAGCGCGACTGTTCAAGCGACCCGCCAACCTCAGCGATGACACGAGGGGTATACCTTCCTACGACAAGCGCCGCTATGTGTTGCTCTGTCTGGCTTGCGCCGTGCTGGAGCGCGCCGACCCTCAGATCACGCTTCAACTGCTTGGTGAACGCATGATGCAGTGGGCATCAGAAGCCACGCTGCAATCGCGAGGCTTTGAGTTCACGCTTCGCACTGCCGCAGATCGGCGTGACCTGGTCGCTGTCTGCAGAACCTTGCTGGAGTACGGCGTC
Organism: Hydrogenophaga sp.; assembly: GCF_018780075.1. Lineage (GTDB taxonomy): Bacteria > Pseudomonadota > Gammaproteobacteria > Burkholderiales > Burkholderiaceae_C > Hydrogenophaga. The sequence goes on from NZ_JADMKB010000003.1 coordinate 235,903, forward strand.
TTGCAACGCGTTGCAGGCGAGGAAGAAGGCTTCATTCACGATGGCAATGGCACCCAGCACGACGCGCTCTACGACGTGCAACGGCGAATGCTTGCAGGCATGTTGGCCGCTGTGCGTGGTCCCTCGACCTGGCGCCCCGAGGATGCACCCATTGGGTTCGAGGACCGCCTGCGGTCTCTGGTTGTCGAACACCAGGTCGAGAGCGAACAAGGGCGACGTGACACCTTGCGCCATCACCTTGCTCGGCGCCTGTTGGACGACCCCGTGATCTACACCGCCTCGCTCGATCCGGATGTGCAAGCGTATTTCATCAATCAGCGGGGCACCATGGCCAGCCGCCTCTGCGAAGCGGCCGCCCTAACCGCTGAGCAACGTGCCGAAGGGCTGGCGCTGACCGACGAGTCCGGTCAGTTGACCGATGTCTCGATGCCTGCAGAAGGCACCGAAGCGCATGCCACGCTGCTGGTGGCCGAACATCTTGCCCTGCGTCTGCGTCTCGATTCCGGATCTGCAGGAACCACGGACGAAGCGGTTGCAGCTTTCTTGCGTGGCGCCGTCGAGCGGTATGGCCGCTATTGGCGAAAGTCGGTACGGGAGCCCGGCGCGGAACGAGAGCTGGCCGACATCGCGCTGGACAGGCTCTACAAGCTCCAACTGGTCCATCGCGAGGAAGGTTGGATTCATCCCCGTCCAGCCATCGCAAGATTTGCGCTCGGAGAAACCCAGGTGCGCCCGCCCACATCACGCCCCGGCCGTCCAGATACGCTTTTTGACGAATGACAGACGCCCTCTTCACTCCATCGCCGTCACATCGCCCTGCCCTGCCCGAACCTCATCGGGAGCGCTGGCAGCCGCTGAGGCTGGGTCTGGTCGAACTCTTTCACTACGACAGCGAGGAATTCTGGTTCAGGGACGGTCATCTGCTCCTGCGAGGCAACAACGGAACAGGCAAGTCCAAGGTGCTTTCGCTGACCTTGCCATTCTTGTTCGATGCCCAATTGCGGCCATCACGCATTGAGCCCGATGGCGACAACGGGAAGAAGATGGCCTGGAACCTGCTGATGAGTTCCTATCAGCGACGCATCGGCTACACCTGGATCGAATTTGGTCGCCGGACCGCAGATGGTGCTTCACACTACCTCACCCTGGGCGCAGGCCTGTCAGCTGCGGTGGGGAAAACACAGGTGGACAGCTGGTTTTTTATCCTTGAAGGCGGGGCCAACGGCGCGGATCCCCGCATTGGCCAGGATATCTGGCTCACCAATGAACAGAAAATGGTTCTTACCCGGGAGCGCTTGCGCGACGCGGTTGAAGGACAGGGTCGAGGCAAGATTTTCGAGAACGCACACAGCTACCGCCGCGCAGTCGATGAGCGCTTGTTCAAGATTGGGACCAAGCGCTATGAAGCGTTGATGGACACCCTGATCCAGCTGCGCCAGCCCCAGTTGTCAAAGAAGCCGGACGAAGCAGGGCTGTCGCATGCATTGACCGAGGCGCTACCGCCCATGCCCATTGAGCTGCTCGGAGATGTGGCTGAGGCTCTCAACCAGTTGGAGGAGGACCGTATCCAGTTGGAGGACATCCGCTCACTGGAACGTGCCATCAATCACTTCGAACAGCGCTACCGCACGTATGCAGGCACGGTGACGCGACGTCAAACCCGAGAGCTCAGGCAGGCCCAGACGGGGTTCGACAAGGCGAGCGAAGGACGCAACAAGGCCCATGTGGATTTGAAGGAGGCCCAGGACGCAGAAGTCCTGGCCCAAACCGATCACGCGGAGACCAAACAGATTTTGGCCGCTGCCAGGACCCGCCTGCAAACGCTTCAAAGCGATCCGGCCAATCAAGACGCCAACCGCCTGAGTCAGGCAGAAATCGATGCCAAGGAACGGAAAGCCGAGGCCGAAGCCGCCGAAACGCTCCGCAATCAGGCAAAGAAAAACCTGGACAGAGAGGAAGAGCGCAGCCGCCAGTTAAACCAGCGCTCAACAGCGGCCAAGAGCGAGCTCCTGACAGCAAGAGCTCATTGCGCCGAAGCAGCAGAAACGGCGGGTACGGTGTCCTCGCTCACGGACAACCTGCTGATCACCCTCGTGCCGGAAGATCTGCCCCAGCTGGCTCCTGCAGAAATCCAGCAAGCGGCAACTCTGCTGCGCAATGCCACCAGCAAACGCCGGGAGGACATTCGTCACCTGGAGTCGCGACATACGGCGGTGAATGTCAAGCAACAGGCTCTGGTCAATCTGCAGGCCTCGCAACGTGATCGCCAGGCAGAGCTGGAAGAAGCGGCTGAGCGACGGGCCGTGGCCGACCTGGACACCGAAACTGCTGGCAACGAGCTGATCGACGCTTGGCACACCCATTGTTCCAACCTGGTCCACCTTCACCTTGACCAAGTTGCACCACTGGAACAACTTGTCGATTGGGTTGCATGTCCAGAAGGTGCAAACCACATTCAAGAGGCATTGACCGAGGCGTATCGGAAATCGACCCAACGCCATGCCGCCCAGCACTCGGCGTTGACCACCCAACAGAACACCCTCCAGTCCGAACAGGAAACGCTCAGCACTGAAAGGGATCGGCTGCTCGCCGGACACGATGCGGTTCCCACGCCACCAGCCATGCGCGCCGCAGGGATCCGCGATGGACGTCCAGGGGCTCCGTTGTGGCGACTGGTGGACTTTCAGCCGGATCTCGACGCGAAACAGCGAGCGGGATTGGAGGCCGCGCTTGAAGCCTCGGGCCTGCTGGACGCCTGGCTGTCGCCCGACGGTGCATTGGTAGACGCCAATGGTGTGCAGTTGCTTGACAGCTCATGGGTGCGTCGCCCGCCGATCCCTGGCCACCACCTTGCGAGTGCGCTGCACCCCGACGTCCCTGACGACAGCGCAGTGACCGCTGAACTGGTCGCGTCCTTGCTTGCCACCGTAGCGTATGGGTCGGAAGATCACGGCGAGAGCGAGTCGTGGGTCAGCGAGCGAGGCGGTTACCGCTTAGGTGCTCTCGCCGGCGCCTGGCAGAAGCCACAGGCTGTCTACATTGGTCATACAGCCCGCGCGAACGCACGACAACGACGCCTCAACGAGATTGCCGACCGTCTGGAGGAGATCGTCTCGCTACTGGAAGAGTTGCAAGAAAATTTCCTGCGCCTCGCACAGGATGGACAAGAGGCAGAGCGTGAATGGAAGGACGCGCCTTCCGACCATTCGCTGCGCGCGGCGATTCTCGCTGCGGCCAGTGCGGAGCGGGAAGTGCTCCAGGCCCGTCAGCGTCTTGACGCCGCGGATGCCCAATGTCGAACCGCTGAAGCGGAGCTTCAGTCCGCCCGAGAGACCTTGGAGCGCGACGCCGCTGACCTTCAATTGCCTACGGTGCTTGCGGACTTGTCGCCCATCAACGAAGCATTGGACCGATTCGCCAACGCTCATCAGCAACTGACCCTGGCAACACGGGAATGGTGCAGTGCCTGGCCCGAGTACCAGACACAACAGGAGCGTGAGAAAGAGGCCATGGAGGCCTTGAGCGAACGGGCGGCGTCGCTCCTCACTGCCAGCGAGCGAGCATCTGAATCTGCGGCGCGCTATGAGGTCCTAAGAGGAATGATCGGCGCCAAGGTTGAAACACTGCGTCAACAGCTACAAGATGCGTCCGCAGAGGTCTCAATCGCTGATGAAGCGTGGGAGGCCGCCCAGTCTGCCCTGACAACGGCCAGCGAGAAGCGCGCGGTGGCAGCAAGCCAGGCAGATGCCGCCGATGCCGTGCTGGCCGAGCGAGCGACCACCCGGGCGCATGCCATAGAACGCCTGCAGCGCTTCACCGAGAGCAGCTTGCTGGCGTCCGCTCTTCCGGACTTTCCGGTTCCGGACGGGACGATCCCTTGGACCATTGACCCGGCCCTGAGCCTCGCTCGCCGGGCTGAACAGGCCCTCGCCCACATCGCAGACGACGAAGCTGCATGGGGCCGTATTCAACGGCTGGTCGCTGAAGACCTGACAGAGTTGCAGCGATCACTCAGTTCGCTGGGCCATCAGGCGACCTCGGAACCCAATGACTGGGGATTCTCTGTTCATGTCATCTACCTGAACAGGCCTGAGCGACCCGACGCACTGTCCAATCGGCTGGCCGACGAGATTGCGCAACGCAGCGAATTGCTCACAGCCAAAGAACGAGAGGTTCTGGAGAACCACTTGCAGGCGGAAATCGCTGCCGAGATTCAGCGCCTGATGCGCGCGGCCGACAAGCAGGTGGATGCCATCAATGAGGAGCTCCGCAAACGCCCAACGTCCACGGGGGTGCGCTACCGTTTGCAGTGGCTCCCTCTGACACCGGAACAGGGCGCACCCACCGGTCTTGAAGTCGCCCGCGAACGCTTGCTCAACCGAAGTGCCGACATGTGGTCGGCCGAAGACCGCAGCGTGGTGGGGGCCATGCTTCAGCAGCAAATCGCGGCGGAGCGCGCGCAAGCAGACGCCGGCACCACAGGTTCAAGCTTGGTTGAGCAGTTGGCAAAGGCTCTGGACTATCGCCGCTGGCATCGGTTCAGCGTGCAAAGGCATCAAGATGGTCAATGGCGCAAGCTCTCTGGTCCAGCCTCCAGCGGGGAACGCGCACTCGGTCTGACTGTTCCCTTGTTTGCGGCCATTTCCAGCTTCTACGGACGAGGAGGCAGCCCATATGCGCCTCGCCTGATGTTGCTCGATGAGGCATTTGCAGGCATCGACGACGCGGCCCGCGCACATTGCATGGGACTGATACGCGAGTTCGATCTGGATTTCGTGATCACCAGTGAGCGCGAATGGGCCTGTTATGCAGAACTGCCAGGCGTATCGATCTGCCAGCTCCAACGCCGCGAGGGCGTGGATGCTGTCTTCGTCTCTCGTTGGGCCTGGGATGGTCGAGCCAAGCGACAGGAAGAAGACCCGGACCGTCGCTTTCCCACACCGTGATCACATGGCGAACGATCCCACTTTCGATCCAAGGCTGATCAGAAGGCTCGGGGGCGCCGAGCTTGCTGAGTTGCGTCGGCGGATGAGGCGGCATTTCGAGCGGTATGGACGCGATCCAGAAAAATCGGGCTTCCACCTGACCAACCTGAGCGCCGTTGAATACGAGGCGTTGGCTCTGCTCATCGGTCTCCCGCCCCGCTCCACCCGATCTGTCCGAATCAACATCGCCCGGTTCGACGCAGCTTTGCAGGAGGCGGGCATAGCCAACTCGCTTCAAGAAGCCTTGGAAACGCTGGATGGCCCCATCGTGAACCGAGCAGAGGCCAAGGCCGAGCTGCAGTCACGCTGGACCAGCGTTACCGACAGTCACGGGCTTCACCCCTCGCTGCACGCGTGGTTGCAGGGATCATCAGCCGTCGGCCTGCTCAAGCGCGTGTCCAAACAAGAACCTCAAACCGCTCACCAACTGCTGCAACAAGCGCACGCGGTCATGCAACATCTGCCAGCCCAGGGTTTGACACGCGCCCAACTGGCCGCCGATGCGCTCGGCAATGCCCACTCCCTCGACAATGGACAAGCGGTGGCCACGGTTGTGCTGGCCGCATTGCAACATGGCGCCAACACCGATGAGCAGGAGCAATCCACTTCTGAGGAAGCCACAGACGAAGCAGATGGCGCTCGTCGACCCAGCGAGAGGGTGCGAGATGTCTGGGCTCGATCGGGCGTGCTCGTCAACGAGTTGGCCCGCCCTGCCCTGTTTCTGAATCTGCCAGTCCGCACTCCGTCAAATGCGCCGGCCGCAGCAGGTGAACCAGGTTACCTTTCCCTGCGCCGCCTCGTGAGAACACCCCCTGCCTGGGATGTTGCGGATCAGATCATCTACGTCTGCGAGAACCCCAACATCGTCTCAATTGCAGCGGATCGACTGGGTGCTGCATGTGCCCCCCTAGTGTGCACCGAGGGCATGCCTGCTGCCGCACAGCGTGTGCTGTTGAAACAGCTGTCAGACGCGGGAGCCAAGCTGCTGTATCACGGAGACTTTGATTGGGCTGGTATTCACATCGCCAACAACGTCATGAAGCTCTGCGATGCACGCTCATGGCGATTTGGAGCCGAGGACTATCTCCAGGCAGTCAAGTCCCTCGCGGCCAAGGAGCGGGACCTGGAGGATGTGCGCATTGCCGCATCTTGGGACGCTGCTTTGGTCGATGCGATGCGATTGAAGGGGGTAGCCATCGCTGAAGAGGCTGTTGTCTCGCAACTGGTTGATGATCTGCGGCAGTTCGGGTCGAGCTCACATTGATCACCGCATACCCTCGCGCGAGTCACACTGCGACTTTGCTCGGTGAATATCAAGTGGATTGCCTCGCGAAAGAGCAGACATCAAATTTGAATGCCCGCACTCAGCGCCTAAGGCTGCCATGCTGGAGGGCTGCAGCGCTTGCGGCCTGACCTGTGCAGAAACCGCTGGGTCAATACAGAATTTCTCTGGGAGTCTTATGCCCGTTCTGCAAACTGCGAAATCTCACTTCGATACCGACTTGACGCGTGCCAGGATGCTCATGAACAACGCTGCGCTATTGCCTGCATGCGGAGACGACATGCTCCGGTCAGCGCTGATGTTCGCGGTCGGGGCGTGTGACGCATACTTTGCTGATGCCTATGCCGATGTCATCTCCAGAGTGCTGCGTGCGAAGGAGTTGCAGCCTGCCGTCGTGTTGCCAGATCGACTGAACAATCTACGAATCCCTGTGACCGCAATTCTTCGACAGACGTCGATGCCCGGATGGCGATGGCGGATGGCTGCCAGGGAACTCGTGGAGAAGGAGAACGTCCTCTCCTTTGCTCAGATTTCAGGACTGTTCAACCAGTTCTTCCCAAAGCGGCGAGGCTTACTCAGCCGTGATCGAGTGCTGGGTTGGATCTCGGACCCGCAGGCAAAACACCGTCATTTCGGGATAAGCGCAGCCCAACTGGCTGCCGTACCAGCCCCCAACGTGGACGCTCAAAAGGATAAGGCTCTGGCTCACTTTGAAGCGAGATTCGTCGCCATCTTCCAGCGACGCCACGACTGCATCCACTGCTGTGACCGACCGAGGGTGGCCATCCAAACGATCAACCTGTTGGCGGTTCAGAAGAAGATCGAAGACGTGGAGTTTCTCGTAGACCGTTGCCACGCAGAACTTTGCGACCGATTTGCCACTTACCTAGACGACCTCGGCTTCAATCCCGGGACTCGCAACCAAGTGATGACATAAGGTACGGCTTCTGCGAAAGGAATGGCCTGCCCTCTCCCGGCACGCAACTTCGCGATAATGCTTGCATGGATTGCAAAGTCATTGCCGTGGGGAAACGCCGAGATGGCGGCACCCGATATTGGTGCCTGGAGCACCACGCAAACGCCACAGCCAAATACGGAGTAGCTGCGGACAAATGCGTGGCGGCAGACGACCCGCCGATCACATCCGAAGAAACGCTTCACCTAGACTTCGCGGACTACCCTGGCGGGATCGCCCTGTGGGGTTCGGTGCCCGCTGTCTACGACACAACGACCCAGCCCACCGACCGTGGCATCCACGTTCACGCCAGGGAGGCTCGCGGGGGGCAAAAAGACATCGACAGGACTTACCGCCGGCTACGAATCCCGCACCGCGTGGACCTACTCTCCGACGGCTGGGTTGATGTCGACGAGATCGACGCAATCAACTATATGGTGTCAAGCGTCTTCGGCTTCGAGACGATACCTGTGAAGTGCATCTACTGCGGTTTCCCACACTTGGACCGCGATTGGTTTGCCGTGCACTCGCATCGTAAGCACCAGTGCCACGGTTGCGGTCGTCAGTTCTCCGATACGGGCGTTGGTATCGGCAATCCGATTGCCGAGTTGCGCAAAATACTCGGTGCTGTGCCCACGAAGAAGCGCAAGGCTCCCGACTCAATCTCGATCAAGCAGTGTGACTACCCAGGCGGCATCCAGATCTGGGGCTCGAATCCTGCAATTCTCTGGACTTCGACGGACCCCGAGATGACGGGTATCCATTTACATGCATTCAAGACCAGCGAACAGGAAATGCCTGATGTCGACGAAACCTATGCCAAGGTTACGATTGACGGGATCAAGTTGGATCCGGAACAGGTCCGCACCTACATGGCGCAGTCGGCCATGCCGCATCTTGAAGGCAGAGTGGTGGATCTCATTTGTACACACTGCGGGGAGCCTCACTTCGAGCGAGGGGAGCTTGCTTTTACCCCACACATCGACCACGATTGCCACTCATGCGGCAGGACCTTCCAGGCGTCAGGCCAGAAGAAGAAGACCATCGGAAATCCCTTCGTTGGCATTCGACAGAGACTGGCTCAAAACGCCATCAGACCCGTACGCGAGGACAAGTTGGGGCTACGCCCAGAGACAATCTAGGGCTCAAAGTCGGCCACAGCAAGCTTGGGCAGAAAACCGCCTAGGCGCTTCATCTGCTGATAGGCCTCGTACGCTTGCTGCGCTGTGATCAGCCCAGCGACAACCGCCTCGCGAAGCAGACCCACAGTCCCTGTCATGCGAGGGATGCCAATCTCGCGCTCGATCACTTTGCGCGCGGCCCCATCATCGCAAGCGACCGAACAGCCTAAGGCCTTGGCGGCCAAGATGCACTCTGTCTCACCTGGGCCTAGTTCCCAAACGGCGAGAGCGTCCTCGAACTCCTGAGCGTCGATAGCAGTGTCGTCAACCCAGTCGATGTCGCCGCGTTCAACGGCCGCCTTGATAGCCTTTGCGACGGTGCGCGACTCGCGCAGCACCTCGGGACTGATTTGAAACGCCCTTAGCGGGAGCGAGAGAACTTCGGTGAGAACATCACCGTTGTCCAGATTGATCAATGTGGATGCGTCGAGGACAACGATCACGCGGTGATTTCCGAGTTCGCGACCACGATAGCCGAAACGGGAACATTCAGCAGTTCCGCAGCTTTGCCCAGCGACAACTTGCCTGCTCTAACTTTTGCCGCAGCAGACTGCATGAGCGCGGGAGTGGTTTCAATCACAAGTTCCTGGCGCGCCGGAACGCCAACGTCAGCAGCGAATTTTTCGGGATTTTTGAAGTCGTCTTGCAGCCGTTGGTAGAAGGCACGCGCACCGCTAACTGGCAGCAAACCAAAGGTTTCGAAGCGCCGAGCCGCCACCTCAAAGCTGACATGGAATAGATGCGCAATCCAAGCGATCTCCGCAGCCCCTAGTGGTTGATTCGAGATCCCAAGGTGTTCACGAACAACTTTTAGGGCGCTGAGCACTCCGTGCTGGGGTAACAATACAGCGGAGGCGAAGGCGTCAGCGAACTTCTCCTCGGCGCGCCGCGGACTGCGCGACCAGTCAGCCTCTTTGTCTAGGTGTGCGTAACCTTGGTCTCGGTGGCCATGATGTGCAACCAAGTGACCAAGCTCGTGGGCGACAGTAAAAAGCATCCGTGGCCTGAAGGTGCGCGGGCCAATGATCACAATTGCGTGGCCATCGACGATAGCTGAGACTCCTTCGACGGAGGGGTCGCGCGAAAACAGAAGCAGCACACCCAAGGCGGCGAGGACTCTCGCCAACTCCGGAAAGGGTTCAAGGTCGCCTATGCCTCCGAACTTCTGGCGGAACATGTCCGCGAATGCGAAAGCGTTGTCAGGAGTTGGCTCCATGCCATAGAAGATATCCAGCCAGGTCAAATCCGAGCGCAGCCCACGCGCAATGGAGAGCGCGTCGCGGACTTGTGCCGAGAGCACGTCTACATGAGAGGCGACTTCAATTGCCTCTCGCTGCTCAAGGGTCTGCCGAAACAGCATCTTGATCGGCTCGGCCGCCTCACGCTCGCGCTCCATCAAGCTGGACACCGGAACCTGCAGCGCCTTGGCGATACCTCGCATCTCCCCCAACGTCGCCCTCGCACCACCCGCGACCTGCTCGAACCTTTCGGGAGTCATGCCAGCCTTCTTGGCCGCCTTCTCCATGGTCAAGTTCCTGCTCACCACGTGGGCCGCGATGTTGGTCACGAACGCGCCTCACGCTTGATGTCGTCGAGAGCGCGCAGCAACTGATCAACTTGCACGTTGGAAAGCTTGCGTCCGCGCCCAACCACCTGCTGCATTCGGTACCCAGGAATGTCGAAGATCTTCGACAGGATGCCCACAGACCGGTCACGGCCGATTTCGACTTCTCGAGGCGTCTCAAGGATCACAGGGTCTTTGCCCAAAATGTAGTTCTTGATGCGGCTTTCGAACTTTTCGCGATCGCGCTTGTCGTGCTCGTCGAGAGGGTGCTGGGTCCCGTCCGGCAGGGCAATGATGTTTCCTGCGCGCTGATTCCCGTCAAAATGCAGCGCGTTCTCGGGACGGTGTCGAAGAGCCTCCAGCTGGTCGTCGAGCTTCTGATCAATCTGCATACCACCAATGACGTACTGGGGGATGGTTCGCCCGCGGCTACCACTGATCACGAAGATGTGGTCGCCAGGCCTCACCATGCGCCTCAGGTCTGGCCTACACGTGCCCATTGATGGTCGTTTGGAACTGAGCATCGGATCCACGAGGGCGAGCCCGGCTCCGGGGTCGGATCCGGGTGACACGAATATGTAGCTAGGCATAGTTCTCCTTTGAGGAACATCTGTATTTTTAACCAGTATTGTTTTTTTCGCAAGAATTTCGCACCACTCACCGCCTGCTCGAGGGCGACGGTCGAGTGGCTATGACTTGCATCTCGACCTTGTCAGCACGACGGCCAACGACTGCTCCCGTCGTCGAAATCGAAATTGTGGGATTGTGGGTGGCCACTCAAAGCGCAAAGGGCCGCAATTCAACGACTAAGCTGGACACCAGCACTTCGTGCGCAAATGTAGGGTCGATCACTACATCGATCGAAGCACCACACGCTCTGGAACTCTCTCGAAAAGCGAGTAGCTCGCACCAACAGTGGCGCTTTCGCTTGATACCTCGCTCGCCCTCAGTCGCGCTACAAAAGAGAAAAAAACGCCCGGCGATCACTGACCACCGGGCGACTCAACCAACGAAAGGTTGGCCCGCCTAGGGAGGAAAGACGGGGAGGCACGCTGGCCTCGGGTTCAGTTTAGCGCTTCGCGCGGCCGGCTGCTGCCACTGCTTGTCCCGCCGAACGCGACGCCTCGCGACCTACACCCCATGAAATGCGATCCCTATCGGTGGACACAGCTCATTGTGTTGGGGTGGTCGAAGAAATGCACTGCCGCACCACAAGTGCACATACGGGATCAATCCCCTTCAGCGGTGTCCCGGTCTGAATCGTCTTGGCGGGCAGAGCTGAGCGCCTTCTCCAGAGCTTTCTCCACCGCATCAATGCGGGACTGGCATACCTTGTAGGCAGCGACGGATTCCGTCACGATACTCAACAGATCATCGATGTTCGGTTCCTGCTGATCACGCAAGGCCTGCGCGTGTTGCTGCAACATGCCATAGGCTTCTTTGAACGTTTTCTGGGTCATCGGGTTCTGCCTTTCAACTCAGCGGCACGCTGGCCGTCTCTGAATTCGATGGTGATGTGGGTGTCTGGTGCGGTGGCGCTGGTGATCACCCGGCCTGTGACGTCCCTGACGAGTGCAAAACCTCTGTGGAGCGTCTTCTCGGGTCCCTGTCCAGCAATCTCCCGTATCAACGCCTGAGTGCCGGTGCGGGCATCGGACAAAGTCCTTCGCGCACGGGCACCTATGTCGTCGAAGGTTCTCGTCACGGCTTCTTGCTGTTGGCGCAGATCGGTGGACACCCGCTCGGCGACGTAGCGCCATTCTGCTGCGCTCAGCACCTCCGCAGTGCGAAGCGACTTACTGGCCTCGGCCCGAATCTCGCTCATCAAGGCCGGGACATCCCGCTGTGCCTGGTGCAGTTGCTGTTGCGCCAGGTGCTGGATGTTGGTCAACTGCCGGTGCGAGGTTTCGGCTGCAACACGCAGTTGATAGGCCGCATCCAGCTTGAGCTCGGACAACCAGGCAGAGGCTTGCTGTTTCGCATGGGCCAACTCCTGTCTGGCGCCCGTTTCCACTGCGGTGTAGATCTGCGTGGTCATGCGACGCGAGCGCTCCAGGGAATGTGTCGCCCTCTGGGTCACGAATTCGAACATGGCCTTGGCTTCGCGCGTGCGTTTGACGATGGTGTGCTCGATCCCGGCGATGACTTTGGAGGGGGTGTCGAAGCGGGCGTTGGCCACCTCATCCAGCACGGTGTTATCCCGTTCATGGCCGATGCCAGTGAGCACGGGAATACCCAGTTCGCAGACACAACGCACCAGCCCGTAGTCGTTGAGCCAGGCGAGGTCATTGACTGCGCCACCACCGCGGATGATCACAACCGCGTCGGGGTGCCAGGGGTGGTTCAGCTCAATCTGTTGCAGGGCGGAAAGCAGTGCCGTGCGGATGTCAGCGGCGGCACCATCGCCTTGAAAACGGCTGTAGGCATAGATGAAGTGGCAGATGCCGTGCGCCTCCAGCCGTGTGGCTTCCGCCTCAAAATCCCCCAGGCCGGCGCCCCCTTCGGGTGCCACCACCAGCACATGGTTGTAGTCCCATGGTCGAGGCAATAGGCGGTTCAAGTCGAAAAGCCCCTCGCGCTGAAGCCGTTCACGGATTTCCCGTTTGCGTGCCTCCAAGTCGCCGAGCGTGTAGTCCGGGTCGATCGCATCGAATTCAAGGCTGAAGCCGAACTGCGGCTTGAACACGGGACGGGCACGGACCAGCAGTTTGATGCCGGGACCCAACTGGGCGCCGGTGGCTTGCTGGAATTCAGGGAGGATGCGATTGGCCTGGCTGGCCCAGATTACAGCCGTCGCTTTGGCGGTGATGGCGCCGTTGCCGTCACGCTCCGAAACCTCCATGTAGACATGGCCATTGCGGACACGGGTATCAACCACTTCGACCAAAGTCCAGACACCCGCCTTGAAGGCTTCGCTGATGGCTTGCGTCACACCGGCCAGCAGACGGGAAAGCGCAATGCCCTTCTGGGGAACCGTCAGTTCGGTGCTTGCAGGTGTTGACGGTGTCGCGGGAGCAAGTGCCTCCCCGGCAGCAGGTGCCGCAGCACCCTCGGGCAACCAGCTTGTGAAAGGAGCCATGTCCCGCCCCGCCGGCACATACCACTGGCGACGTGCAGGATCCCAACGGGCGCCAAGGGCTTTGACCTGGTCCTTGTCAGCGTAGGCCGTAACGAGGTAAGTGCCGTTCATGCACCCTGCTCTTGGGCCATGGTGGGCACGCCGTCTCGCCAGGTTCTGACATCAGGAAAAGACCGGCCGCAGCCATCGCAGACCAGGGTCGGTGTCGAACGAAGCTCAGAGTGTTCATTGCGCGCCACCAGATGGTGGTAGCTGGTACCGCCACACACATGGCAGCGATTGACGGGCTTGGGATGTGACAGCTGCATGGGAAGAATTATCGGGCGATCAATGAGCCCACGCATGACAAGGAACCAACACCGTTCCACGGCAACCCAATCATCTAGGAACATGGTTCCATCGCTCGAACAACGGCTCAGTCAGGTGCCAAGGCAGCGCACTCAATCGGGCGCAGGACCTGTACGAAAATCTTCTGAGAACAGGTTTTTCTGCCGGCTACCGCTCGCTGCCAATATGGCACTTCTTGTACTTCAGGCCGCTCCCACACGGACAGGGATCGTTCCGACCGATCTTGGCGCGTGGCCATTTCTGGACTGGACCTTGGGTGCTCCTGCCGAACCGGTTCTGCATGGTCTGCGTCAAGAGGTCCATGTCGTCCGAAGGCTGCCAGGGATAGTCCAATGTCAGTCCGAAACGGATGCTTTCGTCGGTGTGCAGGCAAAGGCCAAACCACTTGCGCGCCTTCAGCGCGTACTTCCGTTTGTGACAGTGGGCTTCCAATCGATCCCTGGCCTGCCCCACGGGTCCAGGATTGCAATGAAGGCAGATCCCCTCCTCGGCTTCACCGATTGAAACGGTGAAGTCGTGTGGTTTCCCGTCGGCTCTCGCCCGACGCGTCAGCTCCTGAATGCCATGCGCGAGGTGGCGGCACGTGTCTTCCCCGAGGGTCAGTAGCAGGAACCCAAGGTCGAGGGTCGCAGGATCGCTTTTCTGTTCGATCTGTTGGATCAGCCGTTCAAATGCGGTTCCTGCGAAACGGGTCAGGATGCCGTCGGGTGTCCTGTCGCCCGACACACCGTCTCTGCGCACCATCATTGCGAGATCCAGATCGGCACTGATGTCATCGCCAAGGATCACCAGGTCGTGTTCTGGAGAGAGCCAAAGGTTCTCCTTCAGATGGAAGGACAGCGCCACCAGTTCGTGGGACAGTTGCAAGCGGTCGGCATGGAGCGCCCGCTGATGGATGTAGCCCAGCAACCGAAGCGGTGACTCCAGCATCTCCGTCAGGGCATCCAGCAGGAACACATCCATCACGAAGGGCGGCCGGATGCCCACGGTCGCTTCATGCTTGAGGAACTGGCTCACTTGGAAGCTGAGCGCCGGATAGTGGTCGGCGACCACGTTGAGCAGAAACACCTCCTTGGGTTTCCACTGAAGCACGACTTCGTTGCCGAGGGCATCGCGCAACACACAGTCCCCGGCGAGGATGTGCCGGGCACACACCATGCCCTGCTCATAGGCCTCGACAACGGCTTTCTGGAAATCCGCCCTGATCTGCCCGTCGTTGCCCCGTCGGGCTTCCAGCGTCAGCCGCTTGGACTTGGCTTGGACAACGATCGCGCGGTCGCCGAAAGTCACGAGGACATCGATCTCACCGGTCTTTTGCTTGCCGCAATACACATCGATGTTGCTGCGGACATTGGCCGCCCCGAACACTTTGGCAAGACAGCGAACCGCCATCGCCTCTGTGAACTCACCACGGTGCCTGGACGCCTTGTTCCTATAGCTATCGTCCTGCAGCATCCAGTAAAAAGGGGATTCATACAGGGCTTCCACGAGGCTGTAGTACTGGTACAGCAAGACACGACCATCGGGCAGCGGAATCAGCGGCGTGGCCGAGATCGCGTTGAAGGCACTGGCATCGGTAAAACCGGTGTTGTGGCCTTGATGGGTGAACGCCCGTAGGACGGCTTGGACTTCCTCCAGGGCGACGCCACTGGTCGCAACCAGCTCTTCGGCGGAAAGAAAGAAGCCCGGGAGAATGGTCCAGCTGGCCGTATCGTCCGGCCGCATGGCTTGGTGTGCCGCCATGACGTTTTCATTCTGACGTTCACCGATGGCGCGGACCACTGCGGTGGCGGCCTGGATGCTGAAACCTTTAGTGCGTTGCAGCCACTCGTCATCCTTGCCGTACTTCTCGGGCGAGAAGTCTCGGTACTGGAACGAGTAAGCCGACTCGCCACCATAGAAGATCGGTTCACGCAGAAATGCGCCTCGACCGGTAGCCGCATCAATCGCCTGGCCTGTGACCGCTGCACTCATGTTCGCGAACATCGGCGAGCCGATGGCTGCATGGAGTTCGTCCATCAAGGCGTCGGTTCGCTCGATGTACGACTGCATGAGCACCGGCTCAGGCAGCGACGGATCAATGTCCTTTTGAACCATCAGTCCGATGAGGGTGGTGATCTCGGTCCGAATCAGTCGCCCGCGCGTGAAGAGCTTCGCCATGTCCGGCGACTTCATTCTGGTGTCGTATGCAATGAAGTTGTCCCTATGGCAGATGTAGGCCAAGGCATGGACGTAGCCTGGACTGCAGCACAACTCAGCGAGATCACTGAAGACCACGGACTCTGCTCTTTTGGCTCTGTGTGGACCGGGCCTGGTGGCACTGTTGTTGGACATGGCAAAGGGGGTTCTGTTGAAACTGCACGGTTGCTCACATGACCTGCACGGAGACCGATAGTTGGGGCGATGGATCGGTCAGGATCACCCGTCGGAAAACTCAGCGGAAGCCGAATGCGTTTTTCCGACCCGGCTGCCATTGACGAACACTTCATTGCCCACAACCTCAATCAGGATCTCGCCGTAGCGACTCTTCCAGACATAGCGCAACACACCGGCGATGGCCAGGGGCAGTTCGTCGCCGGGGGAATTGATCCGCAGCAGCACCTCCTGGAACACGGGGGCGTTCATGCGCGAACCTCGTGGGGTGCTAGGCATGAGTTGTTCAGAACCAGCGCCAGACGCGGCGCAGCCATTCCGAACGGCGCTGGAAGCGAGGCTGGTACAGCTGACGAAATTCATGGTGCATGGGCTTCTCCTTTGCGGTGGCTGTAATTTTATACAGTATTTTGAACTGAAGGACGTTTTGTCGGCCCAGGGATTCGAGCGTCACGGCTCGCGCCGTCGGGCTCCCCGGGCACTGCCCCGAGCCAGGCGGAGCCCGTCTCGGCCGTTCGGCGGGAATCCCTGACGCCTCCGGCAGCCTGCGCTGCCTGCGCGCTGTGCTTGCCCTGGTACGCGCGAAGTGTGTGGGTGGGGCGTCTTGCTGTTCCCTTCACCGTAGCACGCCGTTCTCGGCGTCAAGGTCGGCGCGCCCTGCCCTGCGGTGGTGCGCTGGCGTCCTGCGGCCGTCTACGAACCCTGACCCCTGCGCTGCGCCGTGCAGGTGCCGGTCTCGGGCAATCCCGCCCGATTCACGGAGCCGGCCATGGCACACGATCTCTTCTCCTTTGATCCTTCCGTTCTTCTGGTTCGCGACACAGCGGGTGACTACCGCCCGGCGCAGACCGACGAAGTGCTGCAGGCGGCGCAACGCATCCTGCGGCAGCACCTGATCGAGCGAGTGCTGTTCGACTCACCCCAGGCGGTGCGGGAGTTCCTGAAGGTGAAGCTGGGTTTGCTGGAGCACGAGGTGTTCGCGGTGCTGATGTTGGACTCGCAGAACCGCCTGATCGAGTACCTCGAACTGTTCCGGGGCTCGGTAAGCCAGACCTCGGTCTATCCGCGGGAGGTGGTCAAGGAGTGTCTGTCGCGGAATGCCGCCGCCCTGGTTCTGGTGCACAACCACCCCTCGGGGGTGGCGGAGCCGTCCCGGGCCGACGAGCACCTGACGCAGACGCTGAAATCGGCTTTGTCGCTGGTGGACGTGCGGGTGCTGGACCACATGATCGTGGCAGGCGACCAGGTTCTTTCGATGGCCGAAAGGGGCCTTTTGTGAACCCGGGGCGCAGCCCCCCTTTTTTGGTCCACCGAAGTATCGGAGTGGAGTTGGATTTGACTTGGTTCCGTGAAAACGGAGTTCTTTGTGTTCAAGAAGTCGCCAGTTCATGCGCCGCTGGTCAAGCGTCTCTTGACGCTCTTCGCAGGCAACGGCTGGAACGCTACGATAGATTCCAACTAGACACTAGCGCCCGAGGGAGCACGAGGGCCCAAGATATGCACATCTCCAAACTTACGCTGGTCAATTACAGAAATTTCAAGAACACCAGTTTGACGTTCCAGCGCGGCGTCAACACCATCATCGGGGAGAACGGCGCAGGCAAGTCCAACATCCTCCGCGCCATCCGGCTGCTCCTGGACGACAACATGGTCCGCGCAGCTCATCGGCTGGAAGAGTCCGATTTCAGCCGCGCGCTGGATCAGTGGAAGGGCCACTGGATCATCATCAGCATGGAGTTCGAGGATCTCAGCCCCGATGAGGCGGTCCAGGCGCTGTTCCTGCACGGCACAGCCGGAATCCACGCCGGGCCGATTTCAAAGGCGACCTACAACCTCATCTTCCGCCCTAAGAAGGAAATTCGGCTGAAGCTGTCGGCCCTCAATGACTTTGACGGTGCGGAGTTGAAGGCAATCCGAGATGGCATAACCATCGACGACTACGAGAGCATTTTCACCGGTCGAAGCAACGCTGACTTTAGTGATCCGGCCACGTATCAACGGATCGTCGGAGACTTCGAGTCCTGTTCCTTTTCTAGCGAAACCGAGTTTCCTGAACTTGGGGCAAAGGTACCCGGGTTCCTGTCGGTCACCAAAGAGGTGTCACTCACCTTCATCCAGGCGCTTCGCGACGTCGTGGCCGAGTTTCACAACAACCGCACCAATCCGCTGCTTACCCTACTCAAAAGCAAGAGCGGCGAGATCGACGCGGCGGCCCTGGTCCCCATCATGGACAAGGTACGAGGTCTCAATGGCGCCATCGAAGGGCTTGAGGATGTGCAAGCGGTACGCAAGCACATTCGCCAGACGATCAAGGACACAGCCGGCGAGACCTACTCTCCGACTTCGTTGTCAATCCGGTCAGACCTGCCCGAGGACGCTGAGCAGCTTTTTCAGTCGCTTCGGCTGTTCGTCGGGGAAGCGGAGGATGAGTATGAAGGGACGATTAACGAACTCAGCCTTGGCGGCGCCAACCTGATCTACCTGACCCTCAAATTGCTGGAGTTCAAGTACCAGCGCGAGAAGATGGCGATTGCGAACTTCCTGCTCATCGAAGAGCCCGAAGCACATATCCACACCCATATCCAGAAGACGCTGTTCGATCGCATCGCATACGAGGATGCACAAGTCATCTACACGACGCACTCCACGCACATCTCCGAGGTGAGCAATGTGAGCAACGTCAACATCCTGGGTCGATGCGGCGCGTTCTGTGAGGCCTACCAGCCGGCGACCGGACTGGATCCTGCACAGGTGACGAGCATCCAGAGATACCTGGACGCGGTGAGGAGCAACCTGCTGTTTGCCAAGAGCGTGATCCTGGTGGAGGGGGACGCGGAAGAGATCTTGATCCCTGCGCTTGTGAAGCAGGTCTTGGGCCTGAGCGTGGACGAGTTGGGGCTTAGCGTCATCAACATCCGCAGCACCGGATTCAAGAACGTCGCGGTCCTGTTCCACGACATCCGGATCCGCAAGCGGTGCGCAATCGTCACGGACATGGACACGATCTTCTTCGACACTACGCCGAACCCGGCGGACGGTGACGCCTGGGCTGCCAAGAAGCGCAAGGCGATCGGCTCACAAACGGCCGGGGCGCAGCGGAAGATCGACTTAGACGCATTTGGCGCGGACAACGGCTGGGTGCGGAGTTTCTATGCCACGCATACCTTCGAGGTGGATTTTGTCGGGGCGGGCAACCACGAAGCGATCGTGCGCAGCGTCGACAAGGTCTACAAGGCGCAAGCGACAATCGCGCAGGCAACGACCGAGCTTCGGTCGGGCCTCCTTCATCAGAGTGGCTTCCGCACCCTGACGATGGCCGAGCAGGAAGGCAAGGGATGGTTCGCGATCTTGCTCGCCCAAACTCTGGATCACCAAGTCGTGGTGCCGCCCTACATCCGAGAGGCGGTGCTATTTGCGCATGGAGCGTTCTCGCGCCCGCTGATCATTCGAGTCCTTCAGCATCGGATGAGATGCCTGTGGCGCATTGATGTCGCCTCGCGTGCTCGTCTGAACGCGTTTGCCCTGGAACTGGAGCAGTTCCGTGACCGGAAGATCGATCTGACTACACTTCGCGCGGCGGCCGAAACGGCGTTGCCGGGAGACGTGGTCCATGCGTTCCTAGCCGGGATGACCTGATGTTTGCCTGGGATGCTACAGAGCTCAATCCCGAGCAAGCGGCCGCCGTCGAAGAGCCATCGAGCGTTTTCCTGGTCGCCTGCCCGGGTAGCGGAAAAACGCGCACACTGACCTACAAGATCGCGTATGAGCTGTCCCAGCGCACGGACAAGCGCATCGTCGTGGCCATCACCTACACCCACCGGGCCGCTGACGAGATTCAGGAGCGAGTCGAAGCCCTTGGAGTCGACACCTCCGCCTTGTGGATCGGAACCATTCACTCGTTCTGTCTCGAATGGATCATCAAGCCCTACGGAATCTACGTCCCGGAGCTGGCTCGCGGGTACACGGTCTTGGACCGGCACGACCGCGAAAAGATGCTCGAGCGACTGTGCGCACCGTACCGCGGCGTAACCTTGTGGGACTGCGACTATTACTTCGAAGGAGATGAGTGCCGACTGGGATGCGCCGACACGCGAAAGCACGACAGGATCCATCAGGTCCTGGCAGCCTACTTTCGAGAACTCGTGGACACGAGACGCATCGATTTCGAGTTGATCCTCTGGTACTCCCAGGTGCTGATCCGGAATCAGCCGCATATCGCAGCGCTGCTCTCGCAGGTCTTTTCCTATGTCCTCGTCGATGAGTACCAGGATACGAAGCAGATCCAGTACAACCTGGTGGGGGCCATCCTTCGGGCGGGCGCCGGCAGGACCAAGACGTTCATCGTGGGTGATCCCAACCAGGCAATCTATGGCTCGCTTGGCGGTTATGCCATTTCGGTGACGGATTTTCGCGCGCTCACGGGCATCCCCATTCGTGAGATGGAGCTTCGATTGAACTACCGTTCAAGCGCGCGGATCATCGGGCACTTCTCCAACTTCAACGTGCACGCTACCGACATCGAGGGAGCGGGCGAGATGGTCGGCTTTCCCAGCCACGTCTCCTACAACCGACTCGTTGCACATGACGACCTTCATGATGAACTCGTCAGGCTCATTCAAGAGAGCCTAGCCGAAGGGCATGCCCCCGAAGAGATCTGTGTGTTGGCGCCGTGGTGGATTTTGCTGGCGTCCACCACCCGAAAGCTGGTGGCACTGCTCCCCGACCAGCAGTTCGACGGTCCGGGATTGGTGCCGTTCAGCAATGATCCCGACAACTTTTGGTTCAAGCTCTCCAAGATCTTGCTGACGGAATCGTCGCCCCAAATGCTGGTGCGACGCATGCGATGGGCCAGGGACGTCATTGCTGACCTGCGAGATTTCGGCGTCGATACGTCCAAGATCACGCAGCGATCGTTACTGCGGGAGTCCAACTCCCTCGCCATTACCGAGACAGACGGCTTGGCGTATCTGGACCAAGCGTTCGTCGCGTTACTCGATCGCCTGGGGATCGAGCTGGGTGCTTTCCCCTCGCTGGTGGAGCATCGCGAAGCATTCTTTGCGAGTTCTCAGGCACGGCTAGAGAAGCTACAGAAGTCCGGTGCCGACTACATCACCGATCTGTCGTTCTTCAAGAAGGTGTTCCGTGAACGGACTGGGATCACGGTATCGACGATTCACGGGGTCAAGGGCGCGGAGTTTGATGTAGTCATAGCATTCGGACTTCTCCAGGGCATGGTGCCCCACTTCAGCGATTCAGACGGTGATGCCGCAGCCAGAAAGCTGCTGTACGTCCTGGCCTCGCGCGCTCGAAAGCACTTGCACCTCATCTCGGAGGCCGGTCGTTCACGCGGAAGCTACGGGAGCTATGAGCCCACCGATGTTCTGGCCCGCTGTGTGTTCGATTACGACGAGTAGTGAGTATCCGCGAAGCCGGTGGCGGAGGTGTAGCCGTGCGCCTCGCACCCGACCTGTCATTCGCCAGGGAGTTGCAACCACAAAACATCGAGCTCACGGGCTTTGGATGCGTTGCGGTCATAGGAACGACGGTCGTCGAATGTCCGGTAACGAATGTCGCAACCTATCGGGACGGGCGCTTCGAACGACTCTGTCCAGCCGAAAACGAGCGTCATCGAGGCCGGTTCTAAGGCGGCTGCAGACACGACGTTCAGCCGGGTGGCTGTCCCGCTCGCTGCTATAGATTCGAGGGCCGATGGGGCTCGCTTCGAGGTTCAGGGTGCAGCAAGTCTTGTGCTGCTCGGATCAAGGCTGGCGGCAACGCCGAGAACCCATTCACGCCAAACATCAAAGTCATCACTGGCCTTGCCGGATGCGTCTCGAAGCCCCTCCAAGTGCGCCACATAGCTCAGGAGCAGCTGTGACGACTGCCAGCTCTGTGCCTCACGCAGCAGCGCATCTCGCCGGGCCTTCTCTGCAGCATCTCTCTGCTGAGCATCTTCCCTGACCCGTTGCTCCTCAGCCCGGCGGCGAGCCGCTTCTTCTTGTTGCTCGCGCTGCCTCCCCCATCTGGCCACAGCTTCCAGAGAGCCACGGTGGCGGAATTCGGCGGCAGAAAGAATCTCGGGCCACCTGGTCTCCAAAGTCGTCGTGGACGTGTCATTCAAAGTCGTCTCTCCAAGGCCCATCTGCTCGATGCTGAGGCTAAGGCGTCCTGTCGGAGCCAACGTCTTCACGTATTCCTTTTCACGCGTGTACGAGTTGATCCTGTCAAAACGGGTACCGGCGTCAAGTTTCTCGGTCAACCTGATGCTGATGTGTGCCTCGCCTCGCTTGGCGATCAAGCGCTCCATTTGATCGGCGAACGTGAGCTGAAAGCGGGATTTTTCAAGCTCTTCGACCAGCGAGCTCATCAAACGCAGTGCCCGCTTATAGGTCATGAGCGAGACCCGGATCGCTGTCTTTCTGTGGGTCGCAGCAAGGATCTGACCGCGGTCACAGAAGTGTTTCCAGCTATAGAAGGGCGGTGCGACACCTCGATACTGTCGTCCTGGATACGCATCTTCCCAATCGTGCTTCGCTTTTCGCTGAAGTGCTTCCGCTGCCTCTTTTTCGTATTTGGGAAGCAAGGCTCGGATCAGAGGGTGAAGTGCCAACGGCTGCATCGCATCAGATCGCTCAGGTGATGGCAGCGGCATTTCACTTCGATCTGTTTCTGGATTCTGTTCAAACGATGTCTCCCTGGAACGCTTCGTGCCCTTCAGATGCCGACGCTCAACAACCTCGTTTGCAACAACGGTGGCGACGGGAGGAAGAGAAGGTTTGGGGACATTGTGGCCAGCAGCAAGCCTGGCCCAGTGGCCTCTCGCCGGTATCGGGATGCCCAGCTTTACGCACACCTGTCGAAGTCCCGGACCTGACAGGCCGTAGCGCTTGCCGAGATGAATCATGGGAACAGACCAAACCTCGGTGTAGAGCTGTTCCCGTTCAGGTATCGAACTCATCGCGCGCTCCAAGGGGTTCCATGCTTTCGCCAGCGTCGAACTTCATGATGCCATGTGCTTCCACCTGTCGAGTTTTCGCTGGGGCTCCGGGAGCTGGGCACGGCCGAACGTCAGCACCCAGCCCTGTTACGAGATCAGCCGCTCCATACATGGATTCGCAACGCTCAACGACTGTCGAGACGTGATCACGAATGACGTGCCAAATTTGGCGCTTCACGTTCGAAAAACGATTGGAGTTGAGAGGAACGGAAGTCCTGCGCGGCAGCGGTCATGGACATGAGACAACCAATGCCGGCCACTGAAGTTCCATGTGACGAAAAGCTGCGGTGGGCCGTAGCCGGCAGATGGCCTTTTGAAGGATGGGAGTGTTTGTCGCGGGCATCAACTCACCTACGCTGGAAAACGCCTGACTGGGTTGAAGACGCGATGCATCCGAACGAGGATCGAACGCTGTTCCTGTCACCCCGCTTTAACGCGGGGTTTCGGAGCGAATGCGCGTCATCAACCCATTTCCCCATCCCATGAACCACCAAGGCATCAGCGAAATCTCCTTTGAAGAAACCTACAGCGTGCCGCCCGAGCAGACGGCCCGGGCGCTGTTCTCCCGGCTCCCGCATGGAGGTGACTACGCACAGCGGCTGATCGAATGCTTGGCGACCGGGTATCTGGTCGCCGTCGTCGAATCCATCTGCATCCGCGAAATGCAGCGGCACGTGGATGCCGACTCGGAGGTCGTGGTGGGCCGGACGATCGAGTTGGAGCACAAGGGACCGATCCCGCCGGGATCAACCCTGAAGCTGAGGGGATGGGTCGAACGGCTGGGGGAGCGGAGCGCGAAATTCCGCGTGCAGGCATCAGACGACCACGAAGTGGTTTGCGACGGCTGCGTCATTCTGGTGGTGGCTCCGCGAACATCAATGGAATCGCGCATTGCTGCAAAAGTGGGCGCGCTGGGGACGAAGTCCGATGGAGACCTGGTTGAGGACGCGCGCGGCAAGTGTGCCTCGCCTGATTCGTTGAGCCGCCTGGAACCGCAGACTCCCTGAACGCACACTGCCCTTCCAGGGGATCAAGTAAGTGAGGTTTGGCTGGCTTGCTATTGCACCCAGCGTGCCACGCCGTTCTCGCCGTCAAGGTCGGCGCGCATCTGCGATGCGCTGGCGGCCTGGGCGGCCGTCTACGAACCTTGACCGCTGCGCTGCGCCGTGACCCGGAGGCTGCGGGCAATCCCGCCCGGCATTCCTTCTGGAGTTCACCATGAACGTACTCATCACCGACGAGCAGCGCGTGCTGCTGCTGGCCAACGGCCGCGAGACGCTGCGAAACCCTGACTTCGACCCGGCACCCGTGGTCAAGTTGTTCACGCCCGACGCTGGCGCGACCTGGCTGCTCACTGAGATCGACCCGGACGATCATGACCATGCTTTCGGCCTGTGCGATCTCGGCCTTGGGGCGCCCGAACTGGGCTGGATCAGTATGCGGGAGCTGGCGACGGTGCGCGGCAGGCTCGGGTTGCCGGTTGAGCGCGACCTGCACTTTCGAGCCGAGAAGCGCCTGAGCACTTACACACGGGATGCACGGCTGGCCGGACGCATCGTCGTCTGACCAGCCACCAGGGCGTAGCGAACGCCCTGGTTTTCAGGGTTTCAGCAGATCCGGCAGGCAATCGGCGAACACCGGCTGGATCTTGCTCATCGGCTGGACGATGGATTCGTCGCCAGTGAGCACGGCCATCGTCATGCCGGTCATGGTGCTCAGACCATTGGAGTTGCGCAGCACCTGCAGGGCCAGGTGCACGGGGAAACCATCGGCGCTGCGTCGCAGCGGGTGGATGCCGCCGTGCACGAAGGAGTTCATGGCGTTCCAGGACATGTCCTTGAACTGGGTCAGCATCCCGTGGGCCGCAGCGGGCACGCCCTGCCCGACCCGCTTGCCGATCTGATCGATCATTTCCTTTGCACTGGGCAGGTTCTTGGCGGCCTGTTCGGTTTCGATGGTAAGCGGCGCCGACAGCTTCTCGATGGCCGTATCGCTGGCGGCATAGATCAGCCACATGGCCCGGGTCAGTGCCTCGAACTGCAGGCGCATCAGGCTAACCGCCGAGGTCGGCAGGCCCAGGGCCATCAGGGCGCGCAGCGCTGTCGCGTGCTCCATGGCCACCACGCACATGCCCAGGGCTGCTTCGCCTCGCGGAGAACCATCGAAATCGGCGTCGTCGAGCAGCTCGGTCAGTCGCTCCATCAGCGCATCGGAGCGGGTGAGCATCTGATCCAGTGGGTCGTCGGAGTGGGCGGTGTCTTTCTCGGCCATGCCGTCATCGTAGAGCCATCGCGGTCACTGGGCGTCTCCGGCCATTGGGGGTTGGCCGGCCGCGCTGTCGTGCTGCGCATCGAGCCCACAGGCCCTGCGGTCCCGCCGTCTCGCCCCTGGCGGGCTTCCATCGTTTCCTTCCCTCCGGTCGGCTGACGCCTTCGGCCCGGCCTTGCGTCCGGGCCTGCGCACTGCGCTTGCGTGGGGTCGGCGCCACCAGCGGCCGAGGGCCATTGGCGCCCTCTTCCCTCGTCCATCACCACTTGCGCGACCGTAGCCCGCCGCCCGGTGCCGTCAAGGCGCGCCAGGCCGTGTCCTCGGCTGCGCCTGCGGGCCGCACCAGACCTGGCGCTTGCCTCCTTGACGGCACCGGGTGGCGCGCTCCTTTGGTCGCGGGCGATGAACTCAGGAAAGACGGTGGCGAAGGGGCCGGCCCAGGTCTCTGCGCCGACCCCACCGGAAGACCCGAAGAGGGCTCCGAATCTAGGAATCCGGTGGGGGTTTTCAACAGCCAGCTTCATTTGGAGAAAGATCATGCAACTTGCTTCCCGCTTTGCACCACGTTCGCCGGTGCTGCGTTCCGAAACTCCGCTGTCGGATGAACAGATCCGCGCCGTGGCGCCATCCATCTTTGCCGAGGCGCCGCACGGCAGCCGCTCCGAGCGCTACAGCTACATCCCCACCGCCACCGTGCTGCAGGAACTGCGCGGCGAGGGCTTCCAGCCTTTCATGGTGTGCCAGACCCGCGTGCGCCAGGACGACCGGCGCGAGTTCACCAAGCACCTGATCCGGCTTCGCCACGCCAGCCAGATCAACGGTCGCGAGGCCAACGAAATCATCCTGCTGAACTCGCACGACGGCACCAGCAGCTACCAGATGCTGGCCGGCATGTTCCGTTTCGTGTGCCAGAACGGTCTGGTGTGCGGCGACACCGTGGCCGACGTGCGCGTGCCGCACAAGGGCGACGTGGCCGCGCAGGTGATCGAAGGCGCCTACACGGTGCTGCAGGGCTTCGGGCAGGCGCAAGAGTCGCGCGAGGCCATGCAGGCCGTGGCGCCGGACACGGGCGAATCCGAGGTGTTCGCGCGCGCCGCGCTGGCTCTCAAGTACGACGACGCCGACAAGGCACCGCCCGTCACCGAATCGCAAATCCTGATGCCACGTCGCCACGACGACGACCGGCGCGACCTGTGGAGCGTGTTCAACCGCACCCAGGAAAACCTGATCAAAGGCGGACTGACCGGCCGAAGCGCCAACGGGCGCCGCCAGAGCACCCGCCCCGTGCAGGGCATCGACCAGAACCTGCGACTGAACCGCGCCCTGTGGCTGCTGGCCGATGGCCTGCGCCAGCTCAAGGGCTGATCCCTTTTCATCCCCCCGCGCGCGGCGCGCGGGGCTTGGCCCTACCGCCGCGCACCGTCTCGCTTTCCTCATGCACCCACAGGAGTTTCACCATGAACGCACTCACCCATCCCGAAGTCCAGGCCCTGCACGCCACCCCCGCACCGCAGGTGCCCGCCCAGCCCTCGCAGCAAATGCTGCTCGTGCCGCTGTCGCGGCTGCGCCCGTCGCGCCGCAACGTGCGCAAGACGGCGGGCCCATCCATCGAGGCGCTGGCCGCCAGCATCGAGCGCGTGGGCCTGCTGCAGAACCTCACCGTCACCCTGGCATCGGACGGAGAGCACTACGAGGTGGTGGCCGGAGGCCGCCGCTGCGCCGCCCTCAAGCTGCTGGCCAAGAAGCGCCGCATCGCCAAGGATTGGGAGGTGCCTTGCCTTCTGGTGGCCGACAGCAGCGCTCGCACCGCCAGCCTGACCGAGAACGTGCAGCGCGAGGCCATGCAGCCGGCCGACCAGTTCGAAGCCTTCGCTGCCCTGGTGGCCGAGGGGCGCCCGGTGGAAGACATCGCGGCCGACTTCGGCGTCACGCCCCTGGTGGTGCAGCGCCGCCTCAAGCTCGCCAATGTCTCGCCCCGCCTGATGGCCGACTACCGCGCCGACGCCCTCAGCCTGGAGCAGCTGATGGCGCTGGCTGTGACCGACGACCACGTCGCCCAGGAGGCCGCGTTCTATGAAGCACCCGAATGGCAGCGCAGCCCGGCAGCGCTGCGCCAGCGCCTGACTGAGCGGGAAATCGGCGCCGACCATGCCCTGGTGCACTTCGTCGGCCTGAATGCCTACACCGCCGCCGGGGGTGGCATTCGCCGCGACCTGTTCGCCGACGACGAGGACACCGGAACCACCCTGACCGATGCCGCGCTGCTGGAACGGCTGGTGCGCGAGAAGCTGGAGGCGCTGGCCGAACCTGTGCACGCCGAGGGCTGGGCCTGGGTGGAGGCGGTGCCGCACCTGAGCCCCGCCGAGCGGCAGGCGTTCCAGAACGCACCGCGCACGCGCCGCGAACCCACGGCGCGCGAGGTGCGGCGCATGGAGGTGCTGCAAGGCCGCATCACCCGCACCGATGCCGCGCTCGAAGAAGCCTACGACGCGGACGACGAGGACAAGGCCGAAACCCTGCACCAGCGCCACGAGGCCCTGGCGACCGAACTGGAAGCCGTGCAGTCCCAGTTGAGCGGCCATGCGCCCGAGGTCCGGGCCATGGCCGGGGCCATCGTCACGCTGGATCGCGAGGGGCAGCCCCTGATTCACCGGAGACTGTTGCGCGACGCCGAAGCCAAGGTGCTGCGCGCGCTGGACGCTGCGCGGCAACGCGCCGTCAGCGGCCGGACCCCTGGCGACGATGGCAGCAATTCGGACGGATCAACCACGGGCGATGCGCCGCACGGCGCAGAACACCTGTCCGACCGGCTGGCGCAGCGCCTGAGCGCCCACCGCACCGCAGCCCTGCAGATCGAGTTCGCGCGCCAGCCGCAGGCGGCGCTGGCTGCGCTGGTGCACGCTCTGGTGCAGCAGGCCCTGCAGGGCGGCTATCGCAACGCCCTACCCCTGGGCTTGCGCATGAGCCTGCGTGATCGCCTGGAAGACCTGGCACCCGACTGGCCCGAGTCGCCCGCCGCGCTCGCGCTGCGCGAACTTCGTCAGGCATGGGCCGAACGTCTGCCGCAGGAACCGGGCGAGCTGTTAGCCGTACTGCTGGACAAGTCCCAGGATGAACTGGTGCAACTGCTGGCGCTGTGCACCGCCCCAGCGGTGGACGTGGTGACGTCCCGCGCGACCGCCAGTCAGCCCGGCGCTGAACTGGCGCAGGCGCTGCGCCTAGACATGGCCGCTTGGTGGAAGCCCACGGCCGACAGCTATTTCCAGCACGTGCCCAAGGCAGCCATCCTGAACGCGGTGGCGCAGTTCGCGCCGAATGAGGTGCCCCGTCTGTCCAAGCTCAAGAAGGCCGAGATTGCGCTGGAGGCCGAGCGACTGGCCGAGGGCAGCGGCTGGATGCCGGCCGTGTTCGGTCGCGAGGTGCCAGAATCAGTGAAGCACACAGAGGCGGAAGCATCTGACGATTGACGCAGGCAGGTCCGCAAAGCCCTGCAAGGCCCCGGCGCTTGCCGCCCGGGGCCTTGTAGCTTCCGACTTGGGTGCGCGCCGCATGGGCTGAACGGGGTCTCAGAAAAACGCCACACCGCCGCCTTCGATCAGGCGGCGGCGTGGCGGCGCGCAAGTGCTTGCACGAGCACTGGTGCCCACGCGATTGGCATCAGCGCATAGAATGCCGAGACAGCCGCGTCACGCTGAACCTGCTGCCGGGTTAAACGACGTTTCTCGCTTCCCTTCTCTGATCGCAGACCGTGTCCATTCCTCCGGTCGGTGCGTAATCGGCAGTCATCGACCATGCACAAAGGAATTTGGCATGTCTGATTCGACATTCTTCGTCTCCGCTGCGGCCGTGCGCAATCTCAAGCACAGTGCCCAGCACCGCGTCAGCGGTGTCTCGTCCGCTCATCTCAGTGAAGCCCTTGCGTCGGCGCTCGGCTTCAAGACGCATGCGGCGCTACGCGCTGCTCTCGCCGGTCGAACGACCGTCGAGGTGCCCAAGCCCAGCAATGCGCGCATGGTGCGGCGACTCCAGGAGCTGGGCTACAACGCCACAGGGGATCTGCGTCTGGTCCCCGAGTTCGAGCACTCGTACTCGCCGTTCCGCAACTTCCCCCTGAGCAAAAAGCGAAGTGCACGGTGGACGGGCTGGCGCAACCTGATGGTCGCTGCCATCAATGCGGGGCTGGAGCAGCGACTGTTCGGCCTGGAGCCCAGCGACAACTGGTGGCCCGGCGGCAATCCGCACAGCCAGCTTTGCAAGCGGCACATCTACCGCTTCGACCTTGAGGGTGGCCATATGGCCGTGGCCAGTGTGGATGCCATAAGCGGCGATGAACTGTCGATCAACGTGGTGCTCGATCCGCGGCATGAGGGCATTGAGCCCGACCGATTCAATGGTTTACGCGATGGCGACGCCCATGCTCACGCGTGGGTGGAGCGCCGTCTCGGCGCCTGGATTCAGGACGGCGGTGAGGACTTTTCCTGCAAGCGAGCGGTCCAGCCCTGGCTGGCTCAACTGGAGATCGACCCTATGGGCTATTCGGACCAGGGTAGCTTCTTCATGTGACCTGGGCTGTGGTGCGTCTGGGTGGGCGTGTCGGCGCCCAGCGCCGCCAGGCTCTCGGGCTGCGCCCCGTGCCGTCATAGCCGTCACCGCCCTTCGGCTTCGATCCTTCACGCCTGCGCGCTGCGCTTGCCTGAGCGGGCCGGATGCGTTCGTGCTTCGACTCCGGCCCTGCATCACCCCGCCGTGCGAGCCGGGTACTACGCCTCAGCTCGCTGCGCTGGGTTGCCTGGTGTGCCCTCTTCCCCCACGCTGGCGGGCAGATCGGTGGGGGGTGTCGAAGACCGCAAGGTGTGGGCACTGCCCTGGTTGACCTGGCAGGCGGCGCACGGTGCGAGGCGCCGGGTGGATGCCGCAAGGGCTTCTAACGTTGTTGCGACTCTGACTGATGACGCAATGGTGGTGGCCGCTGAGGTCTCAACGCAAGCATGGTGAACGTGCTCGGCCATGAGGCCTTTCGGGAAAGGTGCGTCCCAGGCGTCCTTGTCTTGTCGTGAATCCTGGCGGGGTCACGGCTGCGCCTCGGGCTTGATGGCCGCAACCGTACGGCCCAAGAAATTTCCCCTCCGCTGCGCGGATTCCTCGCGAGGCAAATTTCCCGTGCCTGCCGGTCCTCCACGCCGTTGCGGCCCCTTCGCTTCGCTGCAGGGTGCGGCCCGCCCGTCCCCCGCCTGACGGATCACAACAAGGACGCGATGGGCGCGACCTTGGCAACCCGAAAGGAAATCATCATGGCCAACATCGGCACCTTCACCGCTCAGAACGACGGCTTCATCGGCACCGTTCGCACCCTCACGCTCAACGTCAAGGTCAAGTTCGTTCGCAACGACAAGGGCAGCGAGAACGCCCCCGACTACCGCATCCAGGCCGGCACCGGTTACGACATCGGCGCCGCCTGGAAGAAGGTCAGCCAGTCCGAACGCCCCTACCTCTCGGTGACGCTGGACGACCCCTCGTTCCCGGCGACCATCTACGCCCGCCTGATCGAAGAAGAAGACGGCACGCACAACCTGATCTGGTCGCGCAGCAAGCCCACGGCCTGACGGCAGGTTCGATCCCGTCGTCCAGGCGGGATCGATGCTGCAGGCCAAGCCTGCAGCATCAGGCCGCGGTCGAACCCAGTTGGGCTTCGGTCGCGGCCATCAGGTCGGTCGCGCCGCATTCCAGCGCTGCCGCGATCTTGAAGATCAGCGGCAGCGAGGGGATGTGCTCGCCACGCTCAATCTTGCCCATGTGCGAGCGCTCGATGCCTGCCCGGTGCGCCAGCGCCTCCTGGGCCATGCCCTGCCCCGAGCGCAGCGCACGCACCGCTGCGCCGAAGGCTTGCGCCAGTTCGGCATCGAAGGTGGTGGCGCCGGCCGGACGGCCAGCCTGAATGGGGCGCTTCTGCATGGACAGAAGCGTTCCGTTTGGAGAGAATTAAAACCACGTTATCTTTAACTCATGAGCGGTTTGCGCGGCCGATTCGGTGAATCCACTCATGGGTGCTTCCGTGCTTTTGCGTAACAATCGTGTATCCACGTAAAAACTCAAAGCCACATTGGCTCATTCGAGCATTCACGCCATGCCGACTTTCAGCCTTCGTGCAAGCGTGTTTTTCTGCAAAGGCGGCTGTGCGCCTTTACGGGCAGACACGAAAGCGGCTTCGCGACTCCGTGCTTCTGATGCAACGCGTGTTTCCGCACAGCGCCACGCACTCTGACCATGCCGGCTGAACCTCTCATCACCGACGAGCAGCGTGCGCAGTTGCTGGCCAACGGCCATGCCCGCGCCGCTGACGCGCAGGCCGACCTGTGGCCTGTGGTGCGCCTGTTCACGCCAGACGCACACGCGACCTGGCTGCTCGCCGCCCTGAATCCTGCCGACGGCGACACCGCCTGGGGTCTGTGCGACGTGGGCATCGGTATGCCCGAGCTGGGCACCATCAGGCTGTCGGACCTCGCAGCCATCGTCGGTCCCGACCAGCTACCAGTGCGACGCGACCTGCACTTTCATGCCATGCGGCCGATGTCAGAGTACCTGCGGCTGGCACAGGACAACGGCTCGATCACGGACTGAGTGCTCAGCGCCTCCACACGTCAGACCGGGACGGTCTGAATGTCGCCACCACGCTTTCGCCGTCTTCATTCAGACCCAAACGGTCATGACGAATCCGCTGCGCCACGCCATGGTCGGCCTCGCCACGATGGCATTGAGGCCACGTCGCCGTCGCCTCGTACGCGCTCACCAGGAGTCCGGCAACCTTCGGATGCCATGTCGCCGCCCTGCCCCCAACCGGATGGCTGACCGACGGCCCTGGTAGCCGCCGCCGACCGATGCGACGTTCCTGCACAAGAACAGGGGATTCGCACCATGGCAGACCATGCCGACGGCCAGCCACAGGCCGCACAACCGCCGCCCTGGCACGCCAGCGCGGCCTACCTCTACGCGCTTCATCTCGACGCAGCGGCACTGGCCTGGGAGTACCTGCGACGCCACCCCGGCTACCGGTTGGCCTGGCGCATGCAGGCAACTGACGCCGGCGCAGCGCGGCCCTGGGGCCTGCGCACGCTGGAGGACCCCACGCTGGATGCGCGTGAGGCGCTGCCCCACTGGCTCAACACCCGGGCTCACGCCATCCGCGTGGTGCCCGACGACAACGCTGGGCCTGATGACTGCCCCTTCGAGTTCTGGCGCCTGCCCGGCCGCAAGGCCTTGCAGCACGATGGCCAAGGCCTCGTGCTCGCCGCGCGCTGGCCGGGTTGCTGCGCACGCATGGTGCTGGCGCCCGACCTGCAAGACGGCATGCCGCACGCCTTTGCAGTGCGCGCCTGCCGCGCCCCAGGCTCACGCTACCGCGACATGGCAGCCGAACTTGACCAACTGACTGCCGCCTGCCAGGCTGAACCGCTGGCCACGACGCAGCCGCGCCCCTGTCCTGCTGCACTTCAAACGCTACACACCCTACAGGCCCTCGATGCCAGCCAGGACGGCGCCTCGCTGCGCGAGATCGCAGAGGGCCTGTTCGGCGCTACGGATGTCGCGGCCGACTGGCACGCCGACAGCGCCTTGCGCGCCCGCGTGCGCCGCCTGGTGCAGCGTGGCCGCGCGCTGGTGAATGGTGGCTACCGCGAGCTGGCCGGGCTCGGCCCGCTGTCCGCAACCCAGCAGGGACGAAACCGCCCCACCCCAGATCGTCCCTGAGCAGAACGCCCGCATTTCCTGAGACTGCCTCCACCCGGCTGCAACCCCGCAGCCGGCCCTTCCTGACCGATGGAGGCGCCTCTCATGCGACCCGCTCCCCTGCGGCCTGCTGCCGCACCCGCTCACCCGCCGCAAGGCACCGCACAGGCGGCTGCCAAGCCACAGCCGCCGCGCTACCTCACCAACGACGAGGCCGCCGACTACCTGCGCCTGTCTCCCCGCACCCTGGAAAAACAACGCGTCATCGGCGGCGGCCCGCGTTTCCGGAAGTTCGGCCGGCGCGTCATGTACGCCGTCACCGACCTCGACACCTGGGCCGACCAGCGCAGCTTCGAAGCGACGTCCGACCCAGAGTACGCCGAGCACCACTCGGCCGACAGCCGTGCGCGCTGAGGGGCGCTTCGCGCCCTCTTCGCCGCCTGTTGCTGATGTCCTCACCTGCGCCACAGCGCCCTGCGGAACAGCTCGACCTGTTCCGAGCGCTGCCGGGCGACATGGCACCGCGCGACAGCCAGGACCTGATGGCCTACCCCTTCTTCTCGCTGGCCAAATCGAGGCGAACCAAACCCATCGACTTTCGCAGCGGCAACGTCGCCATCCGGGTGGAAGGCACGCAGGAACATGGCCTCGCCACCATCTGGGATGCCGACATCCTCATATGGGCGGCCAGCCAGATCGTGGAGGCGCGCGATGCGGGCATCACGACCTCGCGGCTGATGCGCGCGCGGCCCTACGAGATCCTGCGCTTCATCGGACGCGGTGTGTCACTGCGCGACTACCAGCGCCTCAAGGCCGCGCTGGATCGCCTGCAGTCCACCACCGTGGCCACCTCCATCCGCGAAACGACCGGGCGGCGACTGCACCGCTTTTCCTGGATCAACGAATGGAAGGAGCTGGCCGATGCCCGCGGCACGCCGCTGGGCATCGAGCTGATCCTGCCGGACTGGTTCTATGCGGGTGTGCTGGACGCGGCCCTGGTGCTCACCATCGACCCGGCCTATTTCGACCTCACCGGCGGCATCGAGCGCTGGCTCTACCGCCTGGTGCGCAAACACGGCGGCCACCAGCCCGGTGGCTGGCAGTTCGACTTCAAGCACCTGCACCGCAAGTCCGGCAGCACCGCCAAGCCGCACGACTTTGCCTGCGACCTGCGCGCCCTGGTGGCTCGGCAGTCCATGCCCGGCTACCGCCTGGGCATCGTGCGCATGCCTGGCACGGGTGCCGAGGTGCTGACCTTCCGGCCGGTGTCATCCACGGCACGGGGATAAGCGGTTCATGGCCTGTGGACGGGCTCGTGCCATCGGGCGTGTCCCGCCTCGTGCTATCCGGCGTGCCTCCATCGTGCCATCAGGCGTGCCGATCAGCCGCCAGCCCAACGGCGGCGCGGGTTGTCGTCTGCCGTAACGTACCTAACCCAATTCATCTAACTGGTGGTGAGAGCGCGCCGTTTCGGTGGACAAGTACCGACCGGCAGGCTGTCGCCGCCACGCTTCGAGCGGAAGGGACCACGCCGTGATCCTTGCCCTGCTCAACCAGAAAGGTGGCGTGGGCAAGACCACGCTGGCCACCCACATCGCGGGCGAACTCGCTTTGCGCGGTCATCAGGTGGTGCTGCTCGATGCGGACCCGCAGGGCTCTGCCCTCGACTGGACCCAACGCCGCAGCCAGCAGGGCCTGCCCCGGCTGTTCAGCGCCGTGGGCCTGGCCCGCGAGACCCTGCACCAGGAAGCGCCCGAGCTGGCCCGGCGGGTTGATCACGTCGTCATCGACGGCCCGCCGCGCATCGCGGCGCTGGCGCGCTCCGCGTTGCTGGCGGCCGACCGTGTGGTCATCCCGGTGCAGCCCAGCCCCTACGACCTGTGGGCCAGCGCCGAGATGGTGGCGCTGATCCGCGAAGCCCAGGTGTTTCGCCCGGCGCTGCGCGCGGCGTTTGTCATCAACCGCCGCGTCAGCACCACCGTCATCGGCCGCGAAGCGCGCCAGGCGCTGGCCGATCAGCCACTGCCAGCACTGCGCTCGGAGATTCACCAACGCATCGTATTCGCCGACAGCGTGGCCGCTGGCCGGCTGGCCTGCGAAACCGCACCCGACAGCGCTGCCGCACGCGA
This sequence comes from Hydrogenophaga sp., assembly GCF_018780075.1. Classification (GTDB taxonomy): domain Bacteria; phylum Pseudomonadota; class Gammaproteobacteria; order Burkholderiales; family Burkholderiaceae_C; genus Hydrogenophaga. The sequence goes on from NZ_JADMKB010000003.1 coordinate 270,786, forward strand.
GGTAGCCGCCCTGGTCGATGAACTGCTGAGGTGGCCGTCATGACGGAAGAACGCGCGCCGCGCGGCAAACGCATCGCCATCGGCGTGCGCCCGCCCGCCAACCCGCAGGCCGAGGCCTGGGTTCGCCAGGGTGATGTCGAAACCCTGCAGAAAAGCGATCTGTTCACCGCCCGCCTGACGCTGGACATCACACCCGCCATGCGCGCGCGCATCAAGGTCTCGGCGTTCACCCAGGGCACCACCGTGGCCGATCTGCTGCGCGCCCTGCTGGAGCGCGAATTCCCGGAATCCCGTTCGGAGACATCCCCATGAACATGCACACCACGCCCGATGGCACGGTTTCGCCCAGCGCAGCGCATTCGCCGCTGCCGCGCCCTCTTGCGCTGCAACACAGCCCGGCTGGAACTCCGCCGCTGACACGTGTCTCGCTGGCCTATGTCCACCAGCGGTTCAACCTCTTTCTGCGCTTTGGGCAGCCCGAACGCACCTTGCAACTCGACCACTGGCGTCGCTGCGCAATCTTCAATCCGTCTGCCATCTTCTGCCGCGTGCGCTGGCAGGCCAACGACCACGGCACAACGCTGTGGCAGTTGATGGTGCTTCAGGCCGGCACCCCACTGGAAACCTTGCAGCGCCTGCCCGGCGTTCGCCCCGGGGCGCGCCTATTGCTGAACGTTGAAGGCGAACTCAAGGTACGCGCCGTGTTGCAACAGATAGACGTCATCGAGGCACAAGGCGTCGATGTCTGCACCGTCGCCACCGCGTACTGGGGCACGCTTGGCAACCGTCTTGCGGCCTGGACCTCTGGCCCTTCGGTCGCTCCACTTCAACTGCCCGCATACAGCGCCGACCGCCATGCCGCCACGCGGGCCGCGAGGGACTTGCCATGAGCAGCTCGCGAGCTTCCGTCCTTGTCCTCGGCAGCGCAGCGACCGTCGCATTGGCTGCCCTAGCCTGGGCCTCGTTCGCCAAGCCCTTGCCACGCCTGGTCTACAACCCGTCGGACAGCGTGCCGGTAGGCTGGTACCGCGTCGATCTGACGGTGCAACAGCCAACGTCGGGCACCACACCTGAGCCAGCACCGCTGCAGATCGGCAGCATCGTGCTTGTGCGCCTACCTGCCCACACCGCTGCGCTGGCCGCGCAGCGCGGCTACCTGCCGCTGAAGTTGCCGCTGCTCAAACGCGTGGGCGCCGTGGCACCACAGCGCGTGTGCATCATTGGTCAGACCTTGCGCATCGACGGCAACTTCGTGACCACCACGTTGCGCGCGGACCGCCTGGGTCGCCCTCTGCACGGCTGGCCGCAGTGCCGCCGCTTGCGGTCTGGCGAAGTGTTCCTGCTCAGCGCAACAAATCCGGCGTCGTTCGACAGTCGCTATTTCGGGCCGGTGCTCAGCACCGATGTCATCGGCACTGCGCACCCGCTGTGGCTGGAGTCCCAGCCATGACGGCTGCGCGACGGCTGTCGCCGCAGCCGCCGGTGCATCGCCTCACCGTGCCCGCCGGCCCGGTGGACGGCACAGGTGCACTGAGAAAGATGCAGGGCAAGATAAAAGGTCGCGGCACCCGGCCGCTTGAAAACCCTGTCTGCACGTGGGGTTGGCGCGGCACGCGCCTGGGAGCGGGAGCGTGCCGCGACAGCGCGCAATGCCGCGGCGGCATTGGCGAAGACGCGTGCTTCGTTCGCCCGGCTGCGCTGCTCTTGGATGGAGACACAGCATGAGCAATCCAGACGATGTCCGCTTCAGAGTGCGGCCCGGTGCTCCGAAACAGCGAGGCGCAGCCTTCATCAACAAGGTGCTGCGCGAGACCAACAAGGCCGGCGCAAAGCTCGGCAAGACGATTGGGAAAGCCAGCCAGCGGCCCGGCTCCAGGTTGGGGCGCGGCCACGTCGCAGCCCGTTTTGCCGGAGCTTCGCTCATGCCCAATGCCCGGCGCGTGACGATCAAGGCTCGGCTGGTCAATCTGTCCAAGGCTGGGCTGCGGTCGACCGCCGCGCACCTGCGCTACATCGAACGCGAAGGGGTGGATCGCCAAGGCGGTCCGGGCCACGCCTATGGTACGACCACCGACGCGGCGGATACCGCTGCTTTCGAGGAGCGCGGGCGCGAGGATCGGCACCAATTTCGCTTCATCGTTTCACCGGAAGATGCCGAACAACTCGACGATCTGCGCACCTATACCCGGCACCTGATGGCGCGCATTGAGTCCGACATGGGCACCCGGTTGGAATGGGTGGCAGTAGATCACTGGAACACCGACAACCCACACACGCACGTCGTCCTGCGCGGCAAGGACGACACTGGCAAAGACCTCATCATTTCCCGCGACTACATCGCCGAGGGGATGCGCCGTCGGGCCGCTGAACTGGCAACCGAGTGGCTGGGGCCGCGCACCGAGCTGGAAATCCAGCGTGCTATGCAGTGTGAAGTCGACCAGGAGCGATGGACGGGGTTGGACCGCACCTTGCAGCGCGAGGTCAAGGACGGCCTGGTGCTGCCGGAGACACTGGCCGCACCCCGGCTGCTACGCCAGCGACAGATGCTGATCGGCCGCCTGCAGCACTTGCAGCGCATGGGCCTGGCGACCGAAAAGCAGCCCGGCATGTGGGCCATTCACGCCGTCGCCGAGTCCACGTTGCGAGCCATGGGCGAGCGTGGCGACATCATCCGCACTATGCAGCGTGCCATGAGCGGCCGGCAGCGCGAGCTGGCCGTGTTCCAACCCGGCGAGGATGGCCGCGCCATCGTCGGCCGCGTCGTCGGTAAGGGACTGGCCGACGAGCTGCATGACAAGGGCTACCTGATCGTCGACGGGATCGACGGCAAGGCGCACTACGTCGCGCTGCCGTCGCTCTCGGAGCTGGAGCAATATCCAACCGGCGCCGTGGTGGAGGTGAAAGGCTCGGTCGACGTGCGAGTCGCCGACCGGAACATCACAGCGCTGGCCGTTGATGGCGTGTACCGCACCGATCACCATCTGGCCGTCGCGCAAGGTCAGGCCACGCCCAACCGTGATCCGCGTGAGGTGGTGGCGGCGCATGTGCGCCGGCTCGAAGCCCTGCGCCGTGCCGGCATCGTGGAGCGCGAGGCTGAAGGCGTCTGGCGCGTGCCGGGCGACCTTGCTGAGCGAGGCCGTCAGTACGACGCGCAACGTCTTGGCGGTGGTGTGGCGGTGGATCTGAAATCACACCTTACGATTGAGCGGCAGGCCCGAGTGATCGGCTCCACCTGGCTTGATCAGCGGTTGATCAGCAGTGGCAGGGGGCTGGGTGACCTGGGCTTTGGTGCCGAGGTCAAGGCTGCGCTGCAGCAACGGGTTGATTTTCTGGCCGAACAGGGGCTGGCTGAGCAACGCGGGCAGCGGGTGATTTTGGCTCCCAATCTGTTGGCGACGTTACGCGGACGCGAGTTGGCAAAGGCTGCACAGGACATTGCAGCAAAGACCGGCTTGGAGCATCGCCCGGTATCCGACGGTCGGCACGTGGCTGGCATCTATCGCCGCAGCGTCGTGCTGGTCAGCGGTCGCTTTGCGGTGCTCGATGACAGCATAGGGTTCAGCCTGGTGCCTTGGAAAGGGGCAATCGAGCCTTGGCTAGGACACCATCTCGCAGCGACTGTGCGCGGCAACCAAGTCTCCTGGGAATTGGGCAGACAGTTGGGGACGGCAGTATAGATAGAGGATGTTCGCTTGGACAAGCCAAACTGCAGGCTGGGTTTGTCAACTCAGACGTGAGCGCACCCAGTTCTGACTACGAAGCATGGCCGGCAGCAATTGCTCAATCATTTCACTGGCGGTCATGCGGTCTGCGCGGCTTGAAAGGCTCAGCGCACCCACCACAGAGCCCCCGAAGTTATAGAGTGGCACAGCAATAGACCGAACACCTACTTCAATCTCTTCGTTGCTCAACGCATAGCCGTTATCAGCGCAGGACACCAAGAGCTTACGAAGGCGCACAGGATCCGTGAGAGTGTGCGGCGTCAGCCGACACAGCGGCATGGCATTGAAAAGTGATTCAAAGTCGGCACCCGACTTTGAACTCAATAGCACACGTCCAGTCGCTGAGCAGTGCAGCGGCAATCGTGAGCCAACGCCCAGACCCACCGTCAAACTCTTGCGTGCGGTAGAGCGAGCCGCAACCATTGCTTCCATTCCATGGAGCACGACCACCGAAGCCGATTCTCGGGTTCGCTCGCTCAAGGCATCCAGCGTGGGCTGCAACAAGCGAGGCAATCGGGTCGAAGTCGAATACGCATAGGCCAAGCGCAGAACCCCGTGATCAAGCCAGAAGCGTTTGCCATCGGTCCGCGCGTAACCCCCTTGACACAGTGTCAGCAGACAACGTCGCGCGGCCGCCGGGCTAATACCGACCCGACGAGCTGCCTCAGACGAGGTCAGCCGCGCATGCTCATCGTCGAAAGCTTCGATCAGGCTCAGCCCCTTGGCGAGGCCGGCGATCAAGTCTTTCTCATGGTTTGGCGGGGGGAAAGAAATCGCATTCATGGGACCGGCATCACTTTGACAAGCGTCAAAGATATTTTGACGTTTTTGCGATATGCGCAATTTTGACTATATCAACCTCGGGCGACAAACGCACACTACGCCCCGTTTTGACGACATGTCTGGCTTGGCCGGACTTCCACCACCCGAGGAGAAAACTTTTGAAAAAAATCACGATCTGGATCTGCTCGCTAGCCGCCTCTCTCACCTGGACCTGCGCGCAAGCCAACGAATTCCCCAGCAAGTTGCTACGTCTAGTTGTTCCGTTCCCGGCAGGTGGCACGGCCGATGTTCTACCGCGCATCCTGAGTGAAAAGCTGCGCACCCGTTTCCCGGCTGGCGTGATCGTGGAGAACAAACCTGGTGCAGGCGGAAACATTGGTGCCGAGTTTGTGGCCCGCTCCGAGCCAGATGGGCACACATTGCTGGTGTCCCCACCGGGACCCATCGCCATTAATCGCAGCCTGTACGCAAAGCTGACCTACGATGCGAGCCAGTGGGTTCCTGTCACGGTACTGGCAGCCGTGCCCAACGTCTTGGCGGTCAGCAACCGGCTACCGGTCAAAAATGTGGCCGAGCTCATCACCTACCTCAAGGCCAATCCCGGCACTGTTTCTTATGCATCGCAGGGCAATGGCTCAACCTCGCACCTGACTGCCAACTTGTTCCAGTCCCTGACCGGAACACAGATGGTCCATGTTCCCTACAAAGGCACGGCACCCGCACTGACCGATCTCGCTGGTGGCCAGGTGGATGTCTTCTTTGACAACCTCGGCTCCGCAAGCACGCTGTACAAAGCCGGCAAGATTCGCATCCTGGCCGTCGCGGACAGCAAGCGCGCATCTATCGTCAAAGAAGTACCAACCTTTGCTGAAGTCGGCGTCACCGGCATGCAAGCCGTGACTTGGTTCGCCGTTGTCGCACCACCCGGCACCCCAGCTGTCGTCGTCACGAAACTCAACAGCGCACTGGTCGACATTCTCAAGCAGCCTGAAGTGCAGCAACGCTTTGCCGAGCAAGGCGCCGAAGCCGTGGGCAACACCTCAGAACAGATGAGCCAATTCGTTCGCGGAGAAGCTGCACGCTGGGCCAAGGTTATCAAGGATTCCAACGTCACGGTTGACTGACCGGCGACACATCAACCAGCAAACTCAAGGAAGCGACCATGAAACAGACTCACCCCATCACATGGGAGCGGGGGCTACAAACCCGCGTACCGTATGCCGTCTACCAACGCCAAGACATTCTTGAACAGGAACAGAAACGCGTCTACGAAGGTCCTGCCTGGAACTACCTCTGCCTGGAAGCTGAGATTCCCGAGCCAGGCAGCTATCGCACGACATTTGTCGGCCAAACACCCGTTGTTGTGGCACGCGACATAGACGGCGACATCTACGCCTTCGAAAACCGTTGCTCCCACCGCGGCGCGTTGATCTGTCTAGAGAAATCCGGTACGGCCAAGGACTTCCAGTGCGTCTATCACGCTTGGACCTACAACCTGCAGGGCACACTCAAGGGTGTGGCCTTTGAAGCGGGTCTCGACGGTGCCGGCGGCATGCCGCCCTCCTTCTGCAAGGACAAGCACTCCCCGCGCAAACTGCGTATCGCTGTTTTCTGCGGCCTCGTGTTCGGCAGCTTCAGCGACGAGGTGGACAGCATTGAGGACTACCTAGGCCCAGAAATCTGCTCGCGCATTGAACGTGTGCTGAACAAGCCGGTGGAGGTTATCGGTCGCTTCACGCAGGCGCTGCCGAACAACTGGAAGCTCTACTTTGAGAACGTCAAGGACAGCTACCACGCCAGCCTGCTGCATCTTTTCTTCACCACCTTTCGCCTCAACCGCCTGTCGCAACGCGGCGCGGTGATCGTGAGCGAATCGGGTGGCCATCACGTGAGCTATTCGATGGTGGACGCGCCGCAGGCCGAAGCAGGCAAGCAATACCAGGAGCAGGGTCTGCGCTCCGACCAAGAGGGTTACAAGCTCGCCGACCCGACCTTGCTGGCCGGCTTCAAGGAATTCGAGGATGGCATCACGCTTCAGATCCTCTCGGTTTTCCCAGGCTTTGTGCTGCAGCAGATCCAGAACTGCCTTGCCATCCGCCAGGTGCTCCCGCGCGGGGTGGAAGAAACCGACCTGAACTGGACCTACCTCGGTTATGCCGACGACACGCCCGCTCAGCGTGAAGTGCGCCTCAAGCAGGCCAATCTGATCGGGCCAGCCGGTTTTGTCTCAATGGAAGACGGTGCCGTCGGTGGCTTTGTTCAACGCGGCATAGCGACCGCTGGCGACGACGAAGCAGTTATCGAGATGGGCGGTGACAGCACCTCTTCGAGCCCGTCGCGGGTGACCGAGGCCTCGGTGCGCGGTTTTTGGAAGCTGTATCGCCGCCTCATGGATATCTAGGAGCATCTGACATGAACAACACTCTTTCACTGCGCGAGCGGATCGCGGCATTTCAGGCGGCCTACATCCGCTGCATCGACACCAACCAACTGGAAAGCTGGCCAGAGTTCTTTCTGCCTCAATGCCAATACACCGTGACCACGGCCGACAACCAGCGCGACGGCTTGGCCGCCGGCCTGATCTGGGCCAACAACCGCGCCATGTTGCAGGACAGAATTTCGGCACTGCGCAACGCCAACGTCTACGAACGGCACAGCTACCGCCACCTCGTCGGCCTGCCCTTCATCACTGGCGAGCAGCCTGCAACAGCCAGTTGCGAAACGCCCTTCATGGTGGCCCGCATCATGCACGATGGGCACACCGACCTCTACTTCACCGGCGTCTATCACGACGAGTTCGACGCTTCGGGCGATGCCCTGCTCCTGCGCAGCCGTGTTGTGGTGTGCGACAGCAGCCGCGTCGATACCCTGCTGGCCGTCCCGCTGTGATCTCACAGGCTGTTCGAATTGCATTGCCGCTGGGTGACCCCAACGGCATCGGACCGGAAATTGCGCTCAAGACAGCCGCAGCCTATGCGGGACGTCCCGACGTTTTCCTGACGCTGTTCGGGCCACAGGTTGTACTTCAGCAGACGGCGCAGTGCCTTGGGCTGACTGACCTGTTGGCCGCCACGCCAGTGGTATTCACAGCGGCCATGCCGACCGGGACCTTCCAGCCTGGACGGGTGTGCGCAGAGGCTGGATCGGCCATGATCTCGGCTGCCAGCTCTGCCATCACCGCCACCCGGCGTGGCGATTTCGATGCGGTGGTGGCCGGCCCGCACCACGAAACCGCCGTGCATCTGGCAGGCATCCCTTTTTCGGGCTACCCCTCGCTGGTGGCAAGTGTCTGCGGCCAGCCCGAGGACAGCGTATTTTTGTTACTGGTGGGCGGCGGCCTGCATATCGTGCATGCGACGCTGCACGAGAGCGTGCAGCACGCTCTCGACCGCCTGACGTCTGAACTGGTCGTGCAGGCTGCTCTGGCCGGCATGCGCGCCATGCAGCGCCTGGGCATGAACGCGCCGACCATCGGTCTGTTCGGCATCAATCCGCATGCAGGTGAAAACGGCCTGTTCGGAGATGCGGACGAGCGCATCACCAAGCCGGCCGCCGAACGCCTGCGCGCCGTCGGCCTACAGGTAGATGGCCCTATTGGGGCAGACACTCTGCTGGCGGAGCGCCGCCACGACTTGTATGTCGCCATGCTGCATGACCAGGGCCATATCCCGATCAAGCTGTTGAGTCCCAAACAGGCCAGCGCCTTGTCAATCGGTGCCGACGTGATTCTGTCCAGCGTGGGTCACGGCAGCGCTATGGATATCGCTGGCCAGTGCATTGCCGATGCCAGGGCCATGATCAATACCGTCGCTCGGCTTGCTGCCGTGCCGGTCCCAACCTGAACCATTCAATGACGAATCAGATCAAGATCGAAGGCAGCGAAGTCGCCTTCTCCTGCGAGCACGGCGAGACTGTTCTCGATGCCGCCACACGAAACGGTATTGAACTGCCTTATTCGTGTCGCAAGGGCGTATGCGGCAATTGCCGCGGTCTGGTGCTCGAAGGCCAACTGGTGCCAAGCACCGCAGGCGGAAGTGCCGAGGCCGGCATTCACGCGCCCAACGAGCATCTGTTCTGCCATGCACAGGCTGCCAGCGACTTGCTGATCCGGCCGCGTAGTTGGCAGCGCATCGACCCGGATGCGCGCAAGACCCTGCAAGCCAAGGTATTCCGCGTGACGCAGGCGGCCAGCGACGTGACCGTGCTGCAACTGCGCTTTGCCGCCGGCATGCGTGCGAAGTTCCTGGCCGGTCAGTACCTGCAGGTAGTCCTGCCCGATGGCCAGCGCCGCTCTTACTCCATGGCCAATGCGCCGCATGAGAGTGATGGCGTGCAGTTGCATATCCGTCATGTGCCCGGTGGCCACTTCAGCATGGACGTCTTGCCCGGCCTCAAACCTGGCGACTTCTTGCAGCTCGAATTGCCACATGGCGATTTCTGGCTGCGCGAGGACAGCGAGCGCCCCTTGGTCATGGTGGCGGGCGGTACCGGATTTGCCCCGCTCAAATCGATCATTGACCACATGGTGCGCCGCAAGATCTGGCGCCCACTGACGCTGTACTGGGGGTCGCGCCTGCCCGAAGGCCTCTATGCCCAAGAGACTATCGCCCGGTGGCAGCAGGGCCAGCTACGCGATCTGCGCTACGTACCGGTCGTCAGCGAAGTCGGCAATGACGTATTGTGGCGAGGCCGTACCGGCCTTGTTCACGAAGCTGTACTCTCGGATGAGGCCGACCTGAGCGGTCATGACGTTTACGCCTGCGGTGCTCCGGCCATGGTGGCAGCACTACGGCGCGCCTGTATCGAGCAGCGGGGCTTGCCGGAACAACGATTTTTCAGTGACGCCTTCGTAAGCCAGGCACTCCATGGAACTCGGTAGTCGAGCCTTGGCTAGGGAAGAAGCTCGCAGCATCGGCGCGCGGCAGTCAGGTCTCCCTGAAATTGGACCGTCAGTTGGGAACAGCGGTATTGATCAAGGTTGATTGGCGGTTACGACCCCATTGAGCATCGTGCTTTCGCATCGAAACATTGGGTGTTATCCACCACACGAACCGGCGCCACTATGGCAAATTCAACTGGTCACCGCACCAGCTTTCGCCGAGAGTTCGCGTGAAGCATCAAGCAACAACGCCACGATCTGCCGCACGCGCACGTCATCCAAGCGCGCGCTCGGGCCATAGACTGCAAGGGACCCAATCACCTTGCCTGCGGCGGTACTAAACGGCACTGCCATGGCCACCGCGCCCTTGATAAGCTCGTCTCGACTGATGGCGTAGCCAGCCTCTCGGATACGAACCAGTCCTTCAAGGTATGCCGGCTGCTGATCGGGCGGCACTTTACCGTCGAGGTAGCTGGCCGCGTCCTTTACAAAGGCTAGGATCGCTCGCCCGCTCGCACCCAGGATCACACTCTCACTGTGTCCCACTCCACGCTTGAAGCTTAGCGGCTGCGGACTGGGAATTTCCGCCACGCAGACCCGCTCCCGGCCATGGTGAACCAGCAGCGCAACGGTCTCGCCAGTCTGCTCCCACAGGCGGCGCATCATGGGCTGCGACAACTCCGCCAAGTCTAAGCCTGAGGTCCAGACGTGGGCTAGGTGTGCCACCGAGGGTCCGAGTTGGAAGCGCTGCGGCTCGCCCGCAGCCACTATGAAGCCACGCAACTCCAGGGTCTTCAGCAGACGATAAAGGGTGGGCCGGCTCAAGTCGACACGCCGCAAAAGTTCGCTTGCGCTCAGTTGCCGGTCGCCCGCCCGAAAGGCCAGCAGGATGTCAAGCGCGCGATCCACCGAGCGCACCCCCTCCCCCGATTTCTCTGCTGGAGCCCAACTGACGGTGCTTTCGTTACTCATGATCGTCCCGACTACTTTGTGCTGGTAGGTGGTGATTGTACGAAATACGTCCATCAGGCGGACATCTTGTCCGTTTTCTTTGACATGAATCAAACGATCCAGATAATGGACAGGCGTCTCATCTGACGTACACCAATAGGAGACCCCAAATGAACAAGGAAATGTCTGAAACGCTTACCCGCGTCGGTCCCGGCACGCGCATGGGCAACCTGCTGCGCCGCTACTGGGTGCCAGCGCTGATGTCGAACGAGATCGCCGAGTCGGATAGCCCGCAGGTACGCGTGCAACTGCTGGGCGAAAAGCTGCTCGCGTTCCGCAACTCCGACGGCAAGGCCTGCTTGATCAGCGAGTTCTGCTCCCACCGCGGTGTGTCGCTGTACTTCGGCCGCAACGAGGAAAACGGCATTCGCTGCGCCTATCACGGCGTCAAGTTCGATGGCATGGGCCAGTGCGTGGACGTGCCGTCATCGCCCCAGGCTTGCGCCCGGATGCACATCAAGGGCTACCCCTGCATTGAGCGCGGCGGCATCGTTTGGACCTACATGGGTCCGGCCGACCAACAGCCTGCAGCGCCTGAACTTGAGTGGTGCACGTTGCCACCCGAGCATGTGTTTGTGTCCAAACGGCTGCAGTATTCGAACTATCTCCAAGCTATGGAAGGCGGCATCGACACCGCGCACGTGTCATATGTGCACAGCTTCGAGGTGGACGGCGACCCCATGCACCAGGGCGTCAAGGCGCTGGACTACATCAAGGCCGACGGCAATGTGAGCTTCGAGATCGAAAAGCAGCCCTTCGGACTGAGCCTGTTCGGCCGTCGGCTGGGCGAGCCCGACTCCTACTACTGGCGCATCACGCAGTGGTTGTTCCCCTGGTTCACACTGATCGCGCCATTTGGCAACCACGCGCTGGGAGGCCATGTTTGGGTGCCGATCGACGACCACAACTGCTGGGCCTGGAGCATCAACTGGCAGCCTGATCGACCGCTCACGGCCGAGGAGCGCACCGCGATGGAGGCCGGCAAAGGCATCCACGTCGAATACGAGGCACCGGGCAGCTATATCCCGAAATTCAGCCGCGACAACGACTACGGCATGGATCGCCAGGCCCAAAAGGACAAACGTTCCTATAGCGGCATCTTCGGCTTCGCGGCCCAGGACTACTCGTTACAGGAAAGCATGGGCCCCATCCAGGACCATGAAGCGGAAATGCTGTTGCCAACCGACAAGGCCATCGTGATGGCGCGGCGCATGCTGCACGAAGCCGCATTGGGCTTAGAGCAAGGCGACACACCGCCAGCGCTGAACGCCAGCGAGCAACACGTGCGTCCTGCCGGCGTGCTCCTGCCCCGAAACCAGGACCCCGTCGAATGGGCTCGCCAGAACCTAGCCGATGCCACTAGCAAGCCGGTCTTCAGCCTTTGAAGACATCTATTGCCATCCCTACGACAACAAGGAGACAACCCATGACATTCATCCGCAGGATGCTCGCCGCAACACTGATCGCCACTGCGACGACCTCTTCCGCCTGGGCTCAGGGCACGCCAAACTGGCGTCCCAGCAAGCCTGTACGCATCGTCGTACCCATCGTCGGTAGCACCAACGACGTGTTGGCCCGTCTGATCGCCCCGGAGTTGCAGAAGGCTTTCGGTCAACCCTTCGTGGTGGAGAACAAACCCGGCGCGGGCGGCAACATCGGTGCCCTAGAAGTCTCGCGCGCTGCGCCAGATGGCCATACGCTGCTGGTGGGCTACAACGGACCACTGGCGATCAACGTGACGCTGTTTGACAAGATGCCTTACGACCCGACCAAGGACTTGGCACCTATCACGCTGGCAGTCAAATCGCCTCAGTACCTGGTGGCAAATCCTGCGGCAGGCTTCACCAACGTGAAAGACTTCATCGCCAAGGTCAAGGCTGAACCTGCCCGGTTTTCCTACGGCTCCGTGGCCATGGGCAGTGCTTCGCACCTGACCATGGAGATGATGAAGTCTGCGGCCGGCTTCCACATGACGCACATTCCCTATCGCGGCGCTGGTCCTGCTGTCACCGATCTGATCGCAGGCAACGTACAGGCGGGCTTTTTCGTACCCGGCAACGTGCAGGGGTTCGTGAAGGAAGGCCGTCTCAAGCTGCTGGCCTCCACTGGCCAAAAGCGATTCCCGAGCACGCCGGATGTTCCAACGCTCGCCGAGTCGGGACTCAAGGACTTCGAGGCCACTTCATGGATCGGCTTCCTCGCGCCGCCGGCCACGCCACCGGGAATCATCAATCGTTACAACGAAGAGATAGTTCGCATCCTGAAGTCACCCGAAACACAGAAGCGGTTGCATGAGATGGAGTTCGAGATCGTCGCCAGCAGCCCCAAGGAGTTCAGTGACTGGATTGGCACTGAGATTGGGCGCTGGGGCAAAATCATCAAGAGCACGGGCGCCAAAGCGGAGTGAGCTGAGATGAACACTTCCCGACTGGCGGGGCGCACCGCACTGATCACCGGCGCTGGCGCTGGCATCGGTGCGGCCGCCGCCGCGATTTTCAGCCGCGAAGGTGCGGCTGTACTGATGGTGGATGCGAACACGCAAGCGCTGGAGAGCACGCGCGCATTGATCGAAAAAACGCAGCCCGACGCACGACTAGCGTGCGTGGCGGCCGATGTGGCAGACGAGGCCGCAGCCCTCGCGGCGGTAGCTCAGTGCATCGCGCTCTGGGGCGGGCTGGACATCCTGGTCAACAACGCCGCTATGCGCAATTACAGCGCAGCCGCAGATGCCACTCCCGCCGAATGGCAGGCCATGGTCAATGTCAACTTGGTGGGTATGTCCAACTACTGCCGCGCTGCGTTGCCAGCGCTGCGGCACTCCGGCATCGGCAGCATCGTCAACGTCTCCTCGTGCTATGCAGTCACTGGCCGCAAGGGCATGGCGCTGTACGACGCGACCAAGGCAGCGCAGTTGGCCTATACGCGCACGCTGGCCTTCGAAGAGGCACCGTGCGGAGTCCGCGCCAATGCCATCTGCCCCGGTTCGACGTTGACTGACTTCCACCTTGGCCGAGCGAGCAGTGCCGGCAAGAGTGCCGATCAGCTCAGGACCGAGCGCAAAGACACCTCACTGGTCGGCCGCTGGGCCGACCCCGCCGAGATCGCTTGGCCCATCCTCTGGCTCGCGTCCGGCGAGGCCTCGTTCATCACCGGCACCACGCTGATGGTGGATGGCGGCCTGCACATCATGTAAGTCATGGCCACAACTACTCTGCAGGCGCTCGTCTTCCAGATGCGCCACGAAGCCTCGGGCATTATCAGTGTCGAACTACGACCCACCACGCCAGCATCTGCATTTCCCGTTGCCGCCGCCGGCGCGCATGTGGACCTGCACCTAGGCAACGGTCTGATTCGCAGCTATTCCTTAATCAACCCGGGGGACACACATCGCTACGTTGTGGCGGTGCTCAACGACAGACGCAGCCGGGGCGGGTCACGCTTCGTGCACGAACAGCTTCGCGTTGGGCAGGTGATCACCCTCGGCGGGCCGCGCAACCACTTCCGACTGGACGAGGACGCGCGACACAGCGTGCTACTGGCCGGTGGCATTGGCATTACACCGATCTACGCCATGCTGCAACGCCTCGCGACGCTAGGGCGCGAGGCGCACCTCGTCTATTGCGCGCGAAGCCGTTCCGAGGCGGCCTTTCTGGCCGAAATCGAGGCAATTGCCAGTGCAAGTGACACCCGGCTTTCGCTGCGATGCCATTTCGACGGCGAGCAAGGCGGACCGCCAGACCTTGAACGCTTGCTCGCCGGCCATCCACCGGACGCACACTTTTATTGCTGCGGCCCCGGGCCCATGCTCGATGCCTACGAACGCGCTTGCGAGCGTTTGGGACAGCACAACGTCCACCTAGAGCGCTTTGCTGCTACCACGACGGCCCCCCCAGCGACACCTGCAAGTGGCTACACGGTAGAACTGCGCAGGAGTGGCCGCACGGTCCAGGTGCCACCCGGCATACCTCTGCTCGACGCGCTCATCGAGGCCGGACTCAACCCCGACCACAGTTGCCGCGAAGGCGTGTGCGGAGCGTGCGAAACCAGGGTTATCTCTGGTGATGTCGATCACCGCGACCAACTGTTGTCCAAACAGGAACGCGCGGCCAACAAGTCCATGATGATCTGTGTCTCATCTTGCCGCTCGGGCTGCCTGGTACTTGACGCCTGAAGTCCAGCACCTCGTTCACAGCAATTTCTCAGTCTTCAGCTGGTGACGCAATGTCGCTCGCGTGAGGCTCAACCACGCCTTTCCATCAGGTGACTTTGCAAGCCACTCCACGGAGGTCTTTACTGGAAATTCAACTCGACAAGTCACTCCCAAAACAATATTATTAGCAATCTAACTATAATTGGAGACGTACTGTGGCGTTCGCCAGCCAGAAAGATTTTGTGTCCGGACTCATGTTCATGGCCGTGGGCGGCTCGTTCGCCTGGGGTGCTGTGGACTATGAAATCGGCAATGCCGCCCGCATGGGCCCCGGCTACTTTCCCTTCATGCTCGGCCTGATCCTGGTCTTGCTCGGGGTTCTGGTCACCTTCAACGCGTTCAAATCCGGCCCGCCCGGTGGCGACAAGATCGGCGCGCTCGCTTGGCGTCCGCTGGTGTTCATCCTCGGAGCCAACCTGCTGTTCGGTGCACTGCTGGTGGGCATTCCCGCCTTCGGCCTGCCGGCCTTCGGCCTGATCGTGGCGATCTTCGGCCTGGTCATCATGGCCGGCTACGCCCGCGAAGGCGCGAAGTTCAAGGAGTCGCTGATCCTGGCCGCCATCCTGGCCGCGGGCAGCTACCTCGCTTTCGTGAAACTGCTGAACCTGCAGTTTCCGGTCCTGCCCTGGTTCCTCGCGAACTGAACACGAGGAGACAAGCACATGGATCTGATCAACAACCTCGCGCTCGGCTTCGGCGTTGCCTTCACCCTGCAGAACCTCGTCTACGCCTTCATCGGCTGCTTGCTGGGCACGCTGATCGGGGTGCTGCCCGGCATCGGCCCGCTGGCCACCATCGCCATGCTGCTGCCGGCCACCTACGGCCTGCCGCCCGTGGCTGCGCTCATCATGCTGGCCGGCATTTACTACGGGGCCCAGTACGGCGGCTCCACCACCGCCATCCTCGTCAACCTGCCGGGAGAATCCTCGTCGGTCGTGACGGTGATCGACGGCTACCAGATGGCACGCAAGGGCAGGGCAGGCCCCGCCCTGGCTGCCGCTGGTCTGGGTTCGTTCTTCGCGGGTTGCGTCGGCACGCTGATCCTCGCGGGCTTCGCGGCGCCGCTGACCGAACTCGCACTGGAGTTTGGTCCAGCCGAATACTTCTCGTTGATGATTGTCGGCCTGATCGGTGCCGTGGTGTTGGCTTCCGGCTCACTGCTCAAGGCCCTGGCCATGATCGTTCTGGGCCTGCTGCTCGGCCTGGTCGGCACCGACGTGAACTCCGGCGTCGCGCGCTACAGCTTCGACATCCCGGAACTGACCGACGGCATCAGCTTCCTGGCCATCGCCATGGGGGTGTTCGGCTACGGTGAAATCATCCAGAACCTGTCGCACCCGGACGAGAAGCGCGAAGTGTTCACCGGCAAGGTCAACGGCATCATGCCCACCGCTGAAGACTTCAAGAACATGATTCCCGCCGTGCTGCGCGGCACCGCGCTGGGTTCGGCGCTTGGCATCCTGCCCGGCGGCGGTGCGCTGCTGTCAGCCTTCACGGCCTACACCATCGAGAAAAAGACCAAACTCAAGCCGGGCGAAGTGCCCTTCGGTCAGGGCAACATCCGTGGCGTGGCAGCCCCCGAGTCGGCCAACAACGCTGGTTCGCAAACATCCTTCATCCCGCTGCTGACGCTGGGCATCCCGCCCAACGCCGTGATGGCGCTGATGGTCGGTGCCATGACCATCCACAACATCCAGCCCGGTCCGCAGGTCATGACCAGCAACCCCGAGCTGTTCTGGGGCCTGATCGCCTCGATGTGGATCGGCAATGCGATGCTGATCATGCTGAACCTGCCGCTGATCGGCATCTGGATCAAGCTGCTGACCGTGCCCTACAAGTGGCTGTTCCCGGCCATCGTGCTGTTCTGTGCGATCGGCGTGTACTCGACCAACAACAACAGCTTCGACATCTGGATGGTGGCGCTGTTCGGCCTGATCGGTTATGGCTTCATCAAGCTCGGTTGTGAACCTGCGCCGCTGCTGCTGGGCCTGATCCTGGGTCCGATGATGGAAGAGTACCTGCGCCGTGCACTGTTGATCTCGCGTGGCGACTGGTCGGTGTTCGTCACCCGTCCGCTGTCCGCCAGCCTGCTGGTCGTCGCGGCGATCCTG
Organism: Hydrogenophaga sp.; assembly: GCF_018780075.1. Lineage (GTDB taxonomy): Bacteria > Pseudomonadota > Gammaproteobacteria > Burkholderiales > Burkholderiaceae_C > Hydrogenophaga. The sequence continues at coordinate 287,502 of NZ_JADMKB010000003.1, forward strand.
TTGGCGGTGGTGCTGATGCCCTCGGTCAAGAAAAAGCGCGAAGAGGCTTTTGTTGAGGACTGAAAGTGCCGTAGTACTAGAGGCAATATTTGCGTTTCCCGCAATGACTACATGAGGCTATCAATATGACCGAAATCATAAAATCGAACAACGATTCACCCCTTGACAATTTTTCCAACTGTCATGAAGGAATTATTTCACATCTTAATGAATTTGGACAAATCACTGACCTTGTTAAAGCTGCAACAAGTGCTCGCAAGATTGCCGACGATACCGTCACATTTTTCAGAGTCGCTGTATTTGATCATCACGCAGAAGAAGAAAGAGATCTATTTCCTGCAGTCCTTGCCAATGCAAAGCCTGGCGAGGAGCAGTCCGTCGTGCAGATGATGATCGACGGACTTATAGCAGAGCACCGCGAGATCGAATCCCAGTGGAGTCGTATAGAACCGAAGCTTGTGAAACTTGCCAAAGGGCACCTCATCGAAATCGATGACACGGCTGTTCAACGGCTCGTGACTCAATACACGGCACATGCTAGACTGGAAGAGCGCGAATTCTTACCTCTAGCAGAAAAGATCCTTGGTCGGAAAGATCCCGAATTGGCGACGCTTGGACTCGCTCTACACACACGCCACGTCATTCGTGCAGCTCGTCGCGGCTTACGGGGCTCCTGAATGCAGAATGACGAGACCCAAAAACCACGAGGATGGAAAATGCAACAAGCATGTGAAGTCCCCTTGAAAACCTGAACCACCCGGAGGTAGAGAATTCCCTCAGTCCCCCAACCTCTACTTCTGATTGACTCGGGGATTCAAGGGGACTTCAAGCTCCACTCTAGTTGTCCGTGGCTATTGCCGTAAGCTCTGCTGCGCCGGTTTCATTACCTTTTCGTATAACTATTTTCGAAGCCGCCGAGCTCGAACAAACCAGTAGCTCGGATAATTCAGCGAAGCGATTTCGATGCCTATTGCAGCCTGTTTCGCCCATTCCGGGCGCATGTACCCCACGGCTTATGCATGATGCGCGTCCCACCAGCCGCCTATGCTGCCCATGCGCATCGGGTTGTAGGTTGCAAAGCACAGCAATGCCTGGTCCGTGAGCTTGGCCTGACCAATGACTTTGGTCTTTGCTTCAGCTTTATTTGCGCCTGTGCATGGTGGCGGGCGTGTCGCCGAACTGGCAAAACGGGTTGGGTACTTTGCTCACTCGCGCACTCGCCGGCTCAGTCCAGCGCCCTGTCGGCGCTCGGTTCTGAATAAGTCAGGGGCGACCATGTAAGGTTCCCTAGAGGAGGAATACGCCCTTGCCTCCTACGCCTCGGTCGAACAACCGAAATGCCTCTTCGGCTTGGTCAGGCGACCACCGATGCGTATAGACCTGACCGACGTCAATCCCTTTGGAAGCAACAAAACAGGCACACTCTGATTGCCCCGTGATCGAGAAGGTCCAGGAGCCAATGACGGTCATCTGCTTGCGCAGCAGCTCCGGGCTGACGTTGATCTTCACCTCGCCGCCCTCGCCAACGAAACAGGCAGTACCCCAGGTCTTTGTGGCGCGAATGGCAGCGCTACGCGCAGAGGCAGCTCCCGAAGTCTCAAGGCAGCAGTCCACACCAACTCCGGCAATGAGCTCCAGGATGGCCTCCACGGGATCTATATCAGTAGGCGAAAACATAATGTCTGCACCCAGACGCTTGGCCTGCTCCAGCCGCTGGTGATTCACGTCAGCCTCCGTCTGCAGACGCATCAAAGTTTATCTAGGCGCACCGAGACGTCGGCCAAGACAGACGGCGGCGGGCAGGTGCCTTGCTTCAGCCAGCGCTTGGCGACCTTGATGTCCCGGGGCGCATTCACGGCGATGACGCTGCGCAGGCCGTCCTCGGCCACCTGGAACACAGAAAACGCCCCCTGGTCTACCGAACCGCGCACGATGCCCGCGAGGTCGTTGGAGGGAATGCCCAGCACCTGCAGGTTGAGGTCGTACTGGTCGGACCAGAACCAGGGGATCTCGTCGTAGACCACCTCCCCGCCGGCGATCGCCTTACCCACGGCGATGGCTTGGTTCTGGGCGTTGGCCCACGACTCGAAGCGCAGACGCCCCCCCGCCCAGGAATTGGGCTGGTTGGCCACGTCGCCGACCGCGTAGATGTCGGGGTCGGAGCTCCGGCCGCTCGGGTCCACGACGATGCCGTCACGGACCTCCAGTCCGCAAGCCTCGGCCAGGCCGGTATCGAGCACCAGCCCGATCCCGACCACCACCGCATCGAACTCCTGCGCCACGCCGGACAGTTGCACGGCCAGCGCGCGCTCGCGGCCCGCACCAATCGAGGTCACGGTCGTCGAGAGCCGCACGTCTACGCCCTCCTTGCGGTGTTTCGCGAGGAGGAAATCCGACAGCTGCGGCGGCACCGACCGCGCGCACAGGCGCGGCCCTGCCTCGAGCACGGTGACATCTACTTGCTGCTTCCTCGCCGTCGCCGCGATCTCCAGCCCGATCCAGCCGCCCCCGATGACCAGCAGCCGATGGCCGGGCACCAGCTTGCTGGCAATGGCCCGGGAATCTTCGATCGTGCGCAAGACATGGACGCCGGGCAGGTCCACGCCGGGGCACGACAGCATCCGCGGGCGCCCGCCCGTGGCCAGCACGAGCTTGCCGTAGGCAGCCACCGAGCCATCCGCGCACCGGACCTGGCGGCCGGCGCGGTCGATGCCCGTCACCTCGACACCGGGCCGGAAGTCCACGCGCAGCGCTTCGCATTGCTGCGGGGTCAGCAGCACCGGTGGGTGCGCTTCCGCCCCACTAAGCACCCCTTTGGACAAAGGGGGCCGCTCGTACGGCGCGTGTGGCTCCCGGCCCAGGAGCGTGATGCGCCCTTCATGCCCCTCCTGCCGCAGCGACCGCGCGACCCAAGCGCCGGCCTGGCCGGCTCCCACGATGACGACATCCATCACTGTGTTCTCCGTGCCCATGCTCAGTGGACGGGGCGCAGGAAGATAACCCCCTGCTCGACCTTGACCGGATAGCAATGCAGCGGCTCGGTGCAGGGCGCGTCCACCGCACGGCCGCTGCGGATGTCGAACGTCCCCTCGTGCAAAGGGCACTCGATGAGGCAGGAATCGACCACCATGCCCAGCGAAAGGTCAGCGTCTCCGTGCGTGCAGGTTCCATCCGTGGCGAAGATCTCCCCGCCAAGGTTGTAAAGGCACACCTGCTTGCCGTCGATCTCGACCGAATGTGTGTCGTCTTCGTCGATATCGGCGACGTTGCCGACCTTGATCCATTCGTGTTCCATGGTCGCTCCAGACTTTCCTGTGCTCATGCCGCCTCGGACGTCATCACGTCGATGTAGTGGTTCTCCATGTGGTAGAGCGCCTCCTCCAGCGGCGACATAGGCCCGGGTTTGAAGAACTTCGAACCCGCGGTGTTCTGCATGCCCTCCACCATCACCGCGTCCTCGGCGATGATCTGGCGCACGAAGCCCACATACTTCTCCATCTCCTCGTCGTAGTTCGGAATCGAGAAGGCGCCCTCGGGGAACAGCAGGTAGCAGATGACCCGGGTCTCGGTGGGCGAGATGGGCCAGATGTGCCACATGCGCACGCTGTCGGCCCGCATCGACAGGTTCAGGTTGGGGTAGATGCCCGCCTTGCATGCAATGCCGCTGGGCTTGTCCTGCGCCCAGGGCAGCGTCGGGAACACCTGTTCGCCGGACTTCGAGTGCGGTCGCGCTTCGTACTGGGTATGCCAGCCGCCGTTCTCCAGGAGGTTGAAGCGGACCTGTTCGCCCTTGACGAAACCGCCAAAGGTCCCCTTGTGGATGACGCCGACGTGATAGATGTCGATCAGGTTTTCGACCAGGAATTTCCAGTTGCACTTGACGTCGATCTCGACCTTCTGCGCCAACTGGCACCGGTCGGTCTGGAACCACCAGAGCGGCTCTTCGAAAGGCTTGATGTAGTCGTCGAACGACATCGGCTCGTCGCTGAAGTTGACGAAAATCCAGCCGCGCCAGATCTTGACATGCAACTGCCGCAGGCTGCAGTTCTTCAGGTCGACCTCCGAGGCCTTCATGCCGGGCGCGACCGTCAGTTTGCCGCTCACGTCGTACAGCCAGGCGTGGTAGGGGCAGCTGAACTCCTTGGCATTGCCGCGGCCGACGGCCACCTCGACGCCTCGGTGCAGGCACTGGTTCATGTAGGCGACGACCTGATCGGGCGCCGGACGGGATACCACGATCGATTCCTTCATCACCTGGAAGGTGTAGTAGTCGCCGACATTGGGTATCTCTTCGACACGCCCCACGGAGAGCCAGTACTTCATGAAGATTTGCTGCTTCTCCATGTCGTAGATCTCGGGTGAGCTGTACACCTCGCCCGGCAGGTGCCGGGCGCTGAGCAGCTTCTTGCGGGTTTCCTTGAACTTGGGGCGCAGGTCCAGGAGTTGTTGCTCGGCGACTTCCATCGTGGTCATCCTTTCAAGATTGCATTGAAGATTGCGCTGAATGCGTGCCATGATGTTAGGCAATACATTGATCGATGTATAGATCGATGTGAGAATCGACATATCTTCCCGGGAGAACCCTATGTCAGCGCAAAAACTCCACGATGGCGCACGCCCCCAGCGTCAGATCAACGACGTCGGCTACGTCGACAGCGCCGAAGCGATGTCGATCCTCGGCGTGCGCCGGGAAACGCTCTACACCTACGTCAGCCGCGGGCTGATCAAGACGATGCAGCGCGCCGGCGTGAAAGCCAAGCTCTATCGCAAGGCCGATGTCGAGAAACTCAGGAGCCGGTCCGTTGCGCGCTCGGGCGGGCCGAAGGTGTCACACGCCCTGCGCTACGGGGAGCCGATCGCGCAAACGTGGATCAGCGAGATCACCCCTCATGGACCGCGCTACCGGGGCGTGCTCGCGCGCGACCTGGTGCGCGATGGAAGGTCGTTCGAGTTCGCCAGCGAGCTCATCTGGACGGGCCTGCCACGCACGCGTGATGTACCCTGGCCCATTCCGCAGGAAACCCGGCAGCCCGAATCCCTCGTCAGGCTCGCGCTGCATTCGGCCGAACACATCACGCCGCTCAGGCTCCTGTCGATGCTGACCACCTCGCTGTCGGCATTCGAACAGGCAGAAGAGGACATGCAGACCGCCGGCCCGGCAACGTGCCGGCGCCTGCTGCAGACATTGGTCGGCACCGCCGGCGTTTTCGGGCCCGGATCGCGGTATTCGGCGCCTCATGAAGGCGAGTTCCTGGCGCAGTGCATCGCACGGGGTCTCGGTCTGAAGAAAATGCCAGATGCCGTACAGGCCATTGATGCAGCGCTCGTCATGTCCGCCGAGCACGAACTCTCGGCGCCGACATTCGCGGCTCGGATCTGCGCCTCGACGGGGGCGGACCTGCACGCCTGCGTCGCCACGGCCATACTGACCCAGTCCGGAGCGATGCAGGTCGGTGGCGCCGTGGAGGTGGAGGCCCTCATCGACGCCCTGCCATCAAGACTGGAGCCCGAAGATGCCCTGAAGCGGGCAGCGGCCTCGGGGTTCATGAGCAACGAACTGCCTTGCTTCAACCACCCCTTGTACGAGGGAGAGGATCCCCGCTCGGTGGTGCTGCTGGACATCGTGGACCGTCTGACCGCACAGAGCCCGGACACCCCGAAGATGCGCGCACTGGTGGCTGGTGCGCGCCAGGCCGGTCAGCATCCGAACGTGTTTGCATCGCTCGTGATACTTTGCAAGGCGATGGGACTGCCCAACGGAAGCGGCGCCTTGCTGCATACCCTGGCGCGCACCACAGGCTGGATGGCCCATGCCCTGGAGCAGCGACTGACCGGCGCCATGCTGCGGCCTCGGGCCCGGTACATGGGCCAGCGCGCCCCGGGCTGAAGCGGCACGCCGACGCGCTGCGTCTACTCGAACACCTGTTTCGCCAGCATGGCTCGCAGCCACTGGTTCGCGGGGTTCTTGTGCGCGCGCCTGTGCCAGAACTGGCGCACGTCCGCCACGGGGATCTTCAACGGCACCGGCAACACCTGCACACCCGGTGCATTGCGGGCCGCGTTGCGCGGAACGGTCACGACCAGATTGGACCGCGCCACAACTTCTGCCGCGACGTGGTAATGGGTCACGCTCAGGATGACCTTGCGCTTGGCGCGCATCTTCGCGAGCGCGCGCTCCACCCGTTCGTCCGCGTTGCCCGTGGCGACCGAGACGTGCTGCGCCTCCAGAAACTGTTTCAGCGTGAAGTCGCCGCCAATGAAGGGGTGCTTCTTTCTCGCCAGGCAACAGTAGGGATCGCCAAACAGGCGCTGCTGGTAGAACCCCGCCTTCAGGAATGCCAGGTTGCCAATGGCCAGGTCCGCCTCCCCGCTCTGGAGCAACTGCGCATACAGCTCATTGGGGCGCCGCAGCGTTTCGATGCGCACGTTGGGCGCATCCCTTAGCACGGCCGGTATCAGCCGAGGCAAGACGATGCCCTCGCCCGCATCGGACATGAGGATCCTGAACGTCCGCTCGGACTCGCGCGGGTCGAAGCCGTGCGGATGCTCCAGCGACGCCTGGAGGATGGACAGCGCCTGACGGACCGGTCCGATCAGTTCTTCGGCGAGCGCCGTCGGCTCCATGCCCCCCGTGGTCCGGATGAACAGCGTATCGGAACAGGCCTTGCGCAGTCGCATCAGCGCATTGCTCATGGCCGGCTGTGAAAGGCCGATCGCATAGGCGGCCTTCGACACATTGCGCTCGGCGTAGATGGCGGCGAAGACCCGAAGCAGGTTCAGGTCGAAGGTTTTGATATTCATGATTTGAATTCTAGTTCTCTCCAATATCGATTGGACAGAGATTCCACACCAAGTGATCATCTCCGGACTGAACAAGGTCAAACACAGAAAGGTAGAGAACTCATGGAGACAGTGATCAAGACGCCCGTGCTGATCGTGGGTGGAGGCCCGGTGGGCCTTTCCATGGCCATCGAGCTGGGCTGGCGGGGGATCGAATCGATCCTCGTGGATGAGGGCGACGGGACGATCGAGCACCCGCGCACCGGCCTCATCGCGATGCGCACGATGGAGTTGTTCCGACGCTGGGGCTTGGCTCAACGTGTGCGCGACTGCGGCTTCCCGGACGACTATGAACTATCTATGGTCTTCTGCACGTCGCTTAACGGACTCCTGCTCGACCAGGAAAAGTACCCGAGCATGCGGGACGCGCCGACGCCGCCCGAGACACCCGAGAAAAAGCAGCGCTGCCCCCAGTTGTGGTTGCAGCCCATCCTCACCGACGCGGGACGCGCGGAATCGAAGGCCAAGCTGCTGTTCAAGCATCGCTTCGAGTCGCTGCAGCAGGATGACCAGGGCGTCACCGCGGTCGTCACCAACGTGGACACCGGTGAGCAAGTCACCATCCGTGCGGACTATCTGCTGGGTTGCGACGGTGCCACCAGCAGCGTCCGCGAACAGGTCGGCATCAAGATGGAAGGCAAGCTGCTCAGCTACTCCGTCAATGTCCTGATCCACGCCCCTGACCTGGTGGACCAACACAAGATGGGGCCCGCCGAGCGCTATCTCTTCGTCGGCCCCGAGGGGACGTGGGGCAACCTGACGGTCGTCGACGGAAACGAAATCTGGCGCCTGACGGTGCTGGGTTCGGAAGAGAAGATGGATCTCAAAAATTTCGATCCCGCTTTCTGGGTCCGGCGCGCGATCGGCCGCGACGACGTGGCGTTCAAGGTGGACTCCACCATCCCATGGCGGCGCAGCGAGATGCTCGCCGATCACTACTACCGGGGGCGCGTGGTGCTCGTCGGCGACTCCGCGCATACGATGTCGCCCACAGGCGGCATGGGCATGAACACCGGCGCGCAGGAGGTGCTGGACCTTGGTTGGAAGCTCGAAGGGCTCATCAAGGGCTGGGGCGGCCCTGCCCTGCTGCGCAGCTACGAAGAAGAGCGCCGGCCGGTCGCGCGACGCAACATCGGCTTCTCCACGCAGAACTTCAGGGCATGGCAGGACACGCCCAGTCCGGCTGCGGTTTGCGATCTGACGCCCGAGGGGGAGAAGGTGCGCCAGGACCTGGGCCGTCGCCTGCGCGAATCGACCCGCGTCGAATGGGAGTCCCTGGGCCTCCAACTCGGCCACCGCTACGAGGATTCCCCCATCTGCGTACCGGACGGCACGCCGCCGACACCGGACGAGTACTCGACGTACATCCCGACGACGCGGCCTGGCTCGCGCGCGCCGCACGTCTGGCTCGGCGATGGCCGCTCGACGCTCGATCTCTTCGGGCACGCCTTCGTGCTCGTGTGCACCGACCAGCGCCTGCAAGGCGATGCGGACACTCTCGCCCAGGCCTTCGCGGCCAGGAAGGTGCCCTTCCAGATTGAATGCATTGACGAGCCCAGTGTGGCTGCGGCCTATGAAATGCCCCTGGTTCTGGTCCGGCCAGATGGCCACGTCGCATGGCGAGGCAACCAAGTGACCTCTCCAGGTCAACTGGTAGACACCGTTCGCGGCGCTGGATAGTTCGACGCCCCCTTTCCCGTCAAAAAGTACACATGGAGACATCAGCATGAACATTCTCAGATCGCTTTCCCGTGGCACCCAGGTCGCCACGCTCGCCCTCCTGGGCTTGAACTTCACTCTGCCTGCTCACGCCGACGGGTATCCCAACAAGACCGTCACGATCGTGGTGCCCTTCACCGCGGGCGGGAGCAACGACGTTCTGGCTCGAACGGTGGGCCAGAAGCTCAGCGAGTACTGGAAGCAACCCGTCATCGTCGAAAACCGACCAGGCGCCGGCGGCAACCTCGGCACGAAACTGGCCGCGAAGGCGGCGCCTGACGGCTACACGCTGCTCGTCGTCGCCAACAACTTCGTCACCAATCCACACCTCTATCCGGATGGGCGCGCGGGCTATGACCCCGTCAAGGAATTTGTCCCGGTCACCCAATTGGGTCGTGTGCCCTTCGTCCTGGTGGTCAATCCCGGCGTAGCCGCCAAGTCCCCCCAGGAACTCGTCGCCTTGGCCAAAGCCCAGCCCGGCAAACTGTCCTATGGCTCCGCAGGCGTCGGCACACCGCATCACTTGACGGGCGAACTGTTCAAGAGCACGGCAGGCATCGACATGGTTCACGTACCGTACAAAGGCGCACTGCCGGTGGTGACGGATCTGATCGGAGGGCAAATTCAAGCGCTCTTCGGCGTTGCCAACTCGGTACTTCCCCACATCAAATCCGGGTCGCTGCGCGCGCTGGCCGTTACCGGGGATCGCCCGGCGCCCTACCTGCCAGACGTACCTACCATGGCGAGCTCAGGGTTCAAAGACTTCAAGAGCGAAGTCTGGATTGGCCTGGTCGCACCGGCAGGCACCCCGAGTGACGTGGTAGCGAAGATCGAGGAAGCGGCTCGCCGCGCCTTGCGCGATCCAGGGGTCAAAGCCTCGCTGGACGCCCAGGGCCTCGAACCCACCCCGTCCACGCCCGCTGCGTTGAAAGCACTGATGAACGAAGACATGGCGAAGTGGTCAAAGATCATCAAAGAGACTGGAACGCGCGCGGAATAACGCCCACCTGGGCCGGTTGCTGCTCGTCAGATACCGGCCCTTTTGCATTCACAAGGGATCAACATGCTTGACTCGTCACTGGCATACCAAACGGGTATGTGCAACGAATTCGCGACCGAGGCCCTCCCCGGCGCCCTGCCGAAAGGTCGCAACTCGCCGCAGAAGGCTCCATACGGTCTTTACGCCGAGCAGCTCTCAGGCACGGCGTTCACGGCGCCACGCCATGCCAACCGCCGCGCCTGGCTGTACCGCATCCGGCCGTCGACGCTGCACCAGCCTTTCGCCCCCATCAGCTCCGGCAGATGGATCAACCGCTCCGAGGCAGAGCCGGCAACGCCCAATCAACTGCGCTGGGACCCGCTGCCCTTGCCCACGCAGCCGACGGATTTCATCGATGGCATGACCACCATGGCCGTGAATTCGGCCTGTGCCGTCCACGTATACGCCGCCAACCGGTCGATGGAAACGCGGTTCTTCTCCGATGCCGACGCAGAGTTGCTCATCGTGCCCCAGCAGGGACGCCTCGAACTGGCGACGGAAATGGGGTGCCTGCAAATCGAACCGCAGGAGATCGCTGTGATCCCCCGGGGCGTGCGGTTCCAGGTCCGGATCATGGACCCCCAGGCTCGCGGCTACGTTTGCGAGAACTTTGGCGCCGCGTTGAAACTGCCTGACCTGGGGGTCATCGGCTCCAACGGCTTGGCCAACCCGAGAGACTTCTCCACCCCCGTTGCCGCCTACGAGGACCGGGAGGGCGACTTCGAGCTGGTCACCCGCTTCCAGGACAGCCTGTGGAGCGCGCGCATCGGGCACAGCCCGCTGGACGTGGTCGCCTGGCACGGCAACCATGCCCCTTACAAATACGATCTGCGACGCTTCAACACCATCGGATCGATCAGCTACGACCACCCGGACCCGTCCATCTTCCTCGTACTGCAGTCCATCAGCGACACACCCGGCGTTGACACCATCGACTTCGTGATCTTCCCGCCACGCGTCCTCGTGGCCCAGGACACCTTCAGGCCGCCCTGGTACCACCGCAACATCGCCAGTGAGTTCATGGGGCTGATCCACGGCGCCTACGATGCAAAGGCCGACGGCTTCGTGCCAGGCGGAGCATCCTTGCACAACTGCATGAGCGCGCACGGTCCGGACGCTGAAACCTTTGCCAAAGCCAGCACCGCGGACACCACGCGCCCCGACTACCTGACCGAGACCATGGCGTTCATGTTCGAGTCAAACCAGGCGTTCAGGCCGGCCAACTTCGCTATGGAAACAGCCCAGCTGCAGCACGACTATTTCCACTGCTGGCAAGGTTTGAAGAAGCACTTCAACCCGGCACAGGCATGACAGCGGTGAATGAAACCCACGCACTGGGCCTTCGCAGTTGGGTGGCCTCCGCCAACGCCGAGCACACGGACTTCCCCATCCAGAACCTGCCATTCGGGGTCTTTCGTCGGCGCGGTTCCGGCGAGCGTTTCCGCGGTGGTGTGGCGATCGGCGACCAGATCCTTGACTTAGCCGCAACGGTAGCCAGCGGCGTCCTCGACGGCGCGGCCAGAGAGGCCGCCATCGCGGCATCCCGTGAGCAGCTCAACGAGTTCATGGCCATGGGGCCGTCTGCCTGGTCGGCGCTGCGCCTGGCCTTGTCGCGCATCTTGCGCGATGGCGCCGCCGAGCGCGGACGTGTGGAAGGATGTCTGGTCGGGCAACACGCAGTGGAGCATGCACTGCCCGCTGCCATTGGCGACTACACCGATTTCTACATCGGCATCCACCACGCCACCGCCGTGGGACGGCTCTTTCGGCCTGACGCACCATTGCTACCCAACTACAAATGGGTCCCGATCGGATACCACGGCCGCAGTTCCTCCGTGGTCGTCAGCGGAGAACCCATTTACCGCCCGCTCGGACAACGCAAAGGGCTCGCCGAAGTACCCGACTTCGGACCAAGCGAGCGGGTGGACTACGAACTGGAACTCGGTTTCCTGGTCGGGACGGGGAATCCTCGCGGCGAAGGCATCCCCATCGAAAACGCCGAAAGCCATCTGTTCGGGGTGGCGCTCTTCAACGACTGGTCGGCGCGCGACATCCAGCCTTGGGAGTACCAGCCGCTGGGGCCGTTCCTGTCGAAGAACTTCGGCAGCACCCTAGCCCCCTGGGTTGTGACACTGGAAGCACTCGCACCGTTTCGTTCCCCATACCGACGCCCTGCGGGCGATGTTGATCCCCTGCCCTACCTGGACGCCGCAGAAAACAGCGCCAACGGCTTGATCGACATCCAGCTGGAAGTCTTGCTACAGACAAAAAAAATGGCTTACTCCGGTTTGGGGCCCGAACGCCTGTCGCGCTCCAGCTTTGTGGAGGCTGCGTACTGGACCCCGGCCCAACTCGTCGCCCACCACACCATCGGAGGCTGCAATCTGGCCCCGGGCGACCTTCTCGGTTCCGGCACACTGTCCGGCCCAGCGATCACCCAGGCAGGGTCGCTCATCGAGCGCACCTTTGGCGGGCGTGACCCGATCTCACTGCCATCTGACGAGAAGCGAACCTACTTGGAAGACGGGGACACTGTCGTCTTTCGCGCCTGGTGCGAACGCAACGAAGCACGGCGCATCGGGTTTGGGGAATGTGCCGGCACCGTTCTCGCGCCCAAGAGGATTTGATCGCGCCCGGGCCAAGACATCTGACTCAATCGATTCAGAGGGAAGGAGGCTCTGTCACGATAAGGCCTTGCTGGGACAATAGGCTAGGGAAGGTCTGCACAACACCCGCCGCAGCGTGAGTTGATGCACTCGATTTCGGCTGGCGCCGGTTTCCGGCTTGCGAGGTCGGTTTGAGAGGCTATTTGGCCTCGTTTCCGGCCCTCTGGCCACCTGCAGACGCACTCATCCCCGCATTTCCTGCAGCAACGTGCGTCGCACCATCCACAGGTTGGACAGTGCAAACAGCGTGTGCAGCTGCGCCGTGTTCTTGAGCAGCCCGCGGTAGCGAACCTTCACATGCCCGAACTGTCGTTTGACCACCCGAAACGGGTGTTCGACCTTGGCCCGGATGCGGGCCTTGGCCTGCTCCAGCTTGTCCAGGATCGCACCCATCGGCGTGCTCTTGTCCAGCACTTTGCGCTTGCCCGGTCGCATCGCAACGTGCCAGTTGACCCCGATGTCCTGCGCTTCATCGCGCTTGCCGACACCCTGGTAGCCCGCGTCGGCAAAGACGTCTGTTTCTTCTCCATGCACCAGCGCATGCGCCTGCGTCACGTCATTGACGTTGGCCGCCGTACCCACCACCGTGTGCACCAGGCCCGAGTCCGCATCGACCCCAATGTGCGCCTTCATGCCGAAGTGCCACTGGTTGCCCTTCTTGGTCTGGTGCATCTCGGGGTCTCGTTCGCCGCTGCTGTTCTTGGTCGAACTCGGCGCTGCGATCAGCGTGGCATCGACCACTGTCCCGCTCTTCAAGAGCAGGCCTTTGGCCGCCAGCGTGGCGTTGACGGTGGCCAGGATCTGAAGGCTCAGGTTGTGGGCTTCGAGCTGGTGGCGGAACCGAAGGATGGTGCTCTCGTCGGGCAGGTTGTCTTCGCCGACATCCAGGCCTGCAAACTCGCGAAACATCGGCGTGTCGTACAGGGCTTCCTCCATCGCCGGGTCCGAGAGGTTGAACCACTGCTGCAGAAAGTGAATGCGCAGCATGGTCTGGACGGCAAACGGCGGGCGTCCGCCCTTGGTGCCGACTGCCGGGGCGTGCGGAGAGATCAGAGAAACCAGCTCGGCCCAGGGCACCACCAGGTTCATCTCGTCGAGGAACTCGCGCTTGCGCGTCCGCTTGGTCTTGCGCTCGAATCCGCTCTCGCCCAAGCTCATTTGCTTCATACCGTCACTGTCTCACATCGAGCCAGGAGTACCGGAGTTGTGCAGACCTTCCCTAACTCACCCGACCATTTCAGAAAAAGGCAGCCTACGGGTAAAGAGATCGAAGATGAAATCAAGACCTATGATCACTTGCCTGCAAACCCACTTGCAGCGCAAAATTCCGCTCAACCTCTGTGACGCCATCGACCAACCTATGAACCTGAGAGAAAAGCCTGCTTCCATGATTGGTCAGAAAAACCCCCCTCGCGCTACGCGTCATAAGCTCAGCCCCGATTCGAAGCTCCAATCTCTTAAGACGTCTGCTCAAAGCCGGTTGTGCAATCTCAAGGTACTCGGCCGCCTTGGAAAGGCTGCCAAGTTTTGCTGCCACAACAAAAACCCGAAGATCATCGAACACCAAAACAGTTTTCATTCCAGCCATATCGATGGAAGCTCTTACGAAGAAGACTCGACTACAATTAAATTAATTACCAAATGGTCTTTTTCAGCACTCAAAATCCGTCAATCACGAAAAGCCGCCAAACATGCCAATAGAAAATCAAAAATGGAACCACAATAAAATCACTCGACAGGCCTCTCTTGAAATCTCATTGAAAAATCAACGGCCTTAACATCCTTAATCAATGCTCCAACAGAAATCCGGTCCACGCCTGTTTCAGCATAATCACGCAAATTTTCATACGTGACCCCTCCTGAAACTTCAAGGCTGCAACGACCTCCGGCCACCTTCACCGCCGCCCTGATATCAGGCAGGGACATGTTGTCCAACAACACCATCGTCACTCCTGCGGCCAGAGCCTCCTCCAATTGACGGATGGTCTCCACCTCGACCTGGATGAATGCGATAGGGGACTTTGTTTCCTGTGCGGCCTTGAAGGCAGCGGTCAGGCTTCCTGCTGCTGCAATATGGTTTTCCTTGATCAAGATCGCATCAAAGAGGCCCATCCTGTGGTTTTTTCCTCCGCCACAGCGCACGGCGTACTTTTCCGCGGCACGCAGACCAGGAATGGTTTTCCTCGTATCCAGAACGCACGCTGCAGTTCCCTCGACCGCCTTGACATAGGCCGCTGTCTTCGTCGCCACAGCGCTGAGTGTTTGCATCCAGTTGAGGCATGTGCGCTCAGCCGTCAGCAACTCGCGCGCCTTACCTTCGATTTCGACAATTTTCTGGCCAGCCTCACAGCGATCACCGTCGCTCAGGAACCACGTCGCCCGTGAATCTGGCGCAATCTGTCTCAAGACCTCGGTAACCCAAGGGCGCCCGCAGATCACAGCGGACTCTCGGCAAATGATGGTGGCTTGGGCGTGGCGATCTGCGGGCACCAAAGCGGCCGTCAGGTCACCCGTACCCACGTCTTCCCTCAATGCGCGCTCGACATCTTCGCGAACTTGTTCTTCAAAGGTATTCATCAGAAAATAAATCCAGTTAACTCAAACAGAATCGATGGGAAGCTCGGTGCTTTTGATGTTGCGCCGCAAGATGACGGGTTTTCCACCCAAGGTTCGCTTGCACATCCAATGCGCCAAGGCGGAGTCCAGGTAATCTGCGTGCCCTGGAAACCATGCAGCAAGCTCATTCCCCAATTGCCGACAAACGGCCACATTGCCGATGGCCAACTGCTGCTTGACCTCATGAATGGACTTCAGGACGGCTGCATGTTCGTTAATATGGCACTCACTGGCAGGAAAATCGCTTTCAAGCATCCAGCGATCTTCCTGTTCAAAGTGCGCCTGGCAGTGTTGAAGCAAAACCCCCAACACTCTCTCCAAGTCAGAATCTGCGGCTTGCTGCAAAGCGGCCACAAATTCAACAAACTCTTGGTGTACTTGGTCCATCGGATTGAATCCGAGAAGATAGCCATCACTCCAACTGATTGATGCATCCATTGAGCTCTCCTGTCGCCTGGTTTCTTCTTCAGCCTTACGTGGTACTGCCGCACACATTGCGGCTTATTTCATCAGGAGCAGCAAAGACAGCGCCACCAACAAACTCAGCAATAGATGCCGAAATACTTTGTCGCTCAGTCGATGACGGATCGTCCTACCGATTTGCAAACCGACAAACATGGGGATCAACGCAAGACAAGACAGTCCGACCTCCGAAAAACCGAACCGCCCATACAACAGCATGGCGCCATACATTGGTACTGCACCAATCAGGTAGATGATGCTGATGGAACCAACAAACTCTTCCCGACGAAGCCTGAGAGCCAGGAGATAAGTGATCAGTATCGGACCGGTGAGGGAGGAAACGCCGGCCATCGCGCCGGCAATCACACCTACCAACGGCCCCATCCAGCGCTCCTTCTGACGATCAATGTTGAATGATGTCCCGAGCAGCATCATTCCCACCGCCGCCATCACGACCAGCGCCAACAACATGTTGAAACCCTGCACAGAGAGGTTCCTGGTGAAGTGGATCGCAGCAATCGTCGCGACAAACTGACCAACCAGCAACCCACCGAAGCGCTGAAATCCCTCACGCAGTTTCTGTCCCTCTATGGACTGCCATAGGTTGGAGAGCAGAACTGGCATGACGAGCAGCCCCATCGCTTTGGGCGCTGGCAGAAGTAGCGACAGCAAGGGAACCACGACGAGCGGCAAACCCACCCCAAGGGTTCCCTTGACCACGCCCCCGAGCACCACGGCGCCAAAGCAAGCGATCCAAAGTGCCATAGAAGGCATGGCATCTTGAAACATCACTCGGCTTTGAGTTCCGCGTGTTTGCCCGCCTTTGCCATGGCTTGGTTCTCCAGCTCAATGACTTTGCGGTAGGCGTCGCCATTGGCACCGACGGACTCGATACCGGCGGTCTGGAACTTCTCGACGACGTCCGGCAATTTCACGATCTGAGCGATTTCATCGGAGATCCTCTTGGAAATCTCTGACGGCGTGCCGGTGCGGGCAAGCACCCCTACGCTGACCGAAAAGTCAAAGCCTGGGATCGTTTCATTGATCGATGGCACATCGGGCACGGACGCCGAGCGCTTGGCCGCGTTGCTGGCCAGCAAAACAACTTGACCGCTTTTCACAAAGCCCTGCATGGACGGCAACGCGGCAAACAAGACGTCCACCTGTCCACCGACCAATGCCGGCACAGACTGACTCGAACCGCGGAAGGGGACGTGAACCAGAGACAAACCGAGATCCGCCTTCATAGCTTCCATCGTGAGGTGGTGCGTGCTTCCGATCCCCGACGACCCATAGGTGAAGGCACCAGGCTCCTTTTTAACGCGCGCGACGAACTCCTGGAAAGTCTTGACGCCGGTCTTGGGGTGCGCCACCAGGAACAAGGGCGAGCGTGCAATCAGCGATACGGCCTGAAGGTCCTGTCCGACCGCGTACTTGGCGGCCTTGTTGATCTGCGGTGTGATCGAAAGCATGGAGCCATCGGAAACGATGAAGCTGTAACCATCGGCAGGCAACGCGTTCAGGGTCTGAACCGAGACGATACCGTTGCCCCCCGGCTTGTTCTCGACCACGAAGCCCTGCTTCATGCGCTCGGAAAGCTTTTGGGCAATGACACGCGCCACCGTGTCTGGCAGGCCGCCCGGTGCATAAGGCACGATGAACTTGACTGGACGGTTGGGGTAATCGCCAGCCTGTGCCAGCACGGCACCAGATGCAAGGAGCGCGCTCATGGCAAGTGCTGCAAGGATTCGTCGTTTCATGGTTTGTCTCCGTAAGTGAGGTTGATGAGATGAAGAAAGCAGAACAGCATCTGTGCACCCCTTTTTAGGGGAGATGCGCGACTGCTTGTTTTTTCTTAGAAATCTAAGATAATTGATTTTTCCCACTTGCTTGATCTTTGTCAAGAGTAGGTACCCATCAACTTCGCTGCGTAGAAACACTTACACCATGACTGCAAACGAGACAATGCACCCCCTCCTCATCACTCGAAAGGAGGTCATCGCCAAGGACGTCTTTCTCTTCGAGTTGAAGTCTCTGGACGCGTCACCGCTGCCCAGCTTCACGGCCGGGGCTCACATCGCGGTCCAGGTGCCCAATGGCTCTATGCGCCACTACTCGCTGTGCAGCGACCCTGGCCGAACAGACCTCTATCAACTCGCGGTCAAACGCGAAGATGACGGCAGGGGGGGATCCAAGAGCTTGATCGACGGGGCGAACGTCGGCGACACGCTTTTGACCGGCACCCCTAGCAATCTGTTCGAGCTCAGCGAAAAGGCCAAGAGCTTCATCCTCGTGGCCGGTGGCATCGGCATCACACCCATGCGAGCGATGATTCACACCCTCGAAGCCGAAGGCATAAGGAGCTTCAAGCTCTACTACCTTGCACGCACGCCAGAATCGGCCGCCTTCCTGGACGAACTGAGTGCCCCCGAAATGAAGGGGAAGGTCGCCATCCACCACACTTACG
The DNA here is from genome assembly GCF_018780075.1 of Hydrogenophaga sp. Lineage (GTDB taxonomy): Bacteria > Pseudomonadota > Gammaproteobacteria > Burkholderiales > Burkholderiaceae_C > Hydrogenophaga. The sequence goes on from NZ_JADMKB010000003.1 coordinate 305,311, forward strand.
GCGACCCGTCGAAAACCTTCGATCTCTGGTCTGTCTTCGAGAAACCCGTCGCTGGCACGCATGTCTATTGCTGCGGCTCCAAGCGACTGATGGATGAAGTCAAGGATATGACGGGTCACTGGGCCAGCAGTGCCGTGCACTTCGAGAGCTTCGGAGCTGATACGAAACCGCACCCCGACGACAAACCCTTCGAAGTCGAATTGGCCAGAACGGGCATGAAGGTCGTCGTGCCAGCCAACCGAAGCATCCTGGATACCCTGCGCGAGCATTCCATTCGAGTGCCCAGTTCTTGTGAGAGCGGAACGTGCGGCTCTTGCAAGGTGCGGCTGCTCAAAGGCGAAGCTGACCATCGGGACCTGGCCCTGCTCCCTGAGGAGCAGGAGGACCACATCATGGTGTGCGTCTCCAGAGCGAAGTCGAACACCTTGGTGCTTGACCTGTGAGCCCCTCAGTGAATCCCCACAAGCAGCCCATCAGGCTCGGTGTCCTGGGTCTTGGCCGTGCCTTCACCCTGATGATCCCGACGCTCAGCAAGGATCCGCGCGTCGCGCTGGCCGCCTGCTTCGATCCGAATGCTGGCGCCACCGCAGCCTTTGCCAAAGCGTTCGGCGGAGTGGCGCACACATCGGCCGAAGCGCTTTGCGCCGATCCGAACGTTGAATGGATCTACGTCGCCACACCGCATCAGTTGCATGAGGAGCATGTGCGACTCGCGGCGAGCCAAGGCAAGCACGTGCTGGTCGAGAAGCCCATGGCTTTGTCGCTTGCAGCATGCGCCCGCATGCAGGCGGCTTGCGAACAGGCGGGCACGCAAATGATTGTTGGCCACAGCCACAGCTTCAACGCGCCCGTATCGCATGCCAAGGCACTCATCGAGTCAGGTCAATGGGGCCGTGTCTGCATGATTCACGCCATGAACTTCACGGATTTTCTCTACCGTCCCAGGCGTCCGGAAGAATTGGATACAGCGAAGGGCGGTGGCGTCGTCTTCAGTCAGGCCGCGCACCAAGTCGATATTGTCCGGCTGCTGGCGGGCGGTGACGTCAGTTCCGTTTATGCAAGAACCGGATCATGGGACCCGACACGGCCCACCGAAGGTGCGTACACCGCGATACTGAACTTCCGCTCAGGCGCGTTTGCCAACGTGACCTACAACGGCTACGGCTTCTTTGACAGTGACCCGTGGATGGCGGGCATCGGGGAAATGGGCTGGCCCAAAGACGTCAACACCCATCGGCTAACCCGGGAAAAGCACCTGGCGACGAAGGACGAGGCGGCCGAGGCCCGCCGGAAGGCGAATCGGAATTTTGGTGGTCAGGACTATGTGCCGGACGTTCGGCCATCGCCCGCCGCCTTTCAACACTTCGGCCCGGTCATCGTCAGCTGCGAGCATGCCGATCTGCGTTTGACTCCTTACGGCGTGGAGATTCACGACACGCATGGCGTGTGCCTGGAGGCCCCGCAGCGCGGACCGGTGCCTCGCTTTGAGGTTGTGGACGAGTTGTGGTCGGTGGCCCGAGATGGGACCCCTCCAGTCCACTCAGGGGCGTGGTCCGCAGCAACGATGGAGGTCTGTCTGGCGATTCTCGAATCGGGCAAGAAAAGAGAAGCTATCATTCTGGAGCATCAAGTCCCAGTCCCGCCGCTTCGGCTTTGACGCCTCCAATGAGCGAAAAATCCATAGACACCCGGAAACTACTTAGCCACTGGCGAGAATCCGTCCCCAATGATCGCCTTGCCCATTTGGTGCGAGACGTCGCACGTGCGCAGATGCGAGCGCTCCAGCATCGATTGACCCCGTTTGGCGTCTCATTCGGTCACTGGTCGTTTCTGAGGATTCTGTGGAGCCGTGACGGGCTCACCCAGAAGGAGTTGAGCGACCTGGCGGGTGTGATGGAACCCACGACGTTCACGGCCGTCAAGGCCATGGAGAAGATGGGCTTCATTGAGCGAAGGCATTTGCCTGGCAACAGGAAGAACATGCATGTGTACCTGACAGAATCAGGCCGCTCATTGGAAAAGGTACTTGTCCCCTTGGCCGAGGAAGTCAACCATATCAGCGCGAAGGGGCTACCGGATCGCACGATTTCAGTTGTTAGAAATGCACTCGTCCAGATGATCGAGAATCTTGCCCAAGAAGAAGCCCGCGTCGATGCGAGCATCAACGCGGGCTGTTAGTAGGCGCCTTCCAAACCGATCTCCGGCAGGGTTTGCCGGAGGAAAGCAACCTCAAATACTGTAGCTTTCGTAGGTCGACGGGTCGAAGAGCTCGTCTAACCCCACCCTCCTGCATGACAGCCCCTGCGCATGATGGTGATGCAGGAACGCCTCGAGAGTCTTTCGATTCGGCCCTACGCCATAGGACCAGAAGTCCTGTCCCAGCGTTTCACGCGCTGCCTTGAGCTGTTCCTCCACAAACGGCAGGGTCACCTTGGTGGCCGAGGTGTCCGCCAGCAGCTCCAGGGCTTTCGCCTTGGATTCGCTGAATGCCTTGAACACAGCGCCCGGCAGCCAGCGGTTCTGTTCTGCCAACTCCTTGCGGATACCCACCACGTGCATGATCGGAAAGATGCCCGTCCGCTTGTAGTAGTCCTTGGCCACCGCCGTCGGGTCGTCGAAAAGCCAGGCCACATCCGGGTTGGTCAGCGCAGCACCACTGGGTGGCCTTGGCGCAATGAATGCGTCAATTTCGCCCGTGTTCAGCATGTCCGAGATGGTCCGCATCTCCGGGGCCGCTTCAACCTTCACACCTGCAGGCAACTCCAGCTTGATCTTCTCCGGGCGCCCGGGCGTGTCAATCCCGCCCCTGACCCAGGTCACATCCTCCGGTCGTATCCCGTAGTCATCCTGCAGGATCGAGCGCGCCCACACGATCGCCGTCAGCTGGTACTCCGGCACCCCGATTCGGCAACCCTTGAGGTCCTCCGGCTTGCTGATGCGATCTTTTCGCACATAGATGGAAGTGTGGCGAAAAGCACGCGAAAGGAAAACGGGAACCGCGATGTAAGGGCTTTCACCCTGGGCGTGTTTAACCAGGTAGCTGGAGAAGGAAAGCTCCGTGATGTCGAAGTCCCGGCTTCGCATGGCGCGAAAGAACATCTCCTCAGGGTTCAACAGCATGTATACCGGGTCGCATCCATCAATTTGGACGCGCCCGTCGTACAAGGCCCGATTGCGGTCGTAGTCGCCCATGGCGACTGATAGTCGTAGCTTGGTCATCAAGTCAGCTCAGGCAGTGACAACATAAGAACGGTCCATCTCTGGATTGTCCTGACCCTCAAGCCAGACATAGCTCGTCTCGAAAGCGCGCCAGTCCACGGTCTTTGGAATGACACCCTGGAACGAGCACACTTCATTCGGTATACGGTTCACACCACCACCGATGACTTCGCCGGTTTTCTGGAAGGCCTGAACTGCCTCGACCATCTGCTTGCGGAACTCGACGATGGCCATGTCGCTGGCGCCCAGGCGGTCGTGACTTCTGTCCGCGATCTTGCCCATGGTGATCCACATGGCCATGTCCTGATTCGGAATGCCGGAAATACCGGTGAAGTTGCCACTCTTCATCGCTTGGCGGTCCTGCCAGTACCTGTTCTCGTAGTTGCGCAGCGGGCGATATTGCTCATCCAGATCGACGCCAACCGTCTGGCCCAAGAACTTGCGCCAAGTGGCTGTTTCCGGGGTCTGCGAGGGATGCCCCCAGCCGATGAAGTAGAAGCACGTGTTGGTGTCGTCTACCGGCACGTTCACGTTCGCCACGTTGTAAAGGTTGTTCGGTGGAATCAGCACCGTCCAGGGCGCAACGAAAACCGTCGTGCGAACGTAGTCGTGCGTCTGGGCATTGAAGATGGGGCGCCGCACGGCGGCGTAACGGAAGCCGAACTTCGCGCGCTGCACTTGCATCCTCGGTGCCTTGTCGGTGGACGGACGCAGCCAGTTCTTGTCGGTGGCTTTCGCACCGTCGACGCGTGCAGGAACCATGTCCGAACTGTGCAGGCTCGAGCTGTGCGCGGAATCAATAGCACCTTCAAGAATCTGCGCCCAGTTCACGGGGATGATCACCTTGGCGACGCTCACCCGTGTTTCCGCAGTGGGCGCCCACCGGGGTGGCTCAAACTCCGGCATGGTTTCAGCCGCACCCATGTAGGCCCAGACAAAGCCACCCCATTCCTTGGTGGGGTATGCCTTGTGTTTGACTTTTTCCAGCATGCCACTGGCTTCCGGCTCGGAGGACATCTCGGTGACATTGCCCGCCACGTCCATCTTCCAGCCGTGATAGAGGCAGCGCAACCCACCCTCCTCGTTCCGGCCGAACACAAGGGATGCTCTACGGTGCGGGCAGTACTCGTCCATAACGCCCACTTGCCCTTCGGTGTTTCTGAACACCACGAGGTCTTCACCGAGGATGCGTGCTTTGACAGGGGTTCCGTCAGGCTCCGACACCTCTTCAATCAGACAGATCGGAACCCAGTGTCGACGCATCAGTTGCCCCATCGGGGCACCGTTTTCAACGCGGCACAGCAGATCGTTTTCTTCATGCGTAATCATGGAACTCTCCTGTAAGGATGGGTAAGTGCAAGAAGGCACTGCGCCGCAGTATACTTCGATATCTAAGTATTTTTTTAAGGGTTATCCCTTGCCACCTCCTCTGCACTGTCTCTTCGTCTCGCAAACCACCTAGGGTGAAGGCCCTCTACAGCATGAGAAAGCTTCCATACAAATTTAGTTCTCTCGCATTTGCGTTCTACATGGCAACCATCATCGCCTTCATGATGTGTCTGCTCCTGACGGCAATCAACACCGGAATCGACGCTCGGTTCATTCAACGGGTACTGGGAACCTATGTGATAGCAATGCCAGTGGCCTTCGCATGCGTCATCTTGGTACGTCCGCTTGTCCTCTATCTCGTATCAAAGACCGTGGCCACGAAAACAGGTGACATCTGATAGGACTCGGACATCATCTGAACACTGCAAAATTCAGACGCAGTCACCATCAGAAGGTACAGCCGGCAACAGCGATGACTGCGCGTTCAGTGCTGTTGTAGTCCGCTCAGCTTGGCCAAAGGACTCCAAGATCGCGGTCTTCCGCGAGGCTACTGCGTACTCAAACCTGAGGTGTTTGGTGTAGTGCTTTGATTGGCCACATCACTGTCGGTGCAACTGAAATTTGAGAAAAAATGAAAACAATCAGGGAAAACCATGGAATTGAGGCACCTTCGGTGCTTTTTGGCGGTCGCTCAGGAACTGCACTTCGCTAGAGCCGCTGAGAAGCTTCACATTGAGCAGTCGCCACTTTCGAGGGCGATAAAGGAACTGGAAGGAGAACTGGGGGTCCGCCTCTTCGACCGCAACACGCGCAGCACGCGTCTGACCCGTGCGGGTCAGGTCTTCATGGATCACGTGCCACGTGTGTTCGCCGCTCTGACCAAGGCGCGCGACAGTGTTCGGGCCGTGTCGGCCGGGTTTCAGGGGCAGTTGCGGATCGCGTTGTCCGAAGGTATCTCGCAGGCCCGGCTCACGGCATTGCTATCGTGTTGCCGTGTGGAAGAACCAGATACGGAAATCCGGCTTTACGAGGTTCCACTGTCACAGCAGATCAGAGGCCTCGAAGCCGATTTGTACGACGCTGGGTTCTCCCACTCATCGGAAGTTGGTGAAACGCTGCTAGCCGTATCAGCGTGGAACGACCCGATGGTCGTTGCCGTGCCATCGCGCCACCCGTTGTTGGCCCACAAAAAGCTGCCACTGGATGAAGTGCTGCGCTATCCCTTGGTGCTTTCCGACCCCGAGATGTGCGAGGGATGCAGCCGCCAGGTGGCGCGCGTACTGCGCTCAACGGATCGCGAACCTATCGTGGCCGAACAGGTGGCCAGCCAAGATCTGATGGTGACATTGGTTGCAGCGGGCTACGGTCTGGGCTTCTCAACAGAGGCACACGTTTCGACCTGCGGCCATCCCGAGATCGTCACAAGGCCGCTGGCTGGCCTCACGCCGGTGCTGACCACCTACCTGATCCGCCGCATCGGTGACCCGTCGGAAACCTTGCAACGATTCATGAAAAGAGCCCTTGTCGCTGCGCCAAGTCGAGCAACTGACGAAGCGTTGGACACATCACCAGGGAGTAGCACATGAGAAAGCTTCAAAACTTGGCTGCGGCGTTGGCGGTCACCTCCGCAGCCTTGCTGCTGTCGTCCTGCGGCAAACCACAGTCAGCTGAAACTGTGGAATCGCTGATGGCCGATCCTGGACGGTTGAAACACTTGCGAGAGCAGTGCAAGACCGACCGCGCCAAGCTGGGCGACGAACTTTGTGACCGCATGGCCGAGGCCACAAAGCGGCGATTTTTCGGGGACGGCAAGGTACCGTACAACCCACCCAAAGAATCACCCAAATTCTGAACGTGCGCTCGTCGCCACACTAGGTGACGCCTGTTTTCTACATGGGAGCTGTACTACTTAAAGCGCTGCAAGGTGCCATGACACGCGCTAGCACGCTATCACTTGCATTCTTGCAGGCCGAGCTGCGAGCCTGCCGATTTCGGACTTTGACCCACCGATAGCCAGCCTTGATCCTCATGCGTGCGACACACCTTCGTGCCGCACGCACGGCCCCCGCGTGACGGGCCACTGGATCGGAGGTCAAGGTGCAGGCTCAGGGCGCAAGCCACCAGGGGATTCTCTACGGGCAGATCGCGGTGGTGCTCGGCGTCGTCGTGGTTGGCGTGTGGGGCGCGACCCAGTGGACAGCCGCTGCGCTGGGTCACCAGGCACGCCTTGGGGCGCCATGGTTCGAAGCCCTCGGCTCGCCGGTGTACCACCCCTGGCGCCTGTTCGAGTGGTGGTTCGTCTTCGATGCCTACGCACCGGATGTCTTCGACATGGGTGGTGCGATTGCGGGTGGTAGTGGCATCGCCTCGGTGGGCGTGGCGGTGGGAATGTCAGTATGGCGTTCTCGGCAGTCGCGGCTGGTCACCACCTACGGCACGGCACGCTGGGCCACGGCTGACGATGTTCGCCAAGCGGGCCTGAATCGGCCATCCGGCGTCTTCCTCGGCCGGCATGGTGAGCGGTACCTGCGCCACGACGGCCCAGAGCACGTACTTGCGTTTGCGCCCACCCGCTCGGGCAAGGGCGTGGGTCTGGTTGTACCCACGCTGCTTTCGTGGCCCGGTTCAGCCGTCATCCATGACATCAAGGGCGAAAACTGGCAGCTGACGGCCGGCTGGCGCGCATGCTTCTCGCACTGCCTGCTGTTCAACCCCACCGATGCGCGCTCAGCCGCCTACAACCCGTTGCTGGAGGTGCGGCGCGGCGTGCACGAGGTGCGCGACGTGCAGAACATCGCCGACATCCTGGTGGACCCGGAGGGCGCGCTGGAACGGCGCAATCATTGGGAGAAGACATCGCACGCACTGCTGGTGGGGGCCATCCTTCACGTGCTCTATGCAGGCGAAGACAAGACGCTGCGCGGCGTCGCCAATTTTCTGTCCGATCCGGCCTGCCCCTTCGAGGTGACGCTGCACCGGATGATGAGCACCCCGCATCTGGCGCGCGAGCACGGCGGCGGCCCGCACCCCGTCGTTGCATCCGCCGCTCGTGAGGTGCTCAACAAGAGCGAGAACGAGCGCTCGGGCGTGCTGTCCACGGCCATGAGCTTTCTGGGCCTGTACCGCGACCCGACGGTGGCCGAGGTGACCTCTCGTTGCGACTGGCGCATCGCCGACCTGATCTCGACCGAGCACCCGGTGTCGCTGTACCTGGTGGTGCCGCCATCGGACATCAGCCGCACAAAGCCGCTGATCCGACTGATCCTGAATCAGGTAGGGCGGCGCCTGACCGAGTCGCTCGATGGCTCGGACGGCATCGCACGGCGGCACAAGCTGCTGCTGATGCTCGACGAGTTCCCGGCGCTGGGCCGGCTGGACTTCTTCGAGACCGCACTGGCTTTCATGGCGGGCTACGGCATCCGCAGCTTTCTGATTGCGCAAAGCCTGAACCAGATCGACAAGGCCTACGGCCAGAACCACTCGATCCTGGACAACTGTCACGTGCGCGTGACCTTCGCCACCAACGACGAACGCACGGCCAAGCGCATCAGCGAGACGCTGGGCACCGCCACCGAGTTGCGCGCGCAGCGCAACTATGCCGGCCACCGGCTGGCGCCGTGGCTGGGGCACCTGATGGTCTCGCGCCAGGAGACAGCGCGCCCGCTGCTGACCCCTGGCGAGGTGATGCAGTTGCCGCCCGACGAAGCGGTGGTGATGGTCTCCAGCACACCACCAGTCAAAGCCCGCAAGCTGCGGTACTACGCCGACGAGAACTTCAAACGCCGCGTCTTGCCGCCGCCCGTCCTGATTGCTGGCCCCTACCCCGATGCGCCACCGGTGCGGGCGGACGACTGGAGCGAGCTGCCCGCGCCGTTGGCAACCACTGCATCCAACCCAACCTTCATGGCCGGCATGGATGCCGACGAAGGTGGTCCCCGCCTACAGCCGGAACTGACGGAGATTGCGACGCACAGCCCAACGCTCGACACGCTGACCACTGACCTGGCGCTGCTCGATGACGACGACGCCCCCCTGCCCCTTCCCCGCCAGCACGACCCGGCCATGCAGCGCGCAGCACGTTTGGCCGCACTCGACCCCGACGACGGAATCACGCTATGAGCCAGTACCGCCTGAACCTGTTCATTCCGCCCGAGCACGCGCGACGCCTCGAAGAAGTGGCGGCCAAGAAGGGCGTGTCCAAGTCGTCCATCGTTGCGGCGGCACTGGCCTCGTGGCTGTCGCCAGATTCGGGCGACCAACGCGAGGCGGCCATCGCCAAGCGATTGGATCGGCTATCGCGCCAGTTCGAGCGGCTGGAGCGCGACCAGAACATCGAGATCGAGACGCTGGCGCTGTTCATCCGCTATTACCTGACCGTGAGCACGCCGGTGCCCGAGGGACACCAGGAGGCGGCCCGCGCGCAAGGCAAGGCCCGCTTCGAGCAATTCGTCGAACAACTGGGCCGCCACCTGCTGCGCGGCCGCAGCCTGGTGCGCAATGTGATCGAGGAGATTCACCCGCAGGAACAGGGCCTGAACCGGCAGCTGGATGAAGCGGCAGGCATGGTGGTGGACCCGGAGGATTCCGAGCACCACGACGAAGGGCCGACGGCATGACGGCCCCACCACCCAGCCCAGAAAGGACCACGCTCGACCGCCGTGTCCGCATGCTGCGCACGGCCATGGGGCCGATGATCGCGGCTGCTCTGGAAGATCCGGACATAGTCGAGGTGCTGCTCAACCCCGATGGCTCGCTGTGGCTGGACCGGCTCTCCACAGGACGGGCACCGACGGGCGTCACGCTGTCGGCCGCTGATGGGGAACGCATCATCCGTCTGGTCGCGGCCCATGTCGGTGCCGAGGTACACAGGGGCCAGCCACTGCTGACGGCCGAGCTGCCCGAGACGGGCGAGCGCTTCGAAGGGGTTCTGCCCCCGGCTGCGCCGGGCCCTGCCTTCGCTCTGCGCAAGCGCGCCGTGGGCGTGATCCCGCTCGAACGTTACGTGGCCGACGGGATGATGACGGCGGAGCAGGCCGGGTTCCTGCGCCAGGCCGTGCACGAGCGGCAGAACATCCTGATCGCCGGCGGCACCAGCACCGGCAAGACCACGCTGGCCAACGCTCTGCTGGCCGAGATCGCCACGACGGGCGACCGCGTGTTGGTGCTCGAAGACACCATCGAGCTGCAGTGTGCGGCGCGTGACCACGTGCCGCTGCGCACGCGTGCAGGCGCCGTGTCCATGGCCGAGCTGGTGCGCGCCACGATGCGGCTGCGCCCCGACCGCGTGGTGGTGGGCGAGGTGCGTGGCGGCGAAGCGCTGGACCTGGTCAAGGTCTGGGGCACCGGCCACCCCGGTGGCATTGCCACCATCCATGCCGGGTCGGCGCTCGGTGCGCTGCTACGGCTGGAGCAGCTGATCCTGGAGGTGGCGGTGAACCCGCCGCGTGCGCTGATCGCCGAAGCGGTCAACGTGGTGATCTACATCGCCGGTCGTGGCCGCAAGCGCCACATCGAAACGATTGCCCGCGTCACCGGACACGACAGCACGGGCTACCACCTCGGGGCGCTCGATGCGCCCTTCCCGGAGCTGCCAGCGCCATCGCCACGTGCGCCGTTTCCCTCCTCGCCTCCCGTGGCGGATTCCCCTTCCTCAACCCTGCCTGGAGAACTTCCATGAGCCCTTCGCTTTCCCTGCGCGCCCTTGCCGTACTGCTGTCCCTACCCATCTCGCGGTGCGTCCCACCCGCAGGTGCAGCCATCCTGCAGCGCATCCATCGGCTGATCCAGCCCGTCCGCCACGGACTGCTCACCGCCGCCGTCATTTTGAGCCTGGCGGGCACTGCCAAGGCGGCCGGCTCCAGCATGCCCTGGGAGGGGCCATTGCAGTCCATCCTGGACTCGATCCAGGGCCCGGTGGCGCGCATCGTGGCGGTGATCATCATCATTGCCACCGGCCTGGCACTGGCCTTTGGCGACACCTCCGGGGGCTTTCGCAAGCTGATTCAGATCGTCTTCGGTCTGTCGATCGCCTTTGCGGCTTCGTCCTTCTTCCTGAGCTTCTTCAGCTTCTCAGGCGGAGCACTGGTATGAGCGGCGCTGCCGAGCACACCAGCCTCGCCAGCGGCTTCGAGATCCCGCTGCACCGGTCGCTCACCGAGCCCATCCTGATGGGCGGCGCACCGCGCACAGTGGCCATTGCCAATGGCACGTTGGCCGCCGCCGTGGGCCTGGGCCTTCAGTTGTGGATTCCGGGCACCGTGCTGTGGATCGTGGGCCACTCGCTGGCGGTCTGGGGCGCACGCCTTGATCCGCAATTCATGGCGGTGTTTGCCCGGCACATCAAGCACAAGCCGCTACTGGACGTGTGAGGAAGACACCATGCTCAACCTCACCGAGTACCGGCAACGCCCTGCCCTGCTGGCCGACTGGCTGCCATGGGCCGGACTGGTGGCACCCGGCGTGGTGCTGAACAAGGACGGCTCGTTCCAGCGCACCGCGCGCTTTCGGGGGCCGGACCTGGACAGCGCCACGCAAGGCGAACTGGTGGCCACCACCGCGCGCCTGAACAACGCATTGCGCCGCTTGGGCTCGGGCTGGGCGCTGTACGTGGACGCCGAGCGCCGGCCGGCCGCCGACTACCCGCGCTCGGATTTCCCTGAAGCCTTGTCATGGCTGGTGGACGAAGAACGGCGCGCAGCCTTCGAGGAATCGGCCAGCCACTTCGAGAGCCGCTACCACTTCACGCTGCAGTACCTGCCGCCCGAGGAGTCGCGCGCGCGAGCCGCCAGCCTGCTCTACGAAAACCGGGCCAGCACGGGTGTGGACTGGCGCGAACGGCTGGGTGCCTTCATCGCCGAAACCGACCGGGTGTTCGACCTGCTCGATGGCGTGATGCCCGAGATCGCCTGGCTGCAGGACGCCGACACGCTGAGCTACCTGCACGCCACCGTGTCGCCACGCGCCTACCCGGTGGCCGTGCCCGAGGTGCCGTTCCACCTCGACGCGCTGCTGGCCGATGCCCCGCTGCTGGGCGGCCTGGCGCCGATGCTGGGGGATGCGCATCTGCGCGTGACCACGGTGCGGGGGTTTCCCACGTCCACCTGGCCCGGCGTGCTGGACGACCTGAACCGCCTCGGCTTTGCCTACCGCTGGTCCACGCGCTTTCTGTGCATGGACAAGGCTGATGCGGAGAAGGAACTGAGCCGCTTGCGCCGCCAGTGGTTTGCCAAGCGCAAGAACGTGATCGCCCTGCTGCGCGAGACGCTGTTCCAGCAGGAGTCGCCCCTGGTGGACACCGACGCGGGCAATAAGGCTGCCGATGCCGACGCGGCCCTGCAAGAGCTGGGCAGCGACCAGGTGGCTTTTGGCTACGTGACCGCCACGCTCACCGTGCTCGATAGCGACGCAACCGCCGCCGATGAAAAGCTGCGCATGGCCGAGCGCGTGATCCAGGGCCGTGGCTTCGTCACCATCCCCGAGACGCTGAACGCCGTGGAAGCCTGGCTGTCGTCGATTCCCGGCAATGCCTATGCCAACGTGCGCCAGCCCATCGTCTCGACGCTGAACCTGGCGCACCTGATGCCAGTCTCGGCCGTATGGGCGGGGCCAGAAGGCAACCGGCACCTGGACGGCCCGCCACTGGTCGTGACCCGCACCGAGGGCTCGACGCCCTTCCGGCTGGTGACCCACGTGGGCGACGTTGGCCACACCCTGGTGGTGGGGCCAACGGGCATGGGCAAGTCGGTGCTGTTGGCCTTGCTGGCCCTGCAGTTCCGGCGCTACCCCGGCTCGCGCATCTTCGCGTTTGACATGGGCCGCTCGATGCGCGCCACGGTACTGGGCCTGGGCGGAGAGCACTATGACCTGGGCCACGACGGCGACATCGCCTTCCAGCCGCTGGCGGGTATCGACCAGGAGGGCTACCGCAGTTGGGCCGCCGAGTGGGTCGAAGGCCGGCTGGCGCACGAAGGCGTGGCCGTGGGACCGGACGAGAAGGCAGCGATCTGGTCCGCGCTGGGCAGCCTGGCCGGCGCACCGCGCGAGCAGCGCACGCTCACCGGTCTGTCGGTACTGCTGCAGTCCAACGCACTGCGCCAGGCGCTCGCGCCGTATGTGCTGGGCGGCGCCCACGGCAAGCTGCTGGACTCCGACCACGACCGACTGGGCGCAGCCGACGTGCAGTGCTTCGAAATGGAGGAGCTGATGGGCAGCCGCGCGGCGGTGATGGCCGTGCTGGGCTACCTGTTCGCACGCTTCGAGGCCCGTTTCGACGGTGCGCCCACCCTGCTGATGCTGGACGAGTCCTGGCTGTTCCTGGACGACCCGGTGTTCGCGGCCCGTATCCGCCAGTGGCTCAAGACGCTGCGCAAGAAGAACGTATCGGTGCTGTTCGCCACACAGAGCCTGGCCGACATCCAGGGTTCGAGTATTGCGCCAGCCATCGTGGAGAGCTGCGCGAGCCGCATCTTCCTGCCCAACCCGCAGGCCACCGAGCCGCAGGTGCGCTCAATCTACGAGGCCTTCGGCCTGAACCGGCGGCAGATCGAGATCGTGGCCACCGCTGTGCCCAAGCGCGACTACTACTACCAATCCCGACTGGGCAATCGCCTGTTCGATCTGGACCTGCGCGCCGTGGCCCTGGCCTTTGCCGGAGCCTCCTCGCCGCAAGACCAGCGGCTGATCGACGAGGTGGTCGCCACCTGCCCGCCCGAGGGCTTCGCCCCGGCCTGGCTGCGCCACCGTGGCCTGGACTGGGCCGTCGATCTCTTCCACCAACACACCCATCACAACCCCGGGCATGCCCGACCTTCAGGAGAAACGCCATGAGCCTTCGTGCACCTCTTCGCTCTTTCAAACCCCGACTCATCGCGCTGGCCACCGCTACCGCGCTGACCTTGGGCGCCACCCAACCCGCGCACGCGCTGTTCGGCGTGGGTGACATCGTGCTGGATCCGGTCAACCTGGTGCAAAACACCATGACGGCCGCGCGCACGCTGGAGCAGATCAACAACCAGATCCGCCAGCTGCAGAACGAGGCGCAGATGCTGATCAACCAGGCGCGCAACCTGGCGAGTCTGCCGTTCAACGTGGTCAACCGCCTGCGTTCGACGCTGGACACGACCCGGCAGCTGATCGCTCAAGCCCAGGGCCTGGCCTACCAGGTGTCGCACCTCAACACCGAATTCGCCCGCCTCTACCCTGAGCAGTACGCCGCCACCGTGAGCGGCAATCAGATGTTCCAGGACGCGCACCAGCGCTGGAAGAACACGCTCAATGGCCTGCAGACCGCCATGCAGATGCAGGCCCAGGTGTCGCAGAACCTGAGCCTGGACGAAGGCGTGCTGGCCGACCTGGTGAGCCAGAGCCAGTCGGCCACCGGCGCGCTGCAGGCCATGCAGGCGACCAACCAGCTGCTGGCCCTGCAGGCCAAGCAGTCCATCCAGTCGCAGCAGCTGATGTTGACGCAGGACCGCGCCGCCTCGCTGGAGCTGGCCCGGCAGGCCGCGGCCATCGAGCGTGGCCGCGAGGTGACGCGCCGCTTCATCGGCAGCGGCACGGGCTACACGCCGCAGGGCGTGAGCTTCTACGGCCACTGAAGCACCGGAGGCCCTGCCATGGACGACGTCGCCGTCATCGACCGCTTCCTGAACACCTTCTCCACCTACATCGACTCGGGTTTCGGGTTGCTGAACGGCGAGGTCGCCTTCCTCACGGCCACGCTGGTGGCCATCGACATGACCCTGGCCGGCCTGTTCTGGGCCATGGGCCACGCCACCGGCCAGGGAGAGGATGTGCTGGCCCGGCTGCTTCGCAAGGTGCTCTACGTGGGTGCCTTCGCCTACATCATCGGCAACTTCAACAGTCTGTCGGGCATTGTGTTCCGCTCTTTCGCCGGGCTGGGCCTGCAAGCCAGTGGATCGGGCATGAGCCTGGCCACCTTCCTTCAGCCCGGTCACCTGGCCAAGGCCGGTATCGACGCAGCAGCCCCCATCCTGCAGCAGATCAGCGACCTCTCCGGGTTTCCGGAGGTGTTCATCAACATCGCGCCCATCGTGGTGCTGTTCCTGGCCTGGCTCACGGTCATCGTGAGCTTCTTCGTGCTGGCCGTGCAGCTCTTCGTGACGCTGCTGGAGTTCAAGCTCACCACGCTGGCGGCCTTCGTGCTGGTGCCCTTTGCCTTGTGGAACAAGACCACCTTCCTGGCCGAGAAGGTGCTGGGCAACGTGGTGTCCTCGGGCATCAAGGTGCTGGTGCTCGCAGTGATCGTGGGCATCGGAACGGGTCTGTTCTCGCAGTTCCAGACCGCACCGACCGAGCCCTCCATCGACCACGCGCTGGTGGTCATGCTGGCCTCGCTGTCCCTGCTCGGGCTCGGCATCTTCGGACCCGGCATCGCGACCGGCCTGGTGTCCGGCGCGCCGCAACTGGGCGCGGGTGCGGCGGCCGGCACGGCGCTGGGTGCCACGGGTCTGGCTGTTGCAGGAGGCGCTGTCGTGGCAGGTGCTGGTGCGGCCGTGGCCGCCGGTGCACGCATGGCACCGGGCACGGCGCGCGCTGCGATTGGCGGTGGTGCATCGGCGTCGCGATCGGCCAGCGGCCTTGCGGCAGGTGCGAGGTCGGCCTACGAGGCAGGCGCTGCCGCATCCTCGGGCGGGCCGCTGCGCGCCGCTGGCGCAGGCGTGGCCAATGTGGCTCGCACGGGTGCCAGCGCTGTGGGTCATAAACTGGCTGATGGCGCCCAGTCCGTGAAGGACAAGGTGTCGGGTTTTGTGTCGGAAGCCGCTGCGCCTGCTGCTGCATCGGGCGCCGAATCGGTCATGTCGAGCTCAACCACATCGGTACCCGCCAACGAGCCGGCCTGGGCGCATCGCATGCGCCGGCGCCAACAGATCGGCCATGCCGCCACGACGGCCGCACACACCCTGCGCGGTGGCGATGGCGGTGGCTCGGGCAGTGGTCCAAGCCTTCGTGATTCGGATTCCTGAGGAGAACCCCGCATGCGATTCAAACGACCGCAGGTGCGCTACGCCGACACGCCGCAGCCTGCCACCCCCTTCCAATCGGCCGCACAGGCCTGGGACGAGCGCATCGGCTCGGCCCGCGTGCAGGCCCGCAACTGGCGACTCATGGCGTTTGGCTGCCTGTCACTGGCGCTGCTGATGGCCGGCGGCTTGGTCTGGCGCTCTGCGCAGTCCATCGTGACACCCTACGTCGTGGAGGTGGACCAGGCCGGCCAGGTGCGAACCGTGGGCGAAGCCGCCTCACCCTACCGCCCCGGCGATGCGCAGATCGCGCACCACCTGGCCCGCTTCGTGACGCTGGTGCGTTCGTTGTCCATCGACCCGATCGTCGTGCGGCAGAACTGGCTGGACGCCTACGACTACACGACCGACCGTGGGGCCGCCGTGCTCAACGAGTACGCCCGCACCAATGACCCGTTCGTGCGGGTGGGCAAGGAATCGGTGACGGTGCAGATCACCAGCGTGGTCCGCGCCAGCGACGCCTCGTTCAACGTGCGCTGGACCGAGCAGCGCTACGTCAACGGCGCACCGACCGGCACAGAGCGGTGGACGGCCGTGGTCTCGACCGTGCTGCAGACGCCGCGCACCGAGCAGCGCCTGCGCAAGAACCCCCTGGGCATCTACGTCAACGGCCTGTCCTGGAGCCGCGAGCTGGATGCGAACGAAGGAACCAAGCCATGAAAACCCATAACCTCACCCTTGGCCATGTTGTCGTCTTGTTTGCCCTTGAGGCCACCCTGGCTGGCTGCGCATCGCAGGGCGTGCCACCGCCGACGATCCCGCTCGACGAACCAGTGATGGCCCAGCCACTGCCCGAGCCACCCCAGCCCGTGGAGGTGGTCGCCGTGCCGCAGGTACTGCCCATGCCTGCCCAGATGAAGCCGCTGCCGGAGGCTCAGGACAAGCCGTCAACACCAGAGCCCACCGACGAGCGACTTCGCGTGTCGCGCGCCAACGCAGAAGCCCGAGTGGCGCCCACGCGGGAAGGGTACGTCAACGCAATCCAGGTCTGGCCCTACACCGACGGTGCGCTGTACCAGGTCTATGCCGCGCCGGGTCGCGTGACGGTGATCTCGCTGCAGGCGGGCGAAGAGCTGGTGACTGTGGCTGCGGGCGACACAGTGCGCTGGGTCGTGGGCGACACGTCCAGCGGCTCAGGAGACGCGCTGCGCGTGAACGTGCTGGTCAAGCCGGTTCGTACGGGTCTGAAGACCAACCTGGTCGTCACCACCAATCGGCGCACTTACCTGATCGAGCTGACCTCTACCGAAAAGGCTTGGATGGCATCGGTGTCCTGGGACTACCCCAAGGACCGCATGCTAGCTTTGCAGCGGCAGGCCCAGGCCGCCCAGTCCGGAGCGCCGGTGGACGCCGGTCTGTCCCTGGAGCGCATCCGCTTCCGCTACGCGATCAGCGGCAGCACGCCACCTTGGAAGCCTCTGCGCGCCTTTGACGATGGCGAGAAGGTCTACATCCAGTTCCCGGTCGGCATCGCACAGGGCGAGTTGCCACCGCTGTTCGTCATCGGTACGCAGGGCGACGGACAGTTGGTGAACTACCGCTTCCGCTCGCCCTACTACATCGTCGATCGCCTGTTCGGCGCGGCCGAGTTGCGGCTGGGCGCAGACAAGGGCGACGTGGTCCGCATTGAGCGCACGGACGGTGTGCCGCCCATCGCTCGAAAGGACTGAGCATGACCACGAACGATTCCGCCCCTTCAGGCGCCAGCGACCGCCCCACAGCAGCCAAGGTGTCGCCGGAGTCGGTTGCCTTGCGGGCGCAGCCGCAACCGGTGACCCGCCTGAATCGCCGCAGCCTCGCGCTGATGGCGGGTCTGCTGGGCTTGGGGGTGCTGGGAGCGACGGTGTGGTCGCTGCAACCGAACGCGCGCCGCGAAGCGAACGATCCCGCCGAACTGTTCAACGTGGATCGGGTATCGCGTTCGGAAGGACTTGGGAAGTTGCCCGCCGACTATTCGAAACTGCCACCACCGCTACCCGCGGCCGTGCCCGAACTCGGACCGCCCTTGCCTGGCGATCTGGGGCCAGCCATCGTCAAGTCGCAGCAGCCAGTGGTGCCGAGCTATTCGCCATCGGGACGTGATCCGGCTGCGTCGGAGCGCGATGCCCAGCGCAAGGAGGCCGAGCAGGCCGCTGCGGCGTCGGTGTTCTTTCGCAGTGGTGGGCAGCGCGGTGCCGCTGCTTCGTCTCCCGCTGCAGCGCCTGCCGCTACCAGCACTACACCGAGCAACCTGGCCGGCTTCGACCCGATGGCGGCTGGCCCGATTTCCACATCAGCGCAGGCCGGCAGTGCCGACGCTACGACTGCACAAAACCGACAAGACCAGAAAGAGGCTTTCCAGAAGTCCGGCTCTACGGAAACACGCAATTCCGGATCTCTGCAATTGCCCGCTTCGCCGTACCAGGTCATGGCTGGCACCGTGATCTCCGGGGCCTTGGTTACCGGCATCCAGTCCGACCTGCCAGGCGATGTGATCGCCACGGTCACCGAGCCGGTCTACGACACCGCCACTGGCAGGTACCTGCTGATTCCCCAGGGCTCGCGCATCCTCGGCCGCTACAACAATCAGGTCAGCTTTGGCCAGAGCCGTGTGCAAGTGGCGTGGAACCGGGTCATCCTGCCCGACACATCGTCGTTGACGCTGGACAACCTGGTGGGCTCCGACCCTGCTGGTCGAGCCGGCCTCGAAGATGGCGTGGACTGGCACTGGGATCGGGTGTTCGCGGGAGCTGCGCTGACTTCGCTGCTGGGCATCGGCGCAGAGCTGGCCGCACCCGAGAACCGGCAAGACGGCAACCGCATCGTGATCGCCGGCCGCGACAGCCTGCAGGACAGCGTGAACCAGATCGGCCAGGAGGTGACCCGCCGCAACCTGAACATCCAGCCGACGTTGACCGCTCGACCGGGCTTGCCCATGCGCGTCATCGTCAACCGCGACCTGGTCCTGCGGCCCTACCAGCCGCTGTTTTTCGTCCGAGGGGTGCCGCGATGAGCACGAACCGTCAACTTCGCCTGGGGCCACTGCCCAAGACTGAGAGCGTCAAGCTGACCTTCTCATGCTCTGCCACCTTGAAGGCGGAGCTGGATCGCTACGCCGCGCTGCACGCGCAGACCTACGGCGAGGCTACCGATGCCCTGGCGCTGATCCCGCACATGCTGGAGGCCTTCATGGCGCGGGATCGGGGCTTCAAGAAGGGCTTGGCTGAATACCGTCGCCATGCGGCTCCACCAGCCCCGCCAGTACCAACGGCGACCTCTACCTAGGTCCAGCCGACCAACTCCTCCCGTGGAGTATTGATGGACCGTGCAACGACCACCCTCCTATGACACCTTGGTGCTACGCCCTGCTACGCCGTGGCGAGTTTTCTTCTACGACTTCACTTTTGACAATGGCATCAGGCGCTCGATGACCGCGCGCAGGAGCCATGCCATGAAAAACGAAAGGTCGGAACCGTCGTACAGACCCATCACGAGCTACCCGCCAGGTGCACTGGTGCGCAGTTCGGACATCTGCCGCGATCCCAGACGCGGCTATGCCGGCATCCTGCCGATCGACCGAAGCACCTGGCACCGGTGGGTGAAGTCGGGCAAAGCGCCGGCAGGCCGCTCACTCGCCGGAACCTCCACGCGGGTCTGGGAGATCGAGGCGGTCCGCAGCCTGGGAACATCTACGTCGTAATTTTGTCGATCCGGTCCGCCAGCCACTGCAAGGCTCTGCGACGCTCTTCAGCGTATTCAGCGTGGGTGTAGGCCGCCACGACGGAACTGCGCTCCTGGTGGGCAAGCAGCCTTTCCACCACATCACGGGAGAACCCGTTTTCCCGCAACAAAGTGGCTGCTGTCCCCCGCATTCCATGCGGTGAAAACTCAGGCACCCCAAAATCCAAACGCTTGATGAAATGGTTGAGCGTGGCGTCCGAGATTGGCTTGCCTTGCCCTCCCAGGAATCGCATCGGGAACACATATTCGCCATGCCCTGACATCTTCTTCAACTCCTGCAGCAGGTTGACTGTCTGCTCCGACAAGTAGACCCGGTGCGGGCTACGCATCTTCATGCGCGCGGCGGGAATGTCCCATATGCGTGCCCCCAGGTCGAACTCGCCCCACTTTGCCAGCCGCAATTCGGACTTGCGCACCATGGTCAGCATGAGCAACTTGACCCCATAGACGGTCACGGCACTGGCCGTATGCTGCATTCCGACCTTCTTCCAAAAAGCGGCCAGTTCCTTCTCCGACAAGTGCCGATGGTGGGTTTTGGGCGGCACCTTGATGACGCCCCGAATCGCCACGGCCGGGTTGCTGTCTACCAGCAGCTTTCGGATCGCGTGGTTGAAGATCTGCTGAATCAGTGCCCTGCAGCGATCAGCTGTTGTCGGCACATGCTTGAGCGTCTCCACGATGGTCAGCACGTGCACCGGCTTCACCTCTGCCAAGGCCGTTTCCCCAATCGTGGGATTGATGTGAGCATCCAGCAGACGGATCGTCTGGCTTCTGTAGCTCTCGGACCGATAGAACAGGGTATCGGCGATCCACTGCTTGGCGAACGAGGCAAACGTGATGCGTGCACGGTCCTCCGCTTCCCGCTGAGCCGTTGTCTCCCGGGTGTACCGGATCGGGTCTACCCCCTTGGCCACCAACGCGCGCAACTCTGCATGCTTGTCGCGCGCATCGGCAATGCCGATCTCGGGATATGGGCCGATCGTCAACTTCGGCCGGCTACCGCCGAGCCGGTAGCTGTAACGCCAAACCTTCGATCCCGTGGCCAGTACCTCGACATAAAGACCCCCACCATCCGTCAGGACGTAGGGTTTGGCCTTGGGTTTGGCCGCGTTGATGACCGTCGCACGAAGGGCGTAGTTGACACTGCGAGCTGCCATGGATGGCTCCATGAAACCGGCGAGAGGTCGCTGGCATGGCTCCATATTCTGCACCATGGAGCAATTCATGGAGCCGTGGAGCCGCAATGCAGACCAACCCCACGCAACGCCGGGCAACAAAAAAGCCCCGATCCTAGGGGAAACGAGGCCTTCTTGCGACCAGGAACACCTGGTGGAAACGAGATTACATGTTATCGATCATCACCTGACCGAAACCCGAGCAGCTGACCTGGGTGGCGCCTTCCATCAACCGGGCAAAGTCGTAGGTCACCTTCTTGGACAGGATGGACTTTTCCATGCTGGAGATGATCAAGTCGGCCGCTTCCTTCCAACCCATGTGGCGCAGCATCATCTCGGCCGACAGGATTTCGGAACCGGGGTTCACGTAGTCCTTGCCGGCGTACTTGGGCGCGGTGCCGTGGGTGGCCTCGAAGCAGGCCACGGTGTCGGACAGGTTGGCGCCAGGCGCGATGCCGATGCCGCCGACCTGCGCCGCCAGCGCGTCCGAGATGTAGTCGCCATTCAGGTTGAGCGTGGCCACCACCGAGTACTCGGCCGGGCGCAGCAGGATCTGCTGCAGGAAGGCGTCGGCGATCACGTCCTTGATCACGATGTCCTTGCCGGTCTTCGGGTTCTTGAACTTGCACCACGGGCCGCCGTCGATCAGCTCGGCACCGAACTCGCTTTGCGCCAGGCCATAGCCCCAGTCGCGGAAGCCGCCTTCGGTGTACTTCATGATGTTGCCCTTGTGCACGATGGTCACGCTGGGCTTGTCGTTGTCGATGGCGTACTGGATGGCCTTGCGCATCAGCCGCTCGGTGCCTTCGCTCGACACCGGCTTGATGCCGATGCCCGAGGTGTTGGGGAAGCGGATCTTGGTCACGCCCATCTCGTCGATCAGGAACTTGATGAGCTTCCTGGCCTTGTCGGACTGGGCTTCGTATTCAATGCCGGCGTAGATGTCTTCCGAGTTCTCGCGGAAGATGACCATGTTGGTCTTCTCGGGCTCTTTCACCGGGGAAGGCACGCCCTTGAAATACTGCACCGGGCGCAGGCACACGTAGAGGTCGAGTTCCTGGCGCAACGCCACGTTCAGCGAACGGATGCCGCCGCCCACGGGCGTGGTCAGCGGACCCTTGATCGACACCACGTACTCCCGCAAGACCTTCAGGGTTTCTTCGGGCAGCCACACGTCCGGGCCATAGACCTGGGTCGACTTTTCACCCGCGTACACCTCCATCCAGTGGATCTTCCGCTGGCCGCCATAGGCCTTGGCGACCGCGGCATCGACCACCTTGAGCATCACGGGCGTGATGTCCAGACCGGTGCCGTCGCCCTCGATGTAGGGAATGATCGGCTCGTCCGGCACCTTCAGCGACATGTCGGCGTTGACGGTGATCTTCTGGCCCTGGGCGGGCACCTTGATGTGCTGGTACATGAGAGCGGGACTCCGGTTGGAAGAAATGGCAAGAGGCGTGTGAACCTTGCGATGACAGCGTCATCTGAGGATCAGACCGCCAAATTCTAGTGCTCATTTTTTGGCCGCATGACCCTCATTTCAAGGGAAAACCCGTCTGCTGAATGAAGCACAATGCCCCCAACTCCGTGACCATCACCCGTTCCCCATGAACAGACTGCTCGCCCTTCTCTCCGCCCTGCTCGTGACCGTGTCGGGGCCAGCGTGGTCCCGTGACGGGCCGCAAACCAACCTGCCGCGCGTGACCCTGACCGCCGGCATGCACCTGATCCAGGCCCAGGTGGCCGCCACCCCCGAGCAGCGGTCGATCGGGCTGATGTTCCGCCAGGACATGCCCGCCAACGAGGGCATGGTCTTCGTCTTCGAGGAACCCGCCGGGCAGTGCTTCTGGATGAAGAACACCCTGCTGCCGCTCACCGCGGCCTTTGTGGCCGACGACGGCACCATCGTCAATCTGGCCGACATGAAGCCGCAGACCGAGGACTCGCACTGTTCGGCCAAGCCCGTGCGCTACGTGCTGGAAATGAACCAGGGCTGGTTCACCAAACGGGGATTGAAAGCGGGCGCCAAGCTCAGCGGGCCGCTGTTCGAGCCCCGCCGCTGACTTCGCGTTCATGAACAAAAACAGCCCGGACCGCTGACGCGAATCCGGGCTGTTTTCTGTCGGGTGCTCCACCCACTGGGCTGGGCACCCAGTGGCCGAACCCGTGGCCGATCAGGCCTTGGCCGCAGCTTCCAGCGCTGCGTTCAGCGTCTGGCTGGGGCGCATCACCTTCGCGAGCTTGTCGAAGTCCGGCTTGTAGTAACCGCCGATGTCCACCGGAGCGCCCTGAACGGCCGCGAGCTCGGCCACGATGGTCTGCTCGTTGTCGGCCAGTTGCTGGGCCAACGGCGCAAACCGGGCCGCCAGGGCCGCATCGTCGGTCTGCTCCGCCAGGGCCTGGGCCCAGTACAGGGCCAGGTAAAACTGGCTGCCGCGGTTGTCGAGCTGGCCGGTCTTGGGCGACGGGTTCTTGTTGTTGTCCAGCAGCTGTCCGGTGGCGCTGTCCAGCGTCTTCGCCAGGATCTTGGCCTGGTTGTTGCTGGTCTTGATGCCGAGGTCTTCGAGCGACACGGCGAGCGCGAGGAATTCACCCAGCGAGTCCCAGCGCAGGTGGTTTTCCTCCACCAGCTGCTGCACGTGCTTGGGCGCCGAGCCGCCCGCACCGGTTTCGTACATGCCGCCACCGGCCATCAGGGGCACGATGGACAGCATCTTGGCCGAGGTGCCCAGTTCCATGATGGGGAACAGGTCGGTCAGGTAGTCGCGCAGGATGTTGCCGGTGGCGCTGATGGTGTCCAGACCGCGGATGACGCGCTCCAGCGTGTAGCGCATGGCACGCACCTGGCTCATGATCTGGATTTCCAGCCCGGCGGTGTTGTGCTCGTGCAGGTACATCTTGACCTTGGTGATCAGCTGCGCCTCGTGCGGACGGTACTGGTCCAGCCAGAACACCACGGGCATGCCCGAATTCCGCGCACGGTTCACGGCCAGCTTCACCCAGTCGCGGATGGCGGCGTCCTTGACCTGGCACATGCGCCAGATGTCGCCTTGCTCCACGTTCTGGCTCAGCAGCACTTCGCCCGTGGCGAGGTCGGTGATGTTGGCCACGCCGTCTTCGGAGATCTCAAAGGTCTTGTCGTGTGAGCCGTATTCCTCGGCCTGCTGGGCCATCAAGCCGACATTGGGCACCGTGCCCATGGTCTTGGGGTCGAACGCGCCGTGCCACTTGCAGAAGTTGATGATCTCCTGGTAGATGCGGGCAAAGGTCGACTCGGGCATCACAGCCTTCACGTCCTTCAGGCGGCCGTCGGCGCCCCACATCTTGCCGCCATTGCGGATCATGGCGGGCATCGAGGCGTCCACGATGATGTCGTTGGGCGAATGGAAGTTGGTGATGCCCTTGGCCGAATCCACCATGGCCAGTTCGGGGCGGTGCTCGTGGCAGGCATGCAGGTCGCGCTTGATCTCGTCCTGCTTGCTTTGCGGCAGCGTGGAGATCTTGTCGTACAGGTTGGCCATGCCGTTGTTCACGTTCACGCCCAGTTCTTCAAACAGCTTGGCGTGCTTCTCGAACGCTTCCTTGTAGAAGATCTTGACGCAGTGACCGAACACGATCGGGTGCGAGACCTTCATCATGGTGGCCTTGACGTGCAGCGAGAACATCACGCCGGTCTTGTAGGCGTCTTCGATCTCTTTCTCATAGAACTCCATGAGCGCCTTCTTGCTCATGAACATGCTGTCGATGACCTCCCGGTCCAGCAGGGACACCTTGGGCTTGAGCACGATGGTCTTGCCACTGGTGGTGATCAGTTCCATCTTGACGTCACGGGCCTTGTCCAGCGTGATCGACTTTTCACCGTGATAGAAGTCGCCGTGGTGCATGTGCGAAACGTGCGACCGCGAAGCCTGGCTCCAGTCGGCCATGCTGTGCGGGTTCTTGCGCGCAAACTCTTTCACGGCGCGCGGCGCGCGGCGGTCGGAATTGCCCTCACGCAGCACGGGGTTCACGGCGCTGCCGATGCAGCGGGCATAGCGCGCGCGAATGGCCTTCTCTTCTTCCGTCTTGGCCACTTCCGGGTAATCGGGCACGGCATAGCCCTTCTCCTGCAATTCCTTGATCGCAGCGATCAGCTGGCCCTGAGAGGCGCTGATGTTGGGCAGTTTGATGATGTTGGCGCTGGACTGCAGCGTCAGCTTGCCAAGCTCAGCCAGGTAGTCGGGCACCCGCTGCTCCTCGGTGAGGTAGTCCGGGAACGTGCCCAGGATGCGCGCAGCCACCGAGATGTCACTGGTTTCCACATGGACACCGGCCGGCTCGGTGAACGTGCGAACGATGGGCAGGAAAGCGCTGGTGGCCAACAGCGGTGCTTCGTCGGTCAGCGTGTAGATGATGGTGGAGGGCTGGGTGCTCATGAGATGGCTCCTGATGTCGTTGTTGGAATCCCGCTGATCCGCACGAGGATCGGCCGAACCTGAAGATGGTGTGAGATTTTGCTTTCAGTCCTCTGACCTCAAACCTGAAATTTGAATCGTTATCCCATATAGCGAAAATAACGGGAAAATAGTCCGACTTTTTTTCACCGTCAAAAGAAAAGGGCCCGAAGGCATGGCCTTCGAGCCCTTTGTGCGACCAGAAAATCCGATCAGGCGAAGTTGGCTTCGGCGAAGGACCAGTTGACCAGTTTGTCGAGGAAGGTTTCGACGAACTTGGGACGCATGTTGCGGTAGTCGATGTAGTAGGCGTGTTCCCACACGTCCACGGTCAGCAGGGCCTTGTCGGCGGTGGTCAGCGGGGTGCCGGCGGCGCCCATGTTGACGATGTCCACCGATCCGTCGGCCTTCTTCACCAGCCAGGTCCAGCCCGAACCGAAGTTGCCCACGGCGCTCTTGACGAAGGCCTCCTTGAAGGCGGCATAGCTGCCGAACTTGGCGTTGATGGCCGCGGCCAGTGCGCCGGAAGGCTCGCCGCCGCCATTGGGCTTCATGCAGTTCCAGAAGAAGGTGTGGTTCCAGATCTGGGCCGAGTTGTTGTACACGCCGCCGCTGGACTTTTTGATGATGGACTCCAGGTCCATGGCTTCAAACTCGGTGCCCTTCTGGAGGTTGTTGAGGTTGACCACATAGGCGTTGTGGTGCTTGCCGTGGTGAAACTCCAGCGTTTCCTGTGAGTAGTGCGGCGCGAGGGCGTCGATCGCGTAAGGCAGTGCGGGCAGGGTGTGTTCCATGTGGGGTCCTCTTGTATGGAAAGTGAAAAAGGGTCGGTCGGCGAGACGTCCGGCCGAAGGGCGCTGAGGCATTGTAGGCAAGACGGGGCCGGGCTGCAGGCGGCGCGCCGAAGCCCACGAAGCGGTCTCAACGATCGACCGTGACACCCAGTTCACCATCGGCCAACGAGGCACGCAGCGGTTGTCCGGGGCGGGCCTGGCTCTTGCGCGTGATGGCCAACCCCTGCGCATCGGTCAAGAACGCATAACCGCGCTCCAGCACCAGCCGCGGATCGAGCAGCGCCAGGGCGGCCCCGCAGTGCTCGATCCGCCGCGCGTGAACCTCCAGCGCCCGGTGCGCGCTCAAGGGCAGAGACCGCTCCAACACGTCCAGCTCGTGGTTCTGGCGCTGTCGGAACAGCAGCATGGCGCTCTGCATGCGGTGCTGCGCACCGGCGAGCTGCTGGCGGCTGTAGTGCAAGCGGCCCGAGGGCCTGCCCAGCCGTTGCGCCAACCGGTCCAGGCGCTGGGCGCGCTGATCGATGGCGCTGTAAACGGCTTCGCCGATGCGCTCCTGAAGGTAGGCCAGTTCGCCAAGCCGGGTCTCACGCGAGGGCGCGCACAGCTCGGCCGCCGCGGTTGGCGTGGGCGCACGCAGGTCGGCCACGAAATCGGCGAGGGTGAAATCGGTTTCATGGCCGACACCACACACCACCGGCATCGGTGCACGCGCCAGGGTACGCACCAGCGCCTCGTCGTTGAACGACCAAAGGTCCTCCAGCGATCCACCGCCCCGCACCACCAGCAGCACTTCGCTCTCCCCTTGCGCCTGGTGGCGTTGGTACGCGGTTTCCAGGGCGCTGCACAGCTCGGCAGGTGCCTGCGCGCCCTGCACCGCGGCGGGAAAGATCAACACCGGGATGTGAGGCACGCGACGCCGCAAGGCCGTGACCACGTCCCTGAGCGCTGCGGCCCCGAGTGAAGTGACCACACCAATGCTGCGCGGCTGGGGGGGCAGCGGGCGCTTGCGCGCCGCGTCGAACAACCCCTCGGCCTCCAGCTTGGCCTTGAGGCGAAGGAATTGTTCGAACAGCGCGCCCTGCCCCGCGGGCTTGAGGCTGTCCACGATCAGCTGGAGATCACCCCGCGGGCCATACACATCCAGTTTGCCTTGCGCCTCGACAAGCAGGCCATCACGAGGGACGAAATTCAGCTGCTCGGCCGCACGCCGGAACATGGCGCACCGCACCTGGCCACTGTCGTCCTTCAGCGAAAAGTAACAATGGCCACTCGCCGCTCGTGAAAAGCCAGAAACCTCGCCGCGCACCGCCACGGGATTGAATCTCGCCGCCAAGGTGTCTGCAATGGCGCGCATCAGGGGCCCAACCGCCCAGACACGCCGCGTCAATGAAGCCTCTGCGGCCGGAAACGGCTCAGACACAGGCGTCTCCGGGCTGATTGTGTCCACAGACGGCGCAAACACTGGGGTTGAGGCGTCCAGCACGGCATTCATCCAAGGCGCGCGAGCAAGCCATTGATTTCAAAGGAGTTTGCGCTGCCTGTTTTGTCATCGAAGTGTAGAAGTCCAGTCGGGCTGCGGGACCGGAGCGGGTCGGGTGGGGGTTCTGCACAAAGTTATCCACAGAATCTGTGCATGGCGAGGGTCTTCCTGGAACATGCGATTCACCGAGGTAACCGGGCCCGCCGCCGAACGGACAGGGCCGGGGCCTGAGACATAATCCCAGCGATTGCACTGGGGCCGCGACAGCGCGGCTTTTTGTCTGGAGCCCTGATTTGTTTTCCATCATACAAGCCGCTGGCTGGCCGATCTGGCCACTCATTTTCTGTTCCGTGGTCGGCCTGGCCCTCGTCATCGAACGGTTCATCAGTCTCAAAGCCGACAAGATCCTGCCGCCCAAATTGCTGGACGAAGCGATCATGGTGTCGCGCAACGGCATTCCCGGGCCCGATGTGGTGACCCAGCTGGAACAGAACTCCGCCTTCGGCGAGGTGCTGGCCAGCGGTTTCCGTGCCCTCAACAGCAACCCCCGCGCCAGCGAGGACGATCTGCGCTCCAGCCTGGAAGGCGCGGGGCGCATGGCGGCCGCCAAACTGCAGCGTTACCTGGGCGCACTCGCGACCATCGCCTCGGCCGCGCCGTTGCTCGGTTTGCTGGGCACGGTGATCGGCATGATCGAGATCTTCGGCTCCCAGGGCGGCGACGGTGGCATGGGCGCGGTGCCCGGCGGCGGCAATCCGGCCCAACTGGCCAACGGCATTTCGATCGCGCTGTACAACACCGCCTTTGGCCTCATGGTGGCCATCCCGGCCTTGATCTTCTGGCGCTACTTCCGCGCGCGGGTGGACGACTACCTGCTGGGCATGGAACTGGCCTCCGAGCGCTTTGCGCGCCACCTCGTCACGCTGCGCAAATGATCTGCGCCCATCCGCGCCTGGAGACGACCAACCCGCCCACACCAAGGACGCCAGCATGAATTTCCGCCCGGGCACCCGCGATGAACCCGAGATCAACCTGATCCCGTTCATCGACATCCTGTTGGTCGTGTTGATCTTTCTGATGCTCACCACGACCTACAGCAAGTTCACCCAGCTGCAGGTGAACCTGCCCGTGGCCGACGCCCAGGCCCAGCGCAACACGCCCAAGGAAGTGATCGTCTCGGTGAGCAGCGACGGTCGCTATGCGCTCAATCAGGAGGTTCTGGACGGCGCCAGTGTCGAGGTGCTCACCCGCGCCTTGCAGCAGGCCGCCCAGGACGCGCGCGATGTCGTGATCATCATCAGCGCCGATGCCGCGGCCACCCACCAGTCGGTCATCAACGTGATGGACGCCGCACGCCGCGCCGGGTTGGTACAGATCACCTTTGCCACCCAGCAGTCGGGCTCAGCCCCCTCGCGCGGCAAGTCCTGATCCTTTCCGCCGCCCTCCACATGAGTCGCGCAGATGCGCAAGCCCGCTGGCACTCGATCTGGGCACGGCGCGGCTGGCAGGCGGCGCTCCTGTGGCCGCTGTCACTCGTGTACCGGGCGCTGTCCAGCGGCCGGCGATGGCTCTACAGCCTCGGCATCTTGCGCACGGAGCGGTTGCCCGTGCCGGTCATCGTCGTGGGCAACGTGGTGGTCGGAGGCGCTGGCAAGACCCCCACGGTGCTGGCCTTGCTTGAACACCTCAAGGCGCGCGGCTGGACACCTGGCGTCGTCTCCCGGGGCCATGGTCGCCAAGGCCATGAAACAAGGGAGGTGCTGGCCGACACCCCGGCCGCCGAAGGCGGCGATGAGCCCACCCTGATCCGACGTTCCAGCGGCGCTCCGGTGTTCGTGGCCCGTCAGCGGGTGCTGGCCGCTCGTGCACTGCTGGCGGCACACCCCGAGGTGAATGTGTTGCTCTGCGACGATGGGCTGCAGCACCTCGCGATGGGACGTGACATCGCCGTGGCCGTGTTTGACGACCGGCGCACCGGCAATGGCTGGCTGCTTCCCGCTGGCCTGTTGCGCGAACCCTGGCCGCCGAAATCGGGTCAGTCCTACGGGCCTGACCTGGTGTTGCGCCAGCGGCGCGAGGGCACCGGAGAACCCGGTCCATTGACGCTGCCCGACGGTGTTCCCGCGTACTGGGCACCCCGGCGACTGGCCGACGAGGCGCTGGGTGCCCATGGTGAACGGTGCGCCTTGACGGCCTTGCAAGGCCAAACCCTGACGGCGGTGGCGGGCATTGCGCGACCCGAGGTGTTTTTCGAGATGCTGCGTGAACGCGGCTTGACCCTGAACCGCACGGTGGCCCTGCCCGACCACGCCGGGCCAGCGCACTTCCTTGACCTGCTGTCCACGTTGACGGGCACCCTGCTCTGCACGGAAAAGGACGCTGTCAAGCTGTTCGCCTTCCTGCCCGACGCGGGCGAACACAGGGCAGTCGCCTGCTGGGCCGTGCCCCTGCAACTACACCCCGAACCGGCCTTCTTCGACGCGCTCGATCAGCGGCTCGCGGCGCTCCCGCACGCGCGACTATCATCGGCGCATGGACACCAAATTGCTTGAACTGCTGGTCTGCCCGGTCACCAAGGGCCCGCTGGTTTTCGACCGTGAGAAACAGGAACTGATCTCGCGCAGCGCACGTCTGGCCTATCCCTTGCGCGATGGCATTCCCATCCTCCTGGAACACGAAGCGCGCACCCTGACCGACGAGGAGGCTGCGCGCCCCCCCGCACCCGCTGCATGAACCGGAGCGCCACGGAGAGCGCAGGCTTTTGCGTGCTGATCCCGGCACGCATGGGCTCCAGCCGACTGCCCGACAAGCCACTGGCCGACATCGGCGGCGTGCCGATGGTGGTTAGGGTGGCCCGGCAAGCCGGTCAGAGCGGGGCGTCGAGCGTGGTGGTCGCGGCCGACGACGAACGCATCGTGCAGGCCTGTGCCGCACACGGTGTCGCTGCGCTGCTCACGCGGACCGATCACGCCTCCGGCAGCGACCGCTTGGCCGAGGCCTGCGAGTTGCTGTCTCTCGGTGATGAAGCGGTGGTGATCAATGTGCAGGGCGACGAACCGCTGATCGATCCGCAGCTGATTCGGGCGGTGGCAGACGAACTCGAACGGCGGCCTGACTGCGTGATGAGCACCGCTGCCCACGCGATCGACCGGGTGGCCGACTTCATCAACCCGAACGTGGTCAAGGTCGTGACCGACCGGCACGGCACGGCGCTCTATTTCAGCCGCGCGCCCATTGCCTGGTGGCGCGATGGCATGTCCGGCGGAACGCCGACAGGACTCCCCTCCCCCGCCCCCTTGCGCCACATCGGCGTGTACGGTTACCGCGCAGGCTTCCTGCGCCGCTTCCCGACGCTGGAGGCCGCGCCGATGGAACACACCGAGGCGCTGGAGCAGCTTCGCACGCTCTGGCACGGCGAACGCATCTCGGTGCACCTTGCGGCTCAAGCGCCAGGCGCGGGTGTGGACACCCCCGAGGATCTGGAGCGCGTGCGCGCGCTGGTCGCCGGCTGTTGACGGCCCGGGCTGTAAGCCAGCGGCGAGGTGGCCCATGCTATCCTCAAACGGTCGCCCCTCCCTGTGACGCAGGGAGCCGCTGCCGGAGACCGGCGGTCCCGATTGAAACGCTGAAAAAAGGAAGACGATGAGACTGATTCTGTTGGGCGCTCCCGGTGCCGGCAAAGGCACGCAAGCCACCTTCATCTGCCAGAAATACGGCATCCCCCAGATCTCCACCGGCGACATGCTCCGCGCCGCCGTGAAGGCGGGCACCCCACTGGGCCAGCAAGCCGATGCCGTGATGAAATCCGGTGGACTCGTGAGCGATGACCTCATCATCAATCTGGTCAAAGAGCGCATCGCCCAGGCCGATTGCGCCAATGGTTTCCTGTTCGACGGATTTCCCCGCACCATTCCCCAGGCCGACGCCATGAAAGCCGCCGGTGTGAAACTCGACTACGTGCTTGAAATCGACGTGCCCTTTGACGCCATCATCGAGCGCATGAGTGGCCGCCGTTCGCACCCCGCTTCCGGGCGCACCTACCACGTCAAATTCAATCCACCCAAAACCGAAGGCCATGACGACGTCACCGGCGAACCGCTGATTCAGCGTGAAGACGACAAGGAAGAGACCGTGAAGAAGCGCCTGGAGGTGTACAGCGCCCAGACGCGTCCGCTGGTGGACTACTACAGCAACTGGGCCAAATCCGACGCCGGTGCCGCCCCCAAATACCGAGCCATTGCAGGCACTGGTTCGGTGGACGAGATCACAGCCCGTGCTTTCGAGGCCTTGTCGCGCTGACCCAGTCTTCGTCCAACAAAAGACCCGGCCCAGGCCGGGTTTTTTGTGGTTGCGGGCGGCCTCTCCTCATTCGCTCAAGAGTTCCAGTGCGAGCGCGAGGCGGGCCTTGACCGGTGACAGGCCGGCGGAGTCCCGCAACGGGTTCGCGGCATCGGGGATCACCCGCCCCCGGGCACAACGTGTCGCTCGCACCACGCGCACACCACACCGCTGCGCTTCGTGCAATGCCGCTTCCAGCGCACGGTGGACAGTGCCGTTGCCCGTCGCAGCCACGACCAGGCCACGTGGCAAATGTGCAGCGTTCACCATGCCCGCCGCCAGCAACGCGCGAACCATCCCGCCATCGGCATCGGCATGGCTCGTCACGATGTCCACACGCGGCAACGCGCCTGCTTTGAGGACCTGTTTCAGCAACGCTGTGTCGCTGCTGGGGTGAGCAAGTGCCCGCTGGGGGGGATGAAACCAGCGCACTTCGCCCTCTTCAACGCAGGCCACTGGGCCAGCATCCCCCGAGTCAAAGGCATCGACCCGATAGCTGTGCACCTTGGCCACATGCTCCGCACGGTGAACCAGACCCGCGCAAACCACCACCACCCCCGAAAGATCGACACATCCCGCTGCGTTCACGGCATCCAGCAGGTTCTGTGGTCCATCAGGCACCAGCGCCGTGGAAGGGCGCATGGCACAGGTGAGCACCACAGGTTTGACCGGCCGCAGTACCTTTTCCAGAAAATAGGCCGTTTCTTCCAGCGTGTCGGTGCCGTGCGTGACCACCACACCGGCGACGTCCTCCCGGGCCAGATGGTGGGCAATCCGCTCCGCCAGGCGCTGCCACACACCAAAACCCATGTCCTTGCTGTCGATCTGGTCGAGTTGCTCGACCTCCAAAGACATGTTGGACAACGCGGGAATGCCTGCCATCAGGTCTTCTACCCGCACCTCCCCGGCCACATACCCCACGTTGTCGCTCTGACGGTTTGATCGACCGGCGATGGTGCCGCCCGTACCCAGGATCACCCGACGCTGCACTTCTTTTGTCATCACCACTTGCCAAGCCCTTGAAACTGGTTAAAAATACAGATACTGGATAAGAAAACAGTGCCGCAACCAGCACCGCTGTCAGCCCAACCACGAGGTTCTCATGATCGATTCGTTCCCCCCCAAACTCACTGCCCGTCAACAGCAGATTCTGGAATTGATCCAGAACGCCATTGCGCGCACCGGCGCACCACCGACCCGAGCAGAAATCGCTTCCGAACTGGGGTTCAAGTCTGCCAATGCGGCAGAAGAACACCTGCAGGCGCTGGCGCGAAAAGGTGTGATCGAACTGGTCAGCGGCACTTCCCGTGGCATCCGCCTGCGCAGCAGCGACCTCAGATCGATCAATGAGCAGCGGGCGCAGCAGCTTACACTGCCTCTGCCCAGCCTGACACAGCTGATGCTGCCCCTGATCGGACGGGTGGCAGCAGGTTCGCCCATCCTCGCCCAAGAGCATGTGGATCAGACCTACCACGTTGAGCGCAGTCTGTTTCAGCGCACGCCCGACTACCTGCTGCGGGTCAGGGGCATGTCGATGCGAGATGTCGGCATCATCGACGGCGATCTTCTGGCGGTGCAGTCCTCCAAGGACGCTAAGAACGGCCAGATTGTGGTCGCTCGCTTGGGTGATGATGTGACCGTGAAACGGTTCATGCGGCGCGATCACCAAATCGAACTGCATGCCGAAAACCCGGATTACAAAACCATTCTGGTTCAGCCCGGCGAGCCATTTGAAATCGAAGGCCTCGCTGTGGGCCTGATACGCAACAGCTTTCAGAGCTGACCCAGCGGGTCAGTGCTGTCTCAACAGGTGGCGGGCGTTTGGTCCATCCGGCCTTTGTGTCGGAGGGACACATCCCTGTGCAGATGGCCATTTTTTTGAATCCTGCCTGTGTTCAACCCCTGACAGGAGTTTCGCATGGGAATCCGCATCAACACCAATACCTGGCGCGCGCCGCTTCAACTGATCGACAGCTGGTTGCCTGCCCCCGCGCACAGAACCGCCGTACACCGGGGCCTTCCACAGCTGTTTCAACGTTTTTCCCGTGCTGGCTGGCTGGGTCGGAATCGGGTCATGTCACCCATGGAGACCACGGCAACGGGGGGGAGCGCGCCACTGGGTGCAACATCACCCCGCGTCTGTCGGGTGCAGGTCATGCGTGCTGCGAACAGTGGACTTCGCAATGACACACGGATGGTGATTTCTGGTCGCATGGCGGATGTGTGCGCCGAACTGGATCGGCTTGCCGCCCAAGAGCACCCGTCAGCTGAAACCGCCGCGTGCACCTGAAGCCAGTAGAAAACTCAAGGCTCCAACGTCCCCCTTCTCACACCCTATCCAGAGTGGTCCTTGCGGGCACAATAGCCCTCATGAACATTGTCATTCTCGACGACTATCAGGACGCTGTGCGCAAGCTGGAATGTGCTGCTCGCCTGGAGCCCTATCCAGCCAAGGTCTTCACGAACACGGTCAAGGGCGTTGGTCAACTCGCGGTGCGCTTGCGCGATGCAGACATCTTGGTGTTGATTCGGGAACGGACACAGATTTCACGCCTGTTGGTTGAGAAATTGCCACGCCTCAAATTGATTGCCCAGACTGGACGCGTCGGGCAGCACATCGATGTGAGCGCTTGTACCGAGCGTGGCATTGCGGTGGCCGAAGGCAAAAGCTCGCCTATCGCCACCGCCGAGCTCACCTGGTCGTTGATCATGACCTCCATGCGACGCATTCCGCAATATGTCGCCAACCTCAAACACGGTGCGTGGCAACAGTCCGGGCTGAAGGCATCCTCCATGCCTGCCAACTTTGGTCTCGGTTCGGTGCTGCACGGCAAGACGCTGGGCATCTGGAGCTATGGTCGCATCGGGAAGTTGGTGGCAGCCTACGGTCGGGCATTCGGCATGCGGGTGATCATCTGGGGAAGCGAAAGCACCCGGGCGTTGGCTGTGTCGGATGGCTACGAAGTGGCGGAGAGCCGCAAGGCCTTGTTTGAGCAATCTGATGTGCTCAGCCTGCACTTGCGCTTGAGCGAGCGCAGCGCAGGCTGCGTGACGCTGGACGATCTGTCTCAAATGAAGCCCACTTCGTTGCTGGTGAACACGTCCCGCGCCGAACTCATTGAGGCCGAAGCATTGCTGGCTGCCCTGAACAGGGGTCGCCCAGGCATGGCTGCCGTCGATGTGTTTGAGTCTGAACCCATTCTTCAGGGCCATGCCCTGTTGCGGCTGGAGAATTGCATCTGCACTCCGCACATTGGCTATGTCGAACTCGACAACTACGAAACCCTGTTTTCGGCAGCGTTCGATAACGTCGTCAATTTCATCAAAGGAACGCCGACGAACATCGTCAATCCGGGCGCATTGCAGGTTCGCCGTTGATCTGCGCCTGCTCTGAAAGAAAAAAGCCGGGGAAGCCCGGCTTTTTCAATGTGGTCATCGACATGGGAAACACCCCACCGACCTCATTTTCTGTCTTCCTTGCCGTCTGGAACATCATCCGGCGGCATGAAATCCAGCACCTCGAAGTCGATCAAATTTCCATCAGGCTCCTTCGACGCCCTCTTGCCCGGTGGCGGTGCCGGCTTTGCCGTCGCCTCAACAGGCACCGCCACGTCGGGAAGCGAAGCTTCAAAAGCCGACATTTCTGACAACGCATCCAGATCCACATCGAGTCCCAGGCGAAGTGACGCGTGTGGCAAGTCGTCCAGAGGCTGTGTGACACGCCCATCCATTGACTCATTGGCCACGGCAGCGGCCAGTGCCTTGTTGCCTGCCGCCTTCAATGGCTTGATGGCGGTGTGCTGGAAGTCGGCCCCAGTCAACAAACTACCGGAGTCCCGCTTGATCATGTCCTTGGCGATGGCGTACAACAACAACAGTTCGCGGTAAGCCTCCAGGTCGAACACCTCTGCCTCGTTGTCGTTCAAATCCCTGAAGATGGATTTCTCAATGACATCCAAGACCTTGGGTTGAGGCCACAGCGCCTGAATTCGCCCAAATGCCGTTTCATACGCCTCCAAACCATGGCTTTCGTCGCTGTACTGGTCAAACAGTGGCGCCCCGGCATTGAACTGGTGATTGAACTCTTCCCGCAGCTTCTGGTATTCATCCCTGCGCCCGAGGTTGTGATAAAGCTTGAAGAGGTCGAGATAGGCCAGTGCGCTCGGCTCCTGACTTTCGCTCAGGTGGTTTTTCAACACGTCAATGGCTTGATCGTATTCACCCAGGGACACAAAAAAGTCCGACTGCTGCTGAACATCAAACAGCTCTTCGGTGGCCACTGAACGCGACACGCCTGGTTGACTGGGCGGAAAATCGCGCCGATCTGTCGCCGAAAGAACCGAAGTCCCGCGCGCTGGACTGCTGTCGTGCAGAAGCCCCAAATCATCAAAACCGGATTCACTGTCCAGGTTCAGGTCGATATCGACACCTTGGGCAGAAGCGGTCGCCACGCCCGCCTTCAGTGCGGAGGCCTTGGGGCTTTCGACCGCTCCTGAGCCCCACCAGTTTTTGGACCCGGTGGCTGCTGGAGCACGTCCACGACGGCGCCAGGCATAGAGCCCGCCCAGAAGGCTCAACAACAACAGCCCACCCAGCAGATAGACCAACCACGTCATGTAGCGCGCCTGCTGCAACTGCCCTTGCAGTTCCTCAAGTGCGGCCTTGTTCCGGGCCTCCAGCTCACGGAGCCCCTTGGCTTCAGCCTCCAGCACCGACAACTTCTGTGCGTCACGCAGAACATCCTCTGGAGACGCATTGATGGCTTTCCACAACTGGGCTGCCGCTGAGCGCTCCTGCTCGTTGGTGGTGGGCTCGCTGAGCAAGGACAACGACAACTTCAACGCAGGATCCCGCTCGATCGCCAGGTTCAGGTCCACGGGATCGAGCTGAAGGCGCGGTGCGCTGTCTCTGGGGGGTTCCACGGGACGCCGAACCACACTGTTCGGTTTGTTCGAGGTGGCAGCGCGCACCTCTTCTCCAGCTTTGGGCGGCACATCGGCCCTGGCGCTGCCATTGCCCGGGTTCGCAGCACCACGGCGAACGGGGGGCCTTGGTGCCAGCGCTGGCAAAGGAGGAAGTGTGTCCGGGTTGGCGGTTGCCACCGGTGTGGACTGCAAACCAGGGACCACAGCGGGTTCGGACAATGGATCGGCCAACAACACATAACGGCGCGAGAACGCAGAGACACAGCCAACGCGCACCACCACGCTGACGAGGGGCTCATTCACCGCCACGGTGGTCTGGATGCGCACGGTAGCGTCGGCATCGGGAGCGTTGCGCTGGGTCGACGTGCGGACGGAAGAAGGCGCCAGCTGGGTATCTCCAAAAAACACGTCGGCCTGAATACACAAGGCCGACACGTCTTCATCAGGACCACCCACCGCCTGTACGCGAACATCAAGCGGACGGCCAATCACCACCGCTCCGCTGTGTCGGCCCAACGTGGCAGCGGGAGAACCCAGAGCCGTTGATAGCAAAATAGAGCCAATCCAGATCTGGCGCACGTCAAAGCCCCTTCGTTTCTTCGTAGGAACATTCTGTCATAGCTTGATGTTCATTCCCTCTGAATACTACTTTCATATGCAACCTACTTTTCAACACGTCGGCATCGTCGGAACCGGTGCCATGGGTCGAGGCATCGCGCAGATGGCCGCACAGGCGGGTAGCTCGGTGCTGCTGTTTGACATGCAACCCGGCGCGGCCGACACCGCGCGCCAAGCCTTGGCCGACACCTGGGAAAAACTGACGGTCAAGGGAAAGCTGACACCTGGGGAACAGGCCGAGATGCTGACCCGCGTGTCTTGTGTGGACACGCTGTCCGCGCTGGCGCCATGCCAGTTGGTGATCGAGGCAATTGTCGAAAAAATCGAGATCAAACAACGGCTTTTTTCTGAGCTGGAGTCGATCCTGGCAACTGAAGCGGTGCTGGCCACCAACACCTCCTCGCTTTCGGTGACGGCGATTGGCGCGGCGCTCAAGCGTCCTGGGCAACTCGCCGGCTTCCACTTCTTCAACCCGGTCCCATTGATGCGGGTGGTCGAGGTGATCGCCGGGCTGAAAACCCATGCAGTGGTGTGTCAACAGCTGACGGAATTCGCGCGACAGTTTGGTCATACACCGGTATCGGCTCAAGACACCCCCGGCTTTATCGTGAACCACGCGGGACGCGGCTATGGCACAGAGGCACTGAGGGTGGTGGGTGAACGGGTGGCCGACTTCGCGACCATCGACCGCATCCTCAAGGACCAGATGGGGTTCCGGCTCGGCCCCTTCGAGTTGATGGACCTGACCGCGCTGGATGTGTCGCACCCCGTGATGGAGTCTATTTACCGCCAGTACTACGACGAACCGCGGTATCGCCCGAGCGTGATCACGGCGCAGCGGCTGGCCGGTGGCGTGGTGGGGAAAAAAGTGGGCGAAGGGTTTTATGTCTACGACAACGGCGTGGCCCAGGTGCCCGCCGAACCTCCTGTGCCCACCATGGAGGCGCTGCCGCCGGTCTGGGTATCGCCCAAGGCGGCGCGCCGACCTGAGCTGTACCAGTTGCTCAAGAACCTCGGCGCCAGCATTGAAACCGCAGCGCAACCATCCAGCCAAGCGCTGATCCTCGTGGCGCCGCTGGGGCTGGACGTGACCACACTGGCGGCCGTCGAGCGGCTGGACCCCACCCGCACCATCGGCATCGACATGATGCTGGACGACGCTGCCACCAAACGCCGCGTGCTCGCCACCAATCCCGCCACACGCCCGGACATGCGCGACGCGGCACACGCCCTGTTCGCCAAGGACGGCAAAGCCGTGAGCGTGGTGCGTGACAGCGGCGGCTTTGTCACCCAGCGCGTGGTGGCCACCATCGTCAACATCGCGTCCGACATGTGTCAGCAAGGCGTCTGCAGCCCCAAGGACCTGGAAGTGGCGGTCACGCTGGGGCTTGGCTACCCCATGGGGCCCCTGGCCATGGGCGATCGCATCGGCCCCACCAATGTGCTTGAGGTTCTCTTCAACATGCAGACCGTGTACGGCGACCCGCGCTACCGCCCATCCCCGTGGCTGCGCCGCCGTGGCGCCCTGGGCTTGAGCCTGATGCATGAAGAAGACTGAACCCTCGCACACGGACACCGCATGACCGCCAGCCTCAAAAGCCACAGCCATGGCCAGACCATGGTGCTGACCATCAGCAACCCCGAGCACCGCA
>NZ_JADMKB010000190.1:0-15246 GCF_018780075.1 Hydrogenophaga sp.
ATGGCGATGTTGTGGATGTTCTCGTCCATCAGGCTGAACATCTGCGCCTGCTGGAACGGGCTCATGCGGCCGTGCGGGCTCAGCATGAAGACACGCACCCCCTTCTTGCCACGCATGGCGTACTCGGCCGCGCTGCCGGTGTCGCCCGACGTCGCACCCAGGATGTTGAGCGCTTCACCGCGACGCGCCAGTTCGTACTCGAACAGGTTGCCCAGCAACTGCATGGCCATGTCCTTGAAGGCCAGCGTCGGGCCGTTGGACAGGGCTTCGAGGTGGAAACCGTCTTCCAGCTGCTTCAGCGGCACGATGGCCGCGGTGCCGTACACCGCCTCGGTGTAGGTCTTGTCGCACAGCGCCTTCAGGTCGGCGGCGGGAATGTCGTCGATGTAGAGCGACAGCACCTCGAACGCCAGCGCGGCGTAGCCACCGGGTGCGCCGCCGTTGAACACCGTGCGCCAGCGCGCCAACGTGGCGGCGTCCACCTGCGGATAGCGCTCGGGCAGGTACAAGCCGCCGTCGGGCGCCAGGCCTTCGAGCAGGATTTCGCAGAAGTGCTTGCGGTCCGGATGGCCACGGGTGGAGAGGTACAGCATCTCAGTTCAGTTCTTCTTTTCGAATCCGCGTGATGGGTGCGAGCACACTGGGCAACGCCTGCATCTGCGCGAGCACATCGTTCATGGTGCCCTCGCGGGTGTCGTGCGTGAGGATGATCAGGTCGGTGGACGTGGCGCCCTCGCCGCCCACTTCGTCGGCCTCGCGCTGCAGCACCGCGTCGATGCTGATACCGGCGTTCGCCAGCAGACCCGTCACCTGGGCCAGCACGCCGGCCTCGTCGGCCACGCGCAGGCGCAGGTAGTAGCTCGTCACCACCTCGCTCATGGGCAGCACGGCCAGGTCGCTCATCGCATCGGGCTGGAAGGCCAGGTGCGGCACACGGTGCAGCGGGTCGGCGGTGTGCAGGCGGGTGATGTCCACCAGGTCGGCGATCACGGCCGAGGCGGTGGGCTCGCTGCCCGCGCCCTTGCCGTAGTACAG
The DNA here is from genome assembly GCF_018780075.1 of Hydrogenophaga sp. GTDB lineage: Bacteria > Pseudomonadota > Gammaproteobacteria > Burkholderiales > Burkholderiaceae_C > Hydrogenophaga. Next base: position 1,036 of record NZ_JADMKB010000190.1, read on the forward strand.
CGTGGTGCCCACGGCGTCGCCCTGCACCACCACGGCGTTCATCGCGCCTTCGACATTGGCGATCAGGCGCTTGGACGGCACCAGGCTCGGGTGCACCCGCAACTCGATGCCTTTGGCGGTGCGCTTGGTGATGCCCAGCAGCTTGATGCGGTAGCCCAGCTGCTCAGCGTATTTGATGTCGGCCGCACCCAGCTTCGTGATGCCTTCCACATAGGCCTTGTCGAACTGCACCGGGATGCCAAACGCAATCGCGCTCATCAGCGTCGCCTTGTGGGCCGCGTCCACGCCTTCGATGTCGAAGGTCGGATCGGCCTCGGCGTAACCCAGGCGCTGCGCCTCTTTCAGCACAACATCGAAGTCCAGCCCCTTGTCGCGCATCTCGGACAGGATGAAGTTGGTGGTGCCATTGATGATCCCGGCGATCCACTGGATGCTGTTGGCGGTCAGGCCTTCGCGCAGTGCCTTGATGATGGGGATGCCACCGGCCACAGCCGCTTCGAACGCCACCATCACGCCCTTGGCCGACGCCGCCGCAAAGATCTCGGTCCCGTGCACCGCCAGCAACGCCTTGTTGGCGGTGACCACGTGCTTGCCCGCCGCGATGGCTTCCAGCACCAGTGCCTTGGCGATGCCGTAGCCGCCGATCAACTCGATCACGATGTCGATGTCGGGGTTGGCGATCACAGCACGTGCGTCGTTCACCACCTTCACGTCCGGGCCGACGACGCTCTGCGCACGCGCCACGTCGAGGTCGGCCACCATCGTGATTTCAATGCCGCGGCCGGCGCGGCGCTTGATTTCTTCCTGGTTGCGCTGCAGCACGTTGAACGTGCCGCTGCCCACGGTGCCTATGCCCAGAAGGCCTACTTGGATCGGTTTCATGCTTTGTCTCATTCGCTCAAAAACAGAGGGGATACACACCCACCCCGGGAAATACGATGCTATCGGCTCGCCGGCACGCCATTGATGACGTTGGCAACGACCTTTGATGACAGCATCAAGTTCCGTGCCGTTTGCGCCAGCCGTCCAGGAACTTCGCCAGACGTCCGATCGCCTCGCGCAAATCGTCCTCGTGCGGCAAGAACACGATGCGGAAATGTTGTTGGTCTGGGTAGTTGAACCCCGTCCCCTGCACCAGCATCACGCGTGTGGCGCGCAGCACTTCCATGAAGAACTGCCGGTCGTCCGGAATCGGGTACATCGCCGGGTCCAGACGGGGAAACATGTAGAGCGCCGCCTTCGGCTTGACGCAGCTGACCCCGGGGATGGCGGTGATCAGCTCGTAGGCCAGATCGCGCTGGCGGCGCAGGCGACCGCCCTCCTTGACCAGATCGTGGATGCTCTGGTAGCCACCCAGGGCCGTCTGAATGGCCCACTGCCCCGGCACATTGGAACCGAGCTTGATGTTGGCCAGCATGTTCAGGCCTTCGATGTAATCCTTGGCGCAGGCCTTGTCACCCGAAATCACCATCCAGCCGGCACGGTATCCGCAGGCCCGATAGGCCTTGGACAGCGAGTTGAAGGTCAGGGTCACCACGTCGGTAGACAGGCTCGCCAGCGCGGTGTGCTTCACATCGTCGTACAGGACCTTGTCGTACACCTCGTCGGCCAGCAGCAGCAACCCGTGTTCGCGCGCGATCTGCACCAGGGCGAGCAGCAACTCATCGCTGTACAACGCACCCGTGGGGTTGTTGGGGTTGATCACCACCAAGCCTTTGGTGCGAGGCGTGATCTTGCGGCGGATGTCGTCCAGGTTCGGCATCCAGCCGTTGGCCTCGTCGCAGAGGTAGTGGACCGGCTTGCCGCCGGACAGGCTCGCGGAAGCGGTCCACAGCGGGTAGTCGGGCGCAGGCACCAGCAGTTCGTCACCATCGTCCAGCAGGGCGTTGGTCGCCATGCTGATCAGGTCGCTGGCACCGTTACCGAGGTAAATGTCGTCCAGCGTCACGCCCACCACGCCCTGTTGCTGGCTGTAGTGCATCACCGCCTTGCGCGCTGCAAAAATGCCCTTGCTGTCAGAGTAGCCAGAGGACTCCGGCAGGTTGCGGATCATGTCCTGCTGGATCTCTTCCGGCGCATCAAAACCGAAGGGCGCCAGATTGCCGATGTTCAGCTTGATGATCTTCTGGCCTTCGTCTTCCATCTGCTTGGCCGCCTCGACGATCGGGCCTCGCACGTCGTAGAGCACATTGGCGAGCTTGGCGGATTTCTGGATGGTTTTCAAATTCCCTCCGTGGGAGTCAGGCGGACGCATGGGGATGGGGGCATCACCTTGAGGGCGCTTATATTACGCAGCTCCGTCAAGGGAAAACCTGCAATTTGACCACAGTTCGACAGCGCTTCCGCCGCTGGCGTGGCCCTTGCACCGCACACCGCCCACCCATGAAACTGCACGCCGACAAACCCGATGCCCTCTCGGTCACCGCCTATGGTGAGGGATGGATTGCCGTCAACGGGCAGCGCCACACAGGCAGCCTGGTGCTGAACGCATCAGGCACGCTGCGCGCCTGGGGCGTGGACCGTTTCGAGAGCCTGTCGGTCGCGGATTTCGACAACCTGGTCGCGGATGGCGCCCCACCACCAGAGTTGGTGCTGTTTGGAAGCGGCCGGCGACTGCGGTTTGTCCACCCCGCATTGATCCAGGGCCTGATGGACCGCCGCATCGGTGTCGAGACCATGGACACCGCCGCCGCATGCCGGACCTACAACATCCTGGCAGGCGAAGGCCGGCGGGTGATCGCGGCGCTTTTGATCGAGGCCGGAGAAAGCGCCTGAATCTGGCGGCTCTGACGGCATCAGAAAAAGGCTTTCCAGGAACGCAGGACCAAGACAGCCGTTCAGGGTAAAATACCCGATTGTTTTCCTCCCAGCCGCCCGAGAGCAGTCGTTGTCCAGGGAGTCATGGACAGCAGGAAAACCAACGCATCTCCACCAACCTACGTCAGGGGTCCACGCAGCATGGCAGTCGTTGTCAACAAACCCATTCCCGAATTTGAGTCCCTGGCCACCGGCGGCATCAAGGTCAGCAACCAGACCCACCTGGGCCAGACGGTGGTGTTGTACTTCTACCCGAAGGACAACACGCCGGGCTGCACCACCGAAGCCATGCAGTTCCGCGACAAATACAAAGACTTCGTCAAGGCGGGCGCGCATGTGTTTGGCGTGTCCAGAGACAACATGAAGTCCCATGACGACTTCAAGACCAAACTAGAGCTTCCCTTTGAGCTCATCGCTGACACAGAAGAGAAGATGTGTCACATGTTTGGCGTGGTCAAGAACAAGATCATGTATGGCAAAAAGGTCAAGGGCATTGAGCGAAGCACCTTCCTGATCGGCGCTGATGGCGTGCTCAAGCAAGAATGGCGCGGCCTGAAGGTTCCTGGCCATGTGGAAGAAGTCCTCAAAGCCGTCAAGGCCCTCAAAAAGGCCGCTTGACGCAGCCGTCGACCCGAAGACGCCGGGAACGGTCGGGTTCAGTCAGTCGTGCATAATGAATTCATGACCCAGGGAAGCGCCTCCGCTCCAATCCCCTCCCCCATCCCCTGCAGCCCGCAAAGCCGCCCGGTTTCACCGGCGGCTTTTTCTTTTTCTGCCTTGCGCTGACCCAACAAGCCCCATGCCATTGCCACCCGCCCCCTCCAAACGCGCAGCCCTTCTGGCGCCCGATGCCTACAGTCTGAAATCCAGCGAGGATTCCCACGACGGCGCCACCGGCATCCTGTCCAATCCACCTCAGGCCTTGCAGGCTGCAGCACTGGCACCGCCCCCTATGCACGCGACCATCCCTCTCACCAAACCGCCAGCTCGTGCTCGCAAGGCGGAAGCGGCCCCATCCGTCAAACGTGCAGCGGTCCCTGCACCTCAACCCCAGCCAGTGACGGTCCGCGCCGAACGGGCCGCACCGCAGCCCCCCTTGTCTGCTCCCGCCCCAGCTGCCGTGGCGCCACATGCGGGCACCCGTCGCCGTGGTGGCAAAGCCGCCGCCCAGGGCGCCACGCGGCTGTTCGTGCTCGACACCAACGTGCTGCTGCACGACCCCATGAGCTTGTTCCGCTTTGAGGAACACGACATCTACCTTCCGATGATCGTGCTCGAAGAGCTCGATGGTCACAAGAAGGGCATGACCGAAGTCGCTCGCAACGGGCGCCAAACCAGCCGCACACTGGACGCCCTCGCCGCACAGCAAGGCAGCGACATGACCAAGGGGCTCCAGCTTTCAGCGACGGGACACCAGACCGCGCGGGGCTTGCTCTTTTTTCAGACCGAACCGTTGAATGCAGAGTTGCCCAGCAGCCTGCCCCAAGGCAAGGCGGACAACCAGATTCTTGGCGTGGTGCATGCACTGCGCGACAAACACCCCCAGCGCGAAGTCATCCTGGTGTCCAAGGACATCAACATGCGGGTCAAGGCCCGCGCGCTGGGCTTGGCCGCCGAGGACTACCAGAACGACAAGACCCTAGAAGACGGTGAACTCCTGTATGCAGGTGCACTGGCGCTGCCGCAAGATTTCTGGACTCGCCAGAGCAAGACCATCGAGAGCTGGCAAAGTGGCAGCCACACTTTTTACCGCGTCAGCGGGCCAGCGGTGGGGCACTTCTACATCAACCAGTTTGTCTATTTCGAGGCTCCAGGCGAACCATCGCTGTATGCCCGGGTGACGGAAATCCGCGACAAAACCGCGGTGCTCAAGACCCTCAAGGACTTCACGCACCTGAAGAACGCTGTGTGGGGCGTGACCAGCCGCAACCGCGAGCAGAACTTCGCGCTCAACCTGCTGATGGACCCCGAGGTTGACTTCGTGACACTGGCCGGCACGGCCGGCACCGGCAAGACGCTCATGGCCCTGGCCAGTGGTCTGACGCAGGTGCTCGACGACCGGCGTTACACCGAAATCATCATGACCCGTGCCACCGTCAGCGTTGGCGAAGACATCGGCTTCCTGCCTGGCACCGAGGAAGAAAAAATGGGCCCCTGGATGGGCGCACTCGACGACAACCTGGAGTTCCTGGCCAAGGGCGATGGTGGCAATGCCGGCGATTGGGGTCGCGCAGCCACCAACGAGCTGATTCGCAGCCGCATCAAGGTCAAGAGCATGAACTTCATGCGCGGGCGCACCTTCATGAACAAGTACGTCATCATTGACGAAGCGCAGAACCTGACGCCCAAGCAGATGAAGACGCTGATCACCCGGGCAGGCCCGGGCACCAAGATCATCTGCATGGGCAACCTGGCGCAGATCGATACGCCGTACCTGACCGAAGGTTCGTCTGGCCTGACCTATGCGGTGGACCGCTTCAAGGGCTGGCCGCACGGTGGCCACATCACGCTGGCGCGAGGCGAGCGTTCGCGGCTGGCCGACTACGCCAGCGAAGTCCTCTGATCCAACGTCACTCAATCGCAAAGAAAAACCCGGCATCGCCGGGTTTTTCTTTGCGGGGTCGATGACTCAAAAGTCGCCACCACCCGCGAGGCTTTCAAAACGGGTGAGCGTGTTCAGGAAGGTCAGCTTGACCACGCCCGTCGGGCCGTTGCGTTGCTTGCCGATGATGATCTCGGCCACGCCAGGCTCCTTGGTCGTTTCGCGGTTGTAGTACTCGTCGCGGTAGATGAACATGATGATGTCCGCATCCTGCTCGATGGCGCCGGACTCGCGCAGGTCACTCATCATGGGGCGCTTGTCCGTGCGCTGTTCCACCGAACGGTTGAGCTGCGAGAGGGCAATCACCGGACACTGCAGCTCCTTGGCCAGCATCTTCAGGCCTCGGGAGATTTCACCCAGCTCGGTGGCGCGGTTGTCCCCCCCTGCCGCCCCTGAGCCACTCATGAGCTGAAGGTAGTCCACCACGATCAGTCCCAGCTTGCCGCACTGTCGGGCGAGACGCCGCGCGTTGGCACGCAGTTCGCTGGGGGTCAGACCCGGGGTTTCGTCGATGTGCAACGACACATTGCGCAGCTTCTCGATGGCCTCGGTCAGGCGCGGCCATTCGTCGTCGGTCAGCTTGCCAGTGCGCAGGTGGCCCTGGTTGATGCGCCCGATGGAGCCAACGATACGCACTGCCAGCTGAGAAGCCCCCATTTCCATGGAGAACACAGCCACCGGCAGGCCCTCGTTCAATGCCACGTGCTCAGCGATGTTGATGGCGAACGCTGTCTTGCCCATCGAAGGACGCGCCGCCAGCACCACCAGGTCGCCGGCTTGCAGGCCCGAGGTCATGCGGTCGAGGTCGATGAAGCCCGTGGGCACACCGGTCACGTCCATCGGGTTGTCGGCCATCTCCTGCACCCGATCCAGCAGATCGACCACCAGGGTATCCATTCCCTGGAAACCCTCCTTCATTCGAGAGCCCTCTTCGCCGATCTTGAAGATCTTCTGCTCCGCCTCGTCAAGAATCTTGGCCACCTGTTTGCCTTGCGGATTGAAGGCTGCCGTGGCGATCTCGTCGCTGGCCGCCACCAGCTTGCGCAGGATGGCGCGCTCGCGCACGATCTCGGCGTAGCGGCGGATGTTGGCAGCGCTCGGCACGTACTGCGCCAGCGAGTTCAGGTAGGCCAGGCCCCCAGCCTCTTCGGCCTTGCCAAGGTTCTGCAGGTGCTCAAACACGGTCACGACGTCGGCGGGTTTGCTGGCGTTGACCAAGGCCGCGATGGCCGAATAGGTCAGGCGGTGTTCGTAGCGGTAGAAGTCGGAATCGTTGACCAGGTCGGCCACCCGATCCCATGCCTGGTTGTCGAGCAGCAGACCACCCAGCACACTGGACTCGGCCTCGATGGAGTGCGGAGGCACTCGCAACTGGGCGACCTGCCGGTCTGAACCGAAACCGGCGTCGTCCAGACCGGCGTCGAAGGAAGAGAGATCGTTGGAAAAGACGGCTGACATGGCGTTCCTGTTGAATCGGCGATGGTACGCCGCACCCTCGCGGATGTCATGGGACAAGCCTGTGGACAACCCGTGCACAGGCTGGGGAACGAAGGGGATAACTTCGGCCCAGAAAACAAAAGGCCGCTGCCCCGAGGGCAGCGGCCTTGTGACCGATCGGCGGATGAACCGCCGGTCAGGCGGGACTCAGGCGGTTTCGCCGAGCACCGAAACGTTCACGTCAATGGTGACGTCGGTGTGCAGGTTCACGCTCACCGTGTAATCGCCCACGTTTTTCAGCGGACCGTTGGGCATGCGAACTTGCGACTTGGCCACAGCGAAGCCCTGCTTGTTCAGCTCTTCGGACACGTCGTGGTTGGTCACGGAACCAAACAGGCGGCCATCCACACCGGCTTTTTGCGACAGCTTGAGTGCGACCGCAGCCAGCTTTTCACCCAAGGCTTGTGCTTCGGCGAGCTTGGCGGCAGCGACTTTTTCCAGCTCTGCACGGCGAGCTTCAAACTCAGCGATGGCCGTTTGCGTCGCGCGACGAGCGCGGCCAGCGGGGATCAGGAAGTTGCGTGCGTAGCCGTCTTTGACCTTGACCACGTCGCCCAGAGCGCCGAGGTTGACAACTTTGTCGAGAAGAATGATTTGCATGTCAGTTTCCCTTTCAGACGCGGTGCTGGTCGCTGTACGGCAGCATGGCCAGGAAACGCGACCGCTTGATGGCGGTGTTGACCTGGCGCTGGTAGAACGCGCGGGTGCCCGTCAGGCGAGCGGGAATGATCTTGCCGTTTTCAGCGATGAAGTCACGCAGGACGTCCACGTCCTTGTAGTCGACTTCTTCGACGTTGGCCACGGTGAAGCGGCAGAAGCGCTTGCGCTTGAACAGCAGCGATTGGGTGTTGCGCTTGGGGCGCTTGTCTTTGTTGAAACGTTTCGGTGCAGCCATGATGGGCCTTTCCTATGTTTTGCTGAAATCTTGAATATGGAACACGACACCTTTGCCGTTGCGAGCATTCGCCAGGAACCCGTGAAAGCTGGAAACCGATTCGAGCCCCTGTCGGGACAACGTCTCAGCCATGGAACCAAAGGCAACGGCCCTCAGTTGCAGCTTCACCGTTCGCGGGGTGTCCATTTCGGTGACCGTGGACTCGTGCTCCAGCACAAGATTCACAGCCGGTATGCCTGCCGGGGTGTAGCGCAGGCTTTGAACCTGAACCACCGCGGCCAACAATTGAAATTGGTTACCTGCTGGCGATGTCACACCCCGGGTCAGGCTTCTGCGCGCTGCTCGCGGGGTTCCCGCGGTTCACGGTGCTCGCGCTGCTCTGGCTGGGCCAGTTTGCGGGCCTCTTCGCGCTCGACCGACTTCATCATGCTCGAAGGACCGGTTTCGGCTTTCTTCTTCAGCACAGTCAGGTGGCGCAGCACGGCGTCGTTGAACTTGAAGGCGTGCTCCAGTTCGGCCATCACAGCCTGGTCGGCTTCGATGTTGACACACAGGTAGTGGGCTTTGGACAGCTTGTTGATCTGGTACGCCAATTGACGGCGACCCCAGTCTTCAACACGGTGGATCTTGCCGTTGCCGGTGGTGATCATGCCTTTGTAACGCTCCAGCATGGCTGGAACCTGTTCGCTTTGATCCGGGTGGATCAGCAAAACGATCTCGTAATGACGCATGGACTCTCCTTGTGGATTGAAAAGCTGCCCCCAGCGTCAACAGGGGTGCAGCAAGGCGAAGCCCATGATTCTAGCAAAAAAATGCCGGCCCGTCGATTGACGGGCCGGCACTCGGGTGAACCACAGAGCGGCGCAAACGCCGGGGGGCGCGGGCGCCCAACCCGGCGCGCCCACAGGATCAGGACAGTTTCAGATTGGGATAGCGCACGTGTTCCACCAGCTCCTGGACCTTGCGGCTGGGCGCCGGTGTCACCATGCTGACCAGGATGATCACGAGGAAGCCCAGTGGCACGCCAAAGACACCCGCCGAGATCGGCAGGATGCCGAACCACAGTTCAATCGGCGACGTGACACCGAAAATCCCGCGCAGCCAGGGCTGGGTGGTCACCATGTAATAGAAGGTGATGCCCAGACCGGCGACCATGCCGAGCGACGCGGCAATGCCAGTGGCCCGCTTCCAGAAGATGCCAAGCACGAGCGCAGGGAAGAACGCTGCGGCGGCGAACGAAAACGCGGCCGACACCAGGAACAGGATGTCCGCCGGTTTCTGTGCAGCGACATAGGCAGCCATCAATGCCACGACCAGCAGCAGCATCTTGGAGATGGTCACCCGGCGTGCGGTGGAGGCGTTCGGGTCGATCATCTTGTAGTACAGGTCGTGAGAGAGCGCGTTGGCGATCGTCAGCAGCAGACCGTCGGCGGTGGACAGCGCAGCGGCCAGACCACCAGCGGCCACCAGGCCCGAGATCACGTACGGCAGACCTCCGATTTCGGCCGTGGCCAGCACGATGATGTCGCCACCGATGGACATTTCGTTCAACTGGAGGATGTTGTCCTTGTTGACGTCCACCACCGACAGCAGGGTCGGATCGACCTTATTCCAGGCGGCCACCCACTGTGGCAACTGGTCGAACGGCGTGCCGATCAACACATGGAACACCTCGTATTTCACCAGCACCGCCAGGGCGGGCGCCGTGAAGTACAGCAGGAAGATGAAGAACAGCGACCAGGTCACCGACTGGCGAGCCTCTTTCACGCTCGGCACCGTGTAGTAACGCATCAGGATGTGCGGCAGCGCGGCCGTACCGATCATCAAACAGAAAATCAGCGCCAGGAAGTTCAGGCGCGACTCCTTGTAGGTCTTCTGGGCCTTCTCGTCACCGTTCGGATCGCCGCTGAACTGCGCCGCGTGGGCCGGCATGCCGTTGAGCGGTTTGGCCTTGTTTTCTGCGGAAGTCTTGGCCGCCGCCCAGGCTTTCTTGGCAGCAGCTTCGTCCTTGGGAACAGCGGCCAGCGCCTTTTCTGCCGCAGCGACATCGACCGCTGATGCATTGGCCGCACGCACTTCGGCCAGCTTGGCTTCGGCTGCGGCCTTGTCGGCGGCGAGTGCCACGGTCGGGTCCTTCAGCTTCGCGTCCAGATCGGCGGCGCGCTTCTTGTAGATTTCGCGCACCTCCAGCTCTTTGGGATCGTTGGCCAGCAGCTTCTCCTTGGCCGTGACCTTCTCCAGCTGGTAGCCGTAGATGGCCTGCGGCACAGGCACGCTGGTCTGCTTCACCGACAGCCAGACCACCGGAATCATGTAGGCCACGATCAGGATGATGTACTGCGCCACCTGTGTCCAGGTCACCGCGCGCATGCCACCCAGGAAGGAGCACACCAGAATGCCACCCAGCCCCAGGAAAATGCCCAGCTCGAACGCCACACCGGTCAGGCGCGAAGTGATCAGGCCCACGCCATAGATCTGCGCCACCACGTAGGTGAACGAGCACAGGATGGCCGCGAAGATGCCGATGAAACGCGGCAGGTTGCCGCCGTAGCGCTCGCCCAGAAAGTCGGGAATGGTGAACTGGCCGAACTTGCGCAGGTAGGGCGCGAGGAACAGCGCCACCAGGCAGTAGCCACCGGTCCAGCCCATGATGAAGGCCAGGCCGCTGTAACCCGTCAGGTAGAGGGTACCGGCCATGCCGATGAACGACGCCGCCGACATCCAGTCCGCCCCCGTGGCCATGCCGTTGTACATGGCGGGCACACGGCGCCCGGCCACGTAGTACTCCGCCGCGTCGGTGGTCCGGCTCATGATGCCGATGCCGGCGTACAGGCCGATGGTGGCCAGAAGGAAGATGAAGCCGATCCACTCGCGTGAGAGGCCGAGTTGCTCCAGGATCGCCAGGGTCACCACGAAGACGAAAAAGCCCCCCGTGTACCACTTGTAGACCTTGTTGAGCTGCTGCTTGAAGGCCTTGTTGGACCCGCCGCCAGCGCCCGCTGTTTCGAACATGCCTGCCATGGTGTTACTCCTCGGTCTCTTCGACACCGTGTTCGATGTCGAGTGTGTTCATGTACCAAGCGTAGTACCCGATGATCAGGCAATACACCACCAGCGACCCTTGGGCCCCCATCCAGAAGCTGAAAGGCCAACCGAAAAAGTTGAAACTGAGGTCTCTCGCGAAAAAGCTCACAACAAAGGTCACCACAAACCAGATTGCAAGCAATACGGCGGTGATGTTGAGGTTTTTCCGCCAATACCGGCGGTGGTTATCTGTCAATTCCATCTGATCGACTCCATCAATGACGCCCTTACGGGCAGATCGCGGACACCACCCGTCTCCTCAGGTGGTCTGCAGACGGTCCGCGTGGTTCGGCAACCAGCTTGTGACTGGCCACCACGGTTGGGGCGCCACAGCGCGAATGCGAGGCGCTCCATCCGGCCAGAGCCGGGTGGAGCGGTCAGGTCAGGGCTGCGCCCAGTCCTGTCTCGCGCTCAAGCTGTGCCGCCACCTTCGGCTCGAACTTTCGGAGGTGGCGAATGATCTTCGCGGCCTCGTCGGGCTCTTGCCGATCCACATGAACCCGGGCCAGCTGGTACCAGCCATAGGGACTCATGGGTTGCAGTTCGGTGTTCTTGCGCAGCGCCACGATGGCCTCGTCGTAATGACGTTGACGGATCAGGCTGAGGCCCAGCCCGTACCAGGCGCGGTCCAGATCGGGCTCGATCTCGGTGGCGCGGCGGAACGCGGCCTCGGCCTGTTCGAGGCGGCCTTCTTCTTCGCACAGAAAACCCAGGTTGTACCAACCCGAAGCCGGGGCCGGCTGGGCCTTCACCAGCTGCTCCAGGGTCAGGATGGCGGCGGGCTTGTCGCCCAGGTTGGTCAGCAACTGGGCCCGGGTCGCGAGCGCATAAGGCTCCAGTGGCTGATCGGCCAGCACCTGATCGACCCGGGCCAAGGCCTGGCGTTGCTGCCCGGCCAACAGCAGCAAACGCACCTGCCAGCGCACGAACCAGACGTCGATGGACGTGATCATTGACACAGTTGCACCCCGATCTTCAGGCAATGGGAGATCTTGGCCGCGGTCGCCAGGATCCAGACGAAACCCAGAATCAAAAACGCCACCAGAGGATGGTGGCGTTCGAGCACAAAGCGCGGCGAGACCCAACGGGCCAGCACGACGAAGGGCCTGCCAATCTGCTGCAGGAGTTGATAGAACAGGTTCTTGTCCTTCTTCTGTCCGGCCAGCAAACCCAGCACCCACTGCCCAAACAGCGCCAGCAGGGCGATTTCGGCAATCAATTTGACGGAGGCTATGAGTGTCAACATGTAAGGTTTGGGTAAACGTGGGCCCATTCTTGACCCTCGACTTACCGAACACTTACAGATTGACCCATTGCCCACCACCCTAGGTCAAACACCGAGAGGGTTTACCCGCAAAAACTGCCGTCCCCGGGGTGTAGCATCAAAAACACCTCACTCCAACAGGCCCGGTTCATCCATGAACGAAGAAGCAGGCAATGCCCGCCCATGGCACGAAGCCCTCTCCCGCCACCGCATCCTCGGGCTGCTGCCGGCCGGTACCCAGGACGCTCTGGCGCGTGCACTGCCCGAGTTGAGCGCGGCCGCGGGCGAGCTCATCGCTGACGGCGATCGGCTCAAGACCCATCTTTTCTGGTTGATCGAAGGCACCGTTCAGCTGCAAAACCCCGATGGCGAGGCCGTGCTGAGTCTTCGGCCGGGAGAACTGTTTGGCCTGGCACAGGGCGAATCCCTCTTGATCAGCGCCGCCCAGGCGGAAACGGTCTGCCGTTACACCCGGCTCGACGCCCTGACCGCTGAAGCCCTGCGCAAGGAAGTGCCGGCGCTGGCCTACTTTCTGGCCAGCCCCGACCTGAGCGCTCACACGACCACGCTGCCAGCGACCCGCCGTGGTGCGAACGGCGACCCGGCGCTCAACCTCATGACCACGCCCGTGAGCGCGCTGATCAAACGACCGCCCATCACGCTCTCCCCGAACACCAGCATCCGCGACGCCGCGCAGGTGATGAGCGAGCAGCGCGTCTCGTCGGTGCTGATCGTGGAGCAGGACCTGCTGTTTGGCCTGATCACCGACCGTGATCTGCGCAACCGGGTGATTGCCATGGGGATGGACACCGCGCGACCGATCGCGGACATCGCCACGCTGGCGCCGATGAGCGTCGATGTGAAGAACCCGGCCTTCGACGCGCTGCTGCTCATGGCACGCCACAACATCCACCATGTGCCGGTGCTCAACGGCCAGCGCATCGCCGGCATGATCACCGCCACCGACCTGACCGAACAGCACAGCACCTCGGCGGTCTATCTGGCCGGTGATGTCTACAAACAGACCACGGTCGAAGGCCTGCAGGCCGTCGCGGCCAAGGTCAAGCGCCTGCAACAAGGCCTCGCCGCCGCCGAGGCCTCGGCCTACAACACCGGCCACATCGTCACCGCCATCACCGACGCCATCACCACGCGCTTGCTGCAACTGGGCGAGGCGCAGTGGGGCCCGGCACCGGTGGACTACGTCTGGGTGGCCGCCGGCTCCCAGGCCCGCAACGAACAGACGGCCAGGTCCGACCAGGACAACTGCCTGTTGATGGACGACGCCTACGACGAAGCGCAGCACGGCGCCTACTTCAAGGCCCTGGCGCGCTTCGTGTGCGACGGCCTGGACGCCTGCGGCTACGTGTACTGCCCTGGCGAGATGATGGCCCTCACCGATCAGTGGCGCCAACCGCGCCGGCGCTGGCTGACCTCCTTCACCGAATGGACCAGCCAGCCCGACCCGACCGCGCTCATGCTGACCTGCGTGTTCTTCGACATGCGGGCGGTCCACGGCAACGCCGGGCTGCTGGACGATCTGCGGCGCAGCGTGTTGCAGCAAACCCGGGGCAACACGATTTTCCTGGCGCACATGGTCGGCAACGCCCTGCTCCGGCAGCCGCCGCTGGGCATGTTCAAAGGCATCTCCACCATCCGAAGCGGCGAGCACAAAGGCACCATCGATCTCAAGCACCACGGCGTGGTGCCCATCGTGGACCTGGCCCGGGTGTACGCGCTGGCCCTGGGAGAGAACGACATCAACACCCACGACCGGCTGACCGCAGCGGCCGCCAGCGGCGGGCTCAATGAGAAGAACGCCCGCGACCTGCAGGACGCGCTGGAGTTTCTGGCCTTCCTGCGCCTCCAGCACCAGGCGCGCCAGATGGCGGCCGGTCAACCACCCGACAACCACATCAACCCGGACGACCTGTCGAACTTCGAGCGCCACCAGCTCAAAGACGCGTTCGTGGTGGTGCAGACGATGCAAAGCGTGATGGGTCAGCGGTATCGGATGTGACCCCCCCCTGGGGGGGGGGGGGGGGGGGGGGG
>NZ_JADMKB010000190.1:15256-26661 GCF_018780075.1 Hydrogenophaga sp.
CGCCATGAGGGCGCGGCGCGGGAGGTCAATACCGTATTCGGGCGTAGTACGTTTTTTTCGCCGCTTCGCGCGCCTGGCCCAGGGTGTGGATGCCTTTTTCGGCCAGCAGCGGGATCAGCTTCAGGAACACCTCGGCCGTGACCATGGCGTCGCCCAGGGCCGTGTGGCGGCCGACGATGGTCACGTTGAAGCGCTCGGCGATGGCCTCCAGCCGGTGCGAGTCCTGGTTGGGGTGGATCACGGCCGACAGCAGCAAGGTGTCGAGCACCGGGTGGTCAAACACCACCCCCGCCTGCGACTCCTTGATTTGCAGGAAGCGCATGTCGAACGCCGCGTTGTGCGCCACCAGCACCGTGTCCTGCGCGAACGCATGAAAGGCGGGCAGCACCTGGTCGATGGTGGGCTGCCCCATCACCATGTCGGGCCGGATGCCGTGGATCGGTATCGACGCGGCGGGAATCAGGCGCTGCGGATTCACCAGCTGCTCGAAACACTCCTGCCGCAGCAGCTTGTGGTTGACGATGCGCGCCGCGCCGATCTGGATGATCTCGTCGCCCTGCCCCGGGTTCAGCCCGGTCGTCTCGGTGTCGAACACGGTGTAGACCAGATCGGTCAGCGGGCGGTCGTCCAGCGTGCGCGTTTGTTCGGTGGTCTTGAACAGGTCGAAATCGTAGTACTCGGGCCGGCTGTCGTTCTTCGACAGCGGAGCGGCGTCCACCGGCTCCTGCGGGTTGGCCAGCGGCAGCAGGAAGCGAAAAAAGGCTTGGTGGCGCTGGCGCTCGCGCTCGAACCAGAAGGCCCCGTTGTGGCGCTCGACCACGTCGCGAACGGTCAGGCGCACGGTCTCGCTGCCCACCTTCATCGGGTCCATTTCCCAGCTCATCACCGTTTCCGTGCTCATCGCCTGGCCGCTCCAGATCAGGTCCAGCCAGGCCTTGCCCGGGCTGCCCACGGCCGGCTGCAAACGCAACTGGACAAAGCGCACCTCGAACTCGTCGGCCAGGCGACCCGTGAGAGACACCAGGGCCTGCAGCAGCGAAAAGCTCTCGACCTTGAGCCAGAGCGCCCCGTCCAGCTCCGCGGCAGAGGCCGGCAACGTGGTGACGGTTTCGATCCGCTTCTGCGCCGCGGTCACGAGGTCGGTGCCCAGCATGTCTTCCAGCGGCCAGCGCGTTTTCAGGCTGTCGGTCGAACCCGCTTCGAGCGCGCCGATGCGACGGCTCAGGGCGGTGGTCTCGTCCCGGATCACGCCCAGAAAGCGCTCGCGCATGGGGGCGTCGAGATCGGGGTAGTCGAGTATGTCCAACGCCGCCTGCATGTTGGCCAGCGCCGCGCGGCTGCGCTCGGTCAGCGTGTGCAGCACCTGGTCTTTGGCGGACTCGGCCTCGAAATCGCGCGTGATGTTGTCGAGCATGAGCACAAAGCCGGTCAAGTCGAGCGAAGGCTCGTCGGCACCGGCCACCGGCGGGGGCCGCACCGGCGCCATCTGCACCCGCAGCAACTGGCCCGCCGGCGTGGTGGTGACGAACTGCGCCGACGGCTGGCCGGCACCGCGCAGCATGCGTTGCTGGATGTTCTCCAGCGCGTGCGTCACCAGCTTGCGGTCGAACACGCTGTAGATCGAGCGCCCCAGCCCCATCAGTTCGGCCCCACCGGCCACGCCCGGCGCCTGGGACAGTGCACGGAACTGCATGCGGGCGCGCTGGTTGTACAGGATGATGCGCCCGTCCAGGTTGCACACCACCACGCTCTGCGTGAGTTCGGACATGAGCGCGGCCAGCCGGCTCTTTTCCTGTTCAATGTCCTGCGCCGCGACCTGCACCCTGGCGTCCATCTCGGTGCGCAAGGCCTCGCGCTGCGCCACCAGCTGGTTGAACAGCCCGGCCAGCACCCGGGTCTCGACGTTGCCTTTGAGCGGCAGCTCGCGCACCACGTCGGTCCGCAGCAGCACCTGCGCCTCCTCGGCGAGCTGCACCGAGGGCGTGATCCAGTGATCGAACCAGCGCTTGAGCCCGTAGGCGATGGCGGCCATGCCCGCGGCCCAGGTCAGCGCGATCAGCGTCAGGCGATCGCCCAGCAGGCCCCACACGGTCTGGCGCGCATCGGCCTCCAGGGTGGCGCCCAGCAAACCGATGGTGAGCACCAGCCAGACCAGCGACAGCAGGGCCGCCGCCCCCAGCAGCCACCAGAGCCGGCGATCGGTGGTCTTCTGTCCGGCCATGGTCAGGCGTCCAGCAGTTCGCGCACCTTCTGCACCAGCTCCCTGGTGGAGAAGGGTTTGGTCATGTAGGCGTTGGCGCCCAGCGCCAGGCCCTTGGCCACGTCGGTGTCACGCCCCTTGGCGGTGAGCATGACGATCAGCGTGTCCCGCACCAGCTCGTTGGAACGCACCTCGTGACACACGTCAAAGCCGGTCTTGATCGGCATCATCACGTCCAGCAGCACCAGCGACGGGCGCTCGCGCAGGATGGCGTCCACGGCCTCCTGGCCGTCGCGCGCCAGCACCACCTCATAGCCCTCGCGCTTCATCAGGAACTCCAGCGAGATCAGGATGTTGGGCTCGTCGTCTGCGATCAGGATCTTGGTGCTCATGTCTCTGTGCTCCTTTTTTTGTCATCTTGTGCCGGTGTGCCCGGCGCGCGGTGCGGCAACGAAAAACCGAAGCAGGCACCCTGCCCCGGCTCGGACCGCAACCACATGCGCCCGCCGAAATGCGCCACGATCTGGCGGCTGATCGGCAGGCCCAGGCCGGTACCGCCCGGCCGGTAGTGCGCGTCGCCGGCCACCTGCCGGAACTTCTCGAACACCATGGCCTGCTGGTCCTCGGGAACGCCCGGCCCGTTGTCCTCAACCTCGACCTCGACCGACGGGCCCACATTGCGCAGGCGCACCAGCACCCGACCGCCTTCGCGCGGCGCGTACTTCAGGGCGTTGGACAGCAGGTTGAGCACCACCTGGGTGATGCGGTCCGCGTCGGCACCCACCGGCTCCACGCTCGGTGGCAGGTCCAGCACCAGCGCCACACCCCGCTCCCGGTACATCTCGCCCATGCTCCGTGCGGCCTGCTCCAGCACCTCGCGCAGGTCCACCGCCTCTTCGTTCCACTCGGCCTGCCCGGCCTCGATCTTGGCCATGTCCAGCACCTGGTTCACCAGGCGGCTCAGGCGCTCGGCCTCGGCCACGATGATGCCCAGAAACTGCTGCCGCTGCGGCAGGTCCATGCCGTCATCGTCACGCATCAGCTCGGACAGCGCCCTGATCGAAGTCAAGGGCGTGCGCAGTTCGTGGGTCACCGAGGACATGAAATCGTCCTTGAGCCGGTCCAGGCTCTGCAGCTGCTGGTTGGCCTCGCGCAGCTCGGCCGTGGCGCGCTCCAGCGAACGCGACTTGTCCTCCAGCGCGTGCGAGTAAGCGCGCAACTGGGAGGCCTCGTCCAGGATGCGCATCACATCGTCCAGATCCAGGGCCTCTTCCTCAGCCACCGACGCCACCATCACGCGCGCCGAGGCGCTGCCGATGGCGCCCGCGAGCTGGGTCTCGACGAACTGCACCAGGCGCGCGTCGGCCGGGATGTGCGCGATACCCGCCACCCCCAGCGTCTGGGCGTACCCCGCAAACAGCTGCTGCGCGCGCCCCACCCCCAGAAAGCGCCCCACCAGCGACTGCAGCTCGGGCACCTGGGCCCGCCCCCGCCAGAACACCGGCCGCGCGCCCGCCGTGCGGTGGAACACGTCCACGAACAACAGCGCCTGGCTGGTCTCGGCCGCCGACGGCACGCGCCAGAGCGAAACGCCCACATACGCCCCGATGTTGACCAGCAGGCTCCAGAACAGCGAGTGCGTCAGGTTGTCCAACCCCGACAGGCCCAAAAAGGCCTCGGGCTTGAGCCAGACCCAGCCGAAGAGGCCGTGCTGGAGAAAGCCGTCGGCCAGCCAGCCCGACTTGGCGAGCGACGGCAGCATCAGCGTGTAGGCCCAGAAGCCGAAACCCAGCAGCAGGCCGGCCAACGCGCCGCGCCGCGTGCCGCCTTTCCAATACATGCCACCCAGCATGGCCGGCGCGAACTGTGCCACCGCCGCGAAGCTGATGAGACCGATGCTCACCAGGGCGTAAGCCTCTCCCGCCAAGTGGAAATACAGGTAGCCCAGCAGCAGGATGAACAGGATCGCCAACCGGCGGATGAGCAGCAGCACCCCGGTGAGGTCACCGCTCGCCCGCGCGCCCAGCCGTTGGCTGCGCAGCAAGAGCGGCATGACCAGGTCGTTGCAGACCATGGTCGAGACCGCGATCGCTTCGACGATCACCATGCCGGTCGCGGCCGACAGCCCGCCCACGAAGGCCAGCAGCGCCAGCCCCTGCTGCCCCTGGGACAGTGGCAGCGACAGCACGAAGGTCTCGGGGTCCATGCGCCCCACGCCGAAATGCAGCAGCCCGCCCACGGCGATGGGCAACACGAAGAGGTTGATCAGCAGCAGGTACAGCGGAAACACCCAGACCGCGCGCCGGAGGTGCCGCTCGTCCACGTTCTCCACCACCATCACCTGGAACTGCCGGGGCAGGAAGATGACCGACAACATGGCCAGCAAGGTCAGGCCCGCCCATTGCGCGTAGGCGAAGGGTTGGCCCTGCCCGAAGCGCAGCAGCCGGTTCACGGCCTCAACGGCCTGCGCCTGGTCAAACAGGTCCCCTGGGCCGTCAAACAAGCCAAAGACAACAAACACGCCGACGGCCAGAAACGCCAGCAGCTTGACCATGGATTCAAAGGCGATGGCGGCGACCATCCCCTCGTGGCGCTCGGTGCTGTCCAGGTGCCGCGCGCCAAAGACCATGGTGAACCCCGCCAGCGCCAGCGCCAGGTAGAGCGTGCTGTCGCTCCACCACTGGGCGGGCTGGGCCACGGCCTGGCCCAGCGGCGAGGTCAGCACCGCGTAGCCGCTGGCGATGGCCTTGAGCTGCAGCGCGATGTAGGGAACGATGCCCACCACGGTGATCAGCGTCACCAGGCCCGCGAGGGTCGGGCTCTTGCCGTAGCGGCTGGCGATGAAGTCGGCGATCGAGGTGATGCGGTAGGTCTTGGCGATGCGGATCATCTTGCGAACCACCATCCAGGCCAGCACCATGGCCAGCATCGGCCCGAGGTAGATCGGCAGGAACCACACCCCCGTGTTCGCGGCGCGCCCCACGCTGCCGAAGTAGGTCCAGGCCGTGCAATACACCGCCATCGACAGCGCATAGACCCAGGCATTGCCAATGACCGAGCGCCCCTGCGCGGCCCGCCGGTCACCCCAGTAGGCCACCGCAAACAGCAGCAGCAGGTAGGCAAACGAAACGCCGATGACCAACGGGGCCGACAACATGGCGGGGTGTCAGTCCGCGCTGTCGGGCGCGGCCGTTTCAGGCGAGCGCTCAACGACCCAGGCCAGCGCCGCGATCAGCAGCGCCCAGATCAGGAACAAGGCGGCGGGAAACAGCGGCACGCCGAGCACCCGGGCGTCGTGGTCCCAGAGCGCCAGCAGCGGAAAGTTGAACAACAACAGGCCGGCCACAAACAGGGCCACCAGGCGTTGGGCGTCCAGACCTTGGAACATGGGCGTCTCCTCATTCGGTGGCGCCCTCGTGGGGGCGCCTTTGCAACCGATTGTGCGCCAGGCACTGACCACGGCCTTACGCCGTCGCGCACAAAAAAAGCGGCAGGGCTGTCGCCCGGCCGCCTTGATGAGAAGAGCCCTGAACGCTTACTTCGCGGTGGAAGCCAGCAGCTGCCAGGTGTCTGCCACCGAATCAGGATTCAGCGAGATCGAGCTGATGCCCTCGTCGCGCAGCCACTGGGCGAAGTCCGGGTGGTCGCTGGGGCCCTGGCCACAGATGCCGACGTACTTGCCCTGAGCCTTGCAGGCGCCAATCGCCATTTTCAGCAGCGCCTTCACGGCCGGGTCGCGCTCGTCGAAGTCCTTGGCCAGCAGCTCCAGGCCCGAATCACGGTCCAGGCCCAGGGTGAGCTGGGTCAGGTCGTTGGAGCCGATGGAGAAGCCGTCGAAGTACTGGAGGAACTCGTTCGCCAGCACCGCGTTGCTCGGGATCTCGCACATCATGATGACCTTGAGTTCGTTCTCGCCGCGCTTCAGGCCTTTTTCGGCCAGCAGTTCGGTCACGCGTTGCGCCTGACCCAGCGTGCGCACGAAGGGCACCATCACCTGCACGTTGGTCAGGCCCATGTCTTCGCGCACGCGCTTCAAGGCTTCGCACTCCATCGCAAAGGCTTCGCGGAACTCTTCGCTGATGTAGCGCGCCGCACCGCGGAAGCCCAGCATGGGGTTCTCTTCATCGGGCTCGTAGCGGCTGCCGCCGACCAGCTTGCGGTACTCGTTGGACTTGAAGTCCGACAGGCGAACGATCACCGGCTTGGGCCAGAAGGCCGCTGCGATGGTGGCCACACCTTCGGCCACCTTGTCCACGTAGAAAGCGCGCGGCGAGGCGTGGCCACGGGCCACCGACTCCACGGCCTTCTTCAGGTCGGCGTCGATCGCGGGGTAGTCCAGGATCGCCTTGGGGTGCACGCCGATGTTGTTGTTGATGATGAATTCCAGGCGGGCCAGGCCGACGCCGCCGTTGGGGATCTGCGCGAAGTCGAACGCCAGCTGGGGGTTGCCCACGTTCATCATGATCTTCACGTCCACCTCGGGCATCGCGCCGCGCTGTACCTCGGTGATCTCGGTTTCCAGCAGGCCGTCGTAGATGTGGCCGGTGTCGCCCTCGGCGCAGCTCACCGTGACCAGCGTGCCGTCCTTGAGCGTATCGGTGGCGTTGCCGCAACCCACCACGGCCGGGATGCCCAGCTCGCGAGCGATGATGGCCGCGTGGCAGGTGCGGCCCCCGCGGTTGGTCACGATGGCGCTGGCGCGCTTCATCACCGGCTCCCAGTTCGGGTCGGTCATGTCGGTCACCAGCACGTCGCCGGGCTGCACCTTGTCCATCTCGCTGATGTTGTGCACCAGGCGCACCGGGCCGGTGCCGACCTTCTGACCGATGGCGCGGCCCGAGGCCAGCACGGCGCCCTTGCCCTTGAGCTTGTAGCGCACCTCGGTCTTGCCGGCCGACTGACTCTTCACGGTTTCAGGCCGGGCCTGCAGGATGTACAGCTGGCCGTCGGTGCCGTCCTTGCCCCACTCGATGTCCATCGGGCGACCATAGTGCTGCTCGATCACCAGCGCGTAGTGCGCCAGCTGCTCGACGTCGGCGTCGGTCAGGCTGTAGCGGTTGCGCTGTTCGACCGGCACGTCCACCGTCTTCACCAGCTTGCCCTTGAGCGCGCTGTCGCCGGCTTTCTCTTCGGCCGTGGTGAACGTCATCTGGATCAGCTTGGAGCCGAGGTTGCGGCGGATCAGCGCGCGCTTGCCGGCTTTCAGCATGGGCTTGTGCACGTAAAACTCGTCGGGGTTCACGGCGCCCTGCACCACCGTCTCGCCCAGACCGTAGCTGGAGGTGATGAAGACCACATCCTCAAAACCCGACTCGGTGTCGATGGTGAACATCACACCGGCCGCGCCGGTGTCGGAGCGCACCATGCGCTGCACGCCGGCGGACAGGGCCACGTCGGCGTGGGCAAAGCCCTTGTGCACGCGGTAGCTGATGGCGCGGTCGTTGTACAGGGAGGCGAACACCTCCTTCATCTTGTGCAGCACCTCTTCGATGCCGTGCACGTTCAGGAAGGTTTCCTGCTGGCCGGCGAACGAGGCATCGGGCAGGTCTTCGGCGGTGGCCGAGCTGCGCACGGCGAAGGTGGCTTTGTCGTTGTCACCCACCAGCGTGACGAACGCCTCGCGGATGGCTTTTTCGAGGTCGGCCGGGAACGGCTGGTTTTCCACCATGGCGCGGATCTCGGCACCGGCCTCGGCCAAGGCGCGCACGTCTTCGGTGTCCAGCGCATCGAGGCGGGCGTTGATGCGCTCGGTCAGGCCGTCGTACTGGAGAAATTCGCGGAAGGCGTGCGCCGTGGTGGCGAAGCCGGTGGGCACCTTCACGCCGCTGGGCAGTTGCGAAATCATCTCGCCGAGGCTGGCGTTCTTGCCGCCGACGGCTTCGACGTCGCTCATTCGCAGTTTTTCGAAGGGGACGACCAGATCGGTCGCGCCAAACAGGTTGGACATGGGAAGACTCCTAAGGTTAAAAAACCGGGAATGCCATGCGCCAGCGGGTGACCTGTGGTTCTGTTGTGGGTCGTGCACCGGGCAAGGGGCAACAATCTGGGCGACGGGGAACCGGGATAATGGTTACCAACCGAGTACATGATTGTAGGGGGCCGATCCGCGCAAGGCACGCTGGCAGAGGCCCGAAGCCTGAATTCAGCTGACGGCTTCCCTGAAATTTCTTCAAAACCTTCGCGCCCGTCCACCATGCCCAACCGCACCGTTTTCTTCATCTCCGACGGCACCGGCATCACCGCCGAGACCTTTGGCAACGCCATCCTGGCGCAGTTCGAGACCGAGGTGCGGCGGGTGCGCCTGCCGTTTCTGGACAGTGTGGACAAGGCCCACCAGGCGGTTCGCCAGATCAACCACACGGCCGAGGTCGAGGGCAGGCGCCCGCTGGTCTTCGCCACCGTGGTCAACATGGAGGTGCTGGCCGTGGTGAAGGCGCACTGCACCGGCATGATGCTCGACATGTTCGGCACGTTCGTGGAGCCGCTGGAAGACGAGCTGGGCATCAAGTCCAACCACCGTGTCGGGCGCTTTTCGGACGCGTCCAAAAGCAAGGAATACAACGACCGCATCGAGGCGATCAACTTTTCGCTCATGCACGACGACGGCCAGAGCCACCGCGATCTGGCAGGCTCGGACGTGATCCTCGTCGGCGTGAGCCGCAGCGGCAAGACCCCCACCTCGCTCTACCTCGCCATGCAACACGGCCTGAAGGCGTCGAACTACCCGCTGATCCCGGAAGACTTTGACCGCCGCAAGCTGCCGCCGGCCCTGGTACCGCACCGCAAGAAGATCTTCGGCCTCACGATCGCACCGGAACGCCTGAGCGAGATCCGCAACGAACGCCGCCCCAACTCGCGCTACGCGAGCCTGGAGAACTGCCGCGCGGAGGTGAACGAGGCCGAAGCAATGATGCGTCGCGAAGGCATTCGCTGGCTGTCCACCACCACCAAGTCGATCGAAGAAATCGCCACCACCATCCTGCAGGAGATCCGGCCGGAACGGCTGGCGTACTGAGCGGTCATTCGGGGCGGGCCCGATGCATTCAGACATTACACACGTCTGACAAAACGCACGATCACGCCCTAGGGAAAGTCCCCCCTCCGCAAGCGAGCGCGTGCGCGTTTGGGTAAGTGCACCGTAAGTGGTGAGTCCTACTCTGCCTTCTGTTCAAACCCACAGAAGGAGACGGTATGGAAAATGATCTGGTTCAACGGATTGCGAGCAATCCGAAATACCAGGAGCTCAAGGCCAAGCGATCCAGCTTTGGCTGGTGGCTGACGCTGGCAATGATGGTCGTGTACTACGGCTTCATCATGCTCGTGGCTTTCAACAAAGAGTTCCTCTCACAAAAAATCGGCACCGGCGTGATGACCATGGGCATTCCCATCGGCTTCGGCGTCATCGTGTTCACCATCGTGATCACGGCCATCTATGTCAAGCGAGCGAACACCGAGTTCGACGAACTCTCCAGTGCGGTGGCCAAGGCGGTGTTGAAATGAATCTCTTGAACAACCACACACGCCGCGTCCTGACGCTGCTCGCGCTGTTCGGCGTCTCGTTTGCGGCCTGGTCGGCGGGCGCCGACCTCGGGCAGGCTGAAAAGCAGGCCACCAACTGGACGGCCATCACGATGTTTGCCCTCTTTGTGGTGGGCACGCTGTTCATCACCAAGTGGGCGGCGGCCAAGACCAAGAGCGCTTCCGACTTCTACACCGCAGGCGGTGGCATCACCGGCTTCCAGAACGGCCTGGCGATCGCGGGCGACTACATGTCGGCCGCGTCGTTCCTCGGCATCTCTGCGGCCGTGATGGCCAGCGGCTTTGACGGCCTGATCTACTCCATCGGCTTCCTGGTCGGCTGGCCGGTGATCACCTTCCTGATGGCCGAGCGGCTGCGCAACCTGGGCAAGTTCACCTTCGCCGACGTGGCCGCGTTCCGCTTCAACCAGACACCGGTCCGCATCTTCGCGGCCTCCGGCACGCTGGTGGTGGTCGCGTTCTACCTGATCGCCCAGATGGTCGGTGCCGGTCAGTTGATCAAACTGCTCTTCGGTCTCGAGTACTACATCGCCGTGATCATCGTGGGCGCGCTGATGATGGTCTATGTGCTGTTCGGTGGCATGACCGCCACCACCTGGGTGCAGATCATCAAGGCCTGTCTGTTGCTGGGTGGCGCCTCCTTCATGGCCTTCATGGTGTTGTGGCACTTCGGCTTCAGCCCCGAAGCGATGTTCGCCAAAGCCGTTGAAATCAAGGCCGCCCTCGCCGGCCCCGCCAAGACCGCGGCACTGGCCGCGGCTGAAGCGGCGAGCGCCACGGCAACGACGCCAGAAGCTGCCGCCAAAGCCGCCAAGGAACTGGCCACGGCTGCCGCCATGGACCCCGAGAAGATCGGCTTCTCGATCATGGGCCCGGGCAACTTCGTGAAGGACCCCATCTCTGCCATCAGCTTCGGCATGGCGCTGATGTTCGGTACCGCCGGCCTGCCCCACATCCTGATGCGCTTCTTCACCGTGCCCAGCGCCAAGGAAGCACGCAAGTCGGTGATGTGGGCCACCGGCTGGATCGGCTACTTCTACCTGCTGACGTTCATCATCGGTTTCGGTGCCATCACCTTCGTGCTGACCAACCCGCAGTTCCTGGACGCCAAGGGCGCCCTGCTGGGTGGCAACAACATGGCGGCGGTGCACCTGGCCAACGCCGTCGGCGGCAACGTGTTCCTGGGCTTCATCTCGGCCGTGGCCTTCGCGACCATCCTCGCGGTGGTGGCGGGCCTGACGCTGTCCGGTGCCTCGGCCGTGTCGCACGACATCTACGCCACGGTGATCAAGAAGGGCAAGGCCGACAGCGCATCCGAACTGCGCGTGTCGAAGATCACCACGATCTGCCTGGGCATCGTGGCCGTGGTGCTGGGCATTGCCTTCGAGAAGCAGAACATCGCCTTCATGGTGTCGCTGGCCTTCGCCATCGCCGCCTCGGCGAACTTCCCGGTGCTGTTCATGAGCGTGCTGTGGAAAGACTGCACGACCAAGGGCGCCGTGATCGGTGGCTTCCTGGGCCTGATCTCGTCGGTGGCGCTGACCATCGTGTCGCCCTCGGTGTGGGAAGCCACGCTGGGCAACCCCAAAGGCTCGGCCTGGTTCCCCTACACCTCGCCGGCCCTGTTCTCCATGACCATCGGCTTCGTGGGCATCTGGCTGTTCTC
>NZ_JADMKB010000080.1 GCF_018780075.1 Hydrogenophaga sp.
CCCGGCACCTTCAAGATCTTCTGCTCCAACCCGAGCAACGTGAAGAACGTGCTCGACGAGGTGATCGTGCCCGCGGGAAGCCCGGCCAAGGTGATGGCCGACCTCAAGGGCAAACGCATCGGCTCCGGCCCCGGCATCCAGAACGTGACCCTGGCCAAGACGGTGCTCGAGCGCGGCGGCGCCACCGGCGCGACCGTGGTCGAGCTGCCGATCGGCCAGCACGTGGCCGCGCTCGCGGCGGGCCAGATCGACGGCGCCTACACGCTCGAACCCACCGGCACCATCGGCCGCATGAACGGCACCACCAAGGTGCTCGAAGCAGGTGTGATCGCGAAGTACGTGCTCGGCGATCCGATGGCGCCGTGGTTCGGTGGCTCGGCCTCGCTGTCTTCGGAGTTCATCAAGAAGCACCCGGACGCCGCCAAGAAGTTCGTCGCCGCCTACGGCAAGGGCGTGGCCTACGTGCGCAGCAAGTCGGTGGAAGCGCGCCAGTACCTCAAGGGCTACACCGCCATCGAAGGCGCGCTCACCGCCGAGGTGCCGCTGGCCGCGTACACCATGTACAACGAGTTCACGCCGGCCGACGTGGCGCACTTCCAGAAGTTCTTCGACCTGTTCAGCGAGAAGGGCATCTTCTCGAAGCGGCTGATGGTCGACTCCATGCTCTACAAGGGCTGAGCAGATGAGCGCCCCCACGTTTGCCGCTTTGCGGCTTCACTGCCCCCCGAGGGGGCCCTTGCTGCCTTGGGGCGGCCCGGCGGCATCATGACGGAAGCGACGAAACCCTGGAGCCCGCCCGCGTCGGCCGGCGTGCCCACGCCACCGAAAACGACCGACTGGGGCAAGGCCCTGCCCTTCGTGGGCCCGGTCGTGCTCTTCATCATCTGGGACCTGGTCGTGCGGCTGGGCTTCATCAAGCCCATCCTGCTGCCACCGCCCATCGACGCGCTCGGCGCGCTGATCGGCGGCCTGGCCGGCGGCCCGCTGATGATGGATTTCGTGGTCACGGTGTGGCGCACGGTGCAGGCCTTCCTGATCGCCGCCGTGCTCGGCATGCCGCTGGGTGTGCTGCTCGGCAGCAACGAGAAGGCCTACCGCAGCGTGGAGTTCCTGATCGACTTCTTCCGCTCCACGCCCTCGTCCGCGCTGATCCCGCTGTTCCTCATGATCTTCGGCGTGAGCGACATCAACAAGGTCGCCATCGCCGCCTTCGGCGCGCTGCTGATCGTGGTGTTCAACAGCGCCTACGGCGTGATCAACGCGCGCAAGCAGCGCGTGATGGCGGCCAAGGTGATGGGCGCCACACGCTGGCAGGTGTTCAAGGACGTGCTGATCTGGGAAAGCCTGCAGCCCAGCTTCGTCGGCCTGCGCTCGGCCGTGTCGATGGCGCTGGTCATCGTGATCGTGGCCGAGATGTTCATCGGGGCCGACAGCGGGCTGGGCAACCGCATCATCAACTCGCAGCAGGTGATGAACGTGAAGGACATGTACGCGTCCATCCTCGCCGCCGGTGCGCTGGGATATGCGCTGAACGTCCTCTTTCTTCTGATCGAACGCAAGATCGTTCACTGGAGTGGCCGATGACCGCCGTCTTGAATGCCCCGGTGTTTGCCGATGTGCCGACACCTGTTTTTCAACCCGGCCCCGCCGGCACGCACATCACCATCCGCGGCCTGACCAAGTACTTCGCGGGCTGGCCGCTGTACGAGAACTTCGACCTGGACATCCCCAAGCACAAGATCGTGTCGGTCTTCGGCCCCAACGGCTGCGGCAAGAGCACGCTGATCAACATGATCGCCGGGCTCATTCCCATCGACAGCGGCGAGATCCTGTTCGACGGCAAGAGCCTCCAGGACACCAAGATCGGCTACGTGTTCCAGAACTACCGCGAGGCGATGTTCCCGTGGATGCGCACCATCGACAACATCGCCTACCCGCTCAAGCTCGAAGGAAAAAGCAAGACCGAGGTGGACCGGCGCATGCAGGAGCTGGTGGCCTCGTTCGACGTCAAGTTCGACCTCCACCGCTACCCCTACGAGCTCTCGGGCGGGCAGCAGCAGACGGCGTCGATCATGCGGGCGCTCGCGCCCAACCCCGAGGTGCTGTTCCTGGACGAACCCTTCTCGGCGCTGGACTTCGAGATGACGCTGTTCATCCGCGAGAAGCTGCAGGAGGTGTTCATGCAGACCGGCACCACCATGGTGCTGGTCTCGCACGACCTGGAAGAAGCCGTGTACCTGGCCGA
Organism: Hydrogenophaga sp.; assembly: GCF_018780075.1. Lineage (GTDB taxonomy): Bacteria > Pseudomonadota > Gammaproteobacteria > Burkholderiales > Burkholderiaceae_C > Hydrogenophaga. The sequence continues at coordinate 2,246 of NZ_JADMKB010000080.1, forward strand.
CCAGGTGCTGCTGCTGACCAAGCGGCCGACCAGGGTGGCCGAGATCCTGCCCTACGACGACGCGCGCCCGCGCACCACGGCCACGCTGTCCGAGGCCAGCTTCATCGACGCCAAGAAGCGCAGCCTGGACATTTTTCAGCGCGAGGTGCGGCGATGACCGATCAACAGACCCTGGCCTATGTGCAGGCCGCCGCCGTGGCGGTGGGCCTGCCCCTGGACGACGCGCAGGCCGCACGCGTGGCGGTGCACCTGCAGCGCACCGCCGGCCTCGCGGCCACGCTGGAGGAGATCCCGCTGGCCCCCCACGACGAACCGGCCGAGCTGTTTCGCCCCGCCCCCTTCGACCAGCCCCGTTGAGCCGCGCCATGCCCACGCTGTCACTGTCCCAGACCATCCAGGCCGTCGCCACCGGCAAGCGCAGCGCCGCCGCCGTGCTGGAGACCTGCATCGCCCGCATCGAGGCCACCGAGGCGCGTGTGAACGCCTTCACCGGCACCCGCTTCGACGCCGCCCGCACCCAGGCCGCTCAGATCGACGCCCGGCGCGCCCGCGGTGAACCGCTGGGGCCGCTGGCGGGTGTGCCGTTCGCGGTGAAGAACCTGTTCGACGTCGCCGGCGAGGTGACCCTGGCCGGCTCCAGGGTGAACCGCTCCCACCCGCCCGCAGCCGCCGACGCGGTGCTGGTGCAGCGCCTGCAGGCCGCGGGCGCGGTGCTGGTGGGCTCGCTCAACATGGACGAGTTCGCCTACGGCTTCACCACCGAAAACACCCACTACGGGCCGACCCGCAACCCGCACAAGCCCGACTGCACGGCCGGTGGTTCGTCGGGTGGGTCGGGCGCGGCGGTGGCGGCCGGCCAGGTGCCGCTCACGCTGGGCTCGGACACCAACGGCTCGATCCGCGTGCCCTCGTCCTTCTGTGGCATCTGGGGCCTCAAGCCCACCTTCGGGCGGCTCTCGCGCCGCGGCAGCTTCCCGTTCGTGCACAGCATCGACCACCTCGGCCCGCTGGCCAACGACCTGCCCGGGCTGGCCCTGGCCTACGACGTGCTGCAGGGTCCCGACCCGCTGGACCCCGGCTGTTTCGCGACCGCGCTGGAGCCCACCACCGCTTTGCTCGCCCAGGGGGTGCAGGGGCTGCGCGTGGGCGTGCTCAACGGCTACTTCGACGCGCTGTCGGCACCGGCCGCGCGCGAGGCCGTGGCCCTGGCGGCCGGCGCCCTGGGCACCCAGGTGGCCGTGCAACACGGCGTCGAATGGCCCGACCCGGCCGCCGCGCGCGCCGCCGCCTTCATCGTCACCGCCAGCGAGGGCGGGCAGCTGCACCTGGAGAGCCTGCGCACGCGGGCCGACGAACACGAACCGCTGTCGGTGGACCGCCTCATCGCGGGCGCGCTGCAACCGGCGGCCTGGTACGTGCGCGCCCAGCGCTTCCGGCGCCTCTACCGCGACAAGGTCAACGCCCTGTTCCGCGACTGGGATGTGCTGATCGCGCCCGCCACCCCGGTGGCCGCACCGGCCATCGGCAGCGAGTGGATCTACATCAATGGCCAGCGCCTGCCCAGCCGCCCCTCCATCGGCCTGCTCACCCAGCCGGTGTCGTTTGCGGGCTGCCCGGTGGTGACCGCGCCCATGTGGCCCGATGGCACCGGCGGCCTGCCGATCGGCGTGCAGCTCATCGCCGCCCCCTGGCGCGAAGACCTCGCGCTGCGCGCCGGCTGGGCGCTGGCGCAGTCGGGCGTGGCCCACGTGAAGGAGACAGCACCATGACGACAAAGACGGAGCCGCTCCAGATCAATGAACCCGACGTGCTGGCCGAAGTGACCGCCGCGTTCGAGCGCTACGAGACCGCCCTGGTGAACAACGACGTGTCCGTGCTCGACGAGCTGTTCTGGGACAGCCCGCACACGCTGCGCTTTGGCGCCACCGAGAACCTGTACGGCCACGGCGCCATCCGCGAATTCCGCGCCGGCCGGCCCTCGACCGGGCTGGCGCGCACGCTGGGCAAAACCGTCATCACCACCTACGGCCGCGACTTCGCCACCGCCAACACCGAATTCGTCCGCCATGGCAGCGACCGCACCGGCCGCCAGAGCCAGACCTGGCTGCGCACCGCCGATGGCTGGCGCGTGGTCGCCGCCCACGTGAGCCTGCTGGATTGACATGAAACACCCCCCGCGTCGCCTTTGGCGCCTCCTCCCTGCCTCGCCGATCACTGAGTTTTTCAACCCTGCCTCCACCACCCAACCCAGGAGCGTTCCCATGAGCCACTTCCTCTCCAACCGCCGCGATTCGATCAAGACCCTGGCCGCGCTCGGCGCGGCGGCCAGCAGCCCCTTCGCCTTCGCGCAGAAGCCCATCACCGTGGGGGTGATCTACGTCGGCCCGCGCGACGACTACGGCTACAACCAGGCCCAGGCCGAAGCGGCGGCCATGCTCAAGAAGATGCCGGGCGTGAAGGTGGTGGAAGAAGAGAACGTGCCCGAGACCGCGGCCGTGCAGCGCACCATGACCGGCATGATCGCGCAGGACGGCGCGCAGCTGGTGTTCCCCACCTCGTTCGGCTACTTCGATCCGCACATGCTGGCGGTGGCGGCCAAGTTCCCCGACGCGCGTTTTGCCCACTGCGGCGGCATGTGGACCGAGGGCAAACACCCGAAGAACACCGCCAGTTTCTTCGGCTACATCGACGAGTGCCAGTACCTCAACGGCGTCATCGCCGGGCACATGAGCAAGAGCAAGAAGATCGGCTTCATCGCCGCCAAGCCGATCCCGCAGGTGCTGCGCAACATCAACGCCTTCACCATGGGCGCGCGCTCGGTCGACCCGAAGATCACCTGCAGCGTGATCTTCACCGGCGACTGGTCGATGCCGGTGAAAGAAGCCGAAGCCACCAACAGCCTGGCCGACCAGGGCGTGGACGTGTTCACCATGCACGTGGACGGCCCCAAGGTGATCGTGGAGACCGCGGCCAAGCGCGGCAAGATGGTCTGCGGCTACCACGCCAGCCAGGCCAAGCTCGCGCCC
>NZ_JADMKB010000158.1 GCF_018780075.1 Hydrogenophaga sp.
CGGCCACCACCAGCGGCGCGTGGTTGGGCAGCATCACGCCGCCCGAGCCCACGCGGATGCGCTGCGTGGCGCCGGCCACATGGCCCACCAGCACGGCTGTGGCCGAGCTGGCGATGCCGCTCATGTTGTGGTGCTCGGCCAGCCAGTAGCGGGTGAAGCCCAGCGCCTCGGCGTGCTGGGCAGTGCGGCGGGCGATGGCCAGCGCGTCGGCCACCGTGCCGCCCTCGCGCACGGCCACCAGATCGAGCAGGGAGAGGCGGATGTCTTGCAAAGCTGTCATGCGCCCGATTGTCTGCCTTTGCGCACCCGGTCGCAGGACGCCCCGGGGATGCCCGTGGTGCGCCGGGCTCTGTGCGCCGGGCGCCGGCACGCCCACCGTTTTCCGCGTAGTCTGTGCGTTCCCGTGTCTACCCGATCCGATCCCACATGACCTCCCTCTTCGACCCCCTCCAGGCCGGTGGCCTGCACCTCGCCAACCGCATCGTCATGGCCCCGCTCACGCGCAACCGCGCGCCCGACGCCATCCCCACGCCGCTGATGGCCGAGTACTACGCCCAGCGCGCCAGCGCGGGCCTGCTGATCACCGAGGCCACCGCCATCACCCAGCAAGGCCAGGGCTACGCCGACGTGCCCGGCCTGTACGGCACCGAGCAGCTCGACGGCTGGAAGCGCGTGACGAAAGCCGTGCACGACGCGGGCGGCACGATCGTCACCCAGCTCTGGCACGTCGGCCGCGTCTCGCACACCGACCTGCAACCCCACTTCGGCAAGCCGGTCGCTCCCTCGGCGATCCGCGCCCACACCAAGACCGTGCTGATCAAGGACGGCGTGCCGACCTTCGTCGACACCTCCGAGCCGCGCGCGCTCGACGCCGAAGAGATCCCCGGCATCGTGCAGGACTACCGCCATGCCGCGCTCAACGCCATCGCGGCAGGCTTTGACGGGGTGGAGATCCACGCCGCCAACGGCTACCTGATCGACCAGTTCCTCAAGACCGGCAGCAACCAGCGCAAGGACGACTACGGCGGCAGCGTCACCAACCGCGCGCGCCTGCTGCTCGAAGTGGTGGCCGCCGTGACCGACGCCATCGGCGGCGCGCGCACCGGCATCCGGCTCTCGCCGGTGACCCCGGCCAACGACGTGGTGGACGCCGACCCGCAGCCGCTGTTCGACCACGTGGTGCGCAAGCTCGCGCCCTACCAGCTGGCCTACGTGCACCTGATCGAAGGCGCCACCGGCGGCCCGCGCGAACTGCCAGACCGCCCGTTCGACTACGCCGGGCTCAAGGCCAGCTACCGCGCGGCCGGCGGCCAGGGCGCCTGGATGGTGAACAACGGCTACGACCTGACGCTGGCCCAGCAGGCGCTGGCCGATGGCGCCGACCTCGTGGCCTTCGGCAAAACCTACATCGCCAACCCCGACCTGGTGGCCCGCCTGCGCGCGGGCGGCCCGTTCAACGCCCCCGACAAAGCCACGTTCTACGGTGGCGGCGCAAAGGGCTACACCGACTACCCGCCGCTGGAAGGGTAAGAGCCCCCACGCTCCGCCGCTGCGCGGGTCGCTGCCCCCCGAGGGGGCTGGGCCTGCCTTGGGGCGGCCCGGCGGCTGGCCCGTTGAGCCCCCACGCTCTACCGCTGCGCGGGTCGCTGCCCCCCCGAGGGGGCTGGGCCTGCCTTGGGGCGGCCCGGCGGCTGGCCCGTTGATCCCCCACGCTCCACCGCTGCGCGGGTCGCTACCCCCCCGAGGGGGCTGATCCGGCTTGGGGCGGCCCGGCGGCTGGCCCGTTGAGCCCCCACGCTCCACCGCTGCGCGGGTCGCTGCCCCCCGAGGGGGCTGATCCGGCTTGGGGCGGCCCGGCGCCGGATCGCTGGCCCCCACGCTCCGCCACTGCCCGGGTCGTTGCCCCCAAGCGTCCCGCGCCTTCGTCGGCGCGGACAGGGGTTGCGCCGATGCGCGGCGACCTATGATGCGCAAACCATGCCATCCCCCGAATGGGTCGCCGCCCTCTACCCCTGGCTCCTGCCGCTGCACATCACCCTCGTGACGCTCAGCGTGTCGCTGTTCGCGGCACGGGGCGCCGGCGTGCTGGCCGGGCTGGCCTGGCCGATGCAGGCCTGGGCACGTGGCCTGAGCCCGGTGATCGACTCGCTGCTGCTGCTCGCGGGCGGCTCGCTGTGGTGGCTGCGGCAGCTCAACCCCACGCAGGACCACTGGCTGCTCGCGAAGCTGGTGCTGCTGATCGTCTACATCGTGCTCGGCACGCTCGCGCTCAAGCGGGCGCCGACGCGGATGGCCAAGGCCGGGTGTTTCGTCGCCGCGCTGGCCGTCGTGGGCTTCATGGCCAGCGTCGCAGTGGCGCACCACCCCCTGGGCCTGTTCGCGCCATGAGCGAAGCGCCTGACCGCTCGCCCGCCAGCGCGCACCACAGCCCTCAGGGCGAAGGCCCACCGGTGCGCGAAGCGCCCACGCCCCACCACTCGCGCGTGGTGCGCGGCCTGCTGTGGGTGGCCGGGTCGGTGGCGCTGGTGCTGGGCGTCATCGGCGTGGTGCTGCCGGGCCTGCCGACCACGCCCTTCGTGCTGCTCGCCGCCGCGTGTTACGCCAAGGCCTCGCCGCGCCTGCACGCCTGGCTGCTCAACCACCGGCTCACCGGCCCGATGCTGCGCGACTGGGAGAGCGACCGCAGCCTGACGCGGCGCACCAAGGTGATCGCGGTCGGCTCCATGCTGCTGATGGTGAGTTTCTCCATCTGGAGCTTCCGCCACCGCTGGATCGCGCAGCTGGTGCTGGTGGCGCTGGGCGCCATCGGGGCCTGGGTGGTGCTGCGCATCCCGACCCGCAAGTCCTGACGATCGCCGCTGCGCGCGTGCCTACGCGCTCGCCTTGGTGCGCCGGCGCGGCGGGCCGCTCTGCATCTCGGCGCAGAGGTTGTAGAACTCCTGCGCGGCCGGCGTGAGCACGGTGGAGCGGCGCTTGATCAGCCCCACCATGCGCTTGACCACCGGGTCCACCAGCGGCACGCTGACCAGCAGCGGGTGGTCTTTCCCCGGCATGGCCATCGAGGGCACGACCGCCACGCCCAGCCCCGCTTCCACCAGACCGATCATGGTCGTGCCGTGCCGCGTTTCGTACAGGCTCTGTGGCTGCCCGGCCATGCCCGCCAGCGCCTGGTCCAGCAGCAGGCGGTTGCCCGAGACCTTGTCGGCCGCGATGTAGTCGTGCTGCGCCAGCTCGGCCCAGCGCACCTGGCGCTTTTTGGCCAGCGGGTGGTCGCGCCGGCAGGCCGCGACGAACTGCTCTTCCTTCAGCGGCTTGAACTCCACGTCGGACTCCTGCGAGCCGACAAAATTGAGCCCGAAATCGGCCTCGCCGCGCGCCACCGCCAACAGCACCGCGTTGGCGCTCTCGTCGATGATCTTGATGCGCACGCGCGGGTAGCGCTCGTGGTAACGCGCGATCACACTGGAGAGAAAGTAGTTCACCGCCGAGGGCACGGCCGCGATGGTGACCTCGCCCATGCGCGTGGCCGCCACGCCGCGGATGCCGAGCAGCGTGGTGTCGAGCGCGTCGAGGATCTGGCGCAGCTGGCGGTCGAAATCGCGCCCCACCACCGTCAGGCTGACGCGACGCGTGCTGCGCTCCAGCAGCCGCACGCCCAACGCCTGCTCCAGCTTGTCGATGCGCCGGCTGAACGCGGGCTGCGAGATGTGGACCGACTCGGCGGCCTTGCGGAAGTTGCCGAGTTCGGCCACGGCACGGAAGGCGAACAGGTCGTTGAGATCGAAGTGTGCGGACATGGAAGGGGCCGGACCGGGGGAGTTTTGATTGATGCACATTGTGGATCAATAGATCCCAACTATGCAATTCACAGATGCCTTTGATCGCCGGATGATTCGCTCACTTTCAACCGACAGGAGACAAACCATGAACATCACACGAACCGCGATCACCCTCGCCCTGGCCGCCGCCTTTGCCCCCGCCGCCATGGCCTTCCCCACCAAGACCATCACCATCGTCGTGCCCACCGCCGCCGGTGGCGGCAACGACCTGATGGCCCGCACCATCGCGCAGAAGCTGGGCACGCTGCTGGGCCAGAGCGTGATCGTGGAGAACAAGGCGGGCGCCAACGGCGCGCTGGCCAGTGAGGCCGTGGCGCGCGCCACGCCCGACGGCCACACGCTGATGCTGGGCTACATCGCCACCCACGCCATGAACCCGGCGCTGCAGAAGCTGCGCTACGACCCGGTGACCGACTTCGAACCCGTGGGCCTGGTGGGCTACTCGGGCACGCTGCTGGTGGCCAACGCCGCGACGCCGGTGAAGGACGTGAAGGACCTCGTGGCCCAGCTCAAGGCCAAGCCCGAGCGCTACGTGTACGCCACCGCCGGCAACGGCACGGCGCCGCACTTCGCGGGCGAGCTGTTCAAGATGAACGCGGGCGTGGAGATGATCAGCGTGCCCTACAAGGGCGCGGCGCCGGCGGTGAACGACACCATCGGCGGCCAGACGCAGTTCATGTTCCCCAGCCTGTTCACCGCGCTGCCGCACGTCAAGGGCGGCAAGCTCAAGGCGCTGGCGATCGCCGGCCCCAAGCGCTCCCCGCTGCTGCCCGACGTGCCGACCATGAAGGAGGCCGGCGTGGACGGCGTCGAGGTGCAGCAGTGGTACGCGATCTTCGCGCCGGGCAAGACGCCCAAGGACGTGGTGACCAAGATCAACCAGGCGCTCAACACCGTGCTGACCGACAAGGAGGTGGTCAAGCGCATGGAGGACCACGGCGCCGACGTGGAGACCAGCACGCCCGAGCAGCTGGGTGCCCTGGTCAAGACCGAGCTGGCGAAGTGGAAGGCCGTGGTGGTCAGAGGCAAGCTGACGGCAGATTGAGTCCCCCCGCGCCGCTTCGCGTCACCCCCCAGGGGGGGCGGCACTGGCCGTCTGGCGAAGCCAGCCCGGCGGTGCCCTGGAAAAACGCACAAGCGGATGTGCGCTCCACCCTCACTCTGCACCACGCCATGTCCCTCTCCATCCCTTGTGTCCTGATGCGCGCCGGCACCTCGCGCGGGCCGTTCTTCCTGCGCGACTGGCTGCCCGAAGGCGACGAGGCGCGCGACCAGGCGCTGATCGGCGCCATCGGTGCCTCCGACCCGCTGCAGCTCGACGGCCTGGGCGGCGGCAGCACGCTCAACAGCA
>NZ_JADMKB010000083.1 GCF_018780075.1 Hydrogenophaga sp.
GCCAGTGCTAGCTTTTCGTACCGTCACTTATTGCACTGAAAACGAGGAGACCCCAAGCAGGAGCTCCTGGCCACCGACAAGGAGCGCAGCGCCTGGCTGCAAACAGAGAAAAAAGCTTATCTATATGCGCGCGCAGCTGAAGCAGCTGGCCGATGCACTGCGCATTACACAGGCGCTGCAGGATCAGGCAGCAGCTGCGCGGCCGGCCGCGGCCTGTCCTATAGCGCTCTATCCATCATCTTGTTCTTCCTAGAAATATGACTCATGGCTCATTATTCAATGTAAGATTTGAATCTACCCGCCAGCGATGGAGCCTCCCTTGTCTTGTTTTCGGTAGATCAGGCAGGGTCCCCACCCCGGTCCACGAGGTTTGCGAAGGTTCGCGATGCGGGGCTGGAACAACGCAGCTGCCGCGTCGTAAGACGAGGGGCGATTTTTTAGATTCGAAGAGAAATTTTTCTACAGAACATCCACCGGCACACCGTTGGCCAACGACCGCAGCCGGCGTTGGACAGCGCCGCGAAGCGCCGCCGACATCAGGAACAAGAGAAATGAGCCCCATGACCCGGATCAATCCTTACGCAGACGGTTTGGACAGAAACGCGGCGAATCACGTTCCGCTGTCGCCATTGAGTTTTCTGGCACGTACCGCACTCGTCTACCCGACGCGCAAGGCGCTCATCTATGGCGCCTTCTCGCAGGACTGGCACACCACCTATTCGCGGTGCCGACGCCTGGCCAGCGCGCTGGCCAGCCGAGGTATCGGCGTCGGCGACACGGTTGCCGTGATGCTGCCCAATGTGCCGGCAATGTTCGAGGCGCATTTCGGCGTGCCCATGTGTGGCGCTGTCTTGAACGCGCTGAACACGCGGCTCGATGCGCAGGCCATCGCCTTCGCGCTGCAGCATGCCGAAGCGCGTGTGCTGCTGACCGATCGCGAGTTCGCACCGGTGGTCGGTAAGGCCTTGGCCCTGTTGGGCGATGCGCGGCCGCTGGTGGTGGAGGTCGAGGATGCCACTGCGCCGGCCGGCGAATGGCTCGGCGAGATCGGCTATGAAGACCTGCTTGCCGAAGGCGACAGCGAATTCGCCTGGCAACTGCCCGCCGATGAGTGGGACGCGATCGCGCTGAACTACACCTCCGGCACCACCGGCACGCCGAAGGGCGTGGTGACGCATCACCGCGGCGCTTATCTGAACGCGGCGAACAACGTGATCGCATGGAGCCTGCCGCATCACCCGACCTATCTGTGGACCTTGCCGCTGTTCCACTGCAATGGCTGGTGCTTCGCCTGGACCATGGCGCTGGTCGCGGGCACCAGCGTTTGCCTGCGCGGGGTCGATCCGACGCTGATCTGGTCGCTGGTGCGCGAGCACCATATCACCCACCTGTGCGGCGCACCGATCGTCTACAGCATGCTGATCGATGCACCAGCGGAACTGCGCGTCGGCCTGGAGCACACGCTGCAGGGCTTGATCGCCGGCGCTGCGCCGCCGGCCGCAGTCATCGAGGGCTGCGAAGCCGCCGGTATTGCCTTGACCCATGTCTACGGACTCACCGAAGTCTATGGTCCGGCCGCGGTCTGCGCCACGCAAGCGCACTGGGCCGACCTTGAGGCCGGGGAGCGTGCGCGCCTGATCGCCCGCCAGGGAGTGCCGTATCCATTGCAGGAGGCGATCACCGTGCTGGACCCGGAAACCATGCAGCCGGTGCCTGCCGATGGCGAAACGATGGGGGAGATCTTCTTCCGCGGCAACATCGTGATGAAGGGTTATCTGAAGAACCCCGAAGCGACCGCCGAAGCCTTCGCCGGCGGCTGGTTCCACACCGGCGATCTGGCCGTAATGCATCCCGACGGTTACGTGAAGATCAAAGACAGAAGCAAGGACATCATCATCTCGGGCGGCGAGAACATTAGCTCCATTGAGATCGAAGACGCGCTGCATCGCCACCCGGCGGTGTTGCTGGCTTCCGTCGTGGCGAAACCCGATGCGAAGTGGGGTGAAGTGCCCTGCGCATTCATTCAGCTGAAGAACGGCGCCGAGGCCACGGAGACCGAACTCATCGAGTTCTGCCGTGACCATCTGGCCCGTTTCAAAGTGCCGAAGCGGGTGATATTCACCGAGTTGCCGAAGACCTCCACCGGCAAGGTGCAGAAGTTCGAGTTGCGTCAGCGCGTGGCCTCGGCAAGCGCAATCGCATGAGCCCCGACTTCAGTCGATACTGAAGCAAAAGATGACTGTCAGCCAGGTCCGCATAAACCAGGATGACCGGTGGCCGGCAGGAGGGCCATTCTCTGCATGGATCTGCTCCGCAGCAAGATTGAATCTGCCCGAATCGCTGAAGTGACCGCCGCCTGTCTACCGGGTCGCTCGGATTGGAACATGGGCAGCCCAAGCGGCTCTACGCGCCCTTCTATTTGGCCGCGCGCTCTAGCGAATTTGCTAGCCATTTCTCCGGCTGACGTCGTCCTCGCCACCACTGCGCGCCGGCTCGGAGCTTCCCATTTAGCGCGTTTTTTCTCCGTCCTGCACGCGGGTCAAGGGCTCCTCTGGTCATTCCCTCGTGAGCATCTGCAGGAACTTCAGGCACACGCCGAGGTTGTGAGCGCTGCGACAGCCAGGACGCATGCTGCCTGGGGTCTCCTCGTTTTCAGTGCAATAAGTGACGGTACGCAAAGCTAGCACTGGCGCGGGGGTGGTCTGGGTAGACCGTTGATTTCATTGACTTTCCTGTTCGCTTTGTAAACGGGTATGGTGGCCTCCCACTTTTGAGGTTCACGATGCAGGGTTGGCACACAACGTTTTTGGGGATGCGTGGGCTCCCCCGCGATATCAGCGACTTCGAGATGAAGGCATTTTTCACCTTCGATGGTGCCGAGCGCGACGCAATCAATGCACGCCGAGGTGATTCCCACAAGCTTGGTCTGGCGCTCCATATTGGTTTCCTGCGCATGAGTGGGCGTTTGCTCGGTGCCTTTCGGGTAATTCCAGTAGCCTTGTGGCGCCACCTTGGCAACGAGCTTGGCATTGCAGCACCAGAAGTCGCCTCGCTGAGAGCCAAGAAGTGGCGCAGGAAATCTGGACAGCCTCTTAGGTGGAAACTCCGGGCATAACGCCGGCCCGAAAGGGGCCGGCCACAGGAGTTTCGATGGTCAAGAAATCAGCGCGGCGCACCCGCCGCACCCACACGCCGGCTTTCAAGGCGCAGGTCGCCTTGGCGGCCTTGCGCGAAGACAAGACGTTGGCCGATCTGGCCAAGCAGTTTGAGCTGCACCCCAACCAGATCACCGAGTGGAAGCGGCAACTGGTAGAACACGCCGCCGGTGCCTTCGGCGGCCATGACGCTGCCCCACCGGTAGATCTGGATCCGCTGCACGCCAAGATCGGGCAGCTGACGCTGGAGAACGATTTTTTAGAACGCGCGCTCACCAAGGCGGGATTGCTGAGCGCAAAGCGATGATCGACCGTGATGACCGACTGTCCGTCACGCGCCAGGCTCAGTTGCTTGGCATCAGCCGCGGCTCGGTGTACTACCTGCCGCGGCCTGTGAGCGACTCTGACTTGGCACTGATGCGCCGGCTCGACGAGCTGCACCTGGAGCACCCCTTCATGGGCGCTCGCATGCTGCGCGATCAACTCGCCCGGCAAGGCATTCACGCCGGCCGGCGCCACATTGGCACGCTGATGCAGCGCATGGGCAGAAGTGGCGCAGGAAATCTGGACAGCCTCTTAGGTGGAAACTCCGGGCATAACGCCGGCCCGAAAGGGGCCGGCCACAGGAGTTTCGATGGTCAAGAAATCAGCGCGGCGCACCCGCCGCACCCACACGCCGGCTTTCAAGGCGCAGGTCGCCTTGGCGGCCTTGCGCGAAGACAAGACGTTGGCCGATCTGGCCAAGCAGTTTGAGCTGCACCCCAACCAGATCACCGAGTGGAAGCGGCAACTGGTAGAACACGCCGCCGGTGCCTTCGGCGGCCATGACGCTGCCCCACCGGTAGATCTGGATCCGCTGCACGCCAAGATCGGGCAGCTGACGCTGGAGAACGATTTTTTAGAACGCGCGCTCACCAAGGCGGGATTGCTGAGCGCAAAGCGATGATCGACCGTGATGACCGACTGTCCGTCACGCGCCAGGCTCAGTTGCTTGGCATCAGCCGCGGCTCGGTGTACTACCTGCCGCGGCCTGTGAGCGACTCTGACTTGGCACTGATGCGCCGGCTCGACGAGCTGCACCTGGAGCACCCCTTCATGGGCGCTCGCATGCTGCGCGATCAACTCGCCCGGCAAGGCATTCACGCCGGCCGGCGCCACATTGGCACGCTGATGCAGCGCATGGGCATCACGGCCTTGGCTCCGCAGCCTGGCACCAGCAAGCGGGCACCCGGGCACAAGATCTATCCGTATCTGCTGCGCAAGGTGGCGGTCACGCGGGCCAACCAGGTGTGGGCGCTGGACACCACGTACATACCGATGGCCCGCGGCTTCGTGTACCTCACGGCCGTCGTGGACGTGGCCAGCCGCCGCGTGCTGGCGCACCGCGTGGCGATCACGCTGGAGGCGATCCACGCCAAGGAGGTCATCGAGCAGGCCTTGGCAAAGTACGGCACGCCCGAGATCGTCAACACCGATCAGGGCAGCCAATTCACCGCCGAGGAGTTCACCCGCGTCGTGCTCGACGCCGGCTGCAAGCTGTCGATGGACGGACGAGGTGCCTGGCGCGACAACGTGTTCGTCGAAAGGCTGTGGCGCAGCGTGAAGTACGAGCGGGTGTACCTCAAGGCGTACGACAGCGTCAGCGCCGCACGCACCGACATCGCCGAATACCTCGCCTGGTACAACGCGCAGCGCGCCCATTCGAGCCTGGATCGCGCTACGCCCGATGAAGCGTACTTCGCCGGCCTGCCAGCAGTGAAGCTGGCCGCGTAAGATGAAGATCGCTGGTGCGCCCCGAGTTGCCCGCCGCGGCGTGCGTTCGTCGCAAGTGACGCCCGCCGCTGTGGACAACTCTGCACCTTTGGCAACCCGCCCGGAATCCACTTAAGAATCGGGGAAGGCTGTTCAGACAAGCGGAGCCACTTCTCCATGTATGAACGCGGGCGCACGCTATTCGATCACCAACAAGTAGCCTGCACGGT
>NZ_JADMKB010000039.1 GCF_018780075.1 Hydrogenophaga sp.
GCGTGCCGGCCGCCACCTACCGCCGAGCGCTCGACTGCCTCGTCACCTTCGACCGCCAGGCCGCGCTGGCGCAGATCGGCGTGCCCACGCTGCTGGTCGGCGGCGAGTTCGACCGTGTGGCCGCGCCGTCGGTGATGAAGCAGATGGCGCAGGCGATCCCGAGCGCGCGCTACGTGGAGATGGCCGGGGTCGGCCATCTGATGAACCTCGAAGCGCCGGACGCGTTCGACCGCCTGCTGCTCGACTTCCTGCGCGAGCGGCCAGCCAAGACACGGCCCGACCTGCACTGAACCCCCAGAGAACACACACCCGAAGAGGAGACAAACGCATGACCACCCGCCCCGTCAACCCGAGCACCGGCCTGGACTTCACCCCCGCCGTCGGCGACATGCCCTTCACCCCGCTGCAGCGCGAGTGGCTGGCCAAGGCGCACGCGTTGGGGCGCGACAAGTTCGCCGCGCGCGCCGCGTTGTGGGACAAGGAGGCCAGCTTCCCGTTCGCCAACTACGAGGACCTGCGCGAGCAGGGTTTCCTCAAGCTGTGCGTGCCCACCGCGTTCGGCGGCGCCGGCGCCGACTTCCCAACCTACATGATGGTCGCGGCCGAGATCGGGCGCTTCTGCGGCGCCACCGCGCTGACCTGGAACATGCACATCTGCTCGACCATGTGGACCGGCGTGCTGGCCGATGGCATCGCCATGAGCGAGGAACAGCGCGCCGAGCACGCGGCGCGGCGCCAGATCCACTTCGCGCGCATCGTCAACGAAGGCAAGCTCTACGCCCAGCCTTTCAGCGAAGGCACGGCCGCGGCGGCCGGCCGCGCGCCGTTCGGCACCACGGCGAAGAAAGTCGAGGGCGGCTGGCTGATCAACGGGAAGAAGATCTGGGCCAGCCTCTCGGGCGCGGCCGACTACTACGGCGTGCTCTGCACCGAAGACAAGGGCGACCAGCACCCCGACGCGCGCGACACGCTCTACATCAGCGTGCCGGCCACGGCCGAGGGGTTCAGCATCAGTGGCGAGTGGGACCCGCTGGGCATGCGCGGCACCGTCAGCCGCAACCTCACCTTCAAAGACGTGTTCGTGAGCGACGATGAACAGCTCATGCCGCGCGGCATCTACTTCAAGGGCGCGCAGACCTGGCCGGCCATGTTCTTCACGCTCTCGCCCACCTACCTGGGCGTGGCGAACGCGGTCTACGACTTCACGGTGATGTACCTGCGCGGCGAGGTGCCGGGCGAGCCGCCGGTCAAGCGCCGCCAGTTCCCGACCAAGCAGATCACGGTGGCGCAGATGCGCCTGCAGCTCGAAGCCATGAAGAGCCTGTTCACCCGCGCCATCGGCGAGGCCAAACCCAACCCGAGCAAGGACGAGAAGCTGCGCCTGTACGCCGCGCACCACGCGGTGATGGAAGGCGCCAACGACCTCGCGCGGCTGGGCATCCGGACCTGCGGCGGCCAGAGCATGCTCAAGCACCTGCCGCTGGAGCGCCTGTACCGCGACAGCCGCTGCGGGGCGCTGATGCTGCCCTGGACGGCCGAGCTGATCCTCGACCGCATGGGCCGCGAGACGCTGTACGAGCCGGGCGAGAAGGACGAGTGAGTCCGGCGAGCAGATCGCGTCTCCCGGCCCGGCCACTGACAGCGCCGCGGGGGTGGTCTTCCCCAGGTCAATAGAATCGTCCCCATGATTCGAGACCGCCGTTCTTCGCCACGCCAGGGCCTCCTGGGCGCTGTTGTCCAACCCCTGCTGGCGTTGGCGCTGGTGTCGTGTGGGACCCTTGCACAGGCGCAGGGCAGCAAGGCGCCCGACAGGAACCCCGACCCCTGCGTCGAGTTCGTGGCCCGCCTGCCCAACATGCAGGCGCCGCTGTGCGCCTCGGCGCAGCTCAAGCCCACCGTCGGCCGCTCGGTGCAGGGCCGCACGCTGTACCAGCGCGACGTGGTGGCGCCCGACGCCAAGATCCGCGTGCTCGTGGTCGGCGCCATGCACGGCGACGAGCTGTCGTCCGCCTCGGTCGCGCTGCACTGGATCCAGCGCGCGATGGAAACGCCGTCCAACGTGCACTGGCGCTTCATCCCGGCCCTCAACCCCGACGGCCTGATGGCGCGCCCCGCCAAGCGCGTGAACGCCAACGGCGTGGACCTCAACCGCAACTTCCCCACGCCCAACTGGACCCGCGACGCCAAGATCTACTGGGAGCAGCGGACCAAGAAAGACCCGCGCCGCTGGCCCGGGCCGAAGACCCTGTCCGAGCCGGAGTCGAAGTTCTTCTTTGACGAGATGGAGCGCTTCCAGCCGCACCTGATCGTGAGCATCCACGCGCCCTACGGCGTGCTGGACTTCGACGGCCCCACCGTGCCGCCCGCGCGCCTGGGCCGCCTCTACCTGGACCAGGTCGGCATCTTCCCGGGCAGCCTGGGCAACTTCGGCGGCGTGCACAAGGGCATGCCGGTGGTCACCATCGAGCTGCCCAGCGCCATCCGCACGCCGCTGGACGCCGAGATGCGCCAGATGTGGCTGGACCTGCTGCGCTGGATGAGCGAGCGGGTGGTGCCCGAAGAGGCGGGCGGTCAGGCCTTGCCGGTGAAGATGAAGAAAACGGGTTGAACCCTCGGGCCTGCCGCCTGTCGCGGGCGGCCCCCGCATCGGTGTTTTCACACACCGCGCCAACCTGAGGACTCATTAAACTCCGGGCCTTTGCATCAGCTGGCCTTATGGCGCCCGCGAGGCGATGCACCGGAGACCGCATGAGCACCTTTGATCCCGACGCCCTCGAGTGTCTTGCCGCCATCATCGAAGAGGGCGGCTTTGAACGCGCGGCGCAGCGCCTCTCGATCACCCAGTCGGCGGTGTCGCAGCGGCTGCGCGCGCTGGAGGCGCAGGTCGGCACCGTGCTGATCGTGCGCAGCCGCCCGCTCAAGCCCACGCCGGCGGGGCAGCTGATGCTCAAGCACGCCAAGATGATGCGGCTGCTGCGTGCCGATCTGGAGAAGGACCTGAAGGAGCTGGCGCCCAGCTCGGCCGGCGGCGGGCGCGACGAAGAGCGCATCTCGGTCGCGATCAACGCCGACAGCATCGCCACCTGGGCGCTGCCCGCGCTCGACAGCCTGGCCCAGCAGGGCCTGCCGATCGAAATCATCACCGACGACCAGGAGTTCACCCACGAGTGGCTGCGCGAAGGCCAGGTGCTGGGCTGCGTGACCTCGCTGGGCCAGGCGCTGCGCGGCTGCAAGATGGAGGCGCTCGGCAGCATGGACTATGTCGCCGTGGCGCAGGCCGGGTTCGCGGCGGCGCACTGTCCCAAGGGCCTGAACGCCCACAACTTCCACAAGCTGCCCTTCGTGGCGTTCAACCGCAAGGACAACCTGCAGCACAGCTTTGTCACGCAGTCGTTCGACCTGCCGCGGGTGGGGCTCAAGCAGCTGTTCGTGCCGTCCAGCGAAGGCCAGGTGCGGGCGGTGCTGGCGGGCTGGGGCGTGAGCGTGTTGCCCGAGCTGCGGGTGCGCGACCTGCTGCGCAGCGGCGAGCTGGTCAACCTGGCGCCCCGGCACCGTCTCGACGTGGCGCTGTACTGGCATTGCTGGAACCTGAGCTCGGACCTGCTGGACGCCCTCAGCATGGCCTTGCGCGATGCGGCGGCGCGCAACCTGTTGCCGCCCGGGCAGCCAAAAGCCCCGCCGAGGCGGGGCTCGAAGCGGGCGCCGAAGGCCCTCACTTCGGCATGATCACGCTGTCGATGACGTGAATCACGCCGTTGTCGGCGGCGATGTCGGTCTTCACCACGTTGGCGGCGTCCACCTTCACACCACCCATGGTGCTCACGGTGAGTTCGCTGCCCTGCACGGTCTTCACCTTGCCGGCCTTCACGTCGGCCGCCATCACCTTGCCCGGCACCACGTGGTAGGTCAGCACGGCGGTCAGCTTGGCCTTGTCTTTCAGCAACGCGTCGAGATCGGCCTTGGGCACCTTGGCGAAGGCTTCGTCGGTCGGCGCAAACACGGTGAACGGGCCCTTGCCCTTGAGCGTGTCCACCAGGCCGGCCGCTTGCAGGGCGGTGGCCAGGGTCTTGAACGAGCCGGCCGCCACGGCGGTGTCGACGATGTCCTTGGCGTGGGCGCTGCCCAGGGTGGCCAGCGCGATGACGGAAGCGATCAGGGTCTTTTTCATGGAAGGTCCTTGGAAGGTGGGTGGGAGAGGTTGAACAGGGCCTGACCATCGGGCACCACCGGACCGGGTTCCGGGGCGTGCGTGGATCGGTTCAGATCGCTGTTGGATGAAATATATACCGATCAGTAACTTCAAATACCGATTGGTTTGTATTCATACCGCATGGTGTGGTTATCGACGGATTCGTCGATCTGGGGCAAAATGCGCTCAAATCCCCAAGGTACGTTCATGGCCAGCGCCGCTTCCACCGTTTCAACCCCCGCCCCTCCCAAACGCAGCTTCCGCGAGCAGATGCACCTGGCCCGCGAAGACGCCATCGTCTCGGCGGTGAACCGCCTGCTGGCCGAAAAAGGTTTTGAGGCCATGACGGTCGACGAGGTCGCCGCCGAGGTCGGCATCGCCAAGGCCAGCCTGTACAAGCACTTTCCCAGCAAGGAAGACCTGGCCGCCGCCGCCATGGTCCGGGTGATGAACCGGGCGCGGGCTTTTCTGGATTCGCTGGACACGGCGCAGCCGCCGCTGGCACTGTTGCGCCGCGTGGCGGGCTGGACCATGGAGGTGCAGCTGGCGGGCGAAATGCCGTCGCTGCCGAGCGAAAACTCCAGCCTGCGCATGGCCCTGACGACCAACAAGGCCTATGTGGACGGGCTGATGGACGTGAGCGACCGCCTCGGCGCCTGGATCACCGCGGCCCAGGCCGACGGCAGCGTCAACCCCGCGCTGCCCCCGATTGCCGTGCTCTACACGCTGTACGCCAGGGCCTGCGACCCGGTGCTCGGCTTCCTCAAGGGCTCGGGCCTGTACACCGACGCCCAGATCATCGAGATGGTGCTGAGCACCTGCTTCGACGGCCTGGGAAAAAGGTAACCCCCCGCGCCGCCTGCGGCGTCACCCCCCAGGGGGCGATGCGAGTGGCCCGGCGAAGCCGGTTCCACCGCATCCTGGGCGGGCACACCTGCGCCGGGTGGCCGGTTGGAATGGCGGAACACGGCGCGAGGAGCTGAGACGAAAAAATACCGGGTCGTGCAACACGCCCGGTATGGGGTCCATCAAAGCGCTGACCGGAGCGCACGGATGGTGGAATCGCGAATCCGCCAGCCCAGGGGCGCAGCGGAACCGGCTTTGCCGGGCCGCCACGCGCGGCCCCCTGGGGGGTGACGCCGCAGGCGGCGCGGGGGGGTCAACGGACCAACATCACCGGCACCGTGCAATGTGCCAGCACCTGCGTGGCCACCGAGCCCATGACCAGATTGCCCAGGGCGCTGTGGCCGTGCGAACCCATCATCACCAGGTCGAAGTCGCCGGCGCTGGCCTGCTTGGCGATGGCTTCGCCGGGCGAGCCGGTCTTGTGCACGACCTTGGCCGTGATGCCCTTGCGCGCCAGGTACTTGACCACCGGGTCGGTGACCTTGGCGGCCTCTTCGGCGTAGTAGCCGTTGGCCACCTCGGCGCCCACGGCCGCGCGGGCGCGGGGGGGCAGCGGGAGCTGCACGGTGAACAGGGTGAATTCGTTCTTGGCGCTGAACACCTCTTCATGGGTGGCCAGGTAGGCCAGCATCTTCTTGGTGTACGAACTGCCGTCGACGGCGAGCAAAATCTTCATGGTGTTCTCCTGGAGAGGGGTTTCGCAGTTTAAGCGGCGTTTCACGCCTCCACCGTAAGGCATTCCACGCATGCAGGCTGACCTTGACTTCGTCAGACCGTGATGAGTTGCTGGGGCTTGAAGCTGAGCTGCTCGCCCTTGCTGGCGTAGCCCAGCGGGTTGGCCACGATGCGGCAGCGCCCGATCTGCACATCGGTCGGGCAGTGCAGGTGGCCGTGCAGCCAGAGGTCGGCCAGGGGCAGCAGCTCGTCGAGCGCGTTGCAGAAGCCCGCCGTGCCGGGGCTCAGGCCGTAGCGCGGGTCGGCGCTGTGCAAGGTGGGGGCGAAGTGCGTCACCACCACCGTGCGGCCGTCGAACGGCCGGGCCAGCGCCTCGCGCAGCCAGGCCTGGCACGCCAGCCCCAGCTCGCGCATGGCGGCCGCGTCGAACAGGGCGCCCGCGCGTTGCCCGGCCATCTTGACGAGGTAGAAGTTGGCGGCGCGAAACGCCCGCTCGCGCTGGCGCAGGCGCTCGGTTTCGGTGGGCGCGGAGGCCTCGCTCGCTTTCGCGGCGGGACCATTTCCTTTGGCTGCACCCACCCCTGCAAGGGCGTCGTAGTCGCTCCAGAGCGTGGTGCCGACGAAACGCACGCCGTCGATCACGGCCGTTTCGCGCTCCAGCCACTGGATGCCCAGGCGGTCGCAGGTGCGGCGCAGTTCCTGGTGGGCCTCGTCGAGGTCGAGCGCGTCGTACTCGTGGTTGCCTGGCACGTAGAGCACCGGCACCGGCCAGCCCGCGTACTGAGGCAGTGGCGAAAAGCGCTGCAGGCCCCAGTCGGGTTCGGGCATGACGCTGCCGTCGCGCCGCTTCTGGTACGAGCCCACGTCGCCGGCCAGCACCAGCAGGTCCGCGCCCGGCGCCGGCACCGCGCGAAACAGCGTGTCCGATTCAAGGTGCAGGTCGCTGAGCAGCTGGAGGTTCATGCCGGCATTGTCGTCGGCGCGTCCACGCCGCTGGCGAAGCTGCGTTGTGCGGCCCGCTCGACCGCCGCGCGCAGCCACTGGTGCGCGCTGCTGTGGGCGGACTGCCGGTGCCACAGCGTGTCCACGTGCACCGCGGGCACGGGCAATGGCAAGTCGAGCAGCGCCAGTTCGGGCTCGATGCCGGTGACCTCGACGAAGTGGCGTGGCAGCACGGTCAGCAGGTCGGTGGTGGCCACCACCCGGCCGGCGGTGAAGAACTGGTTCACGGTGATGACGATCCGGCGCTGGCGCGAGACGGCGGCGAGCGCCTCGTCGACAAAACCGAAGGGCCGGCCCGAAAAGCTCACCAGCAGGTGGCGCGCGGCGCAGTAGGCGTCGAGCGTGAGCGGCTTGCCCGCGAGCGGGTGGTCGCGCCGCATCACCACCACGTACTCGCCGTCGTACAACCGCTGGTGCAGGAAGCGCGGGTTGTGTTCCTGCAGGTGGATGGCGTTGAGTTCGGCGATCACGCCGGGGAAATGGCCGATGGCGAGATCGGCCGAGCCCGAATCCAGCAGGTCGCGCGGGTCGCGCGTGGTCAGGGGCACGATGCGCAGGTTCACGCCCGGGGCCTCTCTTTCCAGCACGTCCACCAGCCCGGGCACCAGCTTGGCGGCGGTGGCGTCGGCCATGGCCAGCACGAACGCGTTGCCCGCCGTGGCCGGATCGAAGCGGCCGGGCGAGATCGATTCGCGCAGCTGTGCCAGGGCGTCGCGCACCGTGGGCCACAGCGCCAGCGCCACCGGCGTGGCCTCGACGCCATAGCCGGCGCGTTTCACCAGCTCGTCGCCCAGGCTCTCGCGCAGGCGCTTGAGCGCGTTGCTCACGGCCGGCTGGGTCATGGCCAGGTTGTGGGCCGCCCGGGTGAGGTTGCGCTCGGTCATCACCTCGTCGAACACCCGCAGCAGGTTCAGGTCCAGCGTGCGGAAGTTGGGCTCATTCATCATGACTGTGAATGTAATTCATCACAAAAATAAATTGGCGTGACATGGGGGTTAACCCTAATATTCACCTGTCCAAAAGACATTTTTTGCAAGGAGTTCGACATGAGCACCGTCTTTTCACCCTCTCCCGCCTCGGTGGGCATCAGCCCCACGGCCTCCACCGAGCACGGCACCTACCGCGCGGGCCGCCGTTTTGACGGCTCCCGCAGCCTGGCCGCCATGTTGCTGGCCGCCGCCGTGGCCGCCCTCGTGGTGCTGGCCGACCAGATGATCAGCACCTGGGCCGACGGCCACCTCTTCCTCGGCTGGGTCGCGCTGTGGGTCGTGGTCTTCGCTGGTTCCGTCCTGTTTGCCGGCACCGCACGCCAGCTGGCCCAGGCCACCTTGCGTTCCCTCGACAGCTGGTCGAAGTCGATGGCCGAAGCCCGCGCCGAGGCCCGCCTCTGGGACCTGGCCCGCACCGACCCGCGCCTGAAGGCCGAGCTGCTGCAGGCCCGGGCCCGCGAAGCCGATGCCGCCGACGCAGTGGCCACGCCTGCCGCGGCGAAGGACGACTTCTCCGACGCCCTCGCCCCCATGGGCCTGGACTCGGGCATCCGCTCGCCCGCCCTGTTGCGCCGCTGGGCCCAGATCGAAATGCGCCGCCACGCCGGCTACCTGCCCTACCTGTAAGGAGCACACCATGAGCACCGTTTTTTCACCTTCGCCCGCTGCGCTCGGCCTGAACAGCACCCGCACTGGCGCAGCGCCCGACACCCCCCGCCCGCATGGCCGCTTCGACGACGCCCGCGGCCTGGCCACCCTGCTGCTGGCCGCGGTGGTTTCTGCGCTGGTGGTGCTGGCCGACCAGGTGATCAGCACCTGGACCGACGACCACCTGTTTCTGGGCTGGCTCGCGCTGTGGCTGGTGATCCTGGCCAGCACGGCCCTGTTCGCCGCACCCGCCCGCCACCTGGCGCGCCGCGCACTGCCGGCGCTGCGGGGCTGGGCGCAGGCGATGGCCGAAGCGCGCGCCGAACAGCAGCTCTGGCACGCCGCCCACCGTGACCCGCGCCTGATGGCCGACCTGATGCAGGCCCGCCAGCGCGACCTCGACGACGAGCAGCATGACCGTCAGCCCTGGGGCCGCTACCCCGAGCGCCTGAACGAAGGCCGTGAACAACAGATTCACCTGAACCACGCCTGACCATTCAGCCGCGTTCACCATGAAAAAAGCCACCGGGTCCGGTGGCTTTTTTTGTGCCCGGGATCGGTCACCCGGGGGCTGACAGCGGGCCGGCAGATCGTGCCCGCCCCCTGGATGGTTACGCCGCAGCGAGGCGCTGTTCCAGCGCGGCCTTGGTCTCGACCAGCGCCTGGGGCAGGTGGTAGGCCAGCTGCTCGAAGTGGGCGTCGTGCAGCTTGAACTCTTCGGCCCAGGCGGCCTTGTCGATGCTGGTCACGGTCTGGAACTGCTCGGCGTTGAAATCCAGGCCGGTCCAGTTGATCTCGGCGTAGGCCGGGGCGGTGCCGAACATCGTGGTTTCGCCTTGTGCGGAGCCTTCGATGCGGTCGATCATCCACTTGAGCACGCGCATGTTGTCGCCGTAGCCGGGCCAGACGAACTTGCCGTCGGCGCCCTTGCGGAACCAGTTCACGCAGTAGATCTTGGGCAGCGTGCGGCCGCTGGCTTCGAGCTTGTGCTCCATGTCCAGCCAGTGCTGGAAGTAGTCGCTCATGTTGTAGCCGCAGAAGGGCAGCATGGCGAACGGGTCGCGGCGCACCACGCCCTGGGCGCCGAAGGCGGCGGCGGTGGTTTCGCTGCCCATGGTGGCGGCCATGTACACGCCCTCGGTCCAGCTGCGGGCTTCGGTCACGAGCGGCACGGTGGTCGAGCGGCGGCCGCCGAACATGAAGGCATCGATCGCCACGCCGTTGGCGTCGTCCCACTGGGGGTCGAGCGCGGGGTTGTTGGTGGCGGCGACGGTGAAGCGCGAGTTCGGGTGCGCGGCCTTGGCGCCGGTGGCCTTGGCGATCTCGGGCGTCCAGTCCTTGCCCTGCCAGTCGATCAGGTGCGCGGGCACACCGCCACCGTCTTTCTCCATGCCTTCCCACCACACGTCGCCGTCGTCGGTCAGCGCCACGTTGGTGAAGATCACGTTTTTGTCCAGCGAGCGCATGCAGTTGGGGTTGGTGTGCATGTTGGTGCCGGGGGCCACGCCGAAGTAACCCGCTTCGGGGTTGATGGCGTAGAGCTTGCCGTCGGCGTGCGGCTTGATCCAGGCGATGTCGTCACCGATGGTGGTGACCTTCCAGCCCGCGAAACCGGCCTCGGGTGGCACCAGCATGGAGAAGTTGGTCTTGCCGCAGGCGCTGGGGAAAGCGGCGGCCACGTGGTACTTCTTGCCCTGGGGGTTGGTCACGCCCAGGATCAGCATGTGCTCGGCCAGCCAGCCCTGGTCGCGGCCCATGTTGGAGGCGATGCGCAGCGCGAAGCACTTCTTGCCCAGCAGCGCGTTGCCGCCGTAGCCGGAGCCGTAGGACCAGATCTCGCGCGTTTCGGGGAAGTGAACGATGTACTTGGTGGTCGGGTTGCAGGGCCAGCTCGTGGTGTCCTTCTGACCTTCGGCCAGGGGCGCGCCCACGGTGTGCATGCAGGGCACGAAGTCGCCGCTGTCGCCCAGCACGTCGTACACGGCCTTGCCCATGCGGGTCATGAGCTTCTGGTTCACGGCCACGTAGGCGCTGTCGGTCAGTTCGATGCCGATGTGGGCGATGTGCGAACCCAGCGGGCCCATCGAGAACGGCACCACATACATCGTGCGGCCCTTCATGCAGCCGTCGAACAGCGGCTGCAGCGTCTGGCGCATCTGGGCCGGCTCCATCCAGTTGTTGGTCGGGCCGGCGTCTTCCTTCTTGGCGGAGCAGATGAAGGTGCGGTCTTCCACGCGCGCCACGTCCGACGGGTCGGAACAGGCCAGGAACGAGCCCGGGCGCTTGGCCGGGTTCAGCTTCTTGAAGGTGCCGGCGTCGACCAGCTGCTGGCACAGGCGGTCGTATTCTTCCTGGCTGCCGTCGCACCAGACGATATCGGCGGGCTTGCACAGCGCGACCATGTCGGCCACCCACGCGATCAGGCGGGCGTGTTTCACAAAGGAAGGGGTGTTGAGGTTCAGGCCCTGCATCACGGGAGAGTTCATGGAAAAAGGCTCCAGAAGTTGTAAAGCGGCAGGCCCAAGCGACACCAACAGCCGCTGGCCACGGTGAAACGGGCGGGCGGCTGAAAAAGATCCCTTGGGCGAATAAGGGCGGTCGGCGCTCGGGGCTGCTGGCGTGAGTCGAGAGCAGCGCAAAGGCCAAAAAGAGGGCGGGTGAACCCGGGTTTTGGTCCGCGTGTCGGCCTAACCCGCTGATTTTAAAAAAAACCCGGGTCAGTTACCGGCAAGTTACATGCAAGACTTGCATAACCTGATGCCGATTTTCCTGCTGCCGGTCCCCGCGAGCGGGCGCTAGAGTCGGGGCATGGAACCCCAACTGACCTTGGCGCCGCACCTGGCGCCCCTGCTCGACGAGCTGCGCCCGCTGGAAAACCTGTACCACGCCGCGTACCCCGACGCCACTGCCCAGGACTTCGACCGGCTGGTCGATCCTGCTTTCTGGGAGGTGGGTGCGACCGGCCGTCCTTACAGCCGGGCCTTTGCTCGCCAGGTGCTGGCCGACCGCCACGGCCGTCCCGACCCGGCCACCTGGCTCACCGACGACTACCACCTGCAGGAAGCGGGCCCGGGTGTGTACCTGCTGACCTACCGCCTGCGCCAGCCCAGCCGGGTGACGCGGCGGCTGACGGTATGGCGACGCGAGGGCGATGCTTGGCTGGCGCTGTACCACCAGGGCACGGTGGTCAGCGTCTGAATCGCGCACGCAAAAAAGCCGCCCCAAGGCGGCTTTCGCGGGAGGCCTGAACCGGGGAATCAGGCCATGAACACGGCGATGAAGGCCAGCAGGAAGATCAGCACGGCGCCGGCCACGGGCAGCACGACGGGCATGAGCGGAACGATGGACTCCACCACGTCATGCGGCTGGTCGGTGTGGCTGTCGTGAGCGGGGTGGGACATGGAACTCTCCGGATGTTTTGACAAAAATCAGCCGCAATTCTAAGCGTGGGCCGTCCCGGCGCCCAGCGCCAGGGGCGTCGGCGGCTCAGAGCAGGGCGTAGGTGGTGCTGGCGCGGCACACGCTTTTGCCGTCGCCCGCCGCCACGATGTCGATCTCGCCGAACACCAGACTCTTGCCCGCGCGCAAGACCCGCGCTGTGACCAGTGCGTCCTGGTTGGCCAGCGGCTTGAGAAAGCTGCTGTTGAGCTGCACCGTGGTCATGGGCCGCTGGTTGCCCAGGCGGGTGACGATGGCCAGCACCATGGCGGTGTCGGCCGCGGCCATCAGCGCCTGGCCGCAGACCATGCCGCCGATGCGGCTGAGCGCCGGGTTCTGCGGCAGGCGCAGCACCACCTCGTCGGTCTGGAAGGATTCGACCCGCAGGCCCAGGGTCTGCACCCAGGGCGCGAACCAGTCGCTGAGCGCGGATTGCAGGGTGTCGGTGGTGACGGCGGGTGCGGTATCGGGGGCGTGGGGGGCAGAGGTCATGGGCAGCGTCATGGTTCGTCGTGGCGGCGGAAGCGGGACAGCCAGTGTTCCATGAGTTTGCCCGCCGCCTCGCGGCCACCGAGGCCGAACGACAGGGCCACGGCCACCGCCACGGCGCCCAGCGTGAGGCCGAAGGCGAGGTTGACGATGTCGTCGGCGATGCCCATGGCGCGCAGGCCCATGGCGATCACCAGCGCCAGGATGGCGAAGCGGCCGATGCGCGCCAGGCCGCGCGATGCCGGCCCGCTGGCGCGGTCGATGGCGTCGTAAGCCACGTTGGCCAGCCAGAAGCCGATCACCAGGATGGCCGAGCCGAGCAGGATGTCACCGCCGAAGCGGATGAAGGTGGACACGATGTCGCTGACCTGCTTGAAGCCCAGCTGGGCGGCGGCCTCGACCGAGGCGAACAGCATCGCGAAGAACAGCGCCACGCGCCCGACCGTGGCCGAGGCGCTGGTGGTCTTGAAGGCGTGGGCCAGGCCCACGCGCTCGGGCAGGGTGTCAAAACCCAGCGTGGCCAGCAGGCTGGCGAGCAACTGGCTGGCGAACGACGCCACCAGCCAGGTCACCACCAGGATCAGGCCCGCCGCGATGATGTGCGGCACGGACGCCAGCATCATGCCCAGCATGTCGGTGGCGGGTTTGGAGATGGCCTCGATCTTCAGCGCGTCGAGGGCGGCGATCAGCGAGGGCAGGAACACCGCCACGAACACCAGCATGCCCAGCACCGCCGACGGCTTCACCGTCTCGTTCAGCCCGGCCCGGCCGCCCAGGCGGTCGATGCCGGCGGTGCGGCTCAGGTGGGTGGTGATGTTGCGCAGCACCGTCGCCACGATCCAGCCGACCGCACCGATCACAAAGGCGCCCATGGCGTTGGGCAGCATGTCCAGTGTCTTGGTCACCATCGCCTTGAGCGGGTCGAGCAGGCCCTCCATCTGCAGCGCGCCGAGGATGGCCGGCACGAAGAGCAGGATCACCAGCCAGAACAGCGCGCCCGAGAGGCTTTCGCTGATCGGCGACATGTCGGCGTGTTCGGAGAGCTTCTCGTCCAGCGTCGTCTTGTCCAGCAGCTTCTGCGACAGCGCCCGCACCACGCTCGCCACCAGCCAGCCCACCAGCGCCAGCACCAGACCGCCGAACACGCGCGGCGCGTAGGCGAACAGCTGGGTGGCGAAGGCCGAGAACGGGCCGGAGACGATGGCCAGGTTCAGCGAGTTGAAGACCGCGACCAGCGTGAGCAGCAGCACCACCCAGAACAGCCCGAGGCCGACCGCGCCCTCAATGTCCACGCCGGTGCCCGTGAGCTTGCCGAAACGGTGGTTGACGCCAATGAAGCCCAGGCTTTTGCGCACCGCCGCGCGCACGATCACGGCGATCAGCCAGCCCAGAATGAAGATCGCCAGCGCCCCCAGCAGCTGGGGAATGTGCGTGCCGAGGGTGCTTTGCAGCGAATCCCACAAGGTGTTGGTGTTCATGAAACGCCTCCGTTGGTCGACCATCGTCAGGGGCTCATGATGCAAGCGGGAATGGCACAGCGTCAACCGCCGGAGGGCTTCCACATTCCGTTACAGGCTCGACGCTGGAGGTGGGGAGGGCACCGGGGGGGGTGCATAAGATGCTCGTGGAATGCGGGCAGGTCTCGTGGCCTTGTGCATGGTTCAAAAATTCAGCAAGGGAGCAGTGATGGTCATGGGTGCACGAACCGCGAAGCAATGGCTGCCGACGGCCTTCAAGGCCGGCGTGTTGTCGCTTCTGGTGATGTTCAATTCAGCTTGTGTGGGGGCCTCGGTGGAAAAAGAAGTCGACAAAGTCTCTTTGGTGGACGCTTGGAACATCAAGATGACGCGGCATGACGCGAATCATGTCTTGATTTCTTACCAGCCCCTTGTGTCCAGCGCGATCAAATACCCGGGTGCAAACATCCAAAGCGACGGCAAAACCCTGCGTGTGAGCTTGCCAAAATGCCTTGTGACGCGCCAATGCCAGGTCACGGTGCCATCTGCGGTCAAAGGGCCGCCGGGTGCAGAGTTCTGGTACGAGGTGGTGGTTCCCTACAAGGGGGAAACGGTGCTGGTGGACGGCGATGGCCCCGTGGTCGAAGAGCTTCGGCTGTCTCGCTGAGACCTCACCATGTCAGACACCATTCTGGGCATCCACAGCAATGTTCGGCCAGGGATGATCGATCCGTCTACAGGCAAGCCGACGGATCCCGGCCTGACCGATGGACACGGATGGCTGCCGGTCGCCCGAGATGGCAAGACAACCACCTACGGTCTGTGGCCCGATGATCATTCCCGAGTGGTCGAACAAGGCTGGAACAACGGTGAGGGGAGCGACGTGCGTGCCGGCATGGAAGACAAGTCCAGGGGACATGCCGCCAGCGGCCTTGTTCCCCAAGCCTGGAACCTCCTGCGCGACAGCGGGCACCACGTCCGCCAGCTGGCCGAGCGGCACGGTCTGCCCTGGAATCCCGGCATGGACAACACGGTGGCTGCGGTGGCGCAGCAGGCACGCGCCGATGGGCTCACCGGCATCAACCAGTTCAACGTGAAAGACGGCCAGATCCGCTACGGCCAATACGACGGGTACACCCTGAAGGACGGCCGCGTCGACGCTCGCGTGGCGGCGAACACGCCCGAAGCAGTCTCGCGCGACGGGTTGGCCCAGACAGACCAGGCTATGAACCAGCAGCAGCCCGAACAGGCACTGCCCGAGAGGTCCCCGCCCGCGCTGCAGCGCGCCTGACGCCCGCCGGCGCACCCGCTCTCAGACCAGCGCCGCCTCGAACCCCTGTGCCTGCAGCTGCCGGATCACTTCGGCGATGTGTTCGCGTCCGCGTGTCTGCAGCACCAGCTCGATCGACACGTTCTGCGCCGCGAGCAGGGTGAAGGCGCGCTGGTGGTGCACTTCATCCACGTTGGCGCCGGCCTCGGCCACGATGGCGGTGATGCGCGCCAGGTTGCCCGGCACGTCGCGTGCGCTGACCACGATGCGCGCGAGCCGACCGGCGCGCACCATGCCGCGCTCGATGATCGAGGCCAGCAGCATGGGGTCGATGTTGCCACCGCAGAGCACCAGGCCGACCCGGCGGCCGGCGAAGCGTTCCGGGTGCTTGAGCACGGCGGCCAGACCGGCGGCGCCCGCGCCCTCGACCAGCGTCTTCTCGATCTCCAGCAGCATCACGATGGCCTGTTCGATGTCGCCCTCGTCCACCAGCAGCATGTCGTCCACCTTGTCCCTGATGATGGCTTCGGTGATGGTGCCGGGTGTGCCCACGGCGATGCCTTCGGCGATGGTGCTGTTGCCCTGGGGCAGGTGCGTGCCCTTGATGGCGTTGTACATCGCGGGGAAACGTTCGGTCTGCACGCCGACGATCTGGATGTCGGGCCGGATCGCCTTGGCGGCGGTCGCCATGCCGCTGATCAGCCCGCCGCCGCCCACCGCGATCACCAGGGTGTCGATGTCGGGTTGCGCGCGCAGCATCTCCAGCGCCACCGTGCCCTGGCCGGCGACGATGGCCTCGTCGTCGTAGGGGTGCACGAACACCAGGCCCTCGCGCGCTGAGAGCTCGCGGGCGTGGGCGCGCGACTCCTCCAGCGAGTCGCCGTGCAGCACCACCTCGGCGCCGAAGCCGCGGGTGCGCTCCACCTTCACGCCCGGCGTGAAGCGCGGCATGACGATCACCGCACGCAGGCCCAGGCGCTGCGCGTGGTACGCCACGCCCTGCGCGTGGTTGCCCGCGCTCATGGCCACCACGCCGCGCGAGCGCTCCTCGGGCGTCAGCTGCACCAGCTTGTTGCAGGCACCGCGCTCCTTGAACGAGGCGGTGTATTGCAGGTTCTCGAATTTGAGGAACACCTGGCAGCCGGTGAGCTGCGAAAGCGTGCGGGATTCCACACACGGCGTGTCGAGCACCTGGCCGTTCAGGCGCAGGGCGGCGGCTTCAATGTCGTCTCTTTTCAGCATCGCCCGATTGTGCAACCGGTACCCCGTCACAGATGGTCGGGAAAAGCCCCACAAATCGCTGGATCACGCTCCATGACGCTCTTCCATGATTCATCAAGCTGGGTTATGGTCCGCTTCAAAGCCGCCTGGCGGTCGCGCATCCCCCCTGTGGTGGTCCCCGTTGTGATGACTGGAGGTGTCCGAATGAGCAAACGCCTGTTGCAGCGCAAAGCGCCTGCAACACACACCGTGCCCGAGCCACGCCCGGGCCCCGAGCCCCGGCACAGCCCGGCGCTCGATGCGCGCGTGTTCGTCCCCTCCAGCCTGCGCCACGCGCCGGTGCTGGACCTGATGTGCTCCCACTTCGTGCTCACGCTCGCCGCCCGTCAGGGGCAGCGCTTCAACGTGCGCCGCGACCTCAACACCCTGCTGGCCCTCGCCGGCCGCCACCTGGTCTGGCCCCTCACCGTGCTGACCCGGCTGCGCGGCTTCCTGGAGCGTCGCTGCAAAGACAACGAACTCTGGACCGGCCACGACACGCTCTCCACCGCCGCCTTCATGGAGCGTTACGGCGTGTGGCGCGGCCCCTATGAAGAAGGCACGCTGTTCTTCTACCTGGACGAGTACGCCAAGGAGTCGCCCAAAGACCTGCTGTCGGTGCTGGCCGTCACCGGCGACTGGCTCAGCCATGCGCTGAAGAAGCAGTCCACCCTGGTCGAGAAAAACATCGACGCCCTGGCCGGCCTGCTGCAGCTCAACCGCGCCGAGCGCGCGCTGCTGCTCTACGGCACGCTCGCGCGTTATCAGCGCGACCTGCGCTCCATCCTGGTGGAGTTCAAGGTCAACAACGCGCCCGAGGCCTACGCGGCGATTGCCGACGTGGCCGGCGTGAAGGCCAGCGAGGTGGGCGAGGCGCTGCGCGCCGGCTCGCGGCTGGAGCGCATCGGCATGGTCGAGAACCTGATCTCCGAGCACAACATCACCGACCTGGCCGACCTGATGAAGGTCAGCGAAAAGCTGCCACCGGTGCTGATGCGCGAGTACCGCAACGAGAGCGAGTTGATGGCGGTGTTCACCCGCCCGGCCGCGCGCTCGGCGCTCAGCGGCAAAGACTTCGACTACGTCGCCGACGACGTGAACCTGCTGTGCTCACTGCTGCGCGAAGCCGTGGCGCGCAAGGAGCCCGGCGTCAACATCCTGCTCTACGGCCCGCCCGGCACCGGCAAGACCGAGCTGGCGCGCGTGGTCGCGCAGGCCGCGAGCCTGGAGCTGTTCGAGGTCGAGTATGCCGACCGTGACGGCAACGCGCTCTCGGGCCGCGACCGTTACCGCTCGCTTCAGATCGCGCAGGTGTTTCTCAAGGGCACGGCGCACTCGGCGCTGCTGTTCGACGAGGTCGAAGACGTGTTCCCGCCCATCTCCAGCGAGGCGGCCCAGTACATGGCGCGCGCCGATCAGGTCACCGCGCCGCACAGCGGCAGCGTGAGCGGCAAGGCCTGGGTCAACCAGATCCTCGAATCCAACGCCGTGCCCACGATCTGGGTCACCAACCGCATCGAGCAGATCGATCCGGCCTTCCGCCGCCGTTTCGCCTACCACCTCGAACTCAAGAGCCCGCCGCCCGGCGCGCGCGAGCAGCTGGTGCGCAAGACGCTCGAAGGCGTGCCGGTGTCCGAGGCGCTGGTCGCGCGGCTGACGGCGCGCAAGGGGCTCACGCCCGCGCAGATCCGCACCGCCGTGCGCTTCGCTCACCTGGCCAGCCCGCCGGCCAAGGCCAAGGGGCGGCGCAAGGTGTCGGCCGTGGCGGCCGGTCCGTCGCTGGACGACCTGATCGAGCGCCAGCTGCGCAACGCCGATCTGGCGCTGGGCCGCACGCCCGACGCCGGCATGCGCCCCGAGGTCACGCAATACAGCCTGGACATGCTCAACGTCAGTTCGCGCTACGAGCTGCCGCGCGTCGTCAACGCGCTCAAGGCGCGCGGGCACGGCACGCTGTGTTTCTACGGCGCGCCCGGCACCGGCAAGACCGCGCTGGCCGAGTACCTGGCCCGCCAGCTGGAGCGCCCGCTGATGATCCGCCGCGCGAGCGACCTGGTGAGCAAGTTCGTGGGCGAGACCGAGCAGCAGATGGCCGCCATGTTCCGCGAGGCCGAGGCCGAGAAGGCCGTGCTGCTGCTGGACGAGGCCGACAGCTTTCTGCAGGACCGGCGCGGTGCCCAGCGCACCTACGAGGTGACCGAGGTCAACGAGATGCTGCAGGGCATGGAGCGTTACAACGGCATCTTCGTCTGCACCACCAACCTGCTCGACAGCCTGGACCAGGCGGCGCTGCGGCGCTTCACCTTCAAGATCCAGTTCAAACCGCTCTTGACCGATCAGCGCCGCCGCATGTTCATCGTGGAGGCGCTGGGGGGTGACGAGGCGGCCCTGAGCCCCGAGGTGGCGGCGCGGCTGGCCAAGCTGGAACAGCTGTGCCCGGGCGACTTCGCGGCGGTGAAGCGGCAGGTCGAGATCCTGGCCGAGGCCTTGACGCCCGAAGACTTCGTGTCCCAGCTCGAAGCCGAGCACCGCATCAAACCTGAAGTCAGGGAAGCGCGTGGCATGGGTTTTGTGAATTAGAGAGCTCCCCCCGCGCCGCTTGCGGCGTGCCTTGCAGGCCGCGCCACCGTCAGAGCCGGTGTCACTTCGGGCTGTCCAAGTCTGCGCAGGCAGACTTGGAGCCGCAGCCCTCAGCCCCCTCAAGGGGGCGGCGCCTGCGGGCCGGGAAACCCGGACCCGCGGCGCCCTGGGTTGGTCGCCTCGCTCCGAACCCATGCCCGGAGCGAAACGGGCAGCTGGTGGTCAGCTCGCCAGCGCCAGCCGCGCAAACCGGGGCAACACCGACGCCGCCTCTGGCGTGGGCCTGAGTGCCGCGGCGATCTGTGCCGCATCCCGTCCTTCGCGCTCCAGCACCGGACCCAGACCCTCCAGGTAGCTCCGCAGCGCCTCGTCTGAAAATTCGGGGTGGAACTGCACGCCCCAGGCGTTGCGGCCGACGCGGAAAGCATGGTGCGGTTCGAAGGCATTGCCCGCCAGCAGCACCGCGCCCGGCGGCAGGCGCCGCACCGATTGCCAGTGCGTGGCCTGCGCGTCGAACGCATCGGGCAGATCGCCCAGCAGCGGGTCCTGCGCCGCAGCGGCGTGGCGCTGAACGGAAACGGTGCCGATCTCCACGCCACCGGGGTGGTGGGCCACCTCGCCGCCCAGCGCGTGGGCCAGCAGCTGGTGGCCGTAGCAGATGCCCAGCACCGGTGTCTCGGCCTGCACCGCCTGCTGAAGCCAGGGCACCAGCGCCTCGCTCCAGGGTTCGCGCTCCGACACCATGGCGTGCGAACCCGTGAGCACGATGCCCGCCACCGCCTCGGGCGGGGGCGGCGGGGCGTCGCCCTGGGCATCAAACACCACCACCTCGGCCCCGCCGTCGCGCAGCCCCGCCGCGATCCAGTCGTGAAAGTCGCCGAGGCGCTCGCGGATGTGGTCGTGGGTCGATCCGGTCTGGACGATGAGCAAGGGGCGGGCAGCGGTCATGGGGCGATTCTAGAAAGGCCCATGCCGTGCAAGCGAACGCCCAAAAAAAAGCCCGTCACAAGGACGGGCCAGAGGAGGACGTTCACAACAAAAAAAACGAAAAACGGGACATGCAGTTGAAGAGCACCGGGGACAAAGGTCCCTCTCCGGCGAAAGTACCCCTAACCCAGAACGCCGCGGAACCGGCTTCGCCGGGCCGCCAGCGTTGCCCCCTGGGGGGTGACGCGCCCCCAGGCGCGGCGCGGGGGGGTCAATGAAGAAGTGCCATCGGCCCCGAAGGCAGTTCGTCTGGCGCATGGTCCGGATGGTGTTCGACAAAGAAGCGCAGCTTCTGGTCCAGGCGGGCCACGCGGTTGTGCGCGACACCTTCGCAATGGTGTTTGGAAATCAGGTTGAACAGCTTGCCGCGCAGGAACCACAGGTCCTTGGGGCTCTGGCAGCCGATCAGCGCGGCGTGCAGCCGCGTGCGCAGAGGGTCCTTGATGTCGGCCATCGCGTCTTCAAACTCGTCCACCAGAAAGTCCAGCTCAAGCACCTCGGTGTCGTGGTAGATCGGTTTTTTCTGACCAAACCAGGGCAGCTTGAAAAACATGGGGGAACTCCCGGGAGGTGATCGTGGGCCGGGCAGGGATGCTCCGGTATCCCCCTCTTCATCGACCGGTCCCGCCGCGCCTTGAGCCTTGGCAGCGAAAGACACCCACCCGCTCCGATGGGCGGTCGCCGGGCGTCAAGGGGGTCAAACGATGGTTGACACCGTGGCGGTGCGGACCGCCCACCGATCAATCAAAAGCACTCACCACCCGAAGCACCTCGGCGCCGTAGGCTTCGCGCTTTTTCTGCCCAATGCCGGCCACGCCGTCCAGGTCGGCCATCGAGCGCGGTTTTTGAGCGGCGATCGCGCGCAGCGTCGCGTCGTGAAAGATCACGAAGGCGGGCAGGTTGTGTTCGCGCGCCACCTCGGCGCGCCAGGCCTTGAGCGCGTCCAGGCACTCGCGTTCCGCGAGCGACAACGGCTTGCCGTCGGGCGCCGTGGCCGCCGTGCTTTTGCTGCGGGCGCTGCTGCGCGAGCTGGTTTTTTTCTCGCTCGCGTGCCGCAGCCAGACCGGGGTCTCACCCTTCAGGATGGCGCGCGCCGCGTCGGCCAGGTGCAGGGTGTTGAAGTGCGCCGAGTCCACGGTGATCGCCTCGCGCGCGATCAGCTGGCGCATCAGCGCGCGCCACTGCGTCTCGCCCAGGTCGGCGCCGATGCCGAAGGTGCTGAGCTTGTCGTGACCGTATTGCGTGACCTTCTCGGTCACCTTGCCGCGCAGGATGTCCATGATGTGGCCGGCGCCAAACGCCATGCCGCTGGACTGCTGCACGCGGTAGATGCAGGAGAGCAGCTTGCGCGCGGACTCGGTGGCGTCGTCCAGCGCGGGCGGGCTGATGCAGTTGTCGCAGTTGCCGCAGGGCTTGCTGGGCTCACCGAAATACGAGAGCAGCCGAACGCGCCGGCAGTCGCTGGCCTCGGCCAGCGTCAGCAGCGCGTCGAGCTTGCCGCGCAGCACCTGCTTGAACTCGTCGGCCGCAGGGCTCTCGTCGATCATGCGGCGCTGGTTCACCACGTCCTGCAGGCCGTAGACCATCCAGGCGTTGGCGGCCTCGCCGTCGCGGCCGGCACGGCCAGTCTCCTGGTAGTAGCCCTCGATGTTCTTGGGCATGTCCAGATGCGCCACGAAGCGCACGTCGGGCTTGTCGATGCCCATGCCGAAGGCGATGGTCGCGACCATGATCACGCCTTCTTCGCGCAGGAAGCGGTCCTGGTGTTTTTGCCGAACGGCGGCGTCCAGGCCCGCGTGGTAGGGCAGGGCGTTGAAGCCGGCCTCGCGCAGCATGCCCGCCACCTCTTCCACCCGCTTGCGCGACTGGCAGTACACGACCCCAGCATCGTGGCCGTCGGCGCCCGAGTGCTCGTCGCGGATGAAGCGCAGCAGCTGTTGGGTGCCGTCTTTCTTCTCGACGATGGTGTAGCGGATGTTGGGCCGGTCGAAGCTGCTGACGAAGCGGCGCGCGTCCTGCAGCTGCAGGTGCGTCACGATGTCTTCGCGCGTCAGGTCGTCGGCGGTGGCGGTGAGCGCCACGCGCGGCACGCTGGCAAAACGCTCGTGCAACACCACCAGCGCGCGGTACTCGGGCCGGAAGTCGTGACCCCACTGGCTCACGCAGTGCGCCTCGTCGATGGCGAACATCGACAGCTTGCCGCGCTCGTGCAGCGAGTCCAGCAGCGCCAGGAAACGCGGCGTGGTCAGGCGCTCGGGCGCGGCGTAGAGCAGGGTGATCTCGCCGCGCAGCATCTGCTTCTCGATCGCCTGCGCCTCTTCGCTGCTGAGGCTGGAGTTCAGGAAGGCCGCGGCCACGCCCGCTTCGAGCAGCGCGCCCACCTGGTCGTGCATCAGCGCGATCAGCGGCGACACCACCACCGTGAGCCCATGGCCGCCGCGCTCGCGCACGATGGCGGGGATCTGGAAACACAGCGACTTGCCGCCGCCCGTGGGCATCAGCACCAGGGCGTCGCCGCCCTCGCTCACGTGGCGCACGATGTCGGCCTGCGGACCGCGGAAGGCGTCGTAGCCGAACACCTCCTGCAGCACGCCGGCGCAGGTCTCCAGGGTTTCGCCTTCGGAGGAAATGTCGATCAGCCCGCTCACATCTGCTCCCAGGGCAGGCCGTCGAAGCGCCAGCCGTTTTTCGAGGATCGCTTGAACGCGTCGTTGAGGTCACCCTCGAAGCCATGCACCACGTGCAGCACCTCGGTGAAGCCCACCGCCTCCAGGGCGGCGCCCGCGTCCAGCGTGCGTTTGCCGCTGCGGCAGATCAGCAGCACCGGGCGCTGCTTGTCGCCCGCTTCGGCCTCGACCGCCGCCGCAAACCGCTGGGCATCGGGTGTCAGGTCCGGGTACTCGTACCAGGGGATGTTCTCCACGCCCGGCGGGCGCCCCACGTAGAGCGATTCGATCTCCATGCGCACGTCCACGAACAGCGGCGCGTCCTGGCCCTCGGCGGTGCGGCGCGCGGTCTCGGCCTGCAGCCAGGACCAGGCTTGCGTGGGGGTCAGGTGTTTCATGGGCGTCTATTGTCGGGGATGGGGCGTGGGCGCCGCCATCAACCGGCCGCGGCGCCAGAGGACCGGGCCGCGCACCGCCGGCATGGACCGCCAGGCGGCGAGGTTCAGGGCAGGGCCGTCGCCGTCAGCGTGATGGAGAACAGCACCTTGCGGAATTCCGGCCGAAACACCTCCGGGTCTGTCTCGCCGAGGTTGCGCGTGATCAGCGCGCCCGGCATGCGCGGGTAGGTGCCGCGCCAGTAGAACCGCCGAACCGGTTGGCCCGCGTCCACCTCGTCGGCCGAGAGCTGCGCCACGTACCGCTCGTCTTCGGGGGCGCCCGTGGCCGAGAGACCCACCGCCGTCGACACCAGCCGCCATTGGCACGCGCTGTCCGGTCCTGCGTCGGGCGGGGCTTCGTTGCGCACGGTGGCGGTGTAGCGGTGTTCGTCGAGCCGGGTGAACGGGATGGGCAGCGTCTTCTCGGCGGCGGCCTGTGGGCAAGCCTCGGCCCGGTAGAGGGCCTCTCCGTTCACCGACCCGAAAGGCCCTGGTGCGCGCTCGATCTGCAGCGCGATCGCATGACCACCCTCCGAGGCGCCACGCTCGCAGCCCAGCAGCGGCCAGCACAGGCCCAGCGCGCAAGCCAGCCGCGCCAGCCGAAGCGGCAGAACCTTGTGGAAAGCCCTCACACACACCTCCTGAATCCGGGTCGCGGCCAGTCGCGGCCAGTATAGGCAAGGGCCTGCCAATCCCCCACGGTCCGGGCCACCGACCCCGTTTCCTACAATCGGCGGATGAACTCCCCCGCCTACACCCGCGCCCAGGCGCTGCCCGCCATCCTTTCGCAACGCATTGCTGTGCTCGACGGCGCCATGGGCACCATGATCCAGCGCTTCAAGCTGGGCGAGGCGCAGTACCGGGGCGAGCGCTTCAAGGACTTCCACAAGGACGTCAAGGGCAACAACGAGCTGCTGAGCCTGACGCAGCCCGACGTGATCCGCGACATCCACGAGGGCTACCTCGCGGCCGGCGCCGACCTGATCGAGACCAACACCTTCGGCGCCACGACCATCGCACAGGAAGACTACGACATGGCCCACCTGGCGCGCGAGATGAACCTCGCTTCGGCCCGCATCGCCCGCGAAGCCTGCGACAAGTTCAGCACGCCCGACAAGCCGCGCTTCGTCGCTGGCGCCCTCGGCCCCACGCCCAAGACCGCCAGCATCAGCCCTGACGTCAACGACGCCGGCGCCCGCAACGTGACCTTCGAGCAGTTGCGAGCGGCCTACTACGAGCAGACCGAAGCGCTGGTCGAGGGCGGGGCCGACGTGCTGCTGGTCGAAACCATCTTCGACACGCTCAACGCCAAGGCCGCGCTGTTTGCCATCGACGAGTATTTCGAGAAGAGTGGCGAGCGCCTGCCGGTCATCATCAGCGGCACCGTGACCGACGCCTCGGGCCGCATCCTCAGCGGCCAGACCGTGACCGCCTTCTGGGCCAGCGTGCGCCACATCCAGCCCCTGGCCGTGGGCCTGAACTGCGCGCTGGGCGCCACGCTCATGCGCCCCTACATCCAGGAGCTGGCCAAGGTCGCGGGCGACACCTTCATCAGCTGCTACCCCAACGCCGGCCTGCCCAACCCCATGAGCGACACCGGCTTCGACGAAACACCCGACGTCACCAGCCGCCTGCTGCGCGAGTTCGCCGCCGAGGGCCTGGTGAACATCGTGGGCGGCTGCTGCGGCACGACGCCGCAGCACATCGGCGCGATCCATGAGGCGGTGGCTAGCCAAGCGCCGAGGGCGGTGGGGCGGTCGGTTTTCTACAAAGAAGCTGCCTGAGATCGGGCATGGCTTGAGCGTCATGGACCCACCCATCGCTCAACTCGCTGTCCTGCTTGGCGCCATGGAGCCCTCCCTCCACGCGGGCGTCTTTGCCTACTGCGTCGTGCCTCATGGTGCAGATATGTCGGCGTTATCTCCTGTGGCGACGGTCTCTGAGTCCGAAGGACTGACCCTGGTCCTTCCGGAAGAGCAAGCCATCGCTGCACACTTGCCCGTGCTGTTTCGTGCAGCCTGGATCACGTTGACGGTGCACTCGGACCTTCAGGCCGTGGGTCTGACGGCGGCCTTCGCCACGGCACTGGGAGCGGCGGGCGTGAGCTGCAACGTCGTCGCCGGCGCTTTCCACGACCACATCTTTGTTCCTGTGGAGCAAGCGGACCAGCCATGGCTGCGCTGAGGGCCCTGCAGCGGTCGTCCGCGACCTGAGGGCAACCGAACTCTCCCGTGCGCCGACGTGTTCGTTTTGCGCGCATTCTCTGCGAGTGGACGCGTCACCTTCAGTCAAATCCTGAAGGTCTTTCAATGTGTGGGGCCAGCCACCCGCCCCCACAATCGCGGCTTCCCATCAAGGGGAGTAACCAATCCGCCACCGGACGCACAGCCCGGCACCGGCGGGTGGGGTTTCCGTCAGTACGTGGCCTGATCGTTCGCGAAACAGGCCGCCGGAAACCCCGGGTCGGGCGCCATGCCCGGCTCCGGCCAGACCTTGGGGGTGTTTGCCCGTCAACACCAACCCAAGAAGGTCTTTTTCATGGAAACCATTGCGCCACTCTGGCTGTGGATCGTTTTTGTCGCGTTCGTCCTGGGCGCGCTGTTTGTCGACTTCGTGCTGCTCAAGAAGCAGGGCGCGCACGAGGTGGGCGTGAAACAGGCGCTGAACTGGTCGCTGGTCTGGGTGGGCCTGAGCTTCGTGTTCAACGCGCTGTTCTGGTGGGCGGTGAAGGACAGCACCGGGTCGAGCGCGCTGGCCAATGAAAAGTCGCTGGAGTTCCTGACCGGTTACCTGATCGAGAAGAGCCTGGCGGTGGACAACATCTTTGTCTTCCTGCTGATCT
>NZ_JADMKB010000170.1 GCF_018780075.1 Hydrogenophaga sp.
ACAGCGTGGTCACGCCCACCATCACCCAGGTGGCCCAGACCGGCAGCAGCACCGCGCCGAGGATCACCTGCAGCAGGAACAGGAACACGAAGGGGTTGGTGGCGCCGCCGCTGAGGTAGAGCAAGGCGGTCAGCGCGCCCACATCCACCAGCAGGGTGAGCAGCAGCTCGACGCTGGTCACCGGCCGCTGGTTGCGGCAGCGCAGCAGCGACAGCAGGTTGAACGCCGCCAGGCCCGCGAGCACCCAGTGCATGGGCTGCAGCGGGATGGGGATGCCCATGCCGTGGAAGGTGACCTCGACGGTCGCGATCTGCCCGAACAGGGCCAGCCAGCGCAGCTGGATGAGCTGCTGCAGGTTTTTCAGGCCGGCGGCGTGGTCGGGGCCGACGGTGCTGGGGTGGGACGGGGCGGCATTCACCATGGGGCTTGGGGCGCCCACCGGCAACATCAGGCGGGCCCCCGGGATTGTCCGTGAAGGCGTCACCGGGCCGCGTCCCGGCGCACAAAGACCACGGCGGCCACCGTCATGGCGGCCAGGGCGAACCAGGTCAGCGCAT
Organism: Hydrogenophaga sp.; assembly: GCF_018780075.1. Taxonomy (GTDB): domain Bacteria; phylum Pseudomonadota; class Gammaproteobacteria; order Burkholderiales; family Burkholderiaceae_C; genus Hydrogenophaga. The sequence continues at coordinate 558 of NZ_JADMKB010000170.1, forward strand.
AGCCCAGGTGGTTGTTCGCAAACCGCAGCACGGTCAGGCCGCCGACCGGCCCCTCTGCGCTGGCACAGGGCGCGTCCGCCCCAGCGTCCACGAAGAACGGCGCCACGCGTGACGGCGGCAGGCCCATGGCCGCGGCCAGGGCTGGCACGTCGCGCGAGTACCAGCGCCCGCCCGCCGGGTCGTTCTGGCGGAGGAAGCCGCCACCGGGCTCGGACAGGCGCAGCAGCCCCGTCACGCTGACCGGCCCGTCGCAGCGGGCCGAGGCGCGGGTGGCGCGCCACCGGGCCGCGGAGGGCACAAAACCCCGGTTGACCAGCACCAGACTGCCGTCGCGCTGTTGCAGCGGGGTGAGCACCCAGTGCCCGGCCCCCAGCTCGGTGCTGGCCTGCACCAGCTGCTCGCCGGAGCGCAGGAACTCGCCCTCCAGCCGCAGGCGGCGGTATTCATAAGCACCGGGTTCAGCCTGCAGCGCCGGCCATTCGGTGGCCGCTGGCGCAGGCACCGGCGCGGCGTGCACCCGGGCCTCGACGCGGGCGACCAGATCGTTTTTCCAGGCCAGGCGCTGGAGCTGCCAGACCCCCAGCGCCATGAACACGCCGAACAGCAGCGCACCCGCCAGCCACAGCAGGCCGCTTCGCCACGTCATGGCGTGCGGTGCGGTTCGGCCGGGTTCGGGTGGGCCATGTGGCCGCCGTGCGAAGGCATCATGTTCTCGTTCATGTGGAACATGACCCAGAGCGTGCCGGCGATGGCGATGGCCACGAAGACCACGGTGAAGATGGTGGAGACCAGCGTCCAGCCGCCCTCGACCTTGCCGTTCATGTGCAGGAAATACACCATGTGCACGAGGATCTGCGCGACCGCAAAACCGCCCAGCACCAGCACGGCCGTGGGGCGGTGGCTGATGACGCCGTTCATGACCAGCCAGAACGGGATGGCCGTGAGGATGACCGAGAGCACGAAGCCGATCAGGTAGCCGGAGAGCGTACTGTGCGGGCCGTCCTCATGGGCGTGGTCATGGTCGTCGTGATCGCGGTGGTGAATGACCGTGTCGTGTGCGCTCATCACAGCACCCCCATCAGGTAAACAAAGGTGAAGACGCCGATCCAGACCACGTCCAGAAAATGCCAGAACATCGAAAGGCACATCAGGCGGCGCTTGTTCTCGCGGGTCAGGCCGTGCTGGGCGATCTGGACCATCAGCACCACCAGCCAGATGCAGCCGAAGGTCACGTGCAGGCCGTGCGTGCCGACCAGCGTGAAGAAGGCCGACATGGCGGCGCTGCTCTGCGGCGTGGCGCCTTCGTGGATCAGGTGGGCGAACTCGTACAGCTCCACGCCCAGGAAGCACAGGCCGAACAGGCCGGTGACGGCCAGCCAGCCCAGCGTGCCGCCCTTCTTGCCCTGCTGTTTCTGCAGCATGGCGAAGCCGAAGGTGATGGACGAGAGCAGCAGGAAGGCCGTGTTGATGGCCACCAGCTTGAGGTCGAACAGCTCGGCGCCGCCGGGACCGCCCGCGTGGCTGCGGCCGAGCACGCCGTAGGTGGCGAACAGCGCGGCGAAGATGAGGCAGTCGCTCATCAGGTAGAGCCAGAAGCCCAGCGCGGTGCCGTTCTCGGGGTGCGGCTCGTGGTCGAGGTGGTAGGCGCGCGCGGCGCCGGGGTTGAGGGCGAGGTCAGACATGGAGGGCCAGCAGCTGGGTGCGTGCGTGTTCGGTGGCGGACACTTCGTTCGCGGGGATGTGGAAGTCGCGCTGGTAGTTGAAGGTGTGCACGATGGCGCCGAGCACGATGGCCGCGAACGAGGCGATGGCCAGCGGCCACATGTGCCAGATCAGCGCAAAACCCCAGACCAGCGACAGCACCGAGAGCACCACACCGGCGCCGGTGTTGAGCGGCATGTGGATGGGCTTGAAGCCGCCGAGCGGGCGCTGGTAACCGTGCTTCTTCATGTCCCACCAGGCGTCCGCGTCGTGCACCACCGGGGTGAACGCGAAGTTGTAGGGCGGCGGCGGCGACGAGGTGGCCCACTCCAGCGTGCGGCCGTTCCAGGGGTCGCCCGTGTGGTCACGCAGCTGCTCGCGCCGCAGGTAGCTGACCACCAGTTGCACCAGGAAGCAGCCGATGCCGAGGGCGATCAGGCCGGCGCCGAAGGCTGCGATCACGAACCAGACCTGCAGCGAGGGGTCTTCGAAGTGGTTGGCGCGGCGCGTGATGCCCATCAGGCCCAGCACGTACAGCGGCGTGAACGCGACCCAGAAGCCCACCAGCCAGAACCAGAACGAGCACTTGCCCCAGAACTCGTCGAGGCGGTAGCCGAAGGCCTTGGGGTACCAGTAGTTGATGCCGGCCATGAGACCGAACAGCACGCCGCCGATGATGACGTTGTGGAAGTGGGCGATCAGGAACAGGCTGTTGTGCAGCACGAAGTCGGCCGGCGGCACGGCCAGCAGCACGCCCGTCATGCCGCCGATGGCGAAGGTCACCATGAAGCCCACCGTCCAGAGCATGGGCACGGTGAAGCGGATGCGGCCGCGGTACATGGTGAACAGCCAGTTGAAGATCTTGGCCCCGGTCGGGATCGAGATGATCATCGTGGTGATGCCGAAGAAGCTGTTCACGCTCGCGCCCGAGCCCATGGTGAAGAAGTGGTGCAGCCACACCAGGTAGGACAGGATGGTGATGCAGACCGTGGCGTAGACCATCGAGGTGTAGCCGAACAGGCGCTTGCCGCTGAAGGTGGCGACCACCTCGGAGAAGATGCCGAAGGCCGGCAGGATCAGGATGTAGACCTCGGGGTGGCCCCAGATCCAGATCAGGTTCACGTAGAGCATGGGGTTGCCGCCCAGCTCGTTGGTGAAGAAGTTGGTGCCGACGTATCGGTCCAGGCTCATCAGCACCAGCGCGGCGGTGAGCACGGGGAACGAGGCCACGATCAGCGCGTTGGTGCACAGCGAGGTCCAGACGAACACCGGCATCTTCATCAGGCCCATGCCGGGCGCGCGCATCTTGACGATGGTGACCAGCAGGTTGATGCCCGAGAGCGTGGTGCCCACCCCCGCGATCTGCAGGGCCCAGATGTAGTAGTCCAGCCCCACCCCCGGGTTCTGGTTGCCCAGGTTGGACAGCGCGAGCCAGCCCGAGGTGGAGAACTCGCCCAGGAACAGCGAGACCATCACCAGCACCGCGCCGGCGGTGGTCATCCAGAAGCTGAAGTTGTTGAGGAAGGGAAAGGCCACGTCGCGCGCGCCGATCTGCAGCGGCACCAGGTAGTTCATCAGCCCGGTGACCAGCGGCATGGCCACGAAGAAGATCATGATCACGCCGTGCGCGGTGAAGACCTGGTCGTAGTGGTGCGGCGGCAGGTAGCCCAGGTTCTCGCCGAAGGCCATGGCCTGCTGCAGCCGCATCATGAGCGCGTCGGAGAAGCCGCGCAGCAGCATGACGATGCCCAACACCATGTACATGATGCCGATCTTCTTGTGGTCGATGCTGCAGAACCAGTCGCGCCACAGCGGGCCCCACAGGCGATAGCGGGTCAGCAGGGCGAACACGCCCAGGCCACCCAGCGCCACGGCCACGAAGGTCCACAGCAGGATGGGCTCGTGCGTCATCGGGATCGAGTCCCAGGTCAGGCGCCCGAGCAGCCAGTGGTTGGGAACGGTGGAGGGGTCAGCGGACATGGGGGTACAGGTGGTGGTCGGGTCGCAAGGGCCAATGGATCGAGCGGCGTTCAGCGGCGGGCGGTGAGGTCAAGCGAGGCGTCGGCGACGGTGCAGATGTCCTGCCGGGCTGCCAGCTCCAGCGCCCGCCCGCTGATGTGAGCACGCTGGCGCGCGGCGTCCTGCGCCATCACCTCGTACATACAGGCCTTGCCTTCTTCCACGCAGAGGTTCACCACGCGGTCGAACAGGCCGTCTTCCACCGACGAAAAGCGCTCGACGGGGTGGCGCTCGCTGGGCTTGGCCAGCGCCAGGTACGACGCGCGGTTCAGCGCCGGGCCTTCGGCCTTGGCCTTGGCCACCCATTGCGCGAAGTCCTGCTCGCTCAGGCCGTGGAACTTGAAGGTCATGCCCGAGAAGCCCGAGCCGCTGTAGTGCGAGGACATGCCGCGGTACACGCCGGGCCGGTTGATGACGGCGTTCAGCTCGGTCTGCATGCCGGGCATGGTGTAGATCATGCCGGCCAGGTCGGGCACGTAGAACGCGTTCATCGTGGAGCTGGAGCTCAGCTTGAAGTGGATCGGGCGGTCCACCGGCGCGGCCAGCTCGTTGACGGTGGCGATGCCCAGCTCGGGCATGACGAACAGCCACTTCCAGTCCAGCGACACCACCTCCACCACCAGCGGTTTCACGTCGGCGGGCAGGGCCTTGCCGGCCGAGATGCGGTCCAGCGAGCGGTAAGGGTCGAGCTTGTGGGTGCTGATCCAGGTGATGGCGCCGAGCGCGATCACGATCATCAGCGGCGCGGCCCAGATCACCAGCTCCAGCTTGGTCGAGTGGTGCCAGTCGGGCGCGTAATCGGTTTCGGCGTGGCGGCTGCCCTGGCGGTAGCGCCAGGCAAACAGCAGGGTCACGCCGATCACCGGCACGATGATCAGCAGCATCAGGACGGTGGCCACGATCACCAGGTTGCCCTGCTGGGCCGCCACGTCGCCGGCGGGGTTGAGCACGACCAGCTGGCTGCAACCCGACAGGCCAGCGGCGAGCGTCAGCAAAGTGGCGAAACGAAAGAAGGTGGGGGTGCGCATGCGGGCCTGAACAGGGTCACGACAAACCGCCTCGGGTAAACCCCAGTGGCGGGACAGGCGGGAATTTAGCGGTGTTCGGCCGAAACATCGATAGGACGTTTTGTCCTATGTCAAAGCGCCAAAGTCAAAGTCACGATAGGCGTTCTCAAGATATATTGACCTGCACAGGCCGCCACCCCGAGAGACACCATGCCCAGCCACACCCTTGACCCCGCCGGTTCCGCCGCTTTCCCCCCGCCCGTGTCCACGCCCACGGCCCACGAGCGGGCCAGCCCCGGCGACATCGCCGTGGGGGTGGTGATCGGCCGGACCTCGGAGTACTTCGACTTCTTCGTCTACGGCATCGCCTCGGTGCTGGTCTTTCCGGCGGTGTTTTTCCCGCACCTGAGCCGGCTCGACGGCACCCTGTACGCCTTTGCCATCTTCGCGCTCGCTTTCGTCACCCGCCCCATCGGCACGGTGCTGTCGATGGCGGTGCAGCGCCGCTGGGGCCGCGCCACCAAGCTGACGCTGGCGCTGTTCCTGCTGGGCACCTGCACGGCGGGCATCGCCTTCCTGCCCGGCCACGCCAGCCTGGGCAGTGCGGCCGTGGTGCTGCTGGCCGTGTTGCGCCTGGGCCAGGGCCTGGCACTCGGCGGTTCGTGGGACGGCCTGCCCTCGCTGCTGGCGCTGAACGCGCCGGAGAGCCGCCGCGGCTGGTACGCCATGCTCGGCCAGCTGGGCGCGCCGGTGGGTTTCATCCTCGCCAGCTCGCTGTTTGCCTACCTGTACGGCAGCCTGTCCCAGGCGGACTTCCTCTCCTGGGGCTGGCGCTACCCGTTCTTCGTGGCGTTCGCGATCAACGTGGTGGCGCTGTTCGCCCGCCTGCAGCTGGTGAGCGCCCATGAGCAGGACGGCCTGCTCGACCGGCAGGAGTTTGAACCGGTGTCCACCGCCGAACTGCTGGGTTCGCAGGGCCACAACGTGTTCATCGGTGCCTTCGCTGCGCTGGCCAGCTACGCCCTGTTCCACATCGTCACGGTGTTCCCGCTGTCGTGGATCCACCTCTACGCGCAGCAATCCATCACCGGGTTCCTGGGCATCCAGATCGCCGGCGCCTTCCTGTGCGCCGGCGCCATCGTGGCCTCGGGCTGGCTGGCCGACCGCTACGGCCGCCGCAGCACCCTGGGCAGCTTGGCGGTGTTGATCGGCGTGTTCAGCGGCTTCGCGCCCACGCTGCTCAATGGCGGCGAGCTGGGCCAGGACCTGTTCATCCTGATCGGCTTCGTGCTGCTGGGCCTGTCCTACGGCCAGGCCTCGGGCACGGTCACGGCCAACTTCGCGCCGCGCTTCCGCTACACCGGCGCGGCGCTCACCTCGGACCTGGCCTGGCTGTTCGGTGCCGCCTTCGCGCCGCTGGTGGCGCTGGGCCTGTCGGCCCACTTCGGTCTGGGTTTCGTCAGCCTCTATCTGCTGTCGGGCGCGGCCTGCACGCTGGGTGCGCTGCGCCTGAACCGCTCGCTCGAATCCCGCGGCTGACCGCGGCCTCCAGCGGCCCGGTCGGGCCGCCGCGGGTCACAGCACCATGCCGGGGTTGCCCTGCATGCCCACCAGCTTGGGCGTGTTGATCTTGCGCGGCGCGATGGTCTGGTGGTTCTTGAAGTAGGCCTCCATCACGTCCCAGATCGGCTCGCCCTTGGCGCCCTCGGCCACCGGCGCCCAGCCGGCCACCTTGTAGGTCTTGCCGGCTTCGATCGCCTTGCCCTTGAGCACCATGTTGCTGATGCGTTTGCCCGAGCCGGCGTTCGGGTCGCAGGTGTAGGCCAGGCCGCCCACGCGCACCATGTCGCCGCCCTGCTGGTAGTAGGGGTCGGGGTTGAACAGGTTGTCGCACACGTCTTCGAGCACGGTCTTGATGGTCTCGCCGCTCATCTCGGTCAGCGTGCTGGTCGGGTAGGTGATGGCCACCTGGTCCATCATGAGCTCGCGCGTGATGCTCTGGCCCGGCAGGATGGTCGTGCCCCAGCGGAAGCCCGGTGAGAACGCCATGTCGGCGCCCTTCACCTCCATCAGCGCGTCCACGATGAGCTGGTCCCACGAGCCGTTGAAGTTGCCACGGCGGTAGAGCAGGCCTTCGGACACGGCCAGCTTCTCGTCCAGCTTGGCCTTGTAGGGCGCGCGCACCTTGTCGAGGTAGGCCTGCATCTCGGCGTCGGCCGGCAGCAGGTTGGCGAACACGGGCAGCAGCTTGTAGCGGAAGTCCTGCACCTTGCCGCCGCGCACGTCGAAGTCGAGCACACCGAGGAACTTGCTGTTGGAGCCGGCATTGGTCACCAGGGTCTGGCCCTTGGCGTTCTTCACCACGATGGGCGCGGGCATGCCGTCGTGCGTGTGGCCGCCGAGGATGGCGTCGATGCCGGTCACGCGCGAGGCCATCTTGATGTCCACGTCCATGCCGTTGTGGCTGAGCACGACGACGGCCTGCGCGCCCTTGCCGCGCGCCTCGTCCACCATCTTCTGCATGTTCTCGTCCTGGATGCCGAAGGTCCAGTTCGGCACCATGTAGCCCGGGTTGGCGATGGGCGTGTAGGGAAAGGCCTGGCCGATCACGGCCACCGGCACGCCGTTCATTTCCTTGATCACGTAGGGCTTGAACACCGGGTCGCCGAAGTCGTTGGTCTTGACGTTCTGCGCCAGGAAGTCGAGCTTGCCGCCGAAGTCCTTCTCGATGATTTCCTGCACGCGCTTCTCGCCCAGGGTGAATTCCCAGTGCGGGCACATGGCGTTCACGCCCAGCAGCTTGCAGGCGTCGACCATGTCCTGGCCGTTGGTCCACAGCGCGGTGGCGCTGCCCTGCCAGGTGTCGCCACCGTCGAGCAGCAGGGCGTGGGGCCGGCTGGCCTTGAGCATCTTGACCAGCGTGGCCAGGTGGGCGAAGCCACCGACCTTGCCGTAGGTCTTGGCCGCCTTCTCGAAGTTCAGGTAGGTGAAGGCGTGCGCCTCGGGCGTGCCGGGGCGGATGTTGAAGTGCTTGAGCAGCTGCTCGCCCACGATGTGCGGCGGGCGGCCCACGGCCTCGGCCACGCCGAGGTTCACGTTGGGCTCGCGGAAGTGGATGGGCATCAGCTGCGCGTGGCAGTCGGTGAAGTGCAGGAAGCTGACGTTGCCGAACTTGGGCAGGTCGTACATCTTCAGGGCTGCGCCCGGCTTGCCGGCCAACACGTCCTGGTGGTTCAGGGCCATGCCGCCCGCACTGGCGACGGCGAGCACCTGCATGAATTCACGGCGACTGAAGCTCATCAAAATTCCTTTGGAGATGGATCACCCCTGCCGCGCTGCGCGCGCCCCCCTCAAGGGGCGGCATCAGCGGCCGGGCAAAGCCGGTTCCGCGATGCCCTGGTGACGGGGCATCGTTTCGGGGCAACGGGGGTGGTTATTGGTTGACCGGCGAGGTCGGGTCCAGCAGCAGTGCCATCACATGCTGGATCTGCTGTTCGGTCAGGATGCCCTTGTGCCCGGCGCGGGGCATCTGCGAGCAGGCGTTGTAGGCACGCGAGTTCCAGAGCTTGCCCCAGGTGTATTCCACGATGGGCCTGGCCGCCGCGCTGGCCGGGTCGCTCACGCCGCGCAGCTTGCCGTAGTTGTAGAGGCTGGGGCCGAGGTTGCCGAAGGAGATTTCCTTCTTGTCCATCTGGTGGCAGTTGTAGCAATTGCCGCCGTTCACGTCGCCGGCCTTGTCGGTCCAGGTCAGGCCTCGGCCGCTCTGGGCGATCTTCTCGCCCTCTTTCCAGTCGCCGAGGAATTTGCCGCCGGTGGGCATCTTCACGGTCTTGAGCTCGGCGGCTTCGATGGCCTTGGTGGTCTTCTCGTCCAGCGGTTTTCCGGCCACGTCGGCCGCGCTGCACAGGCGGTTGGCTTCGTCCTGCTGCAGTCGGTCGACCTTGGCGATGCCCCGGTCCTGGAACGAGGCCTTCACCACATCGGCGGTGATCTTGTCGTGGTCCGCGGCGGAGGGCGACGAGGTGCAGCCCGACAGCAGGAGGGCCGACAGGGCCAACAGCGCGGGGGTCATGGATGTTTTGATCATGTCGTGTGTCTCCTGATCAGCGCTTGATGGCCGGCACGATGGACTCGGCGGTCTTGGCGTTCACGCCCATGTACACCCCCAGCGCGATGGTCGCGTCGCTCCCGAACTTGGGCTCGGGGAAACGCTGCTGGCGGTAGCAGTCGTTCAGGCGCAGCTGCATGCCCCACATCTGCGAGTTCGACACGCGGTAGGCCGGCCAGGCCGCGAAGCCCACGCCGTCGCCCGGGTTCTTGGTCAGGTTGGGCAGGTCTTGCAGGCGGATGCGGCCCCCGTCGGTGCCGTGGCAGGAGGCACACGAAAAATCGTGTGAGCCACCGCGCGCGAAGAACAGGCGCTTGCCCACCTCGTACATGGTTTTTTCCTGCTCGTGGGTCTGCGGGAGGTTGAAGCGCAGGCCCTTGGAGGCGGTCGCCACATAGGTGGCCAGCGCGGTCACGTTGGCCATCTCGCCCTTGCCAAACGCGGTCTTGGCGATCTCGGCGCCGTTGAAGCCCTGCAGGGTTTCCATGCAGGTGATGAGGCGGGTTTCCAGGTCCTGCACACGGCCGGTGTCCTTGAAGTACCGGGGCAGTTCGACGAAGACCCCCTTGACGACCCCCGGGCCCTTGCCCAGATCGCACTGCTCCAGCGAGGCGTTTTTCGGGCCCCGCTTCTGCTTCCAGAGTTCTTCACCCTTCATCTCGAACAGCTCGGCCGGGTTGCCGTCCTGCAGCATCTCGCGGTACTTCGCGATGCCGTCGAGCGCGGCATTGCCCTGGGCGTGCACAGCGCCCGCGGCGAGCAACCCGATCAGTGCCGCAGCGGCACGGTCAGCGGTGAGTTTCATGGGTATCTCCTTCGTTGTTCTTTGGCCGGAGCGAACGACCACAAGCCAAGGTCACCGCGGAACCAGCTTCGCCGGGCCGCCAGTGACGCCCCCTAGAGGGGGTCGCGCGAAGCGCGGCGGGGGTGCTACGCAATCGCGGCTTCGTCGGTGCGGGATTCGCCCTTGGTGTCGGTCCACTTCACCACGACCTTGTCGCCCTTGGCGCCGCCCTTGAACTTGAAGGACAGGAAGGGGTTCTGCGACACCGAGCCGCTGAAGATGGCCTTGAGCACGGTCTTGCCGTTGCTCGTGGCCTCGACGTCGCGGATGAAGTGGGCGGGGATGAGGGCGCCGGCCGCGTCTTTGCGGGTACCGGGTTCCATGACGTGCGACATGAGCACGCGGACGGTGGTTTCGTCGCCAGCGAGGGCGGCACGGATGCGCATCGGATCAGCCATGAGGGACTCCTGTCAATTCAAAAAAAAGGGATGGAACGGTGGGTCCGGGCGATCAGCCGCCGCAACCACCCAGCGTCACTTTGGTTTCCTTGGACGCCGAGAACAGCTTGCCGTCGGCCTTGACCACGGCGAACACATGGGTGCTCTGGCCCATCTTCAGGCGGGTCTGCACGTCGGCGGCGGTGCCGGCGGGGATGAAGAAGGCGCACGACAGTGGCGTGGGGTTCTTCTCGACCACCAGGTACATCTCGGTGGTGTTGGCCAGCTTGCTGGTGGCGCCCACGGGCACCACGGCACCGTTCTCGGCGATGTCGGGCGACACCACCGACACCTGGTCGCTGGTGGCGGGCGTGCCCCCGATGGCCTTCAAGGCGTCTTCCAGGGTCTTGACCTGGAAACTGGCGTTGTCCACGGCGGCCTGGGCCTGGCTCTGGGTCACGAGACCCAGGGCGATCAGCGAGGCGAATGCGCCGGTGGACTGGAGGGCGTGGCGACGGGTCTGGTTCATGTCGAACTCCTGAAAAAAAGTGAAAAAAGTTTACTTGTCGGGCGCACCCGCCAGCACCCATTCGGCCAGCAGCTTGAGCTCGTCGTCTTTCAAGGCGGCCTGGGGCGGCATGGGCACCGCACCGTACAGGCCCGAGCCACCGGACTTGATGCGGGCGGCCACTTTCGCCACCGCATCGGCCTGGCCCTTGTGTTTGGCCGCCACCTCCTGGTAGGCCGGACCGACCAGCTTCTTGTCCACCGCGTGGCAAGCCAGGCAGGCGTTCTTGGCGGCCAGTGCCTTGGCGGCGGCCGGGTCCGCAGCGAAGCCGCTCCCGCTGGCCAGCCAGCCCATGGCGGCCAGAACGAGGTGTTTGAGGTTCATCTTCACAGCGTAAGGTCTCCTTGAATGACGGGAAATGGGGTTTACGAGCACATGCGCATATTCCATAAATCAAATATGTCGCTCACGGGGTGCCGGCGGCGATCCACTGGGCCATGGCCTTGGCGTCCGCATCGCTCAGCTGGGCCTGGGGCGGCATGGGCACCGAGCCCCACACGCCCGTTCCGCCGGCCTTGATCTTGCCGGTCAGGTAGGCCTCCCGGTCGGCCTTGCCTTTGTACTTGGCGGCGATTTCATTGAAGCCGGGGCCCACGATCTTGTTCTTGACGCCGTGGCAGGCGGTGCAGGCGTTGGCCGCGAGCAAGGCCTTGACCGCGGCATCGCCCGACGCCGCCGCAGCCACCACCCCCGCCTTGGGCGCCGGGCCGGAACCCACCGGGCCCTTGGGCTCGGGCTTGGTGGTGTCGGCGCCGCGCACCGGGCCCACCACGCGGTTCTGCTCGGCGATGTTGCCGTGGGCGTCGCGGGCAAAGGCGGGCAGCGACGAATGCACGACCGGGTCGACGGCGCAATTTTTCATGCAGGCCACGTTCTTCACGTCGCCCTTGCCGTTGACCTTCCACATTGGCTCGTAGAACGCCATGCCGTTGCGGTTGGGCATGCGCTTCTGCACCTCGGCGATGTTCTTGTCGCTGAGCGTGAAGTCGCCCGGGACGATCTCGGCGAGGTTCAGCAGGTAGGCGGTCACGCCATAGACCTCGTCGGTCTTCAGCGTCTTGGGCGCGTTCCAGGGCATGGCGCGGTTGATGTAGTCCCAGACGGTCGAGAGCGTGGCCACCTTCATGAAGGTGGTCTTCTGCGGCACGATGCTCTTGCCCTCTTCCAGCCCCTTCACGCGGCCGCTGGCGATGTCGGCCTTGGTGGTGCCGCCGATGATGGGCGTGAACACCTCGTTGGACTCACCGAAGGTGCCGTGGCAGGAAGCGCACTTGCCCTCCCACACCGTCTCGCCCAGCGAGACACTGCCGGCGCCGGCGGGCAAGCCTTTGAAATCGGGACGCACATCGATGTCCCAGGCCTTCACCTCGGCCGGCGTCGCGTCGCGACCCATGTGGGACCAAGGTTTGTCCTGCGCGAACGATGAAACAGAAACGCTGCCGAGAACGGCAAGGGCAAGCGCAGCGATGCCCCGTGAGCCCAGAAAGCCGTCGAACCGGCTTTGCCGGGCGACAGGCTTTGCCCCCTTGAGGGGGGATGCGTTTACACGAAGTGAAAAAGCGACGGGGGAGGTCATCTAGTACACCTGAACGTTGGAGACTTCACCGTTTTCCGACACCAGCCAGCTCTGGATCGCGTTCTGGTGGTACACGGAGCGCGTGCCGCGCACCGCACGAAGCTGGTTGATCTTGGGCTGCACATAACCGGTGCTGTCGATGGCACGGCTCTGCAAAATGGCCGGCTTGCCGTCCCACACCCAGTCGATGTTGAAGCGGGTGAAGGCCTTGGGCAGCACCGGCCCTTCCAGGCGCGCGGTGCGCCATTGGCGGCCACCGTCCACGCTCACGTCCACCCGCTTGATCGAGCCCCGGCCCGACCAGGCCAGGCCGGTCACGTTGTAGTAGCCCTTGTCCAGCAGGGTCTGGCTGCCCGAGGGCGTGGTGATCACGCTCTTGCATTCCTGGATGCCGGTGTACTGGCGGTGCGTGCCGTCGGGCATGTGGTCGATGTAGTGCACCGCCTCGTCCTTGGTGGCGTACTTCTGGTCACCCACCTCGATGCGGCGCAGGTACTTGACCCAGCTCACGCCCTGCACGCCCGGCACCACCAGGCGCAGCGGGTAGCCGTTTTCGGGGCGCAGCATTTCGCCGTTCATGGCCCAGGCGACGATGCAGTCGTCCATGGCGCGCTCCATGTCGATGGTGCGCGTCATCGACGAACCGTCGGCGCCTTCGGCCAGCACGAACTTGCCGTTTTTCTTGTCCACGCCACACATCTCCAGCAGGGTGGAGAGCAGCACGCCGGTGAACTCGGAGCAGGACGTCATGCCGTGCGTGTACTGTACCGAAGGCACGGCCACGTTGCCCCACTCGGTGGCCGTGTTGGCGCCACATTCGATGAAGTGGATGCGCGAGACGCTGGGCAGGCGCATCAGGTCGTCCATGGTGAACACGCGCTGGCGCTTCACGAGGCCGTTGACCATCAGGCGGTGTTTGCTGGGGTCGATGTCCCACCAGCCCTGGTGGTGGCGCTCGAAGTGCAGGCCGCTGGGCGTGATGATGCCGAACAGGCCCTGCAGCGGCGTGAAGCTCACCGAGGCCTGGTTGACCCGGGTCAGGCCCGGGCTCTGGCGGCGCTGCAGGTTGGCCTCCCACTTGCTGGGCTTGCCGTAGCCGTCGGTCACCACCGACTGGCCCAGGCCCGTGCTGTGCTCGGGCAGCTTCAGGATGGCGTCTTCGCCGTCGGCGGCCATGGCGCGCGTGGCCGCTGCGGTCGAGGCCGCCACACCGGCGCCCATGGCCAGGGCGTTGCCCATGAAGCGGCGGCGGGCCTTGCGGGCCGCTTCCAGCTTCTCGGGACTCAGAAAATTCTCGGGCGCCGGCAGGACGCGACCGATCACATCGCTCAGGGCTTCAGACACGTGCGGGTTCTTTCTGTGGGGCGAAGGAAAGTTGGAGGCAACGGGCGGGCAGAAGGGGCCGGCGTGCGGGTCCACCCGGCGCGCTGGATGGGCGCGCCGCCGACTCGAACTCCGTTTGCATCTGGTCCACCGGCTTGTCTCCTGCTGCTGTTGAAATCAGTCCAGCAAATATATCATTGCTTGCCTATATAAACATTGGTGAAAACCCCGACCCAGGCCCTCCCCGCCTGTCCGGCTGACCGCAGACGCCCCTTCCGCTCCTGGCCCGGGGGGCTGATTTCGCTAGGGTTTTCACCCTTTTGCCGCCCCACAACGAGGGCTACGATAAAAATCAGCGTATGCGAAATAACTGATTTTTCAGCCGTTTCACCTGCAGTTACAGTTTGCCGAGCACGTTTTCATCAACCCCCATCCCGGAGAGAAGAATGATCAGAACAGCGAAATGGCTGGCTGTGGGCACGCTGTGCACCGCGGCCATCGCGGCCCAGGCCCAGGTCAACCAGGTGCGCGTCTGGGCGGCCGCCTGCGCCAACTGCCACGGCACCGAGGGCCGGGCCCAGGCAGGCAACGAATCGCTGGCCGGCAAGGACAAGGACGAACTGATCCAGAAGCTGATGGACTTCAAGACCGGCCGCAAGCCTGCCACCCTGATGCACCAGCTCTCCAAGGGTTACACCGACGAGCAGCTCGCCCAGATCGCCGCCTACTTCGCCGCCCAGAAAAAATAAGGAGCCCACCATGCAACGCCGTCAATTTGTACAAACGCTGGGCGCTGGCTCGGCGGTCGCTGGCCTCGGTGGACTCACCGGATGCGCGGGCACCGGGGGCAGCAGCGCCAAGGTGGTGGTGGTCGGGGGGGGCTACGGTGGCGCCACGGCCGCCAAGTACGTGCGCCTGTTCTCCGACCAGGGCATCGACGTGACCCTGATCGAACCCAACCCCGCGTTCGTCTCCTGCCCGATCTCCAACCTCGTGATCCAGGGCAGCAAGACCATCGCCGACGTCACCACGCCCTACGACAACCTCAGCAAGCGCCACGGCGTGAAGATCGTGCGCGACACGGTCACCAGCATCGACGCGGACAAACGCACCGTGAGGCTGGCGGCCGGTGGCGAGCTGCCGTACGACCGGTTGATCCTGTCGCCGGGCGTCGATTTCATGTGGGACACCCTGCCCAGCATGGCCAAGGCGGAGGCCAAGGAGAAGGTGCTGCACGCCTGGAAGGCCGGTGCACAGACCGTGGCCCTGCGCAAACAGCTCGAAGCCATGCCCGACGGCGGCGTGTACGCGATCTCCATCCCGCTCGCCCCGTACCGCTGCCCGCCCGGCCCCTACGAGCGCGCCTGCATGGTGGCCAACTACTTCAAGAAGGCCAAACCCAAAAGCAAGGTGATGATCTTTGACGCCAACGACGACATCACCTCGAAGAAGGGCCTGTTCATGAAGGCCTGGGACGAGCACTACAAGGGCCTGATCGAGTACCGCCCCAAGCACAAGCTGGTCGACGTGGACGCCGCCACCAACACCCTGAAGTTCGAGTTCAACGACGACTTCAAGGCCGGCGTGGCCAACGTGATCCCCAACATGCGCGCCGGCGAGATCGCCGTGAAAACCGGGCTGGCCACGGCCAATGCCCGCTGGTGCGAGGTCGATTTCCTCACCTTCGAATCGAAGGCCCGGAAAAACATCCACGTGCTGGGCGATTCGATCCAGATCGCCGCGGGAATGCCCAAGTCCGGCCACATGGCCAACCAGCACGGCAAGACCTGTGCGGCGGCGGTCGTGTCGCTGCTGCAGGGCAAGGAACCGCCCCAGCTGCCGATCTACGCCAACACCTGCTACAGCTTCGTGACCGACGAAGACGTGGTGCACGTGGCCAGCGTGCACCGCTACGACGCCGAGAAGAAGACCATGCTGCCGGTGGCCGGTGCGGGTGGCGTGTCGAGTGCAGCCAGCGAACTGGAAGGCCGCTACGCCCACGCCTGGGCGCGCAACATCTGGGCAGACACGCTGGCATAACCCCCCGCGCCGCCTTCGGCGTCACCCCCCTGGGAGGGGGCGGCACTGGCCGTCCGGCAAAGCCGGCCCGGCGGTGCCTCTGGGTGGCGTTGCTTCGTGCGTTCTGGATCGCGCTTCGGTGTGATGGAGCAAATACCGTGAAATCGATGAGTCGTATGAAGTCCTTGAGCAGCGTCGCCTTCGGGGCAGCCCTTCTGCTCGCCGCCTCGGGCGCGTTCGCCCAGGCCGATGAGGCCCGCGCGAAAAAGATCGCTGGGGGTTCCTGTTTCCTGTGCCATGGGGCGCAGGGCGAGTCCACCAGCGAGATCTTTCCGCGCCTGGCCGGGCAGCACGCCGAGTACATCGCCAAGCAGCTCACGGCGTTCAAGAGCGGCCAGCGCAAGAGCACGGCCATGGTCGAGATGGTGAGCAAGCTCACGCCCGACGAGATGCTGGCGCTGGGCAGGTACTACGAGAAGATGTCGATTCCCCGCGAGGAGCCCAAGGACCCGCAGCTCGCGGCCATGGGCCGCTACATCTTCCACCACGGCAACAAGTTCAGCGGCGTCCCGGCCTGCGTGGCCTGCCACGGCATGGCCGCCGAAGGCACCGCCACCCTGCCCCGCCTCGCCACGCAGTTCTCCGGCTACATCCACACCCAGCTGAAGTCGTTCAACAAGCGCGAGCGGACCAACGACAACGCGGTGATGCACGCGGTGGTGGAGAAGATGACGGAGCTGGAGATGGCGGCTGTCGCCGAATACGTCAGCGGTAAATAGGTACCCCCTGCGCCGCCTGCGGCGTCACCCTCCAGGGGGCGATGTGAGTGGCCCGGCGAAGCCGGTTCCACCGCATCCTGGGTGGGGGGCATCTCACGCCGGGGCTTTCCGTTTCCCCCGCGCCGCGCTTTCACCGCATCCCGGGTGGGGCCTTTCACGCCGGAGGGGAAACCCGATCCCGATCCCGATCCCTTGCTTCGCCGTGTGGCCGGGCTGAGCAGCGCAGGGGCGCTCGGAAAAAGAGGCGCGCTTGTCTGAGCGCAGCGAGTTTGCGCGCCTCCCGAGCGCACCGAGCAGCGCAAGGAAGCCCGCAGAGCCCCGGACTTCGGCTCGCCTTTTTTTTGCTTACTTTCTTTTGGCGAAGCAAAAGAAAGTGAGTCGGCCGCCGGGCCGAGACCCGGCCAAACCCAGCCACCGAAGCGAACAAAAACCTCAAGCCACCCGAGCCGCCAACTCACCCTTGTCGTACCGCTTCTGCATCGTCTCCAGACTGTGCACCTGCGTGATCTTCGAGGCCATGCCGGCCGCACCAAAGGCCTCGTAGCGCGCCGCGCAGATCGCCTGCATCGCCTTGGTCGCCTCCTTGTAGAACTTTCGCGGGTCGAAGTTCTTGCGGTCTTCGGCCAGGTGCTTGCGGATGGCACCGGTGCTGGCCATGCGCAGGTCGGTGTCGATGTTGACCTTGCGCACGCCGTTCTTGATGCCTTCGACGATCTCCTCCACCGGCACACCGTAGGTGACGCCCATGTCGCCGCCGTGCTGGTTGATGATGGCCAGCCAGTCCTCGGGCACGCTGCTGGAGCCGTGCATCACCAGGTGCACGTTGGGAATGCGCTGGTGGATCTCCTTCACGCGGTCGATGCGCAGCACCTTGCCGCTGGGCTTGCTGCTGAACTTGTAGGCGCCGTGGCTGGTGCCGATGGCGATGGCCAGCGCGTCCACCTGGGTCTTGCTCACGAAGTCCGCCGCTTCGTCAGGGTCGGTCAGCAACATGGAATGGTCCAGCTCGCCTTCGGCGCCGTGGCCGTCTTCCTCGCCGGCCTTGCCGGTTTCCAGCGAGCCCAGGCAACCGAGTTCCCCCTCGACCGACACGCCGCAGGCGTGGGCCAGGTCCACCACCTGCTTGGTGGTGTTGACGTTGTACTCGTAACTTGAAGGCGTCTTGCCATCGGCCAGCAGGCTGCCGTCCATCATCACCGAGCTGAAGCCCGACTGGATGGAGCGCGCGCAGATCGCCGGCGTGGCGCCGTGGTCCTGGTGCATGCAGACGGGGATGTGCGGGTACATCTCGACGGCGGCGGCGATCAGGTGGCGCAGGAAGGGCTCGCCCGCGTAGGAACGCGCCCCCGCCGACCCCTGCAGGATGACCGGGCTGTCCACCGCGGCCGCGGCCTGCATGATGGCCTGCACCTGCTCCATGTTGTTGACGTTGAAGGCCGGCAGGCCGTAGTGGTGTTCGGCGGCGTGGTCGAGCAGCTGGCGAAGGGAAATCAGGGCCATGAAAGTGTCTCCGTGGGATTGAAAAATCGGCTCAGGGCTCGGCGCGTTTGGCGAGGATCTCAAACGCCGGCAGCGTCTTGCCTTCCAGCACTTCAAGGAAGGCGCCACCACCGGTGGAGATGTAGCCCACGTCCTTCTCGATGCCGTACTTGGCAATGGCCGCCAGGGTGTCGCCGCCGCCCGCGATGCTGAACGCGCTTGATTCGGCGATCGCCTGCGCGATGACCTTGGTGCCGTTCTCGAACGCCGCGAACTCGAACACGCCCACCGGGCCGTTCCAGACGATGGTGCCGGCCTTCTTCAGCTGCTCGGCCAGCAGCTGTGCGGTCTGCGGGCCGATGTCCAGGATCAGGTCGTCGTCGGCCACGTCGGTGGCGGCTTTGACGGTGGCTTCGGCGTCCGGGCTGAAGGTCTTGGCACACACCACGTCGGTCGGGATCGGCACGGCCGCGCCGCGCGCTTTCATGGCCTCGATCACGGCCTTGGCTTCACCGACCAGGTCGGGCTCGGCCAGGCTCTTGCCGATCTTCAGGCCCGCCGCGAGCATGAAGGTGTTGGCGATGCCGCCGCCGACGATCAGGCCGTCCACGTTCTTGGCCAGCGCCTGCAGGATGGTCAGCTTGGTGCTGACCTTGCTGCCGGCGACGATGGCGATGAGGGGTCGCTTCGGATTGGCCAGGGCCTTGCCGATGGCGTCCATCTCGGCCGCCAGCAGCGGGCCGGCCGAGGCGATGGGCGCGGTCTCGGCGATGCCGTAGGTCGTGCCTTCGGCGCGGTGCGCGGTGCCGAAGGCGTCGTGCACGAAGATGTCGCAGAGCTTGCCGAGCTTGGCGGCCAGTTCGGGCTTGTTCTTCTTCTCGCCCACGTTCAGGCGGCAGTTCTCCAGCATGACCACCTCGCCGGGGGCGACCGAGAAGTCGCCGTCGACCCAGTTGGCCACGACGCGGATGCTGCGGCCCATGAGCTGGCCCATGCGCGCGGCCACGGGGGCGAGCGAGTCTTCGGGTTTGAACTCGCCTTCGGTGGGGCGGCCCAGGTGCGAAGTCACCATGACGGCGGCACCGGCGTCCAGCGCCATCTGGATGGCCGGGATGCTGGCGCGGATGCGCGTGTCTTCGGTGATGTTGCCGGCGTCGTCCTGCGGCACGTTGAGGTCGGCGCGGATGAAGACGCGTTTGTCGCGAGCGAAACCGCTCGCACACACGTCGCTGAATCGGAGGAATTTCATCGTTGTTCCCCTCGATCAGCGGCTGCCCACGTGCTGCACGAAGCGCATCATGTTGCAGGTGTAGCCGTACTCGTTGTCGTACCAGGCCACGACCTTGACGAAGCTGCTGTCCAGCGAGAGGCCCGCGTCGGCATCGAAGATCGACGGCATGGAGCAGCCGCGGAAGTCGGTGGAGACCACCTTGTCGCTGGTGTAGCCCAGCACTCCCTTGAGCGCGCCTTCCGACGCGGCCTTCATGGCCTGGCAGATGTCGTCGTAACTGGCCTCGGTGTTCAGCTCCACCGTCAGGTCCACCACCGACACGTCGGAGGTGGGCACGCGGAAGGCCATGCCGGTGAGCTTCTTGTTCAGCTCGGGCAGCACCACGCCCACCGCCTTGGCGGCCCCGGTGGACGAGGGAATGATGTTTTCCAGGATGCCGCGGCCGCCGCGCCAGTCTTTGCTGGAGGGGCCGTCCACGGTCTTTTGGGTCGCGGTGGCGGCGTGCACGGTGGTCATCAGACCGCGCTTGATGCCGAAGCTGTCGTGAAGCACCTTGGCCACGGGCGCCAGGCAGTTGGTGGTGCACGACGCCGCGGAGACGATGGCCTCGCCCGCGTACTTGGCGTGGTTCACACCGTAGACGAACATGGGCGTGCTGTCCTTCGATGGCGCGGACTGCACGACCTTTTTCGCGCCCGCGTCGAGGTGCTTCTGGCAGGTGTCGGCGGTCAGAAAGAAGCCGGTGGACTCGACCACGACGTCGGCACCGATCTCGCTCCACTTCAGGTTGGCGGGGTCTTTCTCGGCGGTCAGGCGGATCTTTTTGCCGTTGACCACGAGGTGGTTGCCGTCCACGGCCACGGTGCCCTGGAAGCGGCCGTGCACGCTGTCGTACTGCAGCATGTAGGCCAGGTACTCGGGCTCCAGCAGGTCGTTGATGCCGACGATCTGGATGTCCTTGAACTCGGCCTCCTGCGTGACCGCGCGAAGCACCATGCGCCCGATGCGCCCAAAGCCGTTGATACCGATCTGGATGGTCATGGAATGAAGGTCTCTCGAAGGTGAATGAAAAGAAAAAAGGCGTTCAGACGGGGGCCGCGGTGGTGCGGACCGGCAACTGGGTGGTCAACGCCGAAAGGTCGGGGATCACGCGGTCCGGGTGGCTGGACTCTATGGGTTCGCCCATGTTGTATCCGTACGGTAGCGCCCACACGGCAATGCCGCCGTTGCGCGCGGTGGCCACGTCGATGCTGGAGTCGCCGACGAAGAGCGCACGCTCCGGGGGCACGCCGAAGCGCCGCAGGCAGTCGTGAATGCCCGCCGGGTCGGGCTTCTTCACCGGCAGCGTGTCGCCGCTGATCACGTGGTCCAGCAACGCCGCCAGCTGGTGCGCGTCGAGCACCGTCTGCGTGTACCGGCCTTCCTTGTTGGTCATCAGCACCAGCTTCACGCCGGCCGCGCGCAGGGCCTCCAGCGTCTCGCGCACCTGCGGGTAGAGCTGGCTGCGCGTGCCGCAGCGCCGCTGGTAGTGGCGGCCGAACTCCGCCTCGATGGCGGGGAAGGCTTCGGCCTCGCGCACCTGTTGCGTCGTGCTGCCCAACACCTGGGCCAGGGCCTGGATCAGCAGCTCGCGCGTGCCGTGGCCGATCCAGTCATTCACGGCTTGCTGCGACACCGAGGGGTGGCCCAGCGAGGTCAGCGTGTCGTTCACCGCGTCGGCGATCTCGGGCGCGGTCTCGATCAGCGTGCCATCGAGGTCGAACAGGATCAGGTCGTAGGGGTACCCGCTCATCACAGCAACCCCTTGACCGCGGCCACCACCGCCGCCACGGTGATGCCGAAGTGCGCGTACAGGTCCTTGGCGGGGGCGGACTCGCCGAACGTGGCGATGCCCACCACCGCGCCGGTGCGGCCCACGTACTTCCGCCAGAAGTCCGGGTGCGCGGCCTCCACCGCCACCGTGGGCAGCGACAGCGGCAGCACCCTGTCCTGGTAGGCCTCGGGCTGGCGGTCGAACACATTGCTGCTGGGCATGGACACCACGCGGGTGCGGATGCCCTCGGCCGCCAGCGCCGCGTGGGCCTCCATGGCCAGCGATGTCTCGGAACCGGTCGCCACGATCACCGCCTGCGGGTTGGCGCCTTCGGCCAGCACATAGCCGCCCTTGCGGATCTTCTCGACCATGCTGGCGTCGCTCAGGCGCGGCAGGTTCTGGCGCGAGAGGCACAACGCGCTGGGCCCGTCGCGGCGCTCGATGGCGCAGGCCCAGGCCACCGCGGTTTCCAGGCCATCGGCCGGGCGCCACACGTCCAGACCGGGGATGATGCGCAGGCTGGGCACGTGTTCGACCGACTGGTGGGTCGGGCCGTCTTCGCCCAGGCCGATGGAGTCGTGCGTGAACACGTGGATCACGCGCTGCTTCATCAGCGCGGCCATGCGGATGGCGTTGCGGCTGTAGTCGCTGAACGTGAGGAAGGTGCCGCCGTAGGGGATGTACCCGCCGTGCAGCGCCATGCCATTCATGATCGCGGCCATGCCGAATTCGCGCACGCCGTAGCTCATGTGATTGCCCCAGGCAAAGATGCCCTCGCTGTTCGGCCCGGCCTTCACGCAGCCCTTGAAGTTGGTGAGGTTGGAACCGGTCAGGTCGGCACTGCCGCCAAAGAACTCGGGCACCAGCGGCGCCAGCACGTCAAGTGCGTTCTGGCTGGCCTTGCGGGTGGCGAAGGCGTCGGCCTTGGCTGCGATGGCTTCCAGCACCTCGGGCAGTTGTTCGGCGAACGCGGGCAGCAGATCACCGGCCATGCGGCGCTCGAACTCGGCGGCTTCCAGTGGGTACTGGGTGCGGTAGGCCTCAAAGCGATGGCGCCAGGCCCGTTCGGCCGCGGCGCCGCGCTCCACGGCGTTCCAGGTGCTTGCAATCTCGGTCGGAATTTCAAACGGAGGCGCCGTCCAGCCGAGTTTCTCTCGCGTGGCCTGCACCTCGGCGGCACCGAGCGCGGCGCCGTGCACGTCGTGCGTGCCGGCCTTGTTGGGCGAGCCCATGCCGATCACGGTCTTGCAGCAGATCAGCGTGGGTTTGCCGTGGGGCAACGCGCCCTGCTTTTTCGCCTCCAGCAGCGCGGCTTCGATGGCGGCGGGGTTGTGGCCGTCCACGTCGGGAATCACGTGCCAACCGTAGGCGTCGAAGCGCTTGGGCGTGTCGTCGGTGAACCAGCCGTCGACGTGGCCGTCGATGGAGATGCCGTTGTCGTCGTAGAAGGCCACCAGCTTGGACAGGCGCAGCGTGCCGGCCAGCGAACAGGCCTCGTGGCTGATGCCTTCCATCAGGCAGCCGTCGCCCAGGAAGGCGTAGGTGAAGTGGTCCACCACCGCATGGCCTTCTCTGTTGAACTCCTGGGCGAGCAGCTTCTCGGCCAGCGCCATGCCCACCGCGTTGCCGATGCCCTGGCCCAGCGGGCCGGTGGTGGTTTCCACGCCGGGGGTGATGCCCACCTCGGGGTGGCCTGCCGTCTTGCTGTGCAGCTGGCGGAAGTTCCTCAGCTCGCTCATCGGGAGGTCGTAGCCGGTCAGGTGCAGCAGCGCGTAGATCAGCATCGAGCCGTGGCCGTTGGACAGCACGAAGCGGTCGCGGTCGGGCCAGTTCGGATTGGTCGGGTTGTGTT
Source organism: Hydrogenophaga sp. (assembly GCF_018780075.1). Lineage (GTDB taxonomy): Bacteria > Pseudomonadota > Gammaproteobacteria > Burkholderiales > Burkholderiaceae_C > Hydrogenophaga. The sequence continues at coordinate 23,254 of NZ_JADMKB010000170.1, forward strand.
TGAGGTGGCGGTTCCACAGCACCTCGGCGATGTCGGCCATGCCCATGGGCGCGCCGGGGTGGCCGGACTTGGCTTTTTCCACCGCATCGACGGCGAGCATGCGGATGGCGTTGGCCATCTGGCGGGCGAGTTCGGGAGAGGGGTTGTTCATGGTGTCCTCGGCGGTCTGAATTCGAATGCGGCCCACGCCCACAGAAAGAGGTGGAGCAAGCCCAGAACACCGCGGAACCGGCTTCGCCGGGCCGCAGGTGTTGCCCCCCAGTGGGGGGTGGCGGCGTCAGCCGACGCGGGGGGCGTGCCTCTTCTGCCGCTCGACCATGCGCCAGATGAAGGGCGTGAAGATGAGCTGCATCGCCAGCTCCATCTTTCCGCCCGGCACCACGATGGTGTTGGCCCGGCTCATCATCGAGCCGTGGATCATGTTCAGCAGGTACTGGAAGTCGATGCCCTTGGGCTTGGCGAAGCGGATCACCACCATGCTCTCGTCGGCGGTGGGCACGTCGCGCGCCACGAAGGGGTTGCTGGTGTCCACGATGGGCACGCGCTGGAAGTTCACGTGCGTGTGCTGGAACTGCGGGGTGATGTAGTGCACGTAGTCGGGCATGCGGCGCAGGATGGTGTCCGTCACCGCGTCGGCGCTGTAGCCGCGCATGTTCTTGTCGCGGTAGAGCTTCTGGATCCACTCCAGGTTGATCACCGGCACCACGCCCACCAGCAGGTCGGGGTACTGCGCCACGTTGTGTTCGGGCGTGACCACGGCGCCGTGCAGGCCTTCGTAGAACAGCATGTCGGTGCCCGCCGGCAGGTCTTCCCAGGCGGTGAAGGTGCCCGGCTCCTGCTGGTAGGGCGCGGCCTCTTCGGCGTTGTGCAGGTACTTGCGGCTCCGGCCCTGGCCGGTTTCGCTGTAGGTGCGGAACAGGTTTTCGATGTCGCCGAAGAGGTTGGCGTTGGCGCCGAAATGGCTGAAGTTGTTGTTCCCGGCTTTCTCGGCCTCGGCGGCCTTGAGCTTCATCTCCTTGCGGTCGTAGCGGTGGAAGCTGTCGCCCTCGATGATGGCGGCCGTCACGCTCTCTCGCCGAAAGATGTTCTGGAAGGTGCGGGTCACCGTCGAGGTTCCAGCGCCGGACGAGCCGGTGATGGCGATGATGGGATGGCGTTCAGACATGTGTATTCCTTACCCCCCGCGCCGCCTGCGGCGTCACCCCCCAGGGGGCAACACCAGCCGTCCGGCAAAGCCGGCCCGGCGGTGTCCTCGACGAAGGCACTGCAGGGGCAGATGGTGGGTTAATGGTGAAGAGAAGGAAGGGTGAATCGGGCCATGGGGTGGTCAATCCCTGAAAAGGGAGCGCTCAGCGAACAGCGGGTTCGCGTCGTCCTTGTAGGCGCCGGGCTCGCGGTGGTAGCGCTCGATGCGCTCCACCTCGTTCTTGCTGCCGAACACAAAGCCGATGCGCTGGTGCAGCTCGGTGGGCTTGACGCTGAGCACGGGCTCGCGGCCGGTGCTGGCGCGGCCGCCGGCCTGCTCGATGATCATGCCCACCGGGTTGGCCTCGTAGAGCAGGCGCAGGCGGCCGTGTTTGCTGGCGTCCTTGGTGTCGCGCGGGTACAGGAAGACGCCGCCGCGCATGAGGATGCGGTGGGCCTCGGCCACCATGCTCGCGATCCAGCGCATGTTGAAGTCCTTGCCACGCGCGCCGGTCTTGCCGGCCAGGCACTCGTCCACATAACGCTTGACCGGCGCCTCCCAGAAGCGGCTGTTGGACGCGTTGATCGCGAACTCGTGCGTGTCCTCGGGGATCTGCAGGTTCGGGTGCGTGAGCATGAACTGGCCCAGGTTCGGGTCCAGCGTGAAGCCGGCCACGCCGCTGCCGACCGTGAGCACCAGCATGGTGGTGGGGCCGTAGAGCGCGTACCCGGCGGCGAGCTGCTGCGCGCCGGGCTGCAGGAAGTCGGCCTCGACCACGTCGCGTCCGCTGTCGATCACGTCCTGCGGCGCGCGCAGCACGCTGAAGATGCTGCCCACGGTCACGTTCACGTCGATGTTGCTGGAGCCGTCGAGCGGGTCGAACACCAGCAGGTATTTGCCGCGCTGCAGGGTGGCTGGGATCTGGTACGGGTGGTCCATCTCCTCGGACGCCATGCCCGCGAGGTGGCCGCCCCACTCCGTCATCTGCGTGAAGTACTCGTTGCTGATCACGTCGAGCTTCTTCTGCTCTTCACCCTGCACGTTGACGGTGGTGGTGACCTCGGGCGCGGGCTGCCCGAGCATGCTGCCCAGGTCCCCGAACGCCACCGTGCGCGCGATGGCCTTGCAGGCCAGGGCCACGTCGAGCAGCAGCGCGTTGAAGTCGCCGCTGGCGGTGGGGAAGCGGCGGCGTTGTTCGATCAGGTATTGCGTGAGGGTGAAGCGGCGGCGCGTGG
>NZ_JADMKB010000062.1 GCF_018780075.1 Hydrogenophaga sp.
CTTCTTCAGGCCGCAGGCCGCGCAGGATGGCGATGAGACCGCACTGCTGCAAGGCGGCGGCCAGTGGAGAGGGTGTGGGGTGCATCAAAGGAGGCTCCGGGGTGAGGGAGTTGCGGCCACGAGGCCAGCGGCGACCGCGATCTGCCACAGCCCCCGGGCGGTGGCCTGCGGGGCGATCTCGGGGGTGCCGAATCCGTACACGGCCAGCGCCAGTGCGTAGCGGCGGCACAGGTCGGGCTCGCCGCACAGCACCACGCGCGCGCCGCTGCCGTGCTGACGCGCGAGGCTGGCCACTTCATGCCCGATCAGCAGGCCCGAGAGGTGGTCGACCTGCGCCGTGGCGGACAGGGCCCCGGTGAGACCCAGGGTGCGGGTGCTGAAGATGTTGGAGAGCAGGCCCAGGTCACCCTCGGCCGACCGCGCCACCGCCAGGCCACGGGCAAAGGCCGCGTCGTCGGGCGTGGCCGCGTCTTGCATGGTCTTGCCCAGGATGGTGTGAGCGCGCAGGGCGGCGAACACCTCGCCGGTCATGAAGGTGTGGAAGTGCAGGATGCCGCGCGGCTGCGCCGTGGCCCACTTGCTGTGGGTGCCGGGCAGGCCGATCAGCACGGTGGTGTCGGCCGCCATGGGCCGCCCGGCCAGCACGCCGAGCACCTGCGTTTCTTCGCCGCGCATCACGTTGGGCAAGGCGCCACGCTGGATCAGACCCGGCACGATGTGCACTGGTGTGCCCTTGCCGTACTCCACCGTGGTCAGACCACGGGCCAGGTCGTCCAGCGAGGCGGGCGCGTCGAGGTAGGCGGCTTCGCGCCAGCCCTGCGCGCTGCCCACCATGCCGCAGGCCAGCACCGGCAGCGAGGGTTCGGCGAGCAGCCAGGGGCCGCAGGCGTCTTCCAAGGCGCGTTCGAAAGCGGTGGCGCGCGCCGCGTCGGGCTGGCCGTCGGCGGCCGGGGGCAGGTTCATGACGCCCCAGGGGCGGCGCTGTGTGTCCAGCACCTCGCCGGTCGCGTCCATGCGAAAGGCGCGCAGCGAACTGGTGCCCCAGTCGAGGCCGATCAGGCCGCCCGTGGGGGCCGGGCTGGCGGTCGGATTCATGGTTTCATTCCTTGTGACAATGGGCCGCGCAGGCCCTTGGCCGCGCGAACGGCGCTCAGGCCACCGGCGTCGCCTTGCGCGGGCGGGGTGTGGCGGGCGTGGCGGGCGTGGCGGGGGCATTGCGCGCTTCCGCCGTGCGCATCGGCACCAGCTCGCGCAGGTCTTCTTCGGCGCCGTCGATCAGGATCAGCGCGGCACGTTCGGCGGCCTCGGCGTCGCCCTGCTCGATGGCCACGCACACCGCTTCGTGCAGCGGCAGCGAGTGCGCCGGCCCGCCGGGTTTGGTGGTGATCACGTCGAAGCTGACCCGCAGCAGGGCCGACATGGCGTCCTGCATCTGGCGCACGAACTGGTTGCCGCAGGCCGAGAGGATGGTGGTGTGAAAGGCCAGGTCGGCTTTCACGTAGTCGCCCTTGCCGGCCACGGCGCGCGCCATGGCCATGTAGGCCGCGCGCAGGTTGCGGCGGTCTTCGTCGCTGGCGCGCAGCGCGGCCATGCGCACGGCGGCCGGCTCGATGACGCGCCGCATTTCCATCAGGTCGCGCGAGAGGATGGGGTCGAACACGGCGGACTCGGCGCGCCAAAAAATGATGTCGGGGTCAAACAGGTTCCAGCGCGTGGGCTCCAGCACCAGGGTGCCCACCCGCCGCGTCACCTCCAGCAGCCCCTTGGCCGCCAGCGACTTGATGGCCTCGCGGATCACGATGCGGCTGAAGCCGAAACGGGCGCACAGATCGGCCTCGGGCGGCAACAGCTGCCCAGGCCGGATCTGGCCCGAACAGATTTCCCTGCCCAGCGTGTCCAGGACCTGTTCCTGAAAGGTGGCGCGGGGCGCATTGGGTCGTGGATTCATGATGTTTTATATATGAGGTATGACAAATGAATCTCAAAGAAATCAAGTCACGCCCAGAGTATCAACGACCTTGAATCATCTGAAGACCTAGGGTTTTCCATAGTATTTCAAACATCATACGTAATATAAATTCGCCGCCATGAAATCCACAGCCAGCCCATCCATGTTTGACCTCAGCGGTCGCACCGCACTGATCACCGGCTCCACCCGCGGCATCGGCCTGGCCCTGGCCCGCGGCCTGGCCGAGTCGGGCGCCAAAGTCATCCTCAACAGCCGGCAGACCGAGGCGGTGAACACGGCCGTGGGCCAGCTCCAGGCGCTCGGCCTGGACGCGGTGGGCGCGGCCTTCGACGTGGCCGACGAAGCCTCGGTGGACGCGGCCTTCGCCGGTTTCGACCAGCAGGGACTGGCCATCGACATCCTGATCAACAACGCCGGCATCCAGCACCGCCAGCCCATGGTCGATCTGCCGCTGGCCGACTGGAACCGGGTCATGGACACCAACCTGACCGCCGCCTTCCTGGTGGGCCGGGCCACGGCGCGCCGCATGATCGCGCGCGGCCAGGGCGGCAAGATCATCAACATCGGCTCGCTCACCAGCGAGGCCGCGCGCGCCACGGTGGCGCCGTACACGGTGGCCAAGGGCGGCATCAAGATGCTCTCCAAGGCCATGGCGGCGGAGTGGGCGCAGTTCGACATCCAGGCCAACTCCATCGGGCCCGGCTACATCCTCACCGACATGAACGAGGCGCTGGTGAACAACCCGAGCTTCGACGCCTGGGTGAAAAGCAGCAACCCGGCGCAGCGCTGGGGCAAGCCCGAAGAGCTCGTGGGCACCGCGATCTACCTGGCCTCCGCCGCGTCGAACTACGTCAACGGCCAGATCATTTACGTGGATGGCGGCTGGCTGGCCGTGCTCTGAGCCGTTCACCACCCCGCACCGATTCACGAGAAGCCCCCATGTCCACGCTCATCACGGACGTCAATGTCATCCTGACCGCCCCCGAAGGCATCAACCTGCTGGTGGTCAAGGTCGAGACCAACCAGCCGGGCCTCTACGGCCTGGGCTGCGCCACCTTTGCCTACCGGCACCTCGCGGTGAAGTGCCTGATCGAGGAGTACCTCAGGCCGCTGGTGGTGGGCCGCGACGTGCATGCCATCGAAGAACTCTGGCAGCTGATGCACCAGAACGCCTACTGGCGCAACGGCCCGATCGAGAACAACGCCATCTCCGGCATCGACATGGCGCTGTGGGACATCAAGGGCAAGCTGGCCCACATGCCGCTGTACCAGCTGTTTGGCGGCAAGGTGCGCGAGGGCGTGCCGATCTACCGCCACGCCGACGGCAAAGACCTGAGCGAGCTGTGCGACAACATCCAGAAGTACCAAGAGCAGGGCATCACACACATCCGCTGCCAGAGCGGCGGTTACGGCGGTGGTGGCTTCGGTGCCGCGCCGGGCAACGCGCCCGAGCACGCGCCGGCCGGCGTGTACCTGGACGCGCGAAAGTACATGCGCGACACGGTCAAGATGTTCGACCACATCCGCAGCCACGTGGGCTTTGATGTCGAGTTGTGCCACGACGTGCACGAACGGCTCAAGCCCAGCGACGCCATCCGTTTCGCCCAGGCGCTGGAACCCTTCGAGCTGTTTTTCCTGGAAGACGCGATCGCACTGGAAGAAGGTGAGTGGATCCGCCAGCTGCGTGACAAGACCAGCATTCCGTTGGCCCAGGGCGAGCTGTTCAACCACCCCTTCGAGTGGCGCAACCTGATCGCCGAGCGCCTGATCGACTTCATCCGCGTGCACCTGAGCCAGGTGGGCGGCATCACGCCGGGGCGCAAGCTGCAGCTGTTTGCCGAGCAGTACGGCGTGCGCACCGCCTGGCACGGTCCGGGCGACATGTCGCCGCTGGCCCACGCCGCCAACATCCACATCGACCTGGCCGCACGCAACTTCGGCGTGCAGGAATGGTCGGGCACCGAGCCGCCGAACTTCGTGATCCAGGAACTCAAGGGGCCGCGCGAAGCACTGCTGGACGTGTTCCCCGGTCTGCCCGAGTTCCGCAACGGCTATGTGTATGCCAACGACAAGCCCGGCCTGGGTGTGGACCTGGACGAAGCCGAGGCCGCCAAGTACCCGTGCGAGGTCAACGTGACCACCTGGACCCAGACCCGGCTGACCGACGGCAGCCTGCAGACACCCTGAACCCCTTTCGCGGCACTGCAGGCGCTTGGGCCTCCAGCACCGAACTTCCACCCCCCACCAAGACGGAGACAACAGCATGACATCCACCTCTACCCGTTTCGCACTGCGTCGCCTCACACTGATGGTGGGCGCCGCGCTCGCGCTGTGCTCGACCGCCGCGCTGGCCGAAGTCAAGGCCAAGATCGGCCACGCCATGCCCGAGACCCACCCCCAGGCAGCGGCGATGAACAAGTTCGCCGAGCTGGCCACCGCCTACACCAAGGGCAACGTGAAGGTACAGGCCTACCACGGCGGTTCCCTGGGCAGCGACGAGAAGCAGCTGCAGGCGGTGCAGTCGGGCACGCAGGAGCTGTACATCGGCACGCTCGCACCGCTGTCCACCCGCGTGAAAGAAGTTCAGGTCTGGGACCTGCCCTTCATGTTCCAGAACGAAAAAGAGGTCTACGCGGTGCTCGACGGCGCGTCGTCCAAAGCGATCTTCCAGAAGATCGAACCCGCCGGCCTGGTGGGCCTGACCTGGACCGGCATGGGCTTTCGCAACCTGTCCAACAGCAAGCGCAGCGTGAACAAGCTGGAAGACGTGGCCGGCCTGAAGATCCGCGTGATGGCCAACCCCGTGGCGCTCGAAACCTGGAAAACCATTGGCGCCAACGCTGTGCCCATGGCCTTTGCAGAGGTGTTCCCGGCGCTGGAGATCAAGGCACTCGACGGACAGGAAAACCCGCTGGTGCACATGTACTCCAACAAGATGCAGGAAGTGCAGAAGTTCATCTCGGTGACCAACCACGTCTACACGCCGGTGGCGCTGGTGGC
>NZ_JADMKB010000022.1 GCF_018780075.1 Hydrogenophaga sp.
TGCGCGGGTTGTCGGCGTTGCCGCTGTTGCGCTCCAGCAGGGCTTCGCCTTCTTCGCGGCCGTCCTTGCCGAAGTACTTGTGCAGCAGGTAAACCATGGCCCAGAGGTGGCGGCCTTCTTCCACGTTCACCTGGAACAGGTTGCGCAGGTCGTACTGGCTCGGGCAGGTCAGGCCCAGGTGGCGCTGTTGCTCAACCGAGGCCGGCTCGGTGTCGCCCTGGGTCACGATGATGCGGCGCAGGTTGGCGCGGTATTCGCCGGGGATGTCCTGCCAGGCGGCTTCGCCCTTGTGGTCACCGAAGTGGATCTTGCGGTCCTGTTCGGCGGGGTTGAGGAAGATGCCCCAGCGGTAGTCGGGCATCTTCACGTGGCCGAACTGCGCCCAGCCCTGCGGATCGACGCTGACCGCCGTGCGCAGGTACACATCAAAGTTCTGCGAACCGTCCGGGCCCATGTCGTCCCACCACTTGAGGTAGTTGGGCTGCCACTGCTCCAGCGCGCGCTGCAGCGTGCGGTCTTCGCTCAGGTTGACGTTGTTGGGGATCTTGTCGCTGTAGTCGATGGTGGACATGGGGGTCTCCTGTGGTTGACTGGACGGTGAAACTGAAGAAGCTGGTCAGGGATGCGATGTCTGATGCGGGGATGCGGTGGAACCGGCTTTGCCGGGCCGCTCGCATCGCCCCTGGGGGTGACGCGCCATTCGGCGCGGCGCGGGGGGAGCGTCACACCCGGTTCATGTCAAAGACGGCCTTGTCGCCTTTGCCGTAGACCTTCAAGGCACCTTTTTCACCGACCGCGTTGGGGCGCTGGAAGATCCAGTTCTGCCAGGCGGTCAAGCGGCCGAAGACGCGGGTGGCCATGTTTTCTTTCTGCGCAAAACGCAGGTTGGCTTCGAGGCCGGTCAGGGCGTCGGGCGACATGGCGGCGCGCTCTTCCAGCGCCATGCGCACTTCGTCGGCCCAGTCGATGTCGTCGGGCGCGGCGGTCACCAGACCCAGGGCAAAGGCGGCGTCGGCGTCGAGTGCCTTGCCGATGGCGCCGCGGGCGGCTTCCATCGGACCCGCTTCTTCGTAGAAGCGGCGCTGCAGGCGCGACTGATCGTTCACCATCGGCAGGAAGCCGAAGTTGAATTCGCTCAGCTGCAGCTTGGGGGCCTTGTCGGCGTCGTCGGGCAGGGCCAGCATGTAGGCGCGGTCGGCGCAGAAGGCCAGCTCGGCCAGGGTGCCGGCGAAGCAGGAGCCTTCTTCGATCAGCGCGAACAGGCTGCGCGAAGACACGTCGAGGCGGGCGAAGGTGCGACGCAACGCGCCGATGGTTTCGCGCACGAACCAGTGGTCTTTGTTCGCCAGCATCAAGGCGTCGTTGGCCAGCACGGCAGCAGCATCGCCTTCGGTCTTCAACACCCAGGCGCCGATGTCGAGTTCGTTGGTGCGCAGGTTGAGGATGGCGTCGTCCAGCTCGCGGGCCATCTGCAGCGGGTACCAGGCGGCGCCGGCGGCTTCGATGCCGGCGATGTCGGTCGGCTGTGCGCCGCTCGGGGCCTTCAAGGTGAGGGTGGCGTTGCGTTTGGCGCGGTCGATCGCGACATTGACATACGTGTAGGCGATGCCGTCGGCGCTGTCGGTGCGCTCCACGCGGGGCAGGCTCACGCCTTTGGCTCCGGCCGGGCGGTCGCTCTGGGCAGCCAGCCTGGCGGCGCGCTCGCTCACGGCGGCGGTGAACTGCTGCGGCTTGGCCACGGCGTCCACCAGGCGCCAGTCCACGGCCTTGCTGCCGCGCACGCCTTCGCTGGTGGTGCAGAAGATGTCGGCCAGGTCGTGGCGCACGTGGCGCTTGTCGGTCACGCGGGTCAGGCCACCGGTGCCGGGCAAGACGCCGAGCAGCGGCACCTCGGGCAGGCTCACGGCGCTGGAGCGGTCGTCCACCAGCAGGATCTCGTCGCAGGCCAGGGCCAGCTCGTAGCCGCCGCCGGCGCAGGCGCCGTTCAAGGCAGCCAGGAATTTGAGGCCACTGTGTTTGCTGGTGTCTTCGATACCGTTGCGGGTTTCGTTGGTGAACTTGCAGAAGTTCACCTTCCAGCCGTGGCTGGAGACACCGAGCATGAAGATGTTGGCGCCGGAGCAAAACACACGGTCCTTGCCGCTCGTCACGACCACGGTGCGCACTTCAGGGTGCTCGAAGCGCACGCGGTTCAGGGCGTCGTGCAGCTCGATGTCCACGCCCAGGTCGTAGCTGTTGAGCTTGAGCTTGTAGCCCGGGCGGATGCCGCCGTCTTCGTCGATGTCGATCGCCAGCGTGGCGACAGCGCCGTCAAAGCTGAGCTTCCAGTGGCGGTACTGGCTGGGGTCGGTGCGGTAATCGACGGTGGTGATGGCGGTGGTCATGGCGGTCTCCTGTTTGTGGGGCAGCGGAAAAACAAGGGGTGCCGACCTGCATTCCATCACCGGTGGGCACCGCGTGATGTGAATAATATTGCAGCTTTTTCAAACCGTCAATGCATTTTTATGCATGCCACAAAATGCCCAGCACCTCCCGCACCTGGGTGCGCAAGGCATCAAAGGCGTCGTCCACGCCCTGGCCGCTGGTATTGAAGTGCAGGTCCGCCTTGGAATAAAAGGCCGAGCGCCCGGCCAGGATGCGCTTCAGATCTTCCATGGCCTCGCGGCTCGCGGCCATGGGTCGCGTGTCGCCCTGCGCGGCCACGCGACCCATGTGGTCGGCCGGGTCGGCCTGCAGCCAGACGGTGGTGCAGTGGGTGAGCAGCAGGTTGAAGTTGGCCGCGTCCGACACCAGGCCACCGGGCGTGGCGATCACCACCTCGGGGTAGATCTGGATCGCTTCTTCCAGCGCGCGGCGCTCGTAGCGGCGGTAGGCCGGCGTGCCGTAGAGCGCGTGGATTTCGTTGATGCTGCAGCCTGCGAATTTTTCGATCTCCCGGCTCAGTTCGATGAAGGCGTAACCCAGGTCGTCGGCGAGGCGCTGCCCGAGGGTGGACTTGCCCGCGCCACGCAGGCCGATGAGCGCGATGCGGGCCTGGCGCCCGGCGTCGTTCACCGGCGCGGCGTGCCCGTCCAGCAGGCCGCCAATGGCCAGGCGCACGCGCTTCAGATCGGCCTCGTTGCGCTTCTCCAGCAGCTCGCGGATCAGCAGCCATTCGGGCGACGAGGTGGTCACGTCGCCCAGCAGTTCGGTGAGCGAACACTGCAGCGCCTGCGCCACCTGCAGCAGCACCAGGATGGAGGCGTTGCCGGTGCCGTATTCGAGGTTGGCCAGGTGGCGCTCGGACACGTCCGCCGCCAGCGCCACGGCCTTGCGCGTCATGCCGCGGCGCGAGCGCAGCGTGCGCACCCGCTCGCCCAGCGCCACCAGAAACGGGTGGCGCGGCGGTTCGTCGGCCTCGGCGGTGCCGGGGCCGGCTTCGGGTGCAAGATCGAGGGTGGCCGGTTCTTTCATGGGTGTCGGTGCTTTAAGGGTTATCCCTAGAGGGCTTGCATTCCAATGAAACATGCACTTTAATGCATGAACGGCAAGACGCAAGATAGTGCATTTATAGCGTCAATCCCCCGGGCCGACCAGCCCTGCCGATCAACCTTCATCCCGACCCGACATGAACACCACCCCCCTGCTCCCCAACTTCCTCGCCGGCCGCTGGCAAGACGGCGCAGGCCACACGGCCACGCTGCACGACCCGGTGCTGGGCACGCCCCTGGTGCGCGTGAGCAGCGCCGGGCTGGACCTGGCCGAGGGTTTTGCCTTCGCGCGCGAACAGGGCGGCGCCGCCCTGCGGGCACTCACTTACAAGCAGCGCGCCGCGCTGCTGGGCGAGATCGTGAAGGTGTTGCAGGCGAACCGCGACGCTTACCACGAGATCGCCACCGCCAACTGCGGCACCACCACCAAGGACTCGGCGGTGGACATCGACGGCGGCATCTTCACCCTGGGCTACTACGCCAAACAGGGCGAGGCCCTGGGCGACGCGAAGCTGCTGCTGGATGGCGAGCGCATCCGCATGGCCAAGGACCCGGTGTTCCAGACCCAGCACATCCTGAGCCCCACGCGCGGCGTGGCGCTGTTCATCAACGCCTTCAACTTCCCGAGCTGGGGCCTGTGGGAAAAGGCCGCGCCGGCCCTGCTCTCGGGCGTGCCGGTGATCGTGAAGCCCGCGACCGCCACCGCCTGGCTGACCCAGCGCATGGTGAAAGACGTGGTGGACGCCGGCATCCTGCCCGCGGGGGCGCTGTCGGTGGTCTGCGGCTCGTCCGCCGGGCTGATGGACCAGCTGAAGCCGTTTGACGTGGTGAGTTTCACCGGCTCGGCCGCCACCGCCCGCCTCATCCGCAGCCACCCGGCGGTGGTCGCCGACTCCGTGCGCTGCAACATCGAGGCCGACAGCCTCAACAGCGCCCTGCTCGATCCGGCCGCCACCGAAGGCAGCGAGGCCTTCAACCTGCTGGTGAGCGAGGTGGTGCGCGAGATGACGGTCAAGAGCGGCCAGAAGTGCACGGCCATCCGCCGCATCTTCGTGCCACTGGAGCTGTTTGACGAGGTGGCCCAGGCCATCTCCGCCAAGCTGGCCAAGGTCACCGTGGGCAACCCGCGCAACGAGGGTGTGCGCATGGGCGCGCTGGTGAGCATGGAGCAGAAACACAGCGTGCTGCACGGCATCGCCGAGTTGCTGCATGAGTCCGAGATGCTGTTCGACGGCAGCGAGGTGGCCCTGATCGACGCCGACCCGGCGACCTCGGCCTGCGTGGCCCCCACGTTGCTCGGCCACCGCGACCCGGGACAAGCCACCACGCTGCACGAGGTCGAGGTGTTCGGCCCGGTCGCCACGCTGATGGCCTACGAGGACGAAGACGAGGCCTGGGAGCTGATCCGCCGGGGCGACGGTTCGCTGGTGGCCTCGGTCTACAGCGAAGACCCGGCGTTCATCGCCCGCGCCGCCGCCGAGCTGGGCTCCTGCCACGGCCGGGTGCACGCCATTTCACCCGACGTGGCCGCCGTGCAGAGCGGCCACGGCAACGTGATGCCCATGAGCCTGCACGGTGGCCCGGGCCGCGCCGGCGGCGGCGAAGAGCTGGGCGGCCTGCGCGCGCTGGGCTTCTACCACCGCCGCAGCGCGGTGCAGGGCAGCACGGCGGCGCTCGATGCCCTGGCCGCCACGGCCACGCCATTGAGGTACTGACCCCCCCGCGCCGCCTGCGGCGTCACCCCCCAGGGGGCGATGCGAGTGGCCCGGCGAAGCCGGTTCCACCGCATCCTGGCTTCAGGCACTTCTCGCCGGACAGCAGATCGTCAGAGACAGACATACAGGAGACAAGCCATGAACCACACCGACACCGCCGTCCCACCCGAGCGCTTCAATTTCGCGCGCCACCTGATCGCGCTCAACGCCGGCCGCGCCGGCAAGACCGCGCTGATCGACGACGCGGGCCCGCTCACCTACGGCCAGCTCGCCGACCAGGTGCAGCGTTTCTCGGCCGGTCTGCAGGCGCTGGGCCTGAAGCGCGAAGAGCGCGTGCTGCTGCTCATGCACGACAGCAGCGACTGGGTGGTCGCTTTCCTGGGCGCGCTGCACGCGGGCGTGGTGCCGGTGTGCGTGAACACCCTGCTCACCGCCAGGGACTACACCTACATGCTGGCCGACAGCCGCGCGCAGGCGGCCTTCGTGTCGGCCGCGCTGCTGCCCACGCTGCAGACCGCGCTGGACGCGGGCGGCCACGAGGTGAAGCACCTGATCGTCTCGCGCGCGAAAGACCCGCTGCCCGTCGGCGCGCTCGATCTGGTGGCGGTCACCGTTGCCCACGCCCCGGGCCACGGTGCCGACACGCACGGCGACGAGCCCGCCTTCTGGCTGTATTCCTCGGGCTCCACCGGCGCGCCGAAAGGCACGGTGCACACGCAGGCCAGCCTGTACTGGACGGCCGAGCTCTACGGCAAGGCGGTGCTGGGCCTGAAGGAGAGCGACACCGTGTTCTCGGCCGCCAAGCTGTTCTTCGCCTACGGCCTGGGCAATGGCCTGTCGTTCCCGCTGAGCGTGGGCGCGAGCGTGGTGCTGATGGCGGAGCGGCCCACGCCGCAGGCCACCTTCAGGCGCCTGGTCGATTACCAGCCCACGGTGTTCTACGGCGCACCCACCGGCTACGGCGGCATGCTGGCCTCGCCCGACCTGCCGGCCCGAAGCGCGGTGTCGCTGCGCCTGTGTTCGTCGGCCGGCGAGGCGCTGCCGCGCGACATCGGCGAGCGCTGGACCGCGCATTTCGGCTGCGAAATCATCGACGGCATCGGCAGCACCGAGATGCTGCACATCTTCCTCTCCAACCGCCCGGGCGACGTGCGCTACGGCACCACCGGCAAGCCCGTGCCGGGCTACGAGGTGCAGCTGCGCGACGAAGACGGCAGCGTGATCAACGGCCACAACCTGATTGGAGATCTCTATATCCAGGGCCCGAGCGCGGCGCTCATGTACTGGAACAACCGCGCCAAGTCGCGCGACACCTTCCAGGGCCCGTGGACCAAGAGCGGCGACAAGTACACCCGCGACCCCGACGGCTACTACACCTACGCCGGCCGCAACGACGACATGCTCAAGGTCAGCGGCATCTACGTGAGCCCCTTCGAGGTCGAGGCCACGCTGGTGCAGCACCCGGCCGTGCTGGAGGCCGCCGTGATCGGCAAGAACGACGACGAGGGCCTGACCAAGACCAAGGCCTACGTGGTGCTGAAGGCCGGCGCCCAGGCGACGGAAGCCGAGCTGCAGGCCTTCGTGAAAGAGAAGCTCGCCCCCTACAAATACCCGCGTTTCATCGAGTTCATGACCGAGCTGCCCAAGACGGCCACCGGCAAGATCCAGCGCTTCAAGCTGCGCGAACTGGAGAATCAGCGCCTGCTCGTGCGCCGTTGAACCCGGCCTGACACCCGCTGATCGGATCGCGCCCGGCAACGCGGGAAAACCCCGATCAGACCTGTCTTGTTTTCATTACAAGGCATAACCATACTCCGTGCCTTCTGACGTCAAGACAAGGGGAGGCAACATGGTTCGTTGGGCAATGGTCGCGTGTGGCTGGCTGATCGCAGCAGGGGCACACGCCAACGACGCGGGCGTCACGCCCACCGAAATCAGGCTCGGCGCTTCGGCGGTGCTCTCGGGGCCGCTGGGCCCGCAGACCGTGCAATACGGCGAAGGCTCGCGGCTGCTGTTCGACGCCGTCAACGCCAGCGGCGGCGTGCACGGACGCAAGATCAGCTACGTCACCCTCGACGACGGCTTCGATCCCAAGCGCGCCGTGGAAAACACCCAGAAGCTGCTGGCCGACAACAAGGTCTTCATGGTCTTCAACAGCACCGGCACTGCCCAGACGGCGGCCGTGCTGCCCCTGCTCAAGGAGTCGAAGACCATCCTGTTCGGCCCGGTGACCGGCGCTTCGGCCCTGCGCGACAACTTCAACCCCTACGTGTTCCACGTGCGCGCGAGTTACGCCAACGAGTCGGTGCGCATGCTGTCGCAGCTCAAGCAGACGGGCGTCCAGCGGGTCGCCTTCTTCTACCAGGACGACGGCCTGGGCAAGGCCCTGCTGGCTGAGGTGAAAAAAGCCTCGGTGGCGGAAAACCTGCCGCTGGTGGTCGAGGTGAAGGTCGATCCGGCATCGCCCGATTTCGCCGCCGCCGCCGCGACCACGGCCCAGGCCAACCCGCAAGCCGTGATCGTCGGCACCGCCGGGCTGACGTTCACGAACTACGTGAAGGCCCTGCAGGCGACCGCAGCGCGGCCGGTGCTCTACGGCTTTTCGGTCGCCAACCCGGACGGCATCAACCGCGAACTGAAAGACAAGGCGCGGGGCATCATCCTCGCGCAGATCATGCCCTCGCTGCGCAACAACACGGTGCCCGTGGTCGCCGAATACCTGAAGCTGCACGCCGCCAAGTCACCCGATGTGCCACCCTCGGCGGCGCAGTTCGAGGGCTTTGTCCACGCCCGCCTGCTGGTCGAGGGCCTCAAGCGCACGGGCCGCGAGCTGAACACCGCCAGCTTCATCAAGACCATGGAAGGCGCGGGCGAAATCGCCTTCGGGCGTTTCACGGCCCAGTATTCGCCCAAGTCGCACAACGGGTCCAACTACGTGGAGCTGGCGATCCTCGACGCCGACGGCCGCCTGCGGTATTGAGCCCGATCCGAAGAACGAAAAAAAAGACTGGCTGAGCCAGTCTTTTTTTTCCGCAGGCGCGGTCAGCCGATCCCGATCAGGTCTCTTTAGAGATCTTGATGCTCGGAAACTTGCTGGAGAAGTCCTTGGCCTGCTTCGCGATCTTGATCGCCACCTGGCGCGCCACGGTCTTGTACAGCGTGGCGATCTCGCCCTCGGGGTCGGACACCACGGAGGGGCGGCCGCTGTCGGCCTGCACTCGGATGCTCATGTTCAGCGGCAGCGCACCCAGGTAGTCCATGCCGTACTCGGCCGCCATCTTCTTGCCACCATCGACGCCGAAGATGTGCTCGGTGTGGCCGCAGTTGGGGCAGCAGTAGACCGCCATGTTTTCCACGATGCCAAGAATGGGCACGCCCACCTTCTCGAACATCTTGATGCCCTTGCGCGCGTCGAGCAAGGCGATGTCCTGCGGCGTCGTCACGATCACCGCGCCGGTCAGCGGCACGCGCTGGCTGAGCGTGAGCTGGATGTCGCCGGTGCCGGGCGGCATGTCCACGATCAGGTAGTCGAGGTCTTTCCAGTTGGTCTGGCGCAGCAGCTGCTCCAGCGCCTGCGTGGCCATGGGGCCGCGCCAGATCATGGCCTCGTCCTTGTCCACCAGGAAACCGATGGAGATGACCTGCACGCCGTAGTTCTCCAGCGGCTCCATGGTCTTGCCGTCGGCGCTCTCGGGACGGCCTTCGATGCCCATCATCATGGGCTGGCTGGGGCCGTAGATGTCGGCGTCCAGGATGCCGACCTTGGCGCCCTCGGCGGCCAGCGCCAGCGCCAGGTTGACCGCGGTGGTGCTCTTGCCCACGCCGCCCTTGCCCGAGGCCACGGCGATGATGTTCTTGACGCTGGGCAGCAGCTGCACGCCGCGCTGCACCGCGTGGGGAATGATCTTGCTGGTCATGTTGACCGACACGTTCTCCACCCCAGCCACGCCCTTGGCGGCGGCGATCAGTTCGCGGCGCAGCGCCGGGATCTGGCTCTTGGCCGGGTAACCGAGTTCGACGTCGAACGACACGTCGCCGTATTGCTCGGTCAGGTTCTTCAGCGCTTTGGTGGACACGAAGTCCTTGCCCGTGTTCGGATCGGTCACGGTCTGCAGGGCATTGAGCAGCGCTTGTTGGTCGACAGCCATCGAGAGGTCTCCAGAGGGGAAAAACGTGGGGGATCGGCAGAAGTGGCCCGAAGTCTAACGCCCGGCCGATGCCCCGCCTAAAATCGCGGGTTACCCCGAAAGAAAGCCCCCTGCCATGAGCCCGCGTCGCCTGTTCGTCACCACCGCCCTGCCCTACGCCAACGGCCATTTCCACATCGGCCACATCATGGAATACATCCAGGCCGACATCTGGGTGCGGTTCCAGCGCATGCAGGGGCACGAGGTGCACTTCGTCTGCGCCGACGACGCGCACGGCGCGCCGATCATGATCGCGGCCGAAAAAGCGGGCAAAACCCCGCAGCAGTTCGTGGCCGACATCGCCTCGGGCCGCAAGCCCTATCTCGACGGTTTCCACATCGGTTTCGACAACTGGCACAGCACCGACGGTCCGGAGAACCACGAACTCGCGCAGGATGTGTACCGCGCGCTCAAGGCCAACGGCCTGATCGAGACCCGCACCATCGAGCAGTTCTACGACCCGGAGAAGGGCATGTTCCTGCCCGACCGCTTCATCAAGGGCGAGTGCCCCAAGTGCGGCGCGAAAGACCAGTACGGCGACAACTGCGAGAACTGCGGCGCGGTCTACGCGCCCACCGAGCTGAAGAACCCCTACTCGGCCCTTTCCGGCGCGGCGCCGGTGCTGAAGCAATCGGACCACTTCTTCTTCAAGCTGTCCGACCCGCGCTGCATGGCCTTCCTGGACCAGTGGACACAAAGCGGCGCGGTGCAGCCTGAGGTGCTGAACAAGATCAGCGAGTGGATCGAGCCTGGCGAAGACGGCAAACCCAAGATGGGCGACTGGGACATCAGCCGCGACGCGCCCTACTTCGGCATTCAGATCCCGGACGCACCGGGCAAGTACTTCTACGTCTGGCTGGACGCACCCATCGGCTACCTTGCGTCGCTGAAGAACCACTTCGGCAAGACCGGGCGCGACTTCGACGCCTTCATGGCCGACCCGAGCACCGAGCAGTTCCACTTCATCGGCAAGGACATCATCACCTTCCACACCCTGTTCTGGCCGGCGATGCTCAAGTTCAGCGGCCGCAAGGTGCCCAACGCGGTGTTCGTGCACGGCTTCCTCACAGTGAACAACGGCGAGAAGATGAGCAAGAGCCGTGGCACCGGGCTCAACCCGCTGAAGTACCTGGAACTCGGCATGAACCCGGAGTGGCTGCGCTATTACCTGGCCGCCAAGCTGTCGGCGCGCAACGAAGACATCGATTTCAACCCCGAAGACTTCATGCTGCGCGTCAACAGCGATCTGGTGGGCAAGTTCATCAACATCGCCTCGCGCGCGGCGGGCTTCATCGCCAAGCGCTTCGACGGCCAACTGGGCGAAGTCTCGGCCGACGGCGACGCGCTGCTGGATCACCTGGAAGTGGCCGTACCGTCCATCACCGAGCTCTACGCCGAGCGCGAGTACGGCAAGGCGCTGCGCGAGATCATGCTGCTGGCCGACCGCGTGAACGCCTACGTGGACCAGAACAAGCCCTGGGAACTCGCCAAGAAAGACGGCATGGAAGGCCGGCTGCACGATGTGTGCACCACCTGCATCGAAGCCTTCAGGCTGCTCACGCTCTACCTCAAGCCGGTGCTGCCCACGCTGGCGAAAGACGTGGAAGCTTTCCTGAACACCGAGCCGCTGCAGTTCGCCGACGCGAACCGTCTGCTCGGCGCGGGCCACCGCATTGGCGCCTACCAACACCTGATGCAGCGCGTGGACGTGAAGCAACTCGACGCCCTGTTTGAACCGCCACCCGCCCCCGCCGTGGAGCTGGTGGTGCCCGGCGGTGAACCCATCGCCGACACGATTTCCATCGACGACTTCAGCAAGATCGACCTGCGCATCGCGTTGATCGTCAACTGCGAAGCGGTGGAGGGCTCGACCAAGCTGCTGCGCCTGACACTCGACGTGGGCGAGGGAAAGACCCGCAACGTCTTCAGTGGCATTGCCAGCGCCTACCGGCCGGAAGACCTGGTCGGCAAACTCACCGTGATGGTGGCCAACCTGGCGCCGCGCAAGATGAAGTTCGGTGTCAGCGAAGGCATGGTGCTCGCCGCCAGCCACGCCGACGAGAACGCCGAACCCGGCATCCACATCCTCAACCCCTGGCCGGGCGCGACCCCGGGCATGCGGGTTCGCTGAAGCGACAACGCGTGTTCGAACCCATCCGCGGCTTCACCAGCCTGCATCGCACGCCGCAGGCCGACCTGAAGCTGGGCACCGTGCTGGCCTTCGTGGCCGGCGCGACCAACGCGGGCGGTTTCCTGGCGGTGGGCCAGTACACCTCGCACATGACGGGCATGGTCTCGGCCCTGGCCGACAACCTCGTGCTCGGGGAACTCGTGCTGGCGGGCGCCGCGCTTGCGGCATTGCTGGCCTTCCTGCTCGGCGCCATGAGCACCGCCTGGCTGGTGAACTGGGGCATGCGGCACCAACTGCGCAGCGCCTACGGCCTGCCTTTGTTCGTCGAGGCGGCCTTGCTGCTGGTGTTCGGCATCTTCGGCGCGGCCATGAGCCTGTGGCACACCGTGTTCCTCCCGGTGACCGTGGTGCTGCTCTGCTACATCATGGGCCTGCAGAACGCCGTGATCACCAAGATTTCGCGCGCGGTCATCCGCACCACCCACGTGACAGGCCTGCTGACCGACCTGGGGATTGAGCTGGGCAAGCTGCTCTATGTGAACCGGCACGCCGACGCCCCTCCGGTGCGGGCCAACAGGGACCGCATCCGTGTGCACGCCCAGCTGGTTGTGAGCTTTCTGGTGGGGGGCGTGGCGGGTGCGCTCGGTTTCAAGTACCTGGGCTACATCAGCACCGTGCCACTGGCCCTGATGCTGTTGCTGCTGGTCATGCGCCCGGCGCTCGACGACTGGCAGCGCCTGCGCGCCGCCTGAACCGCTCTCAGCGTCCCCGGTCGAGATCCGGGTCCCGCACGCTCAGGGTAGACAGCACCCGCATGTCCGGGTTGAAGACCACCGTGAACACCTTGCTGTCGCTTTCGTTCGGCCCGTCGCGGTAGCGCCAGTCGTGGTGCGTTTCTTTCTTGAGGTCGTAGGTGGTGATCTTCATCGGTTTGCCCAGCAGCTTGCGCACCTCTTCCATGGGCATGCCCGGCAGGATCAGGGCGAAATTGCGCTCGGTCAGCACCTGGCGCAGCGCCGCCATCTTGCCGTCCGCGCCGATGGTGATCTGGTAGTTCTGGTACCCCGCGGGCTGGCGGTTGTATTCATAGACCTGCGCACCGTCCGGCCCGTCCCACACCGCCTCGGGCTGCCCGAAGCGCTCGCGCACATCCTCCTCCGTCGAGACGCCCTCTTCCAGCTCGCCGATCGCCTGCTGGTCGCAGGCGGTCAACAGCAGGGCGACCGAGAGCGCCAGCGCCCAGCGTGCCGGGCGGCGGGTGAAATGCGTCAACGGGTGTGTCATGGGAGCACCAGAGCAGGGCAAAAACTCAGTGTAAACCCCCATCTGTGTGCCATCCGCCTGTAAGCTGGGCCAACCGTAGCCAACGGTAACATTTCATGATGCTGAACCACCTGCCCCCGCTGGCGCCTTTCCGACCCCGACTGATCCAGGACATCAAGGGCTACAACGGCGAGAAGCTGGCCAAGGACATGGGCGCGGGTGCCACCGTCGGCATCGTGGCGCTGCCGCTGGCCATGGCCTTTGCCATCGCCAGCGGGCTCAAACCCGAAGCCGGTCTGTGGACCGCCATCATCGCGGGCTTCATCATTTCCGCGCTGGGCGGCACCTCGGTGCAGATCGGCGGCCCGGCAGGCGCCTTCATCGTCATCGTCTACGGCATCGTCGAGCGTTACGGCGTCGCCAACCTGCTGATCGCCACGGCCAGCGCTGGCGTGTTGCTGTTTCTCATGGGCCTGTTCCGGCTGGGCACGCTGGTGCGCTATGTGCCGGTGAGCGTGGTGATCGGCTTCACCAATGGCATCGCGGTGCTGATCGCGCTCTCGCAGGTGAGGGACTGGCTCGGCCTGGACATCGTCAGGATGCCTGGTGACTTTTTCAGCCAGATCGCCACCATTTCCAACCACCTTCACAGTTTCAATCCCTACGCCTTCGGACTGGGCGTGCTGTGTGTGATCGGGCTGTTTCTCTGGCCGAGGCTGTGGGCGGTGGATTCGCAATTCCGCCGGCAGCTCGACCGCATCGAAACCGTGAGCGCCCTGCGGGCGACCTCGCGGCTGCCGGCACCGGTGGTGGCACTGGTCACGCTGTCCCTGGGAGCCTGGGCCCTGAGCCTGCCGGTGGAGACCATCGGTTCGCGCTTCGGTGGCATCCCGCAAAGCGTGCCGGCGTTCGAGCTACCGGCGTTTTCCTGGGAGACGGTTCGCCTGCTGGTCACGCCCACGCTCACCATCGCGCTGCTCGGTGCCATCGAGTCGCTGTTGTGCGCGCGCGTGGCCGACCAGCTCGGCAACACACCCAAGCACGATCCCAATCAGGAACTGATGGCGCAGGGCATCGCCAACGTGGTGGTGCCCTTCTTCGGCGGCATGCCGGCCACCGGCACCATCGCCCGCACCGTCACCAACATCCGCTCAGGCGCCGTCTCGCCCGTGGCCGGCATGGTGCACGCCGCGACGCTCGCCGCGGTGGTGCTGATCGCCGCGCCGCTGGCCCAGCACATCCCGCTGGCGGTGTTGGCCGGTGTGCTGTTGTTCGTGGCCTGGAACATGGGCGAGTGGCGCGAGTTCGGCCGCCTCAAGCATTTCAGCAACCACTACCGCCTGATGATGGTGTCCACCTTCCTGGTCACCATCGTTTTTGACCTCACGGTGGCGGTGGAGCTGGGGCTGGTGCTGGCCTGTTTCCTGTTCGTGCGGCGGCAGAGCGACATCTTCCGGGCCGATGTGCTGGCCCGCCACCCCCACCAGCTGACCTACCGGCTCTACGGCTCGCTGTTCTTTGGCGCAGTGGCCAAGATCGACCCCATCGTGGCCGATGTCGAGCGCGGCCCCGCCGGCGTCAACCTCATGCTCGATGCCACCCAGCTGATTTCGCTCGACACCACCGGTCTGGACGCGCTGGAGCAGCTGCACAAGGCGGTGGAGAAACGCGGCGGCCACATGGGCATCGTCGGATTGAACGCCCAACCCCGCTCCCTGATCGAGCGCTCGGGCTTCTCCCAGCGGCTGCACACCTGCCAATGAAGTCGCCGGGGCCGGCGCGCGGATGGCCGGCCCGGTAAAATCGCGTCTTTTACGCCCACAGCGCTCAGCGCCCTGCCTGCCATGTCCTTCTTCGCCCGCCCGCACTACGCCTCTGACGCGACGTTGTTCATCGACCAGCTCAAGGCCGACCACCCCGAGCTGGAGCAGGCGCAGCGCGAAGGCCGTTCGCTGCTGTGGGACAAGCAGATCGACCGCGACTTCCAGGTCAAGGCCGTGCAGGCCCAGGTGCCCCAGCAGCCCTACGTCTACCAGACCGGCTCGGACCACACCTGATCCGCCTGCGACCACCGTTTGATGAGCAACGAGGCCAGCACGCTCGATGCGGCCCCTGAGGGGCTGGACGCGTTGCTGCCGGCGGTCGTCGATCAGGTGGCGCTCGCCCGCCTGTACGGCGAACCACTGTTCTCCATGCCGCGGGACCTGTACATCCCGCCCGATGCGCTGCAGGTGTTCCTGGAAGCCTTCGAAGGCCCGCTGGACCTGCTGCTCTACCTGATCCGCAAGCAGAACTTCAACATCCTCGACATCCCGATGGCGGCGGTCACCCGCCAGTACCTGAGCTACGTGGACGAAATCCGCGCCAGCAACCTGGAACTGGCGGCCGAGTACCTGCTGATGGCGGCGATGCTGATCGAGATCAAGTCGCGCATGCTGCTGCCGCCCAAGAAGACGGCCGAGGGCGAAGAAGCCGAAGACCCGCGCGCCGAACTGGTGCGCCGCCTGCTTGAATACGAGCAGATGAAGCTCGCCGCACAACGCCTGTCGGAAATGCCGCAATACGGCCGGGACTTCCTGCGCGCGCAGGTGTACGTCGAACAGGCGCTGGCACCGCGCTTCCCCGACGTGAGTGCCATCGACCTGCAGAGCGCCTGGCGCGACATCATGAAGCGCGCCAAGCTTGTGCAGCACCACAAGATCAGCCGCGAAGAGCTCTCGGTGCGCGAGCACATGAGCATCGTGTTGCGCCATTTGCAGGGTCGCAAGTTCGTCGAGTTCGGCGAGCTGTTCGACCCCTCGCGCGGCCAGCAGGTGCTGGTTGTGACCTTCATCGCCATGCTGGAACTGGCCAAGGAAACGCTGATCGAGCTGACCCAGGCCGAGGCTTTTGCGCCCATCTACGTCAGGCTCGCCTACACCCCGAGTTGATGAGAACCCCCACACTCCGCCGCTGCGCGGGTCGCTGCCCCCCACGGGGGCTGACCTTGCTCGGGGCGGCCCTTCGCTGCGGTCGTCTTGCCCCACGCTCCGCCGCTTCGCGGGTCGCGGCCCCCCAAAGGGGCGCGTTTCGCCTTGGGGCGGCCCGGCGGCGAAACATTCCCTATCGCGCCCTCAATGAAAGAAGTCACCCATGAGCGCCCACCATTCCTTTGACGTCCTCATCATCGGCAGCGGTCTGGCCGGCCTCACCGCGGCCCTCAAGCTCGCGCCCACCCACCGCGTGGCGGTGGTCACCAAGCGCGGCATCTCCGACGGTTCGAGCAACTGGGCCCAGGGTGGCATCGCCGCCGTGCTGGCCGAAGGGGACAGTTACGCCTCCCATGTGGACGACACGCTGGTGGCCGGCGCGGGACTGTGCGACCTGGAGGCCACGCAGTTCACGGTGGAAAACGCCCCCGGCGCGATCGCCTGGCTGCAGGAACTGGGCGTGCCCTTCTCCACCGAAAACGGCGAGCTGCACCTGACCCGTGAAGGCGGCCACACCCACCGCCGCATCGTTCACGCCACCGACGCCACGGGCGCGGCAGTGCACACCACGCTCAGCAAACTGGCGCGTGCCACCCCTGGCATCACGTTCTTCGAGAACCACATGCTGGTCGATCTGATCACCGACGCCAAACTGCCGGGCCACAAGGCCGGCAACGGGCCGGTGCGCTGCCACGGGGCTTATGTGCTGGACGTGGACCGGGACGATGTCGAGACCTTCAGCGCGCCCCACACCATCCTCGCCACCGGCGGCGCGGGCAAGGTGTATCTCTACACCACCAACCCCGACACCGCCACCGGCGACGGCATCGCGGCCGGCTGGCGCGCGGGCTGCCGCGTGGGCAACATGGAGTTCATCCAGTTCCACCCGACCTGCCTGTACCACCCCAACGTCAAGAACTTCCTGATCACCGAGGCCGTGCGCGGCGAAGGTGGACAGCTGAAGCTGCCTCCTCACCTGGGGAGCCACCGCTTCATGCCCGACCACGATCCACGCGCCGAACTGGCACCGCGCGACATCGTGGCCCGCGCCATCGACTATGAGATGAAGCGCCACGGCCTGGACTGCGTGCACCTCGACATCTCGCACCAGAGTCCCGAGTTCCTGAAAGAACACTTCCCCAACATCCTCGCGCGTTGCGCCGAGCTGGGCATCGACATCACCAAAGAGCCCATCCCCGTGGTCCCCGCCGCGCACTACACCTGCGGCGGCGTGGTCACCGATCTCGAAGGACACACCGACCTCGAAGGCCTGTACGCCGTGGGCGAGACCACCTGCACCGGCCTGCACGGCGCCAACCGCCTGGCCAGCAATTCGCTGGTGGAATGCATGGTGTTCGCCCAGGCCGCCGTGAAGGCCATCCAGACCGCGGCCGTGGTGGCCAGCCCCGACATTCCCCTGTGGGATGACAGCCGCGTCAAGGACGCCGACGAACAGGTCGTGATCTCGCACAACTGGGACGAGTTGCGCCGTTTCATGTGGGACTACGTGGGCATCGTGCGCACCAACAAGCGCCTGGAGCGGGCGGCCCACCGCATCACCCTGCTTCAGCGCGAGATTCACGAGTTTTACGCCCAGTTCCACGTCACCCGGGATCTGCTGGAGTTGCGCAACCTGGTGCAGGTGGCCGATCTGATCGTGATGTCGGCCATGCTGCGACACGAAAGCCGGGGCCTGCATTTCAGCCGGGACTACCCCGATCTGCTGCCCGAAGCCAAACCCACGATCCTCGTGCCACCGGCAAGGTAACGGCCCCCCACACGCCGCCGCTGCGCCCAGGAAGGCTGATCCGGACGGCGGCCGGCAGTGGCAGGCATCTCAAGCTAAAGTAGCGGGATGATCACCCAAGCCGAATCCGGCAGTTCCAAACGCCCCGTGAAGCCCTCGCAGCCGGCCGCGAGTGCGGCGGCGGCGAGCTTTGCCGCGCTGGTGGGCAAGCTGGACTACCTCGGTCCGAGCGACATCGACAGCATCCGCAAGGCCTACCGCTTCGCCGACGAAGCCCATTTGGGCCAGCTGCGCAAGAACGGTGACCCCTACATCACCCACCCGATCGCGGTGGCGGCCCAATGCGCCGAATGGAAGCTGGACGCACAGGCGCTGATGGCGGCGCTCATGCACGACGCCATGGAAGACTGTGGCGTCAGCAAGGCCGAACTGGTGGAGCGCTTCGGCGCGCCGGTGGCCGACCTGGTGGACGGCCTGACCAAGCTGGAAAAACTGGCCTTCGACACGCGCGAGCAGAACCAGGCCGAGTCGTTCCGGAAGATGCTCCTGGCCATGGCGAAGGACGTGCGGGTCATTCTCATCAAGCTCGCCGATCGCACGCACAACATGCGCACCATGGGTGACATGCCACGCGACAAATGGCAACGCATCAGCAGCGAGACCCTCGAAATCTACGCCCCCATCGCTCACCGGCTGGGGCTCAATTTCACTTACCGCGAACTCCAGGACCTGGCGTTCCGCTTCCTGCACCCCTGGCGCTATGAGGTCCTGTCCAAGGCGCTCAACAAGTCGCGCAACCGCCGCAAGGACCTCATCAGCCGGGTGCAGCGCGAGGTCGAGTTGACGTTTGCCCGCCATGGCATGTCGGTGCGCATTGTGGGTCGAGAGAAAACCCTGTATTCGGTCTACCGCAAGATGGACACCAAGCACCTGTCGTTTTCGCAGGTGACCGACATCTACGGCTTCCGCATCGTGGTGCCAGACCTGAGCGACTGCTACACCGGCATGGGCCTGCTGCACCAGCTCTACAAACCCGTGCCCGGCAAGTTCCGCGACTACGTGGCGATCCCGAAGGTCAACGGCTACCAGTCGCTGCACACCACGCTGATCGGCCCGTTCGGCACCAACATCGAATTCCAGCTGCGCACCCACGCCATGGACGTGGTGGCGGAGTCGGGCGTGGCGGCGCACTGGCTTTACAAGGCCAGCGAACCCAACAGCGACATGTCGCAGCGCCTGGGCACCCAATGGCTGCAGTCGCTGCTGGACATCCAGCAGGAAACCCACGACGCGAGCGAGTTCTGGGACCACATCAAGATCGACCTGTTCCCCGACGCGGTCTATGTGTTCACCCCCAAGAGCAAGATCATGGCGCTGCCACGTGGCGCGACCGTGATGGACTTTGCCTACGCCATCCACAGCGGCGTGGGCAACCGGGCCGTCGGCGCCCGCATCAATGGAGAGCAGCGCCCGCTGCGCACCGAGCTGGCCAACGGCGACATCATCGAGATCGTCACCAGCGACACCGCCGAGCCCAACCCGGCCTGGCTGTCCTTCGTCAAGACGGGCCGGGCGCGCTCCAAGATCCGCCACCACCTGAAAACACTGGCGCAGGAAAAGGCCAATGAACTGGGTGAGCGCATGCTCACGCAGGCGCTGCGCTCCGAGGGGTTGGCCACCCTGCCGGCTGAAAGCGGCGAGTACAAGGGCACCTGGGACAAGCTGCTGCGTTTCACTGGCAACAAGACCCGCAATGAGCTGCTCACAGACATCGGCATGGGCAAGCGCATCGCCAACATGGTGGGCAAAAAACTGGCGGTGCTGCTGGCAGAAACCGGCCTCAAGCCCGACGCGGTCCTGATCAGCACCGAGCGCTACGCCTCCGGTGAAAACGAATCGGTGTCACAAGGCGTGGTGAGCCTGGATGGCAGCGAAGGCCTGTCGGTGCAATACGCGCCGTGCTGCCAACCGATTCCGGGCGACCGCATCGTCGGCTACCTGGGCCGTGGGGAAGGCCTGATCGTGCACGCGGAAGACTGCCCGACCGGCCGGCGCCTGCTGGCCCGTGACAGCGAGCGCTTCCTGCAGGTGGAGTGGTCGGACGACCCTGTGCGTGCTTTCGACACCACGGTGATCGTGACCGTGACCAACGGCAAAGGTGTGCTGGCGCGCGTGGCCTCGGCCATCGCTGCCGCCGAGGCCGACATCACCCACGTGGACATGGGCGACGAACCCGCGCAAACGGCGACCGATATCCGCTTTTCGGTGGCGGTGCGCGACCGGGTGCACCTGGCTGAAGTCCTGCGCAGCCTCAAGCGCACGAACTCGGTGCTCAAGGCGCAACGCCTCAAGCCCTGAAAAGATTCAGGCGGCAGGCGCTGGGTAGGTGACGGAGAGCACCTCCAGCTCCTGCACACCACCGGGAACCACCAACCGCACCACGTCGCCCACACGCGCCTTCAGCAGCGCGCATGCGACCGGAGACACCCAGCTGATTTCGTGGTGTGTGCTTCGGGCCTCATCCACCCCCAGGATCGTGACCGTGGTCTCGGCGCCACTGTCGTCGGTGTAGACCACCGTCGCACCAAAAAACACCTGATCGCCCCCATGATGAAGCGAGGTGTCCACCACCTCGGCAATTTCCAGCCGCTGGGTCAGAAAACGGATGCGCCGGTCGATCTCGCGCAAGCGCTTCTTGCCATACAGGTAGTCCCCGTTTTCCGAGCGGTCGCCGTTGCTGGCGGCCCAGTGCACGATTTCCACGATCCTGGGACGCTCGTCGTCGATCAGGCCGAACAGCTCCGCGCGCAGCACGTCGTAGCCGGAACGGGTGATGTAGTTGACACCGGTGGGCAACGCTGGCGAAGCGGGGAGCTCGTCGTCTGCGTCGTGGTCGGTCTCGCGGGTGAAGGCCTTGCTCATGAAAAGTGAAGGCTGAGAAGGAATCCGATCGGAAAATAAAAAAGCCTGCAGCTTGTGGCTGCAGGCTTTTCATTTGGTGCGGCTGGCAGGAATCGAACCCACGACCCCTTGGTTCGTAGCCAAGTACTCTATCCAGCTGAGCTACAGCCGCTAAGCTTCGTATTCTAGCACGGTTTTTTGGTAGGCCGTGTTGGACTTGAACCAACGACCAAAGGATTATGAGTCCATTTTGTGGGTCGATCCGGGACAACGCGGGACCTCCAGAGACCCGACACTTCATGTAACGCCTTGTTTTCATTGGTTTTTCGTCTTCCAACGTCCGTCGTCGTCCCGTAGCATTTCCTCCAGAACTGGTACGAAACTGGTACGGAGAACGAAGATGACAGCACCGAACACACCGTTCAGCAGCTACACCCCTGGAAGGTTCTATACCTTGGAGAAGGTTCATCCTGCGGGAACGCTGCAAGCACGCAGATACGCAACCGGGGTCACGACCTTCTTCTGGCGCTGCACGATCAACAAGCG
The DNA here is from genome assembly GCF_018780075.1 of Hydrogenophaga sp. GTDB lineage: Bacteria > Pseudomonadota > Gammaproteobacteria > Burkholderiales > Burkholderiaceae_C > Hydrogenophaga. The sequence continues at coordinate 20,930 of NZ_JADMKB010000022.1, forward strand.
GGACTTCCGAGAGCCCATTGGCATATTTGATCCCAAGTGCCCTCCACTTGCACAGGCTCCGACATCACTCGGGTATTCAAAGAGAGCCGCTGCAATCGAAGCCGGCAGACTGGCTGAACTTCACAAAAAGCACATCGACATCGGCGGGCTGCCTGGACTTCGTAGTGTTCAGGCAAAGGAAAAAGACAAGGCCGAGCTGGCTGCGGTCGAAACAGCGCGGGTCATCGAGGAAGAAAAACAAACTGCACTCAAGGCAGAGCAAGACCGTGCTGAGCACAACCTGAAGGCCTTGCTGCTTGCCTACACCAGCTATCTGAAATTGCTCGGACGCGAGTCACACGCCAATGTTCGGTCCATCTTCAACCGGCATGTCTTCGAGGCGTTCCCAGACATTGCGGCGAAGCCCGCAACCGACGTGACGACCGAGGAAATCGCACAGATGATGCGTCGCCTCATCGAAGATGGCAAAGGCAGAACGGCGAACAAACTCCGCAGCTACGTGCGTTCAGCCTACCAAGTCGCGAAAGCCTCTCGGACAAAGCCCAGCATACCTACCGCCTTCCAGGCCTTCCTGGTATCGGAAAATCCCGCTGCAGACACCAGTCCCGACGAGTCTGCCAACCGAGCCGACAAGCGTCCTTTGTCGTTGACCGAGCTGCAACTGTATTGGTCCATTCTTCAGAAGGTGGATGGCATCAAGGGCATCGCCCTTCGGCTCCATCTCCTGCTCGGTGGTCAGCGCGTTGCTCAACTTGCACGTCTGCTCGACGAGCAAGTGAACAAGGATTTCATCACCATCTTTGATGGCAAAGGCCGGCCAGGCAAACCGCCACGTCAGCACATCATCCCTGTTGTGAAAGCGGCGGGTGTTGAACTGAAGGCGTGCGCCAACAACAAGCCCTACCGGCTATCCACCAACGGCGGGCGCACTCCGATGGTTGGAGGCAACCTGGGTAGATGGGCCGTAGAGGCCGTTGGGGACAAGATTCACAACTTTCTGCTGAAACGCGTTCGCAGCGGCGTAGAGACCGCACTGGCCGCCGCAAAAGTGTCCAGGGAGTACCGCGGGCGGCTTCAATCACATGGCATCAGTGGCGTGCAAGCAACCCACTACGACGGCTACGACTATCTGGAGGAGAAGCGTGAGAGCCTGGAACTCTTGTATGGCTTGCTCACAAACAGCCGAACAACAAGCACGCAGATGAAGAAGCGTAAGTGAGGCCGTCGAAGGACAGTTGCTGCCAATAACTATGCAGAAGAGGTGACCGCTATCGTTTAGGTTTGTTCGACACCTGCCCGCGTGTCACTCCCACAACACGATGCCCCTGGATGAAGGGCAGGTGTTGAACAAGCCTCGAGGGAGGAAACCGCGGCGAACGTGACGGTGCCGGTTCACGCTATGGCGATTGCATGCGTGCGGTGGCGCGGTGATGTTGCCTTTGATTGGCGCGCTGACTCTCGGTGAGGAAATGAATGCAGGCCATGGTGCGCAAGGTCGCCTTCGACAAGATCGAGCACAGGCGTGGACGTTGGGGTGAAGCGCGCCGAATACAAGCTGACCGTGCCAACGCGTGAAGCGTCGACGAACTTGGGTTGTGCTGACAACGAGGAACGTTCATGGCGTCGACTGCAAAGGTGGTGCGCGGATCGTCTCACCGCGCGTGAAGGTCAGGACGATGACCATCGCGTGGCCGCAGTGCGGGCAGATGAAGGTCGGTCGGTCCGTGTCCTTCGAGTCGTCGCAGGGTGGCGGGCCCAGTGGATCCGGTAGAGGCACTTGCAGCAACTGACGGGCGAGCGCCAGGCAGGCGGTTCGGTTGCAGTTGGCCAGCAGCCCGTAGTGGCGGATGCGGTGGAAGCCACAGGGCAGCACGTGCAACAGAAAGCGGCGCATGAACTCGCCCGCATCGAGCGTCATTGTCTTGTGGCGCGTGCGGCCCTTGTCGCGGTAGTCCTTCCACCGGAAGGTCACGCCGCGCTCATCAAGCGCGATGAGCCGGCTGTTGGAGATGGCCACCCGGTGCGTGTAGCGCGACAGGTACGCCAGCACCGCCTCGGGTCCGGCGAACGGGCGCTTGGCGTAGACCACCCACTCGCATTGGCGCAGCGGTGCCAGCCAGCGGGCGAACGCGGCAGCGTCCGCCAGCGTTGCGTGTTCACCAAAGAACTGCAGCCGGGCATCCCGGTGTGCCTGTTGCAGCGCTTCGAGGAAGCGCCGGCGGAACAACCGGGAGAGCACGCGCACCGGCAGGAAGAACCCGCGCCGGCAGGCGATCCAGTGTTCGCCGTCGCTCGCCAGGCCGCCACCGGGAACGATGCCGTGCACGTGCGGGTGGTGCGTCAACGCTGAGCCCCAGGTGTGCAACACCAAAGTCACGCCCAAGCGAGCGCCCAGGTGCTTCGCATCGCCGCCGATGGTCAAGAGCGTCTCTGCGGCGATATCGAACAGCAAGCCATAGACCACCGCCTTGTTGCAGTACGCGATGTCGGCGATGGGCGCCGGCAACGTGAAGACCACGTGGTAGTACTCCACCGGCAGCAGGTCGGCGGTGCGCGCCTGGAGCCAACGCCGGGCCGCGCTGGCCTGGCACTTCGGGCAGTGTCGGTTGCGGCAGGAGTTGTAGGCGATCTGATCGGTGCCGCACCCCTCGCAGCGCAAGACATGCCCACCCAATGCCGCGCTGCGGCACTGCTCAATGGCCGACATGACCTTCAGTTGGGCCAGGCTCAGGTGGCCACGCTGAGTCTGACGCCAGGCCGGTCCATGGAGGCGGAAGATGTCGGCGACTTCCGGGGCTGCGTGCCCCATGACCGCAGGTTTACGACGAGGGCAGCGTCTCCAGTGGGCTGATCACCGCGTGCAGCACTTCGGTGGCCACGTGGGTGTACAGCGCGGTGGTCTCCAGCCGCTTGTGGCCCAGCAGCACCTGGATCACACGGATATCGACCTTCTGCTCCAGCAGGTGGGTCGCGAAGCTGTGGCGCAGCGTGTGCATCGACACGCGCTTGTCGATCTGGGCAGTGTCGGCGGCCAGGTGAATCGCGCGGTTGAGTTGGCGGGTGGACAGCGAGTCCATGAGGTTGAGCCCTGGAAACAGCCAGCCATTGGGCAGGATCTTGCCTTGCGCGTGACCCACCCGCCACCATGCCCGCAGCCGCTCGAGCAGCACGGGCGAGAGCAAGGCATAGCGGTCCTTGCGACCCTTGCCTTGCTCCACGCGCAGAGTCATGCGCTCACTGTCGATATCGGTGACCTTCAAGGCGCAGACCTCGCTGGCGCGCAGTCCGGCCCCATAGGCCACGGACAGCGCCGCCTGGTACTTGGGGTTCGGTGCCGCTGCGATCAGACGGGCGACCTCGTCGCAGCTCAGCACAACCGGCAGCGGGCGCGGCTGGTACACAGGCTGCACCTTGACCAGCAACTCGGCGTGGCCCAGCGTCACATCGAAGAAAAACTTCAGGCCACTGAGCGTGGAGTTGATGGTCGGCGGGGACGTGCCTGTGTCGACCATGTGCAGTTGGAAGGCCCGAAGATCCTCGGCGGTGGCAGTGTCCGGAGATCGCTTGAGAAAGGCGGCGAGCCTTCGCACGGCACGGATGTATTGGATCTGGGTCTTGCCGTTGAACTTGCGCATCCGCATGTCGTCGATCATGCGTTGGCGCAACGGAGAGACGGAGGGCGTCAATGAGCTCATGGTTCAACTCTTGTCGAAGAGCGAGGCGGATTGCCTCGCCCGTCAACTTGGCAGAACCAGCGGCGGAACGAATAACCACGACGTCGCCGGAGCGATTACCGCGCAAGCGGTTTAGGGCCTGTTCACACTATTTTTCCAAGTGCGAATGGGTTGGAAACAGCGCCAATCTAGGCGCAGGACGACGGCCAGACTGGATGTCTGGCCTAGGAGTGCAACGACGAGTGGCGCTGTTTCCAGCCCATTCCCTTCGGGTTGCGGCCAAAAGGGCCATGCGCGGCGTTGCGAAGCCTTGCCGGGGGGCGACCCCGGCTGCGTTTCGCGCCTTGCGCATGGCCTTTTTGATCCGCAACGCATCTTGGAAAAATAGTGTGAACAGGCCCTAGTCCATCGCGTATGAGCAGGATTTTGAGGGGAATCCAGCTGCGTCTATCAAGT
>NZ_JADMKB010000160.1 GCF_018780075.1 Hydrogenophaga sp.
CCTTGCAGGCCTGCACGCCGGAGTAGTCGAACTCACAGGCCTGGCCGATGATGATCGGGCCGGCGCCGATGATGAGGACGGTCTGGATGTCTGTTCTTTTGGGCATGGTTCGCTTGTGTGTCTTGTGGCGCAGGCTTCAGCCTTGGCGCTGGGTGTCCAGTGTGTTCAGCAGCGCCTGGATGCGCTCGGCGGGCACGTTTTTCTGCATCAGCTGCAGCAGGCCGTCGCCTTCGATCAGGGGGCGCAGCACCTCGACTTCGGCCGGGTAGAACAGCGCGTCCCAGGCGGCCAGCTCGGTGTTGAAGGTCTCGTCGTCCCAGGTCTTGCCCTTGGCCAGCAGGGTCACCAGCGGCGCAGCCTTGTTTTCGACGAAGGCCTTTCGGTAGGGCTTCTGTGCCCAGCGCTGGGCAAACCACTCCTTGTGTGGCGACTCCAGTCCCAGCAAGCGTTTGGCAATGGCTTTTTCAATCGCAAAAACCGGGAAACTGAAGAGCTTCATGGGGGTTCCTTGTGGCGCGCTGGGATCAGGCCTTGGCCTGCATCAGACCGATGAACCGGTCAAACAGGTAGCCGATGTCGTGCGGACCTGGCGATGCCTCCGGGTGACCCTGGAAGCAGAACGCTGGCTTGTCGGTGCGGGCCAAGCCCTGCAACGTGCCGTCGAACAGGCTCACGTGCGTGGCGCGCAGGTTGGCCGGCAGGTTCTTCTCGTCCACCGCGAAACCGTGGTTCTGGCTGGTGATGCTCACGCGGCCGTTGTCCAGGTCTTTCACCGGGTGGTTGGCGCCGTGGTGGCCAAACTTCATCTTGAAGGTCTTGGCACCGCTGGCCAGCGCCATGATCTGGTGACCCAGGCAGATGCCGAAGGTCGGCACGCCGCTGTCGATGATCTCGCGCGTGGCGGCGATGGCGTAATCGCAAGGCTCCGGGTCGCCCGGGCCGTTGGACAGGAACACACCACTGGGTTTGAGCTTGAACACGTCGGCCGCAGGCGTCTGGGCCGGGACGACCGTGATCTTGCAGCCGCGCTGAGCCAGCATGCGAAGGATGTTCTTCTTGACGCCAAAGTCGTAGGCCACGACGTGGTACTTCGGTGCGATCTGCTCGCCGTAGCCGAAGCCCAATTGCCACTCGGTCTGGCTCCACTCGTAGGGCGAATCGGCCGACACGACCTTGGCCAAGTCCTGCCCGGCCATGTTGGGTGCCGCCTGGGCGGCGGCAACGGCCTGCGCGCGGTGCGTGTCGGTGAAAGCTTCTCCGGCAGCGAGAGCGACGATGCAGCCGTTCTGGGCACCGTGGGTGCGCAGCCGGCGCGTCAGGGCGCGCGTGTCCAGGTCGGCGATGGCCACCGTGCCCTCGGACTGCAGGTAGTCGGTGAGTGTCTTTTCGCTGCGGAAGTTGGACGCGAGCAGGGGCAGGTCTTTGATGATCAGGCCAGCCGCATGGATGCGGTTGGCCTCCACGTCTTCACCATTGACACCGGTGTTGCCGATGTGCGGGTAGGTGAGCGTGACGATTTGCTGGCAATAGCTCGGATCGGTGAGGATTTCCTGGTAACCGGTCATGGAGGTGTTGAACACCACTTCACCGGTCGTCTGACCGGTGGCACCGATGGAAATCCCTGTAAAGACCGTGCCGTCGGCGAGCGCGAGAAGGGCTTTCGGATGGACGGGAAGCACGGTTTTCTCCAGAGAGTTTTCGAGACGCACCCGCATGTCACCACGAGGCGATGCCGAAGCCGTTTCGCGCCCGCACCCAAGGAGTCGCGAGCGGATCGCGACGGGTTTCGTGTGCGGGGAATCTGGGCTGGCAGCCGGTGCTGACGCAGAGCTTGCGTCGAATGCGGGTAAACCTTGAGATTATAGCCGCTCGCCCCCGGCCCTCCGGCGGCCGCCGCCCGGGAAACGCACCTGTTCGGGGCGCTCCACCCGGCAGAAACCAGGGCTCACCGGGCTGCTGCGCTGGCGTGCAGGCAGATCGCAGCCGCAGCAGCGACGTTGAGCGACTCCTCCCCGCCCGGCTGGATGATGCGCACGGATCGCGCAGCCAGGGCCTCGAGCGTCGGACTCACGCCCTGCCCTTCGTGGCCCAGCACCCAGGCACAGGGCCAGGGCAACCGGGCCTGATGCAGCAGATCACCTTGATGGGAACTGGTCACCAGCAGCGGCACGGCCAGGTCGCGCAAGTCGTCTGCGGCGAGCCCCTCCACCAGATTCAGGGCAAAGTGGGCCCCCATGCCGGCACGCAGCACCTTGGGCGACCACAACCCCGCCGTGCCCTTGAGCGCGAGCACCTGAACAAAACCCATGGCGGCGGCGCTGCGCAGGATGGAGCCCACGTTGCCCGCATCCTGCAGGCGGTCGAGCACCACCGCCGCGCCACCTGTCTGCACGCCAGCCACCTCGGGCAGGTCCCAGACAAAGCCGACCCCCGCGGGTGATTCGAGACCGCTGATCCCCGCCATCAGCGCGTCGGGCACCGTGACGATGTGGTCGGCGGCATCGCGCAGGTCGTGGGGCGCCTGGGGCCAGAAACTCTCGGTGAACACCGCCGTCGAGGGCCGTCGTCCGCGCGCGAGCAAGGCCCTGCACAGGTGGTCACCCTCGAGCCAGATCTGCCCCTGCTTGCGGTAGGCGGTGCTGTCCTGTGCGAGCAGGCGCAAGCGCTTCAGCAAGGGGTTGTCGCGAGAGGTGATGGCGGTGGGTTGATTCATGGAGGCGCTGGGTCGGGTGAGGCCGCGAGCACCCGTGCCACGGGTGCGAAGCTGCGGCGGTGCTCGGCGAGCGCGCCGTGCGTCTGCAGCGCTTGCAGGTGCGCGGCCGTGCCATACCCTTTGTGGCGGTCAAAGCCGTACACCGGGTGCAGCAGGTGCAACTCGTCCAGCAGGCGGTCCCGGGTGACCTTGGCCAGGATGGATGCCGCCGAGATGGCGGGCACCAGCGCATCGCCCGAGACGATGGCCTCGGCCAGCACGTCCAGCGCCGGCAGGCGGTTGCCATCCACCAGCACCTTGACCGGTTTCAGGCGCAGGCCATTCACCGCCCGTTGCATCGCCAGCATCGTGGCCTGCAGGATGTTGAGCCGGTCGATCTCTTCCACCGAAGCCTGGGCCACGCTGCAGCACAGCGCCTTGGCACGGATTTCGTCGTACAGCTGTTCGCGCCGCCTGGCCGTGAGCTGTTTGGAGTCGGCCAGGCCTTTGATCGGCGCCTTGTCGTTGAGGATGACCGCCGCTGCGACCACCGGCCCGGCCAGGGGCCCGCGCCCGGCTTCGTCCACGCCAGCGACCAAACCCGGCACGTCCCAGATCAGGGACGCCTGCTCAGCCTTGAAGAACTTTTTCAATCGCATCGGCGGCCAATTGTGCGGTGTCGCGGCGCAAGCTGTGGTGCAGCTCGGTGAACCGCGCCAGCACCGCTGCGGTTTGGGCTGGCGCATCCAGCCAGGCCAATGTGGCCTGGGCGAGTGCCGGCGGCGTGGCGGCATCCTGCAGCAGCTCGGGCACCACAAAGTCGCGGCACAGAATGTTGGGCAGGCCCACCCAGGGCTGCAGCTGCTTGCGCCGCATGATGTGCCAGGACAATCGGTTCATGTTGTAAGCGATCACCATCGGTCGCTTGAACAGGGCCGCCTCCAGCGTGGCCGTGCCACTCGCAATGAGCGTCACGTCGCAAGCCGCCAGCGCGTCGTGCGAACGACCGTCCAGCACCATCACGTCGTCCAGACCGCTGGCCAAGGCGATGGCCACGATGCTGTCCTTGAGCGCAGGCACAGCAGGCACCACGAATCGCAAATCGGGCCTTTGGCGCCGCATCAGCAACGCAGCGTCAAAAAAACGTCGAGCGTTGTACTGCACCTCAGAGCGGCGGCTGCCGGGCAGGATCGCCACGACGGTCTCGTCGTCGCGCACCCCCAGTCGCCGCCGTGCCGCCAACCGATCTGGCACCAGCGGAATCACACTGGCCAGCGGATGCCCGACGTAGGTGGCGGCGATGCCATGCCGAGCGAGCAGTTCGGGCTCAAAGGGAAAGAGGCACAGCACATGGTCGGCACTGTTTCGCAGCTTCAAGACCTTCTTGGGCCGCCATGCCCAGAACGACGGACACACAAAGTGCACGGTTCGAATGTCATCGGCCTTCAGCGCGGCCTCTAGGTCGAAGTTGAAATCGGGCGCGTCGACGCCGATGAAGATGTCGGGCCGATCGGTCGTCAGCAGCCGCTCCTTGAGACGGTTGCGGATCCCGAGGATTTCCATGAATTTCGGCAGCACTTCGATGTACCCGCGCACGGCCAGCTTGTCGCTGGGCCACCAGGCTTCGAAGCCCTGGTGGGTCATGCTGGCGCCACCAATGCCCATGGCCGTCAGGCCGGGCCAACGTTCACGCAGGCCTTGGAGCAGCAGCCCCGCGAGCAGGTCACCAGAAGCCTCGCCGGCCACCATCGCAAAGCGGCGTTGCGCTTCCATGAATCGAACGGCGGAACCGTTAACGGGCAATGCCGCGGGTCGCGGACGCGAGGAAGCGGGTCATCATGTCCACATCGGCTGCCGCCTCGGGGATGTCCTGCGTCAGGGCCTCGATACCGCCACGCGCCTGCTCCAGGGTGAGCCCCTGGCGGTACAACAGCTTGTGCATTTGCTTCACCGCCGCCACACGCTCCGGCGTGAAGCCGCGACGGCGCAAACCCACCACGTTGAAGCCGCGCACGGCCAGCGGATTGCCGTCGACGAGCATGAAGGGCGGCACATCTTGAGACACCGCGCTGGCAAAGCCGACCATCGCGTGTGCACCGACAGACACGAACTGATGAATACCGGTCAGGCCGCCGACCGTCACCCAGTCGGCGAGGTGCACATGACCCGCGAGCGTGGTGTTGTTCGCCAGCGTGGTGTGGTTGTCGACAATGCAGTCATGGGCGATGTGTGTGTACGCCATGATCCAGTTGTCGTTGCCCACCCGCGTGACCCCACCAGCCCCGGGCACACCGAGGTTGAAGGTACAGAACTCGCGAATGGTGTTGCGGTCCCCGATGATCAGCTCGGTGGGCTCCCCCGCGTACTTTTTGTCTTGCGGGATCGCGCCGATCGAGTTGAACTGGAAAATGCGGTTGTCCCGTCCGATGGTGGTGCGGCCTTCGACCACACAATGGGCGCCGATGGTGGTGCCCGCACCGACCTTCACATGGGGGCCGATCAGGGTGTAGGGGCCCACGGTGACCGAGCTGTCGAGCTCGGCACCCGGGTCCACCAGAGCGGTGGCATGGATCTGCGTCACAGCGTGCTCCTGGCGCCGATCAGGCAATCGTGCGCATGGTGCACATCAGCTCGGCTTCGCACACCACATCGCCCGCCACGCGGATCACGCCCTTGAACTTGTAGATGCCTGCGCGCACGCGGTCGAGATCCACGTCCATGATCAGCTGGTCACCAGGTTCAACGGGGCGCTTGAAGCGCGCGCCATCGATGCCCGCGAAGTAATACACGGTCTTGTCGTCCATCGTCACGCCCGCGGTGTCAAAGGCCAGCAGTGCCGCCGCCTGAGCCATGGCTTCAAGCATCAGCACCCCGGGCATCACGGGTCGGTTGGGGAAATGCCCGCCAAAGAATGGCTCGTTGATCGTGACGTTCTTCAGCGCCTTGATGCGCTTGCCTTTTTCGAGCTCCAGCACTCGGTCCACGAGCAGAAAGGGATAACGGTGCGGCAGCTGCTTGCGAATCTCGTGAATGTCCATCATGGTGGTCGGGTGTCTTGGGAGGCGTTGTCGAGGCTCTGTTCGACGGCACGGAGCCGTTCGCGCAGGCGGTTGAGTTGTTTGAGGGAAGCAGCGTTCTTTTCCCAGGACGCATTGTCGTCGATGGGAAACATGCCGGTGTAGTGACCCGGCTTGCTGATGGAGCGCGTGACCACGGTCGCCGCCGAGATGTTCACACCGTCGGCCAGCGTCAGGTGCCCCAGCACGATGGCTCCACCACCGATGGTGCAACGCGCACCGATCACTGCGGTGCCAGCCACCCCCACACACCCGGCCATGGCCGTGTGGTCACCCACGCGCACGTTGTGGCCGATCTGGATCAGGTTGTCCAGCTTCACGCCGTTGCCGATCACCGTGTCGTCCAGCGCTCCGCGATCAATGCAGGTGTTGGCGCCGATCTCCACATCGTCACCAATGCGCACCGCGCCGAGCTGTTCGATCTTGACCCACTCGCCACGGTTCGGGGCAAACCCAAAACCATCTGCACCCAGCACCACGCCGGGATGAAGAATGCAGCGCTGCCCCACGATGCAGCGCTCCCCCACCGTGACACGCGCGTAGAGCAACGAGCCCGCGCCCACTCGGCTTCCCGCTTCCAGCACCACTTGTGGCCCGATGCGCACGCCGGCACCGACGTGCACGCCCTCGCCCACCACCGCAAAAGCTGCGATGGAAACATCCTGTTCAATCACTGCCGTCGGATGGATGCTGGCCAGCGGGTCAATGAGCGCTGTCTTCACCGCCCGATGCTGCGCCCGCCACCATTGGGTGAGTCGGGCAAAGTAAAGGTAGGGATCGTCACTGACGATGCAGGCGCCCCGAACGGCAGCTGCGTCCTGAAGCGCCGGCGGCACGATCAGCGCCCCTGCCTGGGTGGTCTGCACCTGGTTCGCGTATTTCGCCTGTGCCACGAACGACAACTCGGAAGGAGCCGCCGTCGCCAGGGGCGCCAGGCGATGAATCTGGAGCTGGGAATCCCCCAGCAGTTGGCCCCCGAGGGCTTCGACGATATCGCCGAGCGACCGAGACACGTTGTCGACAGCGCCTTACTTGGCGCTGTTCAAGCCGCTGAGCACCTTGTCGGTGATGTCGTGCTTGGGGTTGATGTAGACGGCTTCCTGGAGGATCAGGTCGTATTTTTCTGTCTCTGCCACCTGCTTGATGACACGGTTCGCCTTCTCCAGAACCTGCTGAAGCTCCTCGTTCTTGCGAACGGTCACGTCTTCCTGGAACTCCCGCTGCTTGCGCTGAAAGTCACGGTCCTGATCGACCAACTGGCGCTGGCGGGTGATGCGCTGTGCCTCAGGCAGCGTGGGCGCTTCGCGCTCCAGCTTTTCCGAGGCTGCCTTGAGTTGGCTGCCCACGGCTTGCAGGTCTTTTTCCCGGCGCGAAAACTCCTGCTCCAGCTTGGCCTGGGATGCCTTGGCGAGATTGGCCTCACGGAGCACCCGCTCGGTGTTCACAAAGCCGATCTTGAAATCCTGCGCCACGGCAGCGGATGCCACGCACACACCGGCCAGCAAAACGGCGAGAAGGCGCGCAAAACGGCGCTGAGAGGTCTTCATCAAAAAGAGGTTCCGATCTGAAACTGGAATTTCTGGATTCTATCGCCCGAGAACTTGCGCACCGGGTTCGCCAGTGCGAAGCGCAGCGGACCCACAGGGGAAATCCAGCTCAAGCCGATGCCAACCGACGAACGCAACTGACTCAGGTCCACGCTTTCCGACTCCCCGTACACGTTGCCAGCGTCGACAAAGGCAAACCAGCGCAGGGTGCGGTCGTTGCCCGCCCCTGGGAACGGTGCGATGAACTCGGCGTTGAGCACCAGGTTGCGAGCGCCACCGACGTTGACGGTTTCGCCGGTCGTGGACCCCATGACCGCGGAAGTGGGGCCCAATGTGCCTTGCTCGAACCCGCGCACAGAACCCAGACCGCCACCGTAAAAGTTGCGCAGCACCGGGTAGGGCTTTCCACCCAGCCCCTTGCCAACACCCAACTCCGTATTGAAGGCGAGCGTGTACTGGCGGGTCAGCGCGACATACTGTTGAAACTGGTAAGTCAACTTGGCGTAACGCCTGTCGCCACCCAGGCCAAATTCCGTGTTGAACCGTTGAAGGCGCCCAGTGGTGGGCACCAGAGCACTGTCGCGGTTGTCGCGCGCCCAGCCGATCGTGGCTGGCAGGTAGGTACCGCTCTGATCGCGATAGGCTTCGGGCAACTGATCACCCTCCTTCACCTTCACGCGCTCTGCACCCGCTCCGAAGTACACCGTGTCCGTCTCGGTGAAGGGCACGCCAAACCGCACACCCACACCCGGCGTGGCGATTTCGTAGTCACCACCCTGGGCGTCGTAGGGCCGGGTGGTCTTGTAGTAGAGGTCAAAGGTGCGTGAAATGCCGTCTTCTGTGAAGTACGGATTGGTGGTGCTCAGCACAAACTGGCGGTTGTACTTGCTGGTGTTCAGATCCAGACCGAGGTAGTTGCCGCTGCCGAACACGTTCTCCTGTTTGATGCTGGCGATCAGCGACAGCTTGTCGGCTTGCGAATAGCCCGCACCGATGGACAGGTTACCGGTAGGCTTCTCGGCCACGGTGACCGTGAGGTCCACCTGGTCATTGGAGCCGGGCACGGGTTCGGTCTCGATGCCAACCTCAGTGAAAAACCCCAGACGGTCAACGCGATCGCGCGACAAGCGGATGCGGTCACTGTCGTACCACGCCGACTCCAGCTGACGGAACTCACGCCGGATGATCTCGTCACGGGTCCGGTTGTTGCCTTCCACATTGATGCGGCGCACGTACACGCGCCGTGCGGGCTGCGCGCGCATCACAAAGGCCACGCGGTTGTTGGCCCGGTCGATCACGGGGCTTGCTTCGACCTGGGCGAAAGCGTACCCAAAGGCACCAAAGTAGTCGGTGAACGCCTTGACCGTGCGCGTCACATCCTCCGCGTTGTAGGCCTCGCCCGCTCGCACGCTCACCAGCGACTTGAATTCCTGTTCTTTGCCCAGGTACTCGCCTTCCAGCGTCACCGACGAAACCACGAAGCGGTTGCCTTCGGTGACGTTGATCGTCACCGACATGTCGCGCTTGTCGGGGGAAATCGCCACCTGGGTCGAATCGATGCGGAACTCCAGATAACCACGCGCCAGGTAGTAGGAGCGAAGCGACTCCTGATCGGCATTGAGCTTCGCCCGCGAGTATCGATCGGCCTTGGTGTACCAGCTCATCCAGCCACCGGTGTCCAGATCGAACAGATCACGCAGCGTGGACTCCGAGAAGGCTTTGTTGCCAACGATGCGGATGTCGGTGATCTTGGCCACTTCGCCTTCGACCACGTTGAAGTTCAAGTTGACGCGATTGCGTTCGCCCGGCGTGACCGTGGTCACCACCTGAGCGGCGTACATGCTCCGGTTGATGTACTGCCGCTTGAGCTCCTGTTCAGCGCGGTCGGCCAGCGCCTTGTCAAAAGGTCGCCCCTCCGCCAGACCCACTTCGCGCAGGGACTTCTTCAAGATCTCGGCGTCGAACTCCTTGATCCCCGAAAAACTCACATCGGCCACCGTGGGCCGCTCTTCCACGATCACGACGAGCACGTCGCCATTGATCTGCAAACGCACATCGGTGAACAGTCCCAGCCCGAACAGCGAACGAATTGCCGTTGAACCCTTGTCGTCGTTGTATTGATCGCCGATGCGAAATGGCAGAGACGCGAACACTGTACCGGGCTCCACGCGCTGCAGACCCTCGACGCGGATGTCCTTCAGGGTGAAAGGATCCACAGCCCATGCAGGTAACGCTGCAAACAAGGATGAGGCGACAGTCAACAGCGTCAGACCACGCAGTCGGTGATGGTTTTTTTTCATGAAGAGAGAGGGTTCAGCCCACCAAGCGGGTGATATCGTTGAACAGGGCGACAGACATGAGTGCCAGCAGCACCGCCACACCCCCGCGCTGCAGCCTTTCCAGCCAGACGTCCGAGACGCTGCGACCGGTGACACCCTCCCAAAGATAATACATCAGGTGCCCCCCATCGAGCACCGGCAGCGGCAGCAAGTTCAGCACACCGAGACTCACGCTGATCAGGGCCAGAAACACCAAGTAGGACGTCAATCCGATGCTGGCCGACTTGCCTGCGTAATCCGCAATGGTGAGCGGCCCGCTCAGGTTCTTGAGCGACGCTTCGCCGATGAGCATGCGACCCATCATCTTGAGAGTGAGCCAGGACACCTCCCAGGTCCGGACCACGCCCAGCCAAAGGCCGTCCACCACACCATGCCGCACCGTGATCATCGCCGGAGCGGCCCCCACATAGGCTCCGATGCGGCCGATCCAGACACCCTCCACCTGTTCCGGGCGTGGCTGCACACTCAGCCTCAAGGTCTGACCTGCACGCGAAACATCCCATTGTTGGGTCGATGTGTTCCCCTGCGCACCCACCGACTGACGGATGGACATGCGCAGAGACTGCCCATCGGCCACAGGCCGGTCGTTCACCCGCACCACCTGATCCCCGGCTTTCAGCCCCGCCACTTCGGCCGCCCCTCCCGGCATCACCTCACCCATCACTGGGGCTGTCCAGGGGGCGGTGATGCCAATGCGCTGAAACAGGCCGGTATCGGCTTCGCGCACCTTCAGCTCGCTCAACGGCAGGATCAACATGCGCGTTGGCGCGCCCTCATCGCGCGCCACCCAGAGCCGCATGTCCACGCCAGACAGCGCCGCCTGGGTCACGCGCCAACGCAGATCCTCAAAAGAATTGACCGGTGTCGCCTCGTCGTCGCCAGACGCCGTCTCCGCCACCCACTCGCCCCCCGAGAGGCCCGCCTTCTCGGCCAGCGAGCCCGCCACGGGACCCGCCAGAACGGGCTTGGGCTCCTCGACGCCCATCCAGTTCACGACCGTGTACAACACGACCGCCAGCAGCAGATTGGCGATTGGTCCAGCCGCCACGATCGCCGCACGCGAGCGCAGTGGCTGGGTGTTGAACGCGAGGTGGCGCTCTGCCGCGTCCACGGGGGCTTCGCGCTCGTCCAGCATGCGCACGTAGCCCCCCAGCGGCAGCATGCACAACACGAACTCCGTCGGATTGCCAGGTCGATGCCAGCGAATCAAAGGCTTGCCGAACCCCACCGAATAGCGGAGCACCTTGACACCGCAGGCCACAGCCACCCTGTAGTGGCCGTACTCGTGCACGGCGATCAACAGGCCCAGGGCCACCACAAAGGCTATCAGGGTCATCATCTTGAAACTTTCGGAATGCTTCCACCGCGCTGGGCAAGGAGGTCGCCAGGGGGCACCTGCAACTCAAACGTTGCAACGCGCCACACAAGACGCTGCTATCGACCGGGCTTCGGCATCGATGGCCAGCAAGGCATCCAGGTCATCGGACTTGGAGGGGCTCAGGGCGCCCAAAGTTGCGTGGTTGACCACATGGATCTGGTCAAACCTCAAACGGCGGGACAGAAACGCCTCCACGGCCACTTCGTTGGCCGCGTTGAGCACCGCCGTCGTGCCTGCCGGTGCGGCCAGCGCATCCCAGGCCAGACGCAACCCTGGAAAGCGTCGCTCGTCCGGCACCTCAAAGGTCAATGCACTCAAGGTCGAAAAATCGAGCGCGGCCGCGCCCGACGCCATTCGCTCGGGCCACGAGAGGCCGTAAGCGATCGGCACGCGCATGTCGGGCGTCCCCAGCTGTGCCACCACAGAGCGGTCGTGGTACTGCACCATGGAGTGGATCACGCTCTGGGGATGGATCACCACCTCAATTCGCATGGGTTCCAGACCGAACAGGTGGTGTGCCTCAATGACCTCCAGCGCTTTGTTCATCATGGTGGCCGAGTCCACCGAGATCTTTCGCCCCATGACCCAGTTGGGGTGGGCGCAGGCCTGCTCCGGCGTGATCTCGGCGAGCGTGGCCGGGTCACGTTGACGGAAGGGGCCACCCGATGCGGTCAACACGATCTTGTCCACACGGCGCGCCCAACTCGATGCATCTTCAGGCAACGACTGGAAAATGGCCGAATGCTCGCTGTCGATGGGCAGCAAGGTGCCGCCACCTTCGCGCACCGCATGCATGAACATCTCGCCACCGACCACGAGGGCCTCCTTGTTGGCGAGCAACAGCTTCTTGCCTGCGCGGGCCGCGGCCAGACTCGGCGCCAGCCCTGCCGCACCCACGATGGCGGCCATGACCGTATCCACCTCCGGATCGGCGCTCACCTCGCACAACGCATGGGCGCCAGACAACACCTGAACGGACAGACCCAAATCCTTCACCCGGTCAGCGAGTTGCCGGGCATGCATCGGGCTGGACATCACGGCGAACCGAGGCGAATGGAGCTGGCACTGGGACAGCAACAGGTCGACCTGGGTCGCTGCTGTGAGCGCGAACACCCTGAACCGGTCCGGGTGGCGAGACAGCACGTCGAGCGTGCTCTTGCCGATGGAGCCTGTGGAACCCAGGATGGTGACGTTTTCGAGGGACGAACTCATGGTTTCAGCGTACTCGTGATCAACATAGCCACCGGCAACACCGGCAGCAAGGCATCCACTCGGTCCAACACGCCTCCGTGCCCGGGCAGCAACTGGCTGGAGTCTTTCATGCCGGCCCCACGTTTGACCAGCGACTCCAGCAAGTCCCCCACCACACTGGTGCCCGCCAAAACAACAAAGGCAACAACCGCCCAAACAGGGCTGGCGGTCCACAGCTGAGTGAACAGGCTGGGCGCCGCGGCCGGAAACCGTTGGTCAAACCAGACCCAGAACCAGCCCAACAGGCACACGCCCAACACGCCGCTGAACACACCTTCCCAGCTTTTGCCGGGACTCAGGGTGGGCGCCAGCTTGCGCCGGCCAAACGCCCGCCCACCCGCGTAGGCGGCGATGTCGGCAGCCCACACAAGGGTCAACACCGACAGCAGGTACCCCAGGCCCACAATGCGTGCCTGAACCAGTGCCAGCCAGGCACACGCCAGCAGCACAAGTCCACCGCCCAGGCGCCACAACGCAGGCCATGACAACCATCCCGCCACACCCCGGCGCAACATCACCACAGACAACACAAGCCAAGCTGCCGACGCCGCCCACCATACCTCCGCCCACGCCCGCTCAAGGCCACCCCACCACCAGAACAATCCCACAGCCAACCCCAAGGAGCCACCCAGTAGCCTGGCACTCCATTCGCGGCAGCCATTGAGTCGTGCCCACTCCCAACCTGCCGCCCCCATCACCAGCGCCGACAGCGCGGTGAAGGGCTCCATGGAGGGGTAAAACATGGCTGGCAGCAACACCGCCAGCAGCAGCAACGCCGTGATGATCCGCTGCTTAAGCATGGGATGGCGCACCGGACGGCGTCACCAATTGTTCGGACGTCAGGCCAAAGCGCCTCTCCCGTCCCGCGAAATCGGCAAACGCCCGATCCAATTCGGCGGCATCAAAATCAGGCCAGAGACAGGGAGTGAAAAACAGCTCGGTGTACGCACACTGCCACAGCAGGAAGTTGCTGACGCGCATCTCACCTCCAGTGCGGATCAGCAAATCGGGATCCCCCACGTGGGCCAGCGCCGTGCTCTCGCACAGCCCCGCCTCGGTGATCTCTTTGCCCTGCTCGACCAGTCGGCGCGCAGCCTGCGCGATGTCCCAGCGCCCGCCGTAGTTGAAACAGACGTTGAGCACCATCTTCTGGTTGTGCGCCGTGGTTTGCTCGGCTTTTTGCAACCCCTGCAAAACACGCGACGACAGCCCCCCAGCATCACCCGGAAAGTGAAGTTGAACGCCATTCTTGCTGAGCTTGGGCACTTCCCTGGACAAGGCCATCAACAGCAGACTCATCAGGCCAGACACCTCGTCTTCTGGACGACTCCAGTTTTCCGAGGAGAAGGCGAACACGGTCAACACCTGGACATTGCGCTCCAGGCAGGCTCGAACGGTGCGACGCAACGCGTCCACACCTTGCTTGTGCCCCGCCACGCGGGGCAGGTGGCGCTTTTGCGCCCAGCGCCCATTGCCATCCATCACGATGGCCACGTGGCGCGGAACACAAGAGGCGGGCGGCAGGGTGTGGGCCATCAGCGCAGACAGGGGATGCAGTTCATGGAGCTAAGCGATGCCAAATGGCCACGCATCAAACGGCCATGATGTCTTGCTCTTTGGCCGCCACCAGCCGATCCACCTCGCCAATGACGCGATCGGTGAGCTTCTGGATCTCTTCCACCGAGCGGCGCTCGTCGTCTTCCGATGCCAGTTTGTCTTTCACCAGTCTTTTGACGTGTTCGTTGGCATCGCGACGCAGATTCCGGATGGCGATCTTGGCGGCTTCACCCTCGCCCCGAACGACCTTGGTCAGCTCCTTGCGGCGCTCCTCGGTCATGGGCGGCATGGGCACGCGGATCAGATCACCCTGGCTGGCCGGGTTCAAGCCCAGATCAGACTCACGGATGGCCTTTTCGATTTTGGCGCCCATGCCCTTTTCCCACGGCGCCACGCCAATCGTGCGGGCGTCCAGCAGCGTCAGGTTGGCCACCTGCGACAACGGGACCATGGAACCGTAGTAGTCCACGTGCACCGTGTCCAGCAGCTGGGGGTTGGGGCGACCGGTGCGGACCTTGGTCAGGTTGTTCTTGAAGGATTCCACCGATTGCTGCATTTTGTGCTCTGCGGTGTTGCGAATCTCTGTCGTGCTCATGAATGCTCCTCAATGCGACTGATGGGGGTGTTCCTGGGTGTCAAACGTGGACCAGGGTGCCCTCGTCGCCACCCAGCACCACGTTGCGCAATGCGCCAGGCTTGAAAATCGAAAACACCTTGACGGGCAGCTTCTGGTCGCGGCACAGCGCAAACGCCGTGGCGTCCATCACCTGCAGGTTCTTGGCCATGGCCTCGTCGAACGTCAGCGTGGCATAGCGGGTGGCCTTCGGGTCCTTGTTCGGGTCGGCGCTGTACACACCGTCGACCTTGGTGGCCTTGAGCACGATTTCAGCACCGATCTCGGCGCCGCGCAGCGCAGCGGCGGTGTCGGTGGTGAAAAACGGGTTGCCCGTGCCAGCGGCGAAGACCACGACCTTGCCCTCCTCCAAGTACTGCAAGGCCTTGGGACGCACATAAGGCTCAACCACCTGCTCGATGGCGATGGCCGACATCACCCGGGCCACCAGGCCCGCCTTGTCCATGGTGTCGGCCAACGCCAACGCGTTCATCACCGTGGCCAGCATGCCCATGTAATCTGCGGTCGCGCGGTCCATGCCGACCGATCCACCAGCGACGCCACGAAAGATGTTTCCACCGCCAATCACGATCGCCACCTGCACCCCCAGGCGGGTGACCTCGGCAATCTCCTCCACCATGCGCGCAATGGTGGCACGGTTGATGCCGAACGCGTCATCCCCCATGAGGGCCTCACCGGACAGTTTCAGCAGGATGCGTTTGTAGGCTGGCATGGAAGATTTCCCTAATATCAACTCGATCTGGACCCGACCGGCAAGTGTACCGAGGAGCGGTGGCTGATCCCGCACTCAAAACACCTGCCGCCCGCAAAAGCCCGGCTTCACATACGACAACGGGCCTTGCGGCCCGTTGTCTGGATCGGCGAACGAACCGCCAATCGGGTGCCGTTATGCGCCCTTGGCCGCAGCGACCTGCGCTGCCACTTCCGCCGCAAAGTCGTCTACCTTTTTCTCGATGCCCTCGCCCACCACGTACATGGTGAACGATTTGACGGTGGTGCCGGTGGCTTTGAGCATCGCGCCCACGGTCTGTTTGCCATCAGCGGCCTTCACAAACACCTGGTCAAACAGCGAGACTTCCTTGAGGTACTTCTGCACCGCACCGTCGATGCGCTTGGCAACGATCTCGGCGCTTTGCGCCGGCTTGCCAGCCGCCACAAGCTCCTTGTTGGCTTCGTCTGCCTTGGCCGTGGCCACGGAGCGCTCCCGCTCGATGAATTCGGCTGGCACATCGGCACTGGTCAGCGCCACCGGCTTCATGGCGGCCACGTGCATCGCCACATCCTTGGATGCCACGGCATCGCCGTCAAACTCCACCACCACGCCGATGCGCGTGCCGTGCAGGTAGCTCACCAGCGAAGCGCCGCCAGCATAACGCTTGAAGCGGCGGAAGCTCATGTTTTCGCCGATCTTGCCAATCAAGCCCTTGCGCACGTCTTCCAGTGTGGGGCCGAAGTTGTCCTGACTGTAGGACAGGGCTCCCAGAGCCTCCACGTCGGCGGGGTTGTGCTCAGCGACCAGCTTGGCTGCGGCATTGGCCAGCGCCAGGAAGCTGTCGTTCTTGGTCACGAAATCGGTTTCGCAGTTGACCTCGATCAGCGCACCGGTGTTGCCACTGAGGTAGCTGGCGACCACACCTTCGGCGGTCACGCGGCTGGCGGCCTTGCCAGCCTTGGTGCCGAGCTTGACGCGCAACAACTCTTCGGCCTTGGCCATGTCGCCGTCGGCTTCGGTCAGCGCTTTTTTGCACTCCATCATGGGCGCGTCGGTCTTTGCGCGCAGTTCACCAACCATGCTTGCGGTAATTGCCATTTCAGTTCTCCATTGGCCGCATCGAACCCACAACGGGGACACGGACTCATCGATTGATCGGTTTCGCTTGTGAAAAAGGGGCTACTGGAGCCCCTCTTTCGCTCAGCGGCGAGGCTCAGGCGGCCGCGTCTTCCTTGACCTCAACGAACTCGTCGCCGCCTTCGGCAGCCACAGCCCTGACGACATCGTTCACCGCATTGGAACGGCCTTCGATGATCGCGTCAGCGATGCCACGGGCGTACAGCGCCACGGCACGGGCCGAGTCGTCGTTACCCGGGATCACGTAGTCGATGCCGATGGGCGAGTGGTTGGTATCGACCACACCGACCAGCGGGATGCCCAGCTTCTGGGCTTCGAGGATGGCGATCTTGTGGAAACCCACGTCGATCACAAAGATGGCATCGGGCAGTGCAGCCATGTCCTGAATGCCACCGATGTCCTTCTCCAGCTTTTCCATTTCGCGAGCAAACATCAGCTGCTCTTTCTTGGTCATGCTGTCCAGACCGGCCTCTTTCTGGGCCTGCATGTCTTTCAGACGCTTGATCGAGGTCTTGACCGTCTTGAAGTTTGTCAACATGCCGCCGAGCCAGCGCTGATCAACAAAAGGCACGCCGGCACGGCGGGCTTCCTGGGCAACGATGTCGCGCGACTGGCGCTTGGTGCCCACCATCAGGATGGTGCCGCGATTGGCGGACAACTGCTTCACGAATTTGGCAGCCTCTTCAAACAGGGGCAGCGTCTTTTCGAGGTTGACGATGTGAATTTTGTTGCGGTGACCGAAGATGTACGGAGCCATCTTGGGGTTCCAGAAGCGGGTTTGGTGACCAAAATGGACACCAGCTTCCAGCATTTCGCGCATGGAGATAGACATGAGAAAGATTCCAGAGGTTGAGACTAAAATCCAGCCCCGATTGCCTGCAAGCTGAGCCTCATTTCGGGCTTCGCTCGACAAAACAACACCTGGTTGGGCTGGTTTGAGATTGACCCTGCAGAGGGAGATTGGAACAAGCTTTCCGCGCATCACCTGCAGAGCCAATCAATTATAGCAGCCCGGGCCATCACCAAGCCACGCACGCCCACCGGCTTCGTCAGCGAGCCACCTCCCTTTTTGCCCCTCCATGCCAGCACTCCCGCCACAAGAACGATCAACTTTGCGCCCACCAGCCCCTTTAAAACCTTCACTGGGAGCACTGCTTTGCGGCTGGCAGTGATCGGAGCAGGCGTGGTGGGCGTGACCACGGCATACGAACTGACCGAAGACGGACATGAGGTCACGGTGTTTGAGCGCCACAACACGGCGGCCGAGGGAGCCAGCTTCGCCAATGGTGGCTTGATTGCCCCGGAATGGATCGCCGCCCAGGCGGCGGCGGCATGGCGTTCGGATCAGGCCACGGGTTTTCGCGCCTTGTGGCGGTCGGTTCGCGCAGGCAAGGCACCTCGACATGCCAACCCCGCACCGGGTTTGCTCCATCTGGCGCGGTACAGCTCCGAACGTTTGATCGCGCTCACCGAGCAACATCAGTTGACCCTGGACAGCCATCAGGGCTTGCTGATCCTCTGGCGCAGCGAACGAGAGGCCGTCCTGGCCCAGTCCATGCAAACGGAGATTCGTGAGATGGGTGGCGAATGTGCCCTTTTGGAAGCAGCCCAGGCGCGAGACCTGGAATCAGCCCTCAACGCAGAAACAGCCTTTCACAGCGCGTTGCTGGTGCCTGATGCGTGGTCGGCCAATTGCCGGCAGTTCACGCTGCACCTGCGAGCCATGGCCCAACAGCGAGGCTGCCAGTTTGAGTTCGACACGACAGTGCTGGGCCTGGAGATCGGCAACGGCGTCCAGATTGTGACCGCGGGGCCGGCACGCGGCGCCCACCGTTTTGACGGGGTGGTGGTGTGCGCCGGCCCCGCCAGCGAAGAACTGCTGCGGCCACTGGGGCTTCGCGTCCCGCTCCACACCCTGCAGGGCCATTCCCTCAGCGCCGCCGTTCGCGAACCCCTCGACGCACCGCTGTCTGTGGTGCACGATCATCGCCTCCAGGTCACCATGGCGCGCATGGGCCAGAGGGTCAGGGTGTCGAGCACGGGGCATCACGGCCAAGCCACAGAGAAGTCACCGAAAGAAATCAAAAAACTGTACGCTGCGTTGAACGACTGGTTTCCCGGATCCATCCGTTTGGGGGGGGCGGCGAACGTGCAGGAATGGTCCAGCACTGTGGTGGTCACACCCGACGGCTTGCCTGTGTTGGGCCACGCTGGGTTGCCCGGCGTGTGGCTCAACCTGGGGCATGGCGTGCACGGATGGACCATGGCGTGCGCCAGCGCGCGTGCGATCGCAGACCAGGTGGCGGGTCAGTCGCCCGCTTTGGAACTGGCGCCATACAACCCCGGGCGGTTTGACCACTGAGAACATCGACGTGCCACCACCAGTTCGTGGTGAAATGAGAACAGACACTGTTCGGTTGAGCCCTGTCCGACGAACTCGCCATGCGCTGGTTCGTTGGGAGCAGCCCTCCTTCAATGAACATCAACGGCACGCGGGACGTCTTCTGCAGGTCCTCGGACCCTGTCTGGATCCAGCCAATGGGAAAGTGGGAAAGTGGGAAAGTTCAGCTTCATCAAGGAATCACCCCTCGACGAACAGCCAAGCGTTCCACCGCACGCCAAACAAGTCCATGCAGATCTTCGAAGCCCGCAAACCCATATTGAGCCGTCCCGACAAGGCCTGCCCCGGGGCAACTGCAGCGCAGTGCGGCCGACTGAGCGCACCATGAGGCGGATTGGCACATCGGGGGCAGAAAGGCTGTACAGCGTGGACGGCACACGCACGATCGAGCGCGCCTTGGCTTCCACTCTGCCCCCTTTCGAACTCATGGACCGAGCCGGGCTGGCCGTCGCGCGTCTTGCACTGGCGATCGCGCCGCACAGCCGGTGCATCTGGATCGCCTGCGGACCCGGCAACAATGGCGGCGACGGTTTGGTGGCGGCCAGGCACCTGTTGGACCACGCCCGTCGAAACGAGGGTCATCTCCACGTGACGGTCACGCTGTGTGGTGACATGGCCCGGCTACCGCCCGATGCAGCCCGCGCGCTTGACAAGGCATTGGATGCCGGCGTTGTGATCGCTCCGTGCCCCCCCCGTGTGTTCGATTGCGCGATCGACGCCCTGCTCGGACTGGGTGCACAACGCCCCCCCGAAGGCCCACTGGCCGAGCAACTGCAGGCCATGCACAGCAGCAACGCCACAGTGCTGAGCGTGGACCTGCCCAGCGGCCTGCTGGCCGATACCGGCGTCTACCTCGGTCCCGCACCCAAGATGGGGCTTGGTCCGCGCCACACCTTGTCTCTGCTGACACTCAAACCCGGGCTTTTCACGGCCGATGGAAGGGACATGGCAGGCACCGTGTGGTTCGACGACTTGGGCGCCGCGCCCCAAGACCAGGTCGCCCCGATTGGCATGCTGCTGGGCGTCCAGACCAAGCCACCGAAGCGCGAGCAGGCTGCCCACAAAGGCAGTCAAGGTGACGTTGTGGTGGTCGGTGGTCAGGGCGCCGCCATCACCGGCTCCGGCATGACCGGCGCCGCCATTCTGGCCGCTCGTGCCGCCCTGCATGCGGGCTCAGGGCGGGTGTATGTGGGCCTGCTGGACGGCGCAGAGCCATCCGTGCACTGGGATCCCCAATGCCCTGAACTCATGTTCCGCGAGATTGACACGCTGCTGCATGATCACCGCCTGCTGCAGGACGCATGCGTGGTGTGCGGCTGCGGCGGTGGAGCTGCCGTGGTGAGCCGACTGCCGCGGCTTTTGACAGCGTGTCCCACGCTGGTGCTGGATGCCGATGCGCTGAACGCCATTGCGCAAGATCCGCTGTTGCGAACGCTCACCAGGCAACGCACTCTGCGCGGATGGGTGACTGTGCTTACGCCGCACCCGCTGGAAGCGGCCAGGCTGCTCGGCCAGAGCACCGCCAACGTGATGTCAGACCGTCTGGCGGCCGCGCAAGCCTTGACCGAACAACTCGGAGTCATATGTGTGCTCAAGGGCTCGGGCAGCGTGATCACTGGACCGGAGCAGACACCCGTCATCAACGCCAGCGGCAATCCGTTGCTGGCCACGGCGGGCACAGGCGATGTTCTCGCAGGGATGGTGGGTGCTGCGCTGTCCATGCCGCCCAGGTCTGCTTTTCAAGCGGTTGCAAGCGCCGTGGCCCAGCATGGTCAATTGGCCGATCGCTGGGACCCCGAGCGCTTGGGTGAACTCACCGCAGGACGCCTCGCTCTGAGCGCACGACATCTGCGCTGAGAGCGACGGAATCAGCCGAGCATGATCAGGCCGATCTGCAACAGAACAATCAGCACCATCACCGACAAGTCGACGCCGCCGATCAATGGCAGAACACGGCGGATCGGCCTGAGGAGCGGGCCACACAAACGATCCAGCGTGGTCAGCACCGGAGAGGCTGGCTGCACCCACGACAACACGGCAAAGATCAGCAAAAGCACCATCAAGCCCTGCAGCAGCACGCGCAGCAACAGCTTGAACGCCAATGACGGGATCGCGAGCAGAGACGCCACCGCTGAACCGTCTGTGGTTGACACGGCAGTCACCAACATCAGCCACAAACCACCATAGGCAAGTGCCAGCAAGAGCGCAGCCATGAGACTGCCCCAGTCGATCCGGCTTTGCGCCATCGCCTTGGGCAGGAACCGCCGAACAGGAGCCACCAGCCAATGGGTCAACGCCATCACAAAACGGCCTGGCTGACCGGACATGTTGATGCGAAGCTGGTTCATCCAGGCCCTCAAAAGCGCCGCCCCGACCAAAAAGAAGAACAGGGTCTCCAGCAGGAAAAAAAGCACCCTCATCAGCGGCGCCCCTTGCGCGACTTGCCTGAGGGTTGCCGCGTGCCGCTCCGCGCTTCATTGCGGCTCGAAGTACGCCCCGACGGGCTCTTTCCCGGCGAGGACGAGGGCTGGACCTTGCCCGGTTTTTTGGGCTGTTTGGTGTGTGCACTGCGTGATGCGCCGTCCTCCACATCGACAGCGCCACCATTCTTGTCTCGCATGGCACGCAGCACCAGCTCATCCTCGCCAGACACCAATCGGAAATCGATGCGACGGCCATCCAGATCCACTCGGCTCACTTGCACCTGGACGCGGGTCCCCAACGCATAGCGAATGCCGGTGCGCTCGCCGCGCAACTCCTGCCTGGCTTCATCGAAGCGGAAGTATTCGCCACCCAGTTCGGTGATGTGAACCAGGCCCTCAACGTACATCGCGTCCAGCGTGACAAACAACCCGAAGCTCGTGACCGAGCTCACCACCCCACTGAACTCCTCGCCCAGGTGCTCGCGCATGTACTTGCACTTGAGCCAGGCTTCCACGTCACGGCTGGCCTCGTCAGCCCGCCGCTCATTGGCACTGCAATGCAACCCCGCAGCCTGCCAGGCCAAGGTGTCGGCAGACAGCTTCTTCACCTGCTCACCCGGAACCGGCGGCTTCACGCGGCCGGCCAGTCGCTTGCTCAATTTGGCGTGTGCCTCGCCCGGGGTGGGCAATGCAGGCAACTGGTACCGCTGCTTGTTGAGGATCGCCTTGATGACGCGGTGAACCAGCAGATCCGGGTAACGCCGGATCGGGCTGGTGAAATGGGTGTAGGCCTCGAACGCCAGGCCAAAGTGGCCCTGGTTCATGGGGGTGTAGATGGCCTGCTGCATCGAGCGCAACAGCATCATGTGAATCTGCTGGGCTTCAGGTCGGTCTTTGGTTGCTGCCGCGATCTGCTGGAACTCTGAAGGCTGCGGGTTGTCGCTGATGGTTTGCGGCACCCCCATGGCTTTGAGGTAGTTGCGCAGGATGTCCTGCTTCTCAGGGGTCGGGCCCTCATGTACCCGAAACAGGCCCACATGCTTGCCCTGGCTGATGAAATCCGCTGAACAGACGTTGGCCGCCAGCATGGCCTCTTCGATCAGCTTGTGTGCATCGTTTCGAGTGCGGGGCACGATCTTTTCGATGCGACCCGATTCGTCGCAGACGATCTGCGTTTCGGTGGTTTCAAAGTCCACCGCTCCGCGTGCATTGCGCGCAGTCAACAGGGCGCGGTACACATCGTGCAGGTTCAGGAGATACGGCACCAAGGGCTTGCGCAGCGCCGCTTCTGGTCCGCGCGTGTTCTGAAGGATCGCCGCCACCTCGGTATAGGTGAAGCGCGCATGGCTGAACATCACCGCCGGGTAGAACTGGTAGGCGTGCACCTCGCCCTTGGCGTTGACCAGCATGTCGCAGACCATGCACAGGCGCTCAACACCGGGGTTGAGGGAGCAAAGGCCGTTGGACAACTTCTCCGGCAGCATCGGGATCACGCGGCGCGGAAAATAAACCGACGTGGCCCGGTCATACGCATCCACATCGATGGCCGAACCCGTTTGCACGTAGTGGCTCACGTCTGCAATGGCCACGAGCAAACGCCAGCCCTTGGCGCGTCCCACCTTGGCTGGCTCGCAATACACAGCGTCGTCGAAGTCGCGCGCATCTTCACCATCGATGGTGACGAGTGGCACGTCGCGCAGATCGACCCGGTTCTTGTGATCAGCGGAGCGCACGTGGTCAGGAAGCCCTCGCGCCTGGGCCAGCGTCGCCTCGGAGAACTGGTGAGGCACGTCGTACTTGCGCACAGCGATTTCGATTTCCATACCCGGATCGTCGATTTCGCCAAGCACTTCCTTCACACGCCCCACAGGTTGCCCATAGAGTGCAGGCGGTTCGGTGAGTTCGACCACCACGACCTGACCCGGCTTGGCGGAGCCCGTGGCGCCCTTTGGAATCAGCACGTCCTGGCCATAGCGCTTGTCTTCCGGGGCGACAAGCCACACACCACTTTCCTGCAGCAGTCGCCCAATGATGGGCGAACTGGAGCGTTCGATGATTTCGGTCACCCGCCCTTCGGGACGACCTTTGCGGTCCGTGCGCACGATCCGTGCCTTGACGCGGTCCTTGTGCAACACCGCCCGCATTTCATTGGAAGGCAGGTAAATATCAGCCTGTCCATCGTCGCGGACCACAAAACCGTGTCCGTCGCGATGACCGGACACGACGCCTTCAAACTCAGCCAACAGATTGTTTTTTTCGTTCACTTTGGAGGTTCTTTTTTCTCGTGCTATACTAGCGTTTTTCCTGAGATGCCCAGGTGGCGGAATTGGTAGACGCACTAGTTTCAGGTACTAGCGCTGAGAGGCGTGGAGGTTCGAGTCCTCTCCTGGGCACCAATCATAAGG
The DNA here is from genome assembly GCF_018780075.1 of Hydrogenophaga sp. GTDB lineage: Bacteria > Pseudomonadota > Gammaproteobacteria > Burkholderiales > Burkholderiaceae_C > Hydrogenophaga. The sequence continues at coordinate 23,554 of NZ_JADMKB010000160.1, forward strand.
GGTTGCAAACACGATGTTTGCAACCCCTTTTTTGTTTTCCCTTTCGGGAAAACGGCGGTCAATGCCCGCCATCAAAAAGGCACCGCCAGCAGGTCGTGTCCTTCGGCCGCAACGATGCGAGCCTTCGTGAACTCTCCCACTTTCAGTGTCTTGCTGATCTTCTCTGGCGGCAGCAGCCGAACAACACCATCGATCTCCGGCGCGTCGGCGTAGCTCCTGCCCACACCACCCTTCTTGCCCATGCCCGGCGCAGAATCCACCAGCACCTGCATGGTGGCACCCACTCGCTCGCGCAACTTTTCGGATGACACCGCCTCAGCCACAGCCATGAAACGCGCGCGGCGCTCCTCGCGCACCGCATCGGGAACCGCATCGGGCAACGCATTCGCCGCCGCACCATTCACCGGCGAGTAAGCAAAACAACCCGCTCGATCGATGCGCGCCTCCCGCACGAAATCCAGGAGGTGCTGGAACTCGGTCTCGGTTTCGCCAGGGAAGCCAGCGATGAAGGTGCTGCGCACCACGATCTCGGGACACAGTTCGCGCCAACGGGCGATGCGCTCCAAGTTCTTCTCGCCGCTGGCGGGACGCTTCATGCGCTTGAGCACGTCGGGGTGGCTGTGCTGCAACGGCACATCCAGGTAGGGCAAGCACAAACCTTCTGCCATGAGCGGAATCACGTCGTCCACATGCGGATAGGGGTACACATAGTGCAAGCGCACCCAGGCACCAAACCCCTTGGCCAGTTCGCCCAGGGTCCGCACCAGATCGAACATGCGGGTCTTCACCGGCTTGCCATCCCAAAAACCCGTGCGGTACTGCATGTCCACGCCATAGGCCGACGTGTCCTGACTCACCACGAGCAACTCTTTAACACCCGATTCAAACAGCTTCCTCGCCTCTGTGAGCACATCGCCGATGGGGCGGCTCACCAGGTCACCGCGCATCGACGGGATGATGCAAAAGGTGCAGCGGTGGTTGCAACCCTCGCTGATTTTGAGATAGGCGTAGTGACGTGGCGTCAACTTGATGCCCTGCGCAGGCACCAGATCCACGAACGGGTCGTGCGGTTTGGGCAGGTGCTGATGCACCGCCTCCATCACTTCGTGGGTCGCATGTGGTCCCGTCACGGCAAGAACGCTGGGGTGCATCTCCCGCACCATGTTCCCGCCACCAGCACCTTCACGCGCGCCAAGGCAGCCGGTGACGATCACCTTGCCGTTCTCGGCCAGAGCCTCGCCGATGGTGTCCAGGCTCTCCCTGACGGCATCGTCGATGAAGCCGCAGGTGTTGACGATCACCAGATCGGCGCCGGCGA
>NZ_JADMKB010000012.1 GCF_018780075.1 Hydrogenophaga sp.
CACCTGCGCGGCTACGCGCAGAAGCAGCCCAAGCAGGAATACAAGCGCGAAGCCTTCCAGTTGTTCGGGCAGCTGCTGGATAGCGTGAAGAACGACGTCACGCGGGTGTTGGTGAACGTGCGGGTCCAGTCGGCCGAACAGATCTCCGCCGTGGCCGAGCAGATGGAAGCCCGGGCCGAACAGATCGCCAATGTGACCTACACCGCGCCCACCGAAACGGGAGAGGCGGAAAGCATCACCGATCCGAGCACCGTGGTGGCGGACATGCCGCGCGTGGGTCGCAACGATCCCTGTCCCTGTGGCAGCGGAAAAAAATACAAGCACTGCCACGGCGCGTTGACCTGATGGCCTTTCGGGGGACCACGCCGGAGGCCTGGCGAAGCCGTTCCCTTGGCGTTCTGAAACCCCCTCACCGCGCCGGACGCGGTTTTTTCTGACAGGAACCCGTTGCCATGGCTGTGAATTTCGCCGCTCCCCTAGCCGCCAACCTGCTGCCGGTCGCCGGCGTGCGCATTGGTGTGACCGAGGCGGGCATTCGCAAAGTCAATCGAAAAGACCTCACGGTGTTTTTGCTGGACGAAGGCAGTGTGGTGGGTGCCGTGTTCACCCAGAACCGCTACGCCGCTGCTCCGGTGCAGGTGTGCCGCGAGCACCTGACCGCGGGTCAAGACATCCGCGCCATGGTGATCAACACCGGAAACGCCAACGCGGGCACGGGTGAGCCGGGCCTTGGCCATGCACGCCAGACCGCCAACGCGCTCGCGTTGGCCCTGGGGGTGAAGCACGAACAGGTGCTGCCGTTCTCCACCGGAGTCATCATGGAGCCGCTGCCGGTGGACCGCCTGATCGCGGGCTTGCCCGCAGCGTTGGCCGACGCGGCCAGCGGCCAGGGTGCTTCGGGTGCGCAATGGCTGAAGGCGGCCGAGGGCATCATGACCACCGACACCTTGCCCAAGGCCATCAGCCGCCGCGTGAGCCTCGGCGGCAAGACCGTTTCCATGAGCGGCATCGCCAAGGGCGCAGGCATGATCCGGCCCAACATGGCGACGATGCTGGGCTACGTGGCGACCGACGCGGCCGTTTCTCCCTCGATCATGAACACGCTGGCCAAGCGCCTGGCCGATGTGTCCTTCAACCGCGTGACCGTGGACGGGGACACGTCCACCAACGATTCATTTGTCGTTGTTGCCACGGGCAAAGCGGGCAACGCCCCAGTGACGGACCTGGACAGCGCGGATGGCCAGGCGCTGCTGCTGGCGCTGACGGAAGTGGCTCAGTTCCTTGCCCACGCCATCGTGCGCGATGGCGAAGGCGCGACCAAATTCATCACGGTGCGCGTCGAAGGTGGGCAGAACAGCGAAGAATGCCTCAAGGCCGCCTATGCCGTGGCCCACTCCCCCTTGGTGAAAACGGCGTTTTTTGCCAGCGATCCGAACCTTGGCCGCATCCTGGCGGCAGTGGGTTATGCGGGCATTGCCGATCTGGACGCGACGAAGATCGAGTTGCACTTGGGTGATGTGCACGTGGTCCGACAAGGGGGGCGCCACCCCGACTATCGCGAAGAAGACGGCCAGCGCGTGATGAAGGCGGCGGAGATTCTGGTGCGCATCGGGCTCGGACGAGGCGACGTCACCGAGACGGTCTGGACCTGCGACTTCAGCCACGACTACGTGACCATCAACGCCGACTACCGGTCCTGAGCCCAGGCTGGCGGTCCTTTGAAGACGCTGCAGATGAACGAACATGTCGAACGGCTCATTCAGCGGGCCGAACACCTGATTGACCGCATCGAGTCGGTGCTGCCCCAGCCGTTGGGTGCGCCCGACTGGTCCGCATCGATCGCCTTTCGCTATCGCAAACGCAGCAGCGGGCATGGCGCTCTGGAGCCGGTCCGGCACGTGGCTGAGATCAACCTGGCCGACCTCCAGGAGATTGATGGACAGAAAGACAAGATCCAGCGCAACACACTGCAGTTCGTGCGTCGTCTGCCGGCCAACAACGTCTTGCTCACTGGTGCCCGGGGTACCGGAAAGTCGTCGCTGGTCAAAGCCTGCTTGCACGCGTACGCGTCTCAAGGGTTGCGCCTGATCGAGGTCGACAAGGGCGATCTGGTGGATTTGCCCGACATTGTCGATGTGGTGGCCGATCGGCCCGAGCGCTTCATCGTGTTCTGCGATGACCTCAGTTTTGAGGATGGCGAGGCGGGTTACAAGGCGCTGAAATCCGTTCTGGACGGTTCGGTGTCCGCCGCTGGTGACAACGTGCTGATCTATGCGACCAGCAACCGACGTCATCTGCTGCCCGAGTACATGAAGGAAAACCTCAGCTACACACACACGCCCGATGGTGAAGTGCACCCGGGCGAGGTGGTGGAAGAAAAAATCTCGCTGTCTGAACGGTTTGGCCTGTGGGTCAGCTTCTATCCGTTCAGCCAGGACGAGTACCTCGCCATCGTGCGGCAATGGCTGTCGTCTTTCGGCGTCCGTGTCGCCGACATCGAGGCTGCACGTCCTCAGGCCCTCGTGTGGGCACTGGAGCGTGGTTCGCGCAGCGGTCGTGTGGCCTACCAGTTTGCGCGTGATTACGCGGGCTCCCATGGCACGTGCGCCTGACTGTGAAACCCTCGTGGTGGACGGCGGCGGCCCTGCGTCGGAGGGTGAGCGGCGCCCCGTGACCGAGGTGGCCGTGGGTGTGCTGATCGCCCCTGACGGTCGGTTTCTGCTCACTTCGCGCCCGGAGGGCAAAGCCTACGCGGGCTACTGGGAGTTTCCAGGTGGCAAGCTGGAAGCTGGCGAAACCATTGAGCAGGCGCTGCGGCGCGAGTTGCAAGAGGAAATCGGCGTCACGATCGGACCGGTCCATCTCTGGAGGAACTCGCTGGTGGACTACCCGCATGCGCTGGTGCGACTGCATTTTTGCAAGGTGTTCAGCTGGGAGGGCGCGTTGCAGATGCGAGAAGGTCAGCGGTATGGCTGGGAGCACCTGCCTGTGAACTGCGAACCGGTGTTGCCCGGCACGGTGCCTGTGTTGGCGTGGCTCCGCGATGAAATAAAGGGCTGACGAATCAGCTCTTCTCGAAATCAGGATCGCTGTTGATCTCGTGCTCTGGCAGCGAAAATCGTTCACTGGCCCATGCGCCCAGATCCAGGTTTTTGCAGCGCTCCCCACAAAATGGGCGGTAGGGGTTGGATGGCGCGTAAACGCTTGGACCGCCGCAGGCGGGGCAGCGTACACGTTTCAGGGGAACGTCCGGCGAACTCATCCTCGGGCTCAAATGCAGAGCGTCAGCTCGAAGGCTGCGTCATCCAGCGCCGGGTGCAGCCGCTCGTCATCTCCCTGGCGCAGCAGTCGGACCGACAGCATCAGCCGATTGCCACTGATTTCAGGGATCAATCCCAGAAGAGGGTCAATGGCCAGGCGCAGCAGCTGGTAGGTCCGGCCTTGCGGGAGGTTCTGCTGGAACTGTCCGGCGGGCGCAATCACCTTGTGGGGAGAGCCTGAGTCCCGCATCATCTTCATCAACAGTGAGATGGCCTCAGCCAAGGGCACCAATGTCTGGGACCATCGCTGCAGATCGGCTTGGCGGTGCTGCACGGGGCGATGCTGCCAGTGGAAATAGGCGGGCAGATCGAACTCGCAAGTGCCGCCGGGGATGCCGATGCGGCTGCGTATGGCCATCAACCAGTCGTTCTCGGTGAGCGACTGGCCCGTTTTGCCTGCCAAGCCGCTGAGTTGAGCGAAGCAGGCATCCAGTTGACCGATGACCTCATCCAGCACACGCTCTGAAATGGCAGGGTTGCCTCGGTAGCTGTTGAGTTGAAGCCGATGCCGGTCGATGTCTTTCAGAACGTCGGACTTCATGTCCGCGCGCGCAGCCACATCCATGACTTCAAAGATGGTCTGGATGGCGAAGTGATGGTCGAGTGGGCTCGCTCGGGACATCAGTTCGGCGAGCCGTGCAAACAATTGCTCCAGCCGAAGATAGGTCCGAACGCGTTCGTTGAAGGGGTATTCGTACAGGATCACGGCGGCGGCGGTTCGCGGAGGAAAGCGTCGTTCATTGGAGGGGCATCATAGCCCCAACCGTGTGGCCATTCGTTGCACCTCATGACGAAGGAGCTGCAAGTCCATGTCATCGTTCCACAGTACCCCGTCGGCGACCGCCAGTCGGTGTTTACGGGCACTCTGTTGACGAATGATGGCTTCAACGGTGGCTCTGTTCCAGCCGTTGCGCGCCTGTACCCGTCGGATTTGCGTGTCTTCAGTGCAGTCGACGATCAGGATGCGGTCCAGTTGATGGCGCCAATGTGGCGACTCCACCAGCAGCGGTATGTCGAACACCATGCACGGTGATTGGGCTGAATCTGATTGCCGACGGATTTCTTGCTGGACCAGCGGATGAACGATCGCCTCCAGCGCGTGCCGAGCTTCGGGATGTGCAAAAACGTGCTCGCGCATGCGGTTGCGGTCCATGGCGCCCTCGGGTGTCACGAAGTGGGGGCCAAATTGGCGGACGATGGCTGGCATGGCCAAGCCGTTGGCCTGTGTGCATTGCCGGGAGATGGCATCCGCGTCGATCAGCGCGGCACCCAGGCTCTGCAACTCACGGGCAACGGTGCTTTTCCCGCTGCCAATACCCCCGGTGAGTCCCAAGCGCAGCACTGGACCGCCCCGTTAAAGACCGATCACGGCCAGGATGGATTGCGGACCGAACAACAGGGACGTCAGCCCCGCCAATGCCAGAAAGGGACCGAAGGGCAGGTACCCGCCTTCTCTGAGCTGCGCAAACACCTTCATCCCGATGCCGATGAACGCACCAATCAGCGATGCCATGAGAATGATGGGAATCAACGCCTGCCAGCCAAACCAAGCACCCAGCGCCGCAAACAATTTGAAGTCGCCATAGCCCATGCCTTCCTTCCCTGTGGCGAGCTTGAAAGCCCAGTACACCAGCCACAGTGACAGGTATCCCGCCACAGCACCCCACAAAGCATCGGGGAGGGGTGTCTCTGTGATGCGCGTTGCAGCGGCGCACAGGCCGGCCCACAGCAACGGCAGTGTGATGTCATCGGGCAGCAGCGTCGTGTCCCAGTCGATCCAAGCCAGGGTCAGGATCGCGGCTGCAAAGGCGCACCATGCCAGCGCGGTTCCGTCCAGCCCCCAGGTCCAGCCACACCAAGCGAACAAAGCGCCATTGAGGAGCTCAATCAAGGGGTAACGTGGGCTGATCGGCGCACGGCAATGAGAGCATTTGCCGCCCAACACCAAGTAGCTGGCCACAGGGATGTTCTCAAACCAGCGAATCTGGTGACTGCAATGGGGGCAGCGCGACCTTGGCACCATCAAGTTGAATGCCGGCGCCTCCTCAGCCTCTTGTCGCGTCGCGGTTCCCTGAAGCTCGGCGCATTCGGCTGCCCACCGCATCTCCATCATCTTGGGCAGACGATGGATGACCACGTTCAGGAAGCTCCCGATCAACAGACCCAGCACGCCGAGAATCGACGCGTCGAGCAGGCTCGCCGCGCTGATCAAACCACTTGGCCCAGCTTGAAGATGGGCAGGTACATCGACACCACGATCCCGCCGATGATGGTGCCCAGAACCACGATGATGATGGGTTCCATCAGGCTGGAGAGACCGGCCACCATGTCATCGACCTCGGCTTCATAAAAATCGGCTGCCTTGCCGAGCATGTGATCGATCGAGCCCGACTCTTCACCAATCGCGCACATCTGCAGCACCATGGAGGGAAACAGATTGACGTTGCTCATGGCATTGGTGAGGCTGGTGCCGGTAGAGACCTCTTGCTGAATTCTTTCGGTGGCCTTCGCATACACCGAATTGCCCGACGCACCGCCGACAGAATCCAGGGCCTCAACCAATGGGACACCAGCGGCAAACATGGTGGAAAGGGTGCGTGTCCACCTAGCGATCACCGACTTTTCCACGAGCGAACCAAAAATCGGCATTCTCAGCATCAATCGGTCCATGAACATTTGGACTTTTTCATTTCGCCTCCAGGCTTGCATGAAGAAGTAGATGCCGCCACCCAAGCCACCAAAAATGAGCCACCAGTATTCGGTGAAAAACTCGCTCATTGCGATCACAAACAGCGTGGGTGCCGGCAGATCGGCGCCAAACGAGGTGAACACCTGTTTGAAAGACGGGATCACGAAAATCATGATCACCGCAACGACCACAAAAGCCACGATGATCACAGCCACTGGGTACATGAGCGCCGACTTGATCTTTGACTTGATCGCTTCGGTTTTTTCCATGTAGACAGCGAGCCTGTCCAGCAATTCTTCAAGGATACCGGCGGCTTCCCCTGCTTCCACCAGGTTGCAATAGAGGCTGTCGAAGTACAGCGGATTTTTCCTGAATGCAGCGCTCAGCGAGGTGCCTGTTTCCACATCGGACCGAATGTCGTTGAGCAGCTTGGACACGCTGGGATTGGGGTTGCCGCGCCCCACGATATCGAACGCCTGCAAAAGCGGGACACCCGCCTTCATCATGGTGGCGAGCTGTCGCGTGAAAATGGCGATGTCCTTGGGCTTGATGCGCTTGCCCGAACTCATGCGCCGCTTTTTGACCTTGGTCGCGACAATGCCCTGCCTGCGCAGTGCGGCTGAAACCTGGTTTTCGCCCACGGCACGCGTCTCGCCTCGGACCGGTTTGCCGTTGCGGTCCTTGCCTTCCCATACGAAAACGAAGTCTTTGGTGGTTTTGCTTGCTGCGGTTGCCATGTGATCCTCGGGTTCTGGGCCGGATGAGGCTTACTCGTTCGTGACGCTGAGCACTTCTTCCAGCGAAGTCATGCCTTGCCTGACCTTGAGAAGGCCCGACTCACGCAAGGTCCGGACACCTTCCCGCGTGGCCTGTTGCGCGATGTCAAGTGCGCTGCCGCCTTTAAGAATGATTCTTTGAATCTCTTCTGTAATCGGCATCACCTGGTAGATGCCGACGCGACCCTTGTAACCATTGTTGCAAGCCGAACAGCCCACAGGCTTGAATGGGGTCCAACTGCCATCCATGTCTTCCGCCTTGAACCCCGCGTCCAGCAGGGCTTTTCGAGGCACATCCAGCGTCGTTTTGCAGTTCGGACACAGGCGACGTGCCAATCGCTGTGCGGTGATAAGGATCACGCTGGAGGCAATGTTGAACGTGGGAATGCCCATGTTCATCATTCGTGTCAACGTGGTGGGGGCGTCATTGGTGTGCAGCGTCGACAGCACCATGTGACCGGTCTGCGCGGCTTTGATGGAAATGTCAGCGGTTTCCAAGTCACGAATTTCACCGACCATGATCACATCAGGATCTTGGCGCAAGAAAGCCTTGAGGGCAGCTGCAAACGTCAGGCCTGCCTTTTCATTGACGTTGACCTGGTTGACCCCGGGCAGGTTGATTTCCGATGGATCTTCCGCTGTCGAGATGTTGATGCCTGGTTTGTTCAGCAGGTTCAGACAGGTGTAGAGCGAAACGGTTTTGCCGGAACCTGTGGGGCCTGTCACCAGAACCATGCCGTAGGGTCTTGAGATAGCGCTCAGCAACCGTTCTTTCTCTTCCGGCTCATAACCCAGGGCGTCAATACCCACTTTGGCACTGCTCGGGTCCAGGATACGGATCACGATCTTCTCGCCAAACAGCGTGGGCAGCGTGCTGACACGAAAATCGATCACACGTTCAGGCCCCACCTTGAGCTTCATGCGTCCATCCTGCGGCACTCGCTTCTCGGAGATGTCCATGCGGGAGATCACCTTGATGCGGGAGGCCAGCTTGTCCTTGATCGCGATCGGCGGAGATGCGATCTCCCTCAGCTCGCCGTCCACTCGAAAGCGCACGCGATAGGTGTGTTCGTAGGGCTCAAAATGAAGATCGGAAGCGCGCATGTTGAACGCATCCAGCAGCATTTTGTGGAGAAATTTGACGACGGGTGCGTCATCAACCTCCGACACCGCATTCTTTTCAGTGACGTCTTGCGCATCAATGGGGATGTCATCGAATTCAAAATCACCGCCAACGATGTTGTCCATCGCTTCATTGGCGGTCGTCGACTGGCTCTCCACCAGTTTGCTGAGTTTGTCGTATTCCGCAATGACCCAGTCCACGCCCAACTGAGTGGCGAACTTGATTTTTTCGGCCGCCTGCTGGTCAGCGGGGTCCGCTGTTGCGACCATCAAACGGTTGTTGCGCTTGCTCAGAACAACAATGCGGTAGTCGCTGCAGATCTTTGCATCCAGCAGGCCTTTGGGAAGGCGCTGGACATCAATCGCATCAAGATCCAGCAGCGGTGCGGCGAACGCAGTCGACATCGTGTGAGCGAGGTCCGATGCAGACACCGCTCCGGAGCCGGTCAGTTCTGCAATGAAGCTGGTGCGCCCACTTTGTGCCTTTTTGTAGAGGTCCTCGGCCGCTTTTTGTCCCAGCTTCCCCGCAGAAACAAGCGCACGACCGAGCCCTGGCAGGGCCATGGCGGGTGTATCTTGAGGGACTGTATCGACAGATGCCATAACCGCGTAATCTATCGTAAATCAACGACTTGGAAGACACAATTCACGCAATCTGTGTCCAAATTGCGCATTCTGGCGAGGCCAGCGTTGTATCGAAGTGTCGAAAAGACCTTGGCGCGGAACACGGACCAGTCGCGTGTGATGATCATCTGGTCGGGGTGAGAGGATTCGAACCTCCGGCCTCTACGTCCCGAACGTAGCGCTCTACCTGGCTAAGCTACACCCCGATGGACCCGTTGGGCCACATAAAAAGCGGCTTCTGAAGCGCCTTGAAATTCAGGAGCGGCGTTCCAGCAAACCCGCCGCCAATTGTAGCAAAGCGGCACTGTAGGCATTCTTGGGAAGCTGCGCCGCAGCGTCTATCGCCCGCTGCGCTTCGGCATCTGCACTGGCTCTTGCTTCTCTCAATGCCCCCGTGTCGAGGATGATCGAGCGGATGTCATCGAGATGGGCCACATCCCCCTGCTCGATGGCTTGGCGTATCAGGTGCTTCTGAGCTTCAGATCCGGTTCTCAGCGCGCAAATGATCGGCAAAGTCACCTTGCCCTCCCTCAGGTCATCGCCAAGGTTTTTCCCCAGCTCCTCAGCACTGCCCTCGTAGTCAAGTACGTCGTCAATCACTTGAAACGCAGTGCCTAATGCCTGTCCATAGCTGGCGCACAACGTCTCGACGGGTTCGTCCGCGCGGGCAAGAATGGCGGCGAGTCTGGCGCTGGCCTCGAAGAGCTTGGCGGTCTTGGATCGAATCACCTTCAGATAGGCCGCCTCGTCTATGGAGGCGTCGTGCATGTTCATGAGCTGCAGCACTTCTCCTTCTGCGATCACGTTCGTGGCATCGGAGAGCACCTGCATGACACGCATGTCATTCACGTCCACCATCATCTGAAACGCGCGCGAATACAGGAAGTCACCTACCAGAACGCTGGCGGCATTGCCAAATCGCTCGTTGGCTGTTTCGCGTCCACGTCGCAGCGTGGACTCGTCCACGACATCGTCATGCAGCAAAGTGGCCGTGTGAATGAACTCCACAACCGCAGCCAATGCGTGTCGGTGGGGGCTCTGGCTGCCAATGGCGCCACTGAGCATCAACAGGAGAGCCGGGCGTAAACGTTTGCCTCCCGCCGAGATGATGTACTGAGCGACTTCCCTGACCAGCGGTACCTCGGTTGTCAGCCGCTCATGGATCACTTCGTCGACCCGATGCATGTCGGGCTGGATCAGTTCAAGCGGGTTGCCAGTTGTGGGGGTGGAGATCGTCAAAATGCGAGCCGAAGGAAGAAGGTGGCGGGGTATGCCACTGCAAGATGGATTATAGGAACGAGGTTGTGCCCCCCGGGAACTGCAAGAGAGTCATTGCGCGTGCTTGTCGCGCGGAGCGGTGCTACTTGTTAGCTTGGCCGCACCATGCTAAACTCGCGGGCTCAGCGGAATTTGGTTCGCTGGATTTCCATTCGTGGATTTTTTACAAGAGGTTCATATGTACGCGGTCATAAAAACCGGTGGCAAACAGTATCGTGTTGCTGCTGGCGAAAAAATTAAAGTAGAACAGATTGCTGCGGATGTGGGCCAAGAGATCGTGTTTGACCAAGTTCTGGCTGTCGGCAACGGCACCGAGATCAAGGTCGGCACTCCCTTGGTTTCCGGCGCAACGGTCACGGTCACGGTGTTGGCCCATGGCAGGCATGACAAGGTCAGCATCTTCAAGATGCGCCGTCGCAAGCACTACCAGAAGCGCCAGGGGCACCGTCAAAATTTCACCGAACTGCAGATTTCGTCGATCGCAGCCTGAGGAGTAAGTCAACATGGCACAGAAAAAAGGCGGCGGCTCAACGCGAAACGGGCGCGATTCCAAGCCCAAGATGCTCGGTGTGAAGGCGTTTGGTGGTGAGCTGGTCAGTGCCGGTTCCATCATCGTGCGTCAGCGCGGTACCAAGTTTCACCCTGGTCTGAATGTGGGCGTGGGCAAAGACCACACCCTGTTCGCCACGGCCGATGGACACGTCAACTTCGCCATCAAAGGCGAGTTGAACCGTCACGTGGTGAGCATCACGCCGGTCTGAGGTCGGTTTGTGTCGTCACACCGCCTTCTGATGAATGAATCAGGGCGGTCCAAGCGGCACAGGTGATGTCTTGAAGTCAAAAGGCCCGCCGATGCGGGCCTTTTGTGTTGGTTTTTACAGGTACACATGTCATGAAATTTGTTGACGAGGCCACGATCGAAGTTGCTGCGGGCGATGGCGGTAACGGCTGCGCCTCGTTCAGGCATGAAAAGTACAAGGAGTTTGGCGGTCCAGACGGTGGCGATGGCGGTCGTGGCGGACATGTGTTCGCAGTGGCCGATGCCAGCCTGAACACCTTGGTCGACTTTCGCTACACGCGGCGTTTCGAGGCTGAGCGCGGCGAACACGGCAAAGGCTCTGACATGTTCGGCGTCAAGGGCAATGACATCGTGCTCAAGATGCCGGTGGGCACCATCATTGCGGATGCCGAGACCGATGAAGTGCTGTTCGAATTGTTGCAGCCCGGGGAGCAGATCGTCATTGCCAAGGGCGGTGATGGTGGATTCGGCAACATGCACTACAAGAGTTCGACCAACCGGGCACCAAGGCAAAAGACCCCTGGCTGGTCGGGCGAAAAGCGCTCACTCAAACTCGAACTCAAGGTACTGGCCGATGTGGGTCTGCTGGGCATGCCCAACGCTGGCAAGTCCACGCTGATTGCCGCGATTTCCAATGCACGGCCGAAAATTGCCGACTACCCGTTCACCACCCTTTACCCGAATCTGGGTGTGGTGCGCGTTGCGCCAGAAAAGAGCTTCGTGGTGGCCGACGTGCCGGGGCTCATCGAGGGCGCTTCTGATGGCGCGGGTTTGGGGCATCAGTTCTTGCGCCACCTTCAACGCACCCGGCTGTTGCTGCACATGCTGGACGTGGCGCCGTTTGACGAGGGTGTTGATCCGGTGGCTCAGGCCAAGGCCATCGTGGCCGAGCTCAAGAAATTCGATGCCAAGCTCGCAGAGAAACCGCGTTGGCTGGTGCTCAACAAGCTGGACATGATCCCCTCCGACAGACGTGAAGCGCTGGTGAAAGACGTGGTCAAACGACTCAAGTACAAAGGACCGGTCTTCGAGATTTCGGCCTTGACCCGCGGGGGCTGCGAACGGCTGGTGCAGGCGGTGTACGAGTACCTCGCGCGCGAGTTCCAGTCGCATCAGACCCCTGTCGATGTGGATCCCCGCTTCGTGGACGATCCCCGCGGCATCTGATCCACCATCCTTTTCATCTGATTCCTCTGAAAAGCCAAGCACCCCATGGTCGAAGTTGTTGCGAGTGTGAACGAACAGGTTGAACCGTCCAGCGTGCTGAAGACCGCGCGCCGTATCGTGGTCAAGGTGGGTTCCAGCCTGGTGACCAACGAGGGGCGGGGCTTGGATGAGCAGGCCATTGGGCAGTGGAGTGAGGAGCTGGCCGTGCTGGTCAAGCAGGGGCGCGAGCTGATCATGGTCAGCAGTGGCGCCGTGGCCGAGGGTATGAAGCGGCTGGGATGGACCTCGCGACCGAAAGAAATCAATGAGCTGCAAGCCGCCGCGGCCGTGGGCCAGATGGGCTTGGTGCAGATGTATGAAACCAAGCTGCGCGAATGTGGTGTCGGCAGCGCGCAGGTGCTGCTGACCCATGCCGACCTCGCCGACCGCGAGCGCTATCTCAATGCCCGTTCGACCCTGTTGACGTTGCTGCAACTGGGGGTGGTGCCCGTCATCAATGAGAACGACACCGTCGTCAATGATGAAATCAAGTTTGGTGACAACGATACCCTGGGCGCGTTGGTGGCCAATCTGGTGGAGGCCGACGCGCTGGTGATCCTGACCGATCAGAAGGGGCTGTACACGGCCGATCCGCGTCGTGATCCTGCTGCCACCTTTGTGCATGTGGCCCGTGCGGGCGACCCTCAACTGGAAACCATGGCCGGCGGTGCTGGCTCCGGGATCGGCAAGGGCGGCATGATCACCAAGATCCTGGCGGCAAAGCGTGCTGCTGGGTCGGGCGCTTCGACCGTCATCGCGTGGGGTCGCGAGCCGCGCGTGTTGCAGCGCCTGTGCGAAGGCGAGGCCATTGGCACCTGTCTCGTGGCGCAGACCGGCAAAAACCAGGCCCGCAAGCAGTGGATGGCCGACCACCTCCAGATGCGGGGAGCGGTGGTGGTGGACGACGGCGCGGTGGACAAGATCACCGGCGAAGGCAAGAGCCTGTTGCCGATCGGCATGACCGAAGTCAGCGGCGATTTTTCGCGCGGCGACGTGATCGCTGTGCGAGATGTGCGGGGCGCTGAAATCGCCCGTGGGCTGGCCAACTACGCCAGTTCCGAGGCGCGTCTGATCTGTCGCAAGTCTTCGGCTGACTTCGAGCGCCTGCTCGGTTATGCGGCAGAACCCGAGATGATCCACCGCGACAACTTGGTGCTGTCGCGGGCCTGAGAGGCTTCCACTTCAGGACGGTTTGGACCCGCTGCTTCGCAGGTCGAACTGTGGATCTGGATCGAACATGCCCCCAGGCGGCAATTCCATGCCTGGCGGACTCTGGGCCATGAGGGGCATCAGGTCGTGGGCATCGTCCTGAGAGCGAGGGCGGCCTGCGCCGCGCAAATAGCGGTTCCGGTACTCGTTCTTGGGCAAATAACGGGCAAGTTCGGTCAGCGCCATTTCGTACACGCCACGCTTGAATTCCACAACCACGTCCAGTGGCACCCAGTAGTCGTGCCAGCGCCAGGCGTCGAATTCGGGATGGCTGGTGGCTCGCAGGTTCAGGTTCCAATCCTGTGCGACCAAGCGCAACAGATACCAGATCTGTTTTTGCCCCTTGTAATGACCGCGTGCATCGCGGCGGATGAAGCGGTCCGGCACTTCATAGCGCAACCAGTCCCGTGTGCGGGCAACGATGTTCACGTGTTCGGGCATGAGGCCCACTTCTTCGTGCAGTTCGCGGTACATGGCCTGCTCAGGGGTTTCGCCCCGATCGATGCCACCTTGCGGAAACTGCCAGGAGTGGGATCGGATCCTCTTCCCCCAAAACACCTGGTTTCTCTGGTTGAGCAGAATGATGCCGACATTGGGCCTGAAGCCTTCTCTGTCAAGCATAATCAACCCCAAATTTTTGAACTGTCTGGATTATGCATCGCCCCTTGCGGCTTGCGAAGCGATGCTCACCCGTTGTGCGGCAATGACGGGTTTATCCCGATGTCTGATGGCATCGAAGACATCATCCAGGCCTCGTGCCCTCCATTTTTCAGACCCACGCAGCCGCCTGTGGCGGCCCTCGCACATGAAAGCCTCGCAGTTTTTTATTTCCACCCTCAAAGAAGCGCCGGCCGATGCCGAAGTGGTCAGCCACCAGCTCATGACGCGTGCCGGTTTGATCAAAAAGCTGGGCGCCGGCATTTACAACTACATGCCGATGGGATTGCGGGTGATCCAGAAGGTGGAAAAGATCGTCCGCGAGGAAATGAACCGGGCCGGTGCGGTGGAGCTGGCCATGCCGGTGGTCCAGCCGGCAGAGTACTGGCAGGAAACGGGTCGCTTCGACAACATGGGCCCGGAGTTGCTTCGCATCAAGGACCGCCATGGGCGCGACTTCATCGTGCAACCCACCAGCGAAGAAGTGGTCACCGACATCGCACGCCAGGAGCTGCGCAGCCACAAGCAGCTGCCGAAGAATTTCTACCAGATCCAGACCAAGTTCCGCGACGAGCGCCGTCCGCGGTTTGGTCTGATGCGCGGGCGCGAGTTCATCATGAAGGACGCCTACAGCTTTGACCGTGACGAAGCCGCAGCGAAGGCCAGCTACCAGGTGATGGCCGCCGCGTACCGCCGCATTTTCGACCGCTTTGGCCTGCGTTACCGCGCGGTGGCGGCCGACAGCGGCGCCATCGGTGGCGATCTGAGTGAAGAGTTCCAGGTGATCGCGGCCACCGGTGAAGACGCCATCGTCTACTGCCCGGCCAGCGACTACGCGGCCAACATGGAAAAGGCCGAGGCGCTGGCGCCCGCAGGCCCGCGTCCGGCGGCATCGAACCCCATGGTAAAGACACCGACGCCGAGCAAGGCCACTTGCGCCGACGTGGCAGAGTTCCTCGGTGTGCCGCTGGCCACCACGGTGAAGTCGCTGGTCTTGGCCACCGACGAGCTGAATGACGCAGGCGAGATCGTGAAGAGCCAGGTGTGGTTGCTGCTGCTGCGTGGCGACCACGGCATGAACGAAGTCAAGGTCAACAAGTTGCCGGGCCTGAGCTCGGGCTTCCGCTTCGCCACCTTGCAGGAGATCGACGCTCACTTTGGCTGCAAGCCAGGGTACCTCGGCCCTGTCGGTCTGAAGCTGCCCGTGAAGGTGGTTGTGGACCGCGAAGCGGCGGCACTGGCCGACTGGATCTGCGGCGCCAACGAGCCGGACTTCCACATGACGGGCGTGAACTGGGGCCGTGATCTGCCCGAGCCCGAGCTGGTGGCCGACATCCGCAACGTGGTCGAGGGCGACGCCTCTCCCGATGGCCAGGGCGTGCTCGCCATCGAACGCGGTATCGAGGTGGGCCATGTGTTCTACCTGGGCACCAAGTACAGCAAGGCCATGAACGCCACCTTTCTGGCCGACGATGGCAAACCGCGGCACTTCGAGATGGGTTGTTACGGCATTGGCATCACGCGCCTGCCGGCGGCAGCCATCGAACAGAACCACGACGAGCGCGGCATCATCTGGCCCGACGCCATCGCACCCTTCACCGTGGTGGTGTGCCCGGTGGGCGCTGATCGCAGCGAAGCGGTCAAGGCCGCCGCAGACACCTTGTACCAGGGCTTGCTGGCGGCGGGTGTCGATGTGATCCTGGACGACCGTGGCGAGCGCCCGGGCGCCATGTTCGCTGACTGGGAGCTGATCGGCGTGCCGCACCGGGTGACCATCGGCGACCGTGGTCTCAAGGATGGCATGGTCGAGTACCAACACCGGCGCGACGAGGCTGCGACGAAAGTGCCGGTGGCCGAGGCGATGTCCTTCATGCGGGACCGTCTGGGCGTGTGAGATTGCAGCCCTTTGAAGTGGTGATGGATGCGGAGGCGTCCGGAGGGATCAGCCGCCGCCTCTGGCTGCTGCGGGGCGCAGCCCTCGGTGCGGCCGGCTGGCTGACCGCTGGCCCGGCCCAGGCAGGCCGCCAGGCAGAAGAGCCGCTGGCCGATTCGGTTCGCTCGGCGCTCAGTTCGGCCATCGCCAACAGCGCGCCGCCGGTGCCCGAGTTCAGCGACATCAATCAGCGCCTGGCCTACCTGCGCTGGCTGGGCACCATGAGTGAGCGCCTGAAGAAAAAGAAGCCGGACTTCCAGACCCGCATCGAGTTCCTGCAGACCGTCTGGTACGAGACCCGACGGGCTGGCCTGGACACCACCATGGTGATGGGGTTGATCCAGGTCGAGAGTGCGTTCCGCAAGTTCGCCATTTCACGCGTGGGCGCGCGCGGCTACATGCAGATCATGCCGTTCTGGTCGCGCGTGATCGGTGACGGAGACGCGTCCCGGCTGTTTCACATGCAGACCAACATCCGTTTCGGCTGCGTGATCCTGCGCCACTACCTGGACCGCGAGCGTGGCGACACCTACCTGGCGCTGGGCCGCTACAACGGCAGCCGGGGCAAACCGCAGTACCCCAACGCCGTGTACGCCGCGGCGAAGAACTGGGTTCACCACGACGCTTGAGCCCTCAGCTCATTGCAGGAAGCCGATCCGCGTCTTGCTGTTGCCCGCCTTGGGCAGGTCGTCGGCCTCCACGCAGTAGCGGTTGTCCAGCCGCGCATTGCCAAAAGCGGTGACCAGGGCGCGGCGCATCTCGCGCGGGGCGAGGATGGCAAGCTGATCCAGCACGTCGCTGGAGGGTTCCGGGTCGAAGCGCTGCCCCCAGTCGTGTTCGCCGAGGATGCTGCGGTACAGGTGCGCCGCGATCTTGCGTGCTGCGTCGGGCGACGGCGGTGCGATCTCGAACACGTTCATGCGGTTGCGAATCGGTGCCGGAATGGCGCGCTCGTCGTTTGCGGTGGTGATCCAGATCACCTGGCTGGCGTCGATCGGCACCTCGGCAAATTCGTCCACGAAGCTCTGCGCCGTGTCGTGCTCCAGCAGGCTGTAGAGCGCGCCCAGGGGGTCGTACTGCGCGTCGGCGCTGGCCTTGTCGATTTCGTCCACCACGATCACCGGGTTGGCGTACTGCCCGTCGATCAGCGCCTCGAACACCTTGCCGGGTTTGGCGCCTTTCCATTGCGAGGACGAACCCGAGAGCAGCCAGCCGGCCGTCATGGAGCTCATGGGCACCAGGCTCATGCTGGTGCCGAGCAGGTCGGCGATCTGCTTGGCAAAGTGGGTCTTGCCCACGCCGGGAGGACCGAGCAGCAGGATGGGGGTGACCTCCAGGCCGTCGTGGCTGTCCTGGCTCAGGGCAACGTGGCGCTTCACGTCGTCCAGCACCTCACCAAAATTGGGCAGCAGGTCGTAGAGCGGCGCCATGTCGGGCACACCCGATGGCTTCACGGCGAAGCGTTGCGAACCGCGTTCCAGCATGCGCTGCCAGGTGTTGCGCAGGCCTTCGTATTCGCGTTCGTTGCCGCTGGCCTGCAGGTGGGCGAGCTTGCGCTCGACCTCGCTGGCACTGAACACGCTGCGCATCTGGGCGATGGGCAGTCCGAGGGAGGGTGAAGCGACCAGGCTGCGTGAGCTCATGCGGTTCTCCTTGAAGGGTTCGGCGACACCTTCATTCAAGCACAAGACGTGCCTGGCCTCAATGCGAAATGAACCCTTGAAAGACCACGCATTCCTTCGGATCGGCCTTGGCCGTGCAAAATGCCGCAGCGGACGTGCTCTCCCCAAACAACAAAGCCGCCCGAAGGCGGCTGTTGCACGGGGCAGGCGGTTTCAGGCCTCGCCGTTGATGACTTTTTGCAGTTCACCCGACTCGTACATCTCCATCATGATGTCGGAGCCGCCAATGAACTCGCCTTTGACGTAGAGCTGCGGGATGGTGGGCCAGCTGCTGTAGGTCTTGATGCCCTGGCGGATGCCTTCGTCTTCCAGCACGTTGACGGTCTTCACCGTCTTGGGATCGACGCCACAGGCTTTGATGATCTGGATCGCGCGGCCGGAGAAGCCGCACATCGGAAAGCTGGCGTTGCCCTTCATGAAGAGCACGATGTCGTTGGATTTGACCAGTTGGTCGATTTGGGTCTGGGCGTCGCTCATGGCAAAAACTCCTGATCTGGGCGGGCCGGTCGTGGCCCGCAGTGGCCCTGATTATCGCTGCTGCGGCCAGATGCCGCCGCTGCAGCGTTCGATGTCCGCCAGATCGGTGCGGCTGCCGACCTGCTCGAACCCGCGCTGCAGCAGCAGGGCGCGCACAGCGGCGGCCTGATCGTGTCCGTGCTCCAGCAGCAGCCAGCCACCGGGGTGCAGAGCGCCCGGCGCTTGCGCCACGATGGTGCGGATGTCGTCGAGGCCGTCGGGCCCAGCCGTGAGCGCGCCGATGGGTTCGTGGGTGAGGGCGACCAGGTGGTGGTCAGCCTCGGCGATGTAGGGCGGGTTGCTGGCGATCACGTCGAAGCGCTGGCCGGGCACGGCCTGCAGCCAGGAGCCGTTGAAAAAATCCACCGCAAGACCCAGGCGTTCCGCGTTGGCGCGGGCCACGGCCAGGGCGCCCGTGCTGGCGTCGGTGGCGGTCACCCCCACATCGGGTCGCTGCGATTTCACGGCCAGGGCGATGGCACCGCTGCCGGTGCCCAGGTCCAGACACCGTGCGGCGGTGGGGGGCAGAGTGTCCAGTGTCCACTGCACCAGGGTTTCGGTGTCGGGTCGGGGCACCAGCACACGGGCGTCCACCCGAAGGGGCAGGCCAAAGAAGGCTTTCTCGCCCGCCAGGTAAGCGACCGGTTCACCGGCCAGACGGCGGCGCACCAGTTCTGCGCATCGGGTGGCCGCGCCGTCCGGCATGGGGTCGGTGTCGTGCGCCATCAGCCAGGCGCGGTGATTGATGTCGCGCCCCAGCGCCAGCAGCAGCAGCATCTGGGCGTCGAGCCGGTCCAGGCCCTGTTGTTGCGCCTGGGACAGCGCTTCGCGGATCAACGGCCCATCGCTCACAGGCTGTTCCTCTGTTCAAGTTCGGCCAGCAGCTCTGTGCCGCGCGCTACCTGCAGCGCATGGATCACGTCGCCCAGATCGCCTTCCATCACCATCAGCAGCTTGTAGAGCGTGAGGTTGATGCGGTGGTCGGTCAGGCGGCCTTGCGGGAAGTTGTAGGTGCGGATGCGGTCGCTGCGGTCGCCGCTGCCGATCAGGCCCTTGCGGGTGGCGGCTTCCTTGGCGGCGCGTTCGCTGCGGTCTTTTTCCTGCAGGCGCGCGGTCAGCACCTGCAGCGCCTTGGCCTTGTTGCTGTGCTGGCTGCGGCCGTCCTGGCATTCGGCGGTGATGCCGGTGGGCAGGTGGGTCACGCGCACGGCGGAGTCGGTCTTGTTGATGTGCTGACCGCCGGCGCCGCTGGCGCGGTAGGTGTCGATGCGCAGTTCGGCGGGGTTGAGCTTGACCGCCTCGGCCTCATCCGGCTCGGGCATCACGGCCACGGTGGCGGCGCTGGTGTGGATGCGGCCTTGCGTTTCGGTCACGGGCACGCGCTGCACGCGGTGGCCGCCCGATTCAAAGCGCATCTGGCCGTAGACGGCCGCACCCGGGCCGCGCCCGGCCATGCGCAGCACCACCTCTTTGTAGCCGCCGAGTTCGCTGGGCGACTCGCTCACGACCTCGGTGGTCCAGCCCTGGCTGTCGGCGTAGCGGGTGTACATGCGGGCCAGGTCGCCCGCGAACAGCGCGGACTCGTCGCCGCCCGTGCCGGCACGGATCTCCACGAAGGCAGGGCGTTGATCGTCCGGGTCTTTGGGCAGCAGCAGCTGTTGCAGTTCGGCGTCGATCCGCTCCAGGTCGGCCCTCGCGGCGCCGATTTCCTCTTCCGCCATCTCGGCCATGTCGGGGTCGGTCAGCATCTCGTGCGCGGCAGCGAGGTCGGCCTCGCGCTGTTCGTGGCGGTTGAACGCCTCGACGATCACCGAAGCGTCGGCGTGCTCGCGGCTCAGCGCGCGAAAGCGCTCCATGTCGCTCACCACGTCGGGCGCGGAGAGCAGGGCGTCCAGCTCGTGCAGGCGGGCGCGCTGGCGCAGGAGGGTGTCGCGGACAAAGGGTTTCATGCGGGGGGCAAAAAAAGGCGACGGCAGCGGGAAGGATGCACGGGGCCGACGGACCGTGCCGGGGCGCCTGGCGCCCGGGGCCGCGTCGCTAGGACTTTTCGCGCAGGAACAGGCGCGAGACGGTGTGCGCGGTGGCGGCGCGGGTCTGGGCGTCGCCGGCGTGCAGCTCGGCCAGGGTGCCGTGCAGCATCTTCTGTGTCAGGCCCCTGGACAGGGCTTCGAGCACGGCTTCGACCGGCTCACCCTTGGCCAGCAGCTTTCTGGCCCGGGCCAGCTCGGCCGCGCGCCAGCTGTCGGCTTGGGCGTTGATCTGCTGGATCAGCGGCACCACGCCGCCCTTGTCCGGGTCGCGCTGGTCCAGCCAGTGCATGAAGCTGAGCACGCCCGCGTCGATGATGGCCTCGGCCTGGGCCACGGCGGCCTGGCGGTTGTCCTTGCCGGTCTGGACCACGCTGGCCAGATCGTCCACGGTGTACAGGTACACGTCGCTCAGGCCCTTGACCTCGATCTCGATGTCGCGCGGCACGGCCAGGTCGACCATGAACATGGGCCGGTGCCTGCGCTTCTTGAGTGCGCGCTCGACGGCACCGAGCCCGATGATGGGCAGGGTGCTGGCGGTGCAGCTGATCACCGCGTCGTATTCGTGCAGGCGATCCGGGATGTCGGCCAGGCGCAACACGTCGGCGCCGAAGCGGCCGGCCAGCTTCTCGCCACGCTCCAGTGTGCGGTTGGCGATGGCCATGGCTTTGGGGGTCTTGGCCGCGAAGTGGGTGGCGGCGAGTTCGATCATCTCGCCAGCGCCGACGAACAGGACCTTGATGTCCTTCAGGTCTTCGAACAGCTGGCTCGCCAGCCGCACGGCAGCGGCGGTCATGCTGATCGAGTGGGCGCCGATTTCGGTGGACGTGCGCACCTGCTTGGCCACCGAGAAGGAGCGCTGGAACAGCTGGTGCAGCGTGGTGCCCAGGGCGCCGGCCTCGTCGGCGGCACGCACGGCGTCTTTCATCTGACCGAGGATCTGCGCCTCGCCCAGCACCATGCTGTCCAGCCCACTGGCGACGCGGAACGCGTGGCGCGCCGCTTCGCCTTCGCGCAAGACATAGGCGTGTTCCTTGAGCACATGGGTGCTCACACCGCCGGTCTGGGCCAACCAGGCCAGGGTGGGCTCCACGGCCGACTGGTCGCCCGCGCCATACAGCTCGGTGCGGTTGCAGGTGGAGAGCAGTGTGGCCTCGGGCTGGCGCACCAGGCTCTGGCGATAACCGTTCAAGGTGGGCTGTATCTGGTCGAGCGCGAACGCAAAACGGCCCCGCAGATCGAGCGGAGCCGTGTGGTGATTGATGCCGAGCGTCCAGACAGACATGGCCCGATTATAAAATTGCGCTTCCCTCTGAACGCCCCGGATCACAAAGAATGACTTTTTTCGACTTGTTGGGGCATCTGGCCGGCTTTCTGGCGCCGGCCCTGGGGCTTGCCGCGGTGTTGTGGACCGTGCCCCGCCTGTGGAAACGGGGCCGCTCGGCCCGCTGGTCATCTCGAACCGAGGCGCTGATGCTGATCGGTTCGGGTGTGGTGGTGTTGCTGGCGGGCCTGATCGTTTTCGGGCGCGACGGCAAGATGTTCACCTACACCGCCCTGGTGCTGGCGCAGGCCTCGGTGGCCTGGTGGAACCGCAGCCGCTGACCCGCGTGCAACGGGGGTGATCAATCCGGCGGGAAGAGGTCAACCCGGTCGGTGATGATCCCGTCGAGTCCCAGGTCCAGCAGGCGCTGGGCCGCTTCCGGCTCGTTGACCGTGTAGGCCAGGCAGCGCATGCCGGCCTGGCGCACCTGCGCCACCGTGGTGGCGTCCCACAGCACCTGATCGCAGACCACGGCCTCGCAGCCGAGACGGATCGCCATGTCCAGCCAGCCGCTCCACAGCGATTCGAGCAGCAGGCCCCGGCGCACACCGGGTGCCACCGCCTGTGCCCCCGCAAGGGCCTCGGGCTGGAACGAGGTCAGCAGCGGTGCCGGGAGCCCGTCGGGCAGGGGCGCGCTGCCGTTCGGCGGCAGGTCCCAGAGCCGCAGAACCGCCTGGGCCACCGCGCGCCCGGTGGCCAGCTCGGTGCCGGTGGTCGGCTTGATCTCGATGTTGAGCGCATGGTGGTTGGCTTGGCAGAACCGCGCCACCGCCTCCAGTGTGGGCAGCGGTTCGCCGGCATGGCCGCGCGAATGCCAGCTGCCCGCGTCCAGCTGGCTCAGTGCCACCCAGGGCTGTTCGCCGGCAATGCCGTGGCCGTTGCTGGTGCGTTCCAGCGTGTCGTCGTGCAGCAGGAAGACCACGCCGTCGGCACTGAGCTTGGCGTCGCATTCGTACATGCGGTAGCCGTGGGCCGCGCCGTGGCGGAAGGCGGCGAGCGTGTTTTCCGGGGCCAGCTTGCCGGCGCCGCGGTGGGCGATCCAGCGCGGGTAGGGCCAGGGCGACCTTGCTGCCGGGTGGCTCCCGTGGGGGGGCGGAGTGTGGGGCGTCGTCATGCCCCGGATTGTCGCTGGCCGGTCTGCGCGTCGAACCAGTGCATGCGGTCTTCGCGCGGCCGGGCGTGGATGGTGCTGCCGATGGCCGGCGCGCCCTGGTCTTCGTGGGTGCGGATGATGAGCATTTCGTCACCCAGGCGCGCGTGCACCAGGCGTTCGGCACCCAGCAGTTCCACCGTTTCCACCTGGAGTGCCCAACCGCTGTCGCCGATGTCGATGTGTTCGGGACGGATGCCGAGCAGGTTGCCGGGGCGCCCGCCCGGCGCATGCTGGAGCAGGTTCATGGGCGGGGACCCGATGAAACTGGCCACGAAGGTGGTGGCCGGGCGCGTGTAGACCTCTTCGGGGGTGCCGAACTGCTCCATCTTGCCGGCGTTCATCACGATCATGCGCTGCGCCAGCGTCATGGCTTCCACCTGGTCGTGTGTGACGAACAGCGAGGTGATGCCGAGTTCGCGGTGCAGCTTCTGGATCTCCAGCCGGGTCTGGGCGCGCAGCTTGGCGTCGAGGTTGGATAGCGGTTCGTCGAACAGGAAGACTTGTGGCTGGCGCACGATGGCGCGGCCCATGGCCACACGCTGGCGCTGACCACCCGAGAGCTCGCGCGGCTTGCGCGTCAGCAGATGGCCCAGTTCCAGGATGCCGGCGGCCTTGTCCACGCGCTGCTTGATTTCGGCGATGGGCACCTTCTTGATCTTCAGGCCATAGGCCATGTTGTCGAAGACCGTCATGTGCGGGTAGAGCGCATAGTTCTGGAACACCATGGCGATGTCGCGCTCGGCCGGCTCCAGTGTGTTGACCACGCGCTCGCCGATGCAGATGTCGCCGCTGCTGATCTCTTCCAGTCCGGCCACCATGCGCAGCAACGTGGATTTGCCGCAGCCCGACGGGCCGACGATGACGATGAACTCGCGGTCGGCGATCTCGGCGTTCACGCCGTGGATGACTTGCAGCTCGGTCTTGCCGGTGCGGTAGCGCTTGACCACGTTGCGCAGGGAAATGGAGGCCATGGAAATCTCTGTTCTTGTTCGTTGAAGCGGGGCTTATTTCTCGGTATCCACCAGACCCTTGACGAACCAGCGCTGCATGAGCATCACGACCAGCGCCGGCGGGATCATGGCCAGCACGGCGGTGGCCATCACGATGTTCCAGTCGGTGGCGGCGTCGCCGCCGCTGATCATGCGTTTGATGCCGATCACCACCGGGTACATGCTCTCTTCGGTCGTCACCAGCAGCGGCCAGAGGTACTGGTTCCAGCCGTAGATGAACTGGATCACGAACAACGCGGCGATCGAGGTGGTGGACAGCGGCAGCAGCACGTCCTTGAAGAAGCGCATCGGGCCCGCGCCGTCCATGCGCGCGGCCTCCACCAGCTCGTCGGGCACAGTGAGGAAAAACTGGCGGAACAGGAAGGTGGCGGTGGCCGAGGCGATCAGCGGCACGGTGAGGCCGGCGTAGGTGTTGAGCATGCCGAGGCTGGCCACCACCGCGTAGGTTGGCCCGATGCGCACCTCCACCGGCAGCATCAACGTCACGAAGATGGCCCAGAAGAAGAGCATCCGGAACGGGAAGCGGAAGTAGACGATGGCAAAGGCCGAGAGCAGCGAGATGGCGATCTTGCCGACCGCGATCACCAGCGCGGTGATCAGGCTGACCATCATCATCCGGCCCACGGGTGCGTTCGACGCCGCGCCCATGCCGGTGCCCTGCAGCGCGGCGGTGTAGTTTTCGATCAGCTGGTTGCCTGGCAGCAGCGACATCGGCGCGTGCACGATGGCTTCGGCCGTCTGGGTGGAGGCCACGAAGGTCAGGTAGAGCGGGAAGCCGACCACCAGCACGCCGAGGATCAGCACGGCGTGGGACAACACGGTCAGGCCAGGGCGGCGTTCGATCATGTCAGGCCTCCCGTCGGGCCGCCCCAAGGCAGGCCTGCGCCCCCTCGGGGGCAGCGAATACACGGCAGTGATGAGCGTGGGGGTGGTTCATCAGTACTGCACCTTCTTCTCGACGAAGCGGAACTGCACCACCGTGAGCGCGATGACGATCACCATCAGCACCACCGACTGGGCTGCCGAACCCCCGAGGTCCAGCGCCTTGAAGCCGTCGTA
>NZ_JADMKB010000145.1 GCF_018780075.1 Hydrogenophaga sp.
CCTCGCCGGCCCTGTTCTCCATGACCATCGGCTTCGTGGGCATCTGGCTGTTCTCCATGCTGGACCGCAGCGAGCGGGCCAAGGTGGACCGCGCGGGCTTCCTGGCCCAGCAGGTCCGCTCGGAGACCGGCATCGGCGCCGATGGCGCTTCGGGTCACTGACCTCCTGAGCAGCGGACCCAACCGGTCCGCCAGAAAGCACAAAGCCGCTGGGTCGCCCCAGCGGCTTTTTTCATGGCCTTCGGCCGAACGATCAGGCGGCCACGGCCTCCGCCGGCACCGGCTGGCGGATCAGGTGGTCGAACGCGCTGAGCGCGGCCTTGGCACCTTCGCCCGCAGCGATCACGATCTGCTTGTACGGCACGGTCGTGCAGTCACCCGCCGCGAACACGCCCGGCACGTTGGTGTGGCCCTTGGCGTCCACCACGATCTCGCCGAAGCGGCTGAGTTCGACCGTGCCCTTGAGGAACTCGGTGTTGGGCACCAGACCGATCTGCACGAACACGCCTTCCAGCGGCACCAGGTGCTCTTCGTTGGTCGCACGGTCCTTGTACTTCAGGCCATTGACCTTGCCATCAGCCCCCGTGATCTCGGTGGTCTGCGCGTTCACGTGGATGGTGACGTTGGGCAGGCTTTTCAGCTTGCTCACCAGCACAGCGTCGGCCTTGAGCTGGTCGGCGAACTCGACCAGGGTCACGTGCTGCACGATGCCCGCCAGGTCGATGGCCGCTTCCACGCCCGAGTTGCCGCCACCGATGACCGCCGTGCGCTTGCCCTTGAACAGCGGGCCATCGCAATGCGGGCAATAGGCCACGCCCTTGTTCTTGTACTCCTGCTCGCCGGGCACGTTGACGTTGCGCCAGCGCGCGCCGGTGGAGACGATCACGCTGCGCGCCTGGAGCACGCCGCCGTTGGCCATCTGCACCTGCACCAGACCGCCCGGCTCTTCCGCAGGGATGATCTTGTCGGCGCGCTGCAGGTTCATGATGTCCACCTCGTAGTGGCGCACCTGGGCTTCGAGCGCAGCGGCGAACTTGGGACCGTCGGTTTCGAGCACCGAGATGTAGTTCTCGATCGCCATGGTGTCGTTGACCTGGCCGCCGAAGCGCTCCGCCGCCACGCCCACGCGGATGCCCTTGCGGGCGGCGTACACCGCGGCGGCGGCGCCAGCCGGGCCACCACCGACGATCAGCACGTCAAACGGGTCTTTGGCGTTGAGCTTGGCGGCTTCGCGGTCGCCCGAGCTGATGTCCAGCTTGGCCACGATTTCTTCCACCGTCATGCGGCCGGAGCCGAACACCTTGCCATTCAGGAACACCATGGGCACGGCCATGATGCCGCGCTCGGTCACTTCCTGCTGGAAAGCACCGCCTTCGATCACCACGGTCTTGACCTTGGGATTGAAGATCGCCATCAGCGACAGCGCCTGCACCACGTCCGGGCAGTTGTGGCAGGTCAGGGACATGTAGACCTCGAAGCTGAAGTCACCCTGAGCACCTGGATCCAGGGCCTTGATCGACTCGATCACGTCGGCCTCGACCTTGGGCGGATGGCCACCGGTCCACAGCAGGGCCAGCACCAGCGAGGTGAACTCGTGACCCAGCGGCAGGCCGGCAAAGCGCACACCCTGCGTCTCGCCCTCACGCGCCACCGCGAACGACGGCTTGCGGGCGTCGTTGCCCGAGGTGTCCAGCGTGACCTTGTCGGACAGCGACACGATGTCGTCCAGCAGGCTCCGCATCTCGGTGCCGGTGTCGCTGTCGTCCAGCGAGGCGATCAGCCGGATCGGTCGGCGCAGCATGCCGAGGTAGGTCTGGAGCTGGGATTTGAGGGTGGCGTCAAGCATGGTGGACTCCTTGAGAAAGATGGGTGTGCGGAACCAATGCCGCTGGTGCATGGGCCGGCCCGCTCGTGACGGAAGCCCATGAGGCAGCGGTACTGCCTGAAGAAACGGGAGAGGAACGAAGGGCAGTCAACCCAGAACGCGGCGGAACTGGCTTTGCCAGGCCGCTCGCGTTGCCCCCTTGAGGGGGTGACGCGCCGCAGGACGCGGCGCGGGGGTGGTCAGATCTTCCCCACGAGTTCCAGCGAAGGAGCGATCGTCTTGGCGCCTTCGTTCCACTTGGCCGGGCACACCTGGCCGGGGTTGGCGGCGGTGTACTGGGCGGCCTTCAGCTTGCGCAGCGTTTCCTTGACGTCGCGGGCGATCTCGTTGGAGTGGATCTCGGCGGTCTTGATGATGCCGTCGGCGTTGATCACGAACGTGCCGCGCAGGGCCAGGCCTTCTTCAGGGATGTGCACACCGAAGGCGTTGGTCAGGGTGTGGGTCGGGTCGCCGACCAGGGGAAACTTGGCCTTGCCCACGGCGGGGCTGGTCTCGTGCCACACCTTGTGCGAGAAGTGTGTGTCGGTCGTGACGATGTAGACCTCGGCGCCGGCCTTCTGGAACTCGGCGTAGTTGTCGGCGGCGTCTTCCACTTCGGTCGGGCAGTTGAAGGTGAACGCGGCCGGCATGAAGATCAGGACGGACCACTTGCCCTTCAGGCTTTCGTCGGAGACTTCGATGAACTTGCCGTTGTGGAAGGCCTGGGTCTTGAAGGGCTGGACTTGGGTATTGATCAGGGACATGGTTTTTCCTTGGTTGAGGTGGGAGAGACGGTGATCGGAAGGTGGAAACCACCTCGACGGGATGAATCATAGACGACAGCTATCAATTGTTCGAATTGATAGTCCTTATGAGACCGATAGCTTTTGTTGCTGCGCAGCATGCGAACCGGTGAGCGACCCATCCCGCACGACCCGGGTTGCCACAGGCGCGGCCTGTTGGCCGGTCGCTACACAAATCGAAGAATGCGGTTTCATTTTATTGAATTTATTGCGAATCGTTCGTGTTTGCAATAGCATGAAAGTTCCAGCCAGCCACAGCGCCGCGCGTTGAAGCCAGCCGACAACCCGATCACCCGATGCTTCAATGTCCCAACGCCCCAAAACCCCGCGCAACGGCAACACCACACCCTCCACCACCGCACCGAGCGTGATGCTCCCCCTGGGTGCCATGCTGCTCGCCGGCTCCTTCAACGCCCTCGCCCAGACCCCGCCGAGCGGCCCCGAGACCACCCTGCCCACCGTCGTGGTGCGTGAACAGGCCATGGCCCCCGAAGGCAAAGACGCCCTTCAGGCCACCGAAACCACCATCGGCAAGGGCAAGCAGCAGCTGCGCGACATCCCGCAATCGGTGACGGTGGTGACCGAAAAGCTGATCGACGACCGCAACCTCGACACCCTGAAGGAAGCCCTCAAGAACACCGCCGGCATCACCTTCCTCGCGGCCGAAGGCGGCGAGGAAGACATCCGCCTGCGCGGCTTCGCGCTGCAGGCCACGGGCGATCTGTTCATCGACGGCATGCGCGACCCCGCGATCTACGACCGCGACACCTTCAACCTCGACCGCATGGAAGTGCTGCGCGGCTCGGCCTCGATGCTGTTCGGCCGTGGATCCACCGGCGGCGCCGTCAACCAGGTCAGCAAGACGCCGCGCCTGGTCGACGAACACCAGGTCGATCTGACCCTGGGCAGCCACAAGTACGTGCGTGCCACCGGCGACTTCAACATCAAGACCGGCGAGAGCGCTGCGCTGCGCCTGAACGCCATGGCCACGAAGGCCGACAACAACGGCGCGGGGGCCAGTCTGGACAAACGCGGTGCGGCCATCGCCTACCGCAACGGCATCGGTGAAAAAGACGAGTTCCTCGCCAGCCTGTACCACCTGGACAACGACAACGGCATCAACTACGGCATGCCATTCATCGCGCCCACCCGTGGCGCGAGCAACCGCGTGCTGCTGCCGCTGGAACCCGACGCCTACTACGGCGCCGCCAGCGACTACAACAAGAGCAGCGGCACCATCGCCACGCTGGGTCACACGCACCGCTTCAGCCGCGACAGCGAGCTCAAGACGCAGGTGCGTGTGGGCCAGTTCGAGCGTGACCAGCGTTCGGGCGCCATCCGCCTGTGCACGCAGAACACCAACGCCGAAACCGGTGTGGTCACCAACCCGCAGTGCCCCACCGCCGTCAGCCTGGCCAATTTCGGCGCCAACACGGTGCTCACCCGCGGCAACCACCTGAAGATCCAGGACATGGACAACGTCCATGCCCAGACCGACTTCAACACCAAGTTCGAAGGCCTGGGCTTCAAGCACGAGTTGATCGCTGGCGCCGACGCCTCCCGGGAGAAGCGCACCGTGTACGCGGCGCGCTCCGCCGCGCAAGGCGGTGTGACCATCACCAAACCCACCACCACGGTGGGCACGCCCGACGACGGCGCCTGGGTCAATGAATCCAGCCGCGTGCTGCGCGTCAACAACCAGTACGTGGCCCAGGGCGTGGGCGCCTACGTGCAGGACACGGTGCAGCTGGCGCCCCAGTGGAAAGTGGTGGGTGGCCTGCGATACGACCACCTGACCGGCGACTACGACAGCTTCGGCCTGCCCACCGACGCCCCCGGCCCGGTGACCGCCGAGAGCTACCGCATGAAGATCTCCGAAGTGAGCCAGCGGGTGGGCGTGCTGTTCCAGCCCACGGCCCTGCACTCTTTCCACGCCTCGGCCGGCACCTCGTTCAACACCTCGGGTGACGCCTACTCGCTGGGCGCGTCCAACGTGAACACGCCGCCCGAGAAGAGCATCAACATGGAGATCGGTGCCAAGCTCGACTCGGCCGACAAGCGCTTCACCACGCGCCTGGCCGTGTTCCGCTCCACCAAGCTCAACGAGCGCAACACCGACCCCGACCTGCCCGTCGTCACGCTCAGCGGCCGCCGCCACGTGGCCGGCTTCGAGACCGACATCTCCGGCCGGCTCACGCCCCAGTGGGAAGTGTTCGGCTCGTACATGTGGATCCCGGTGGCCCGCGTGGACAACGCGGCGCCCTGCCCCGTCACCGGAGCCTGCACCCAGAGCACGCCGGGTGAACGCGTGGGCGACCGCCCTTCGCTCACGCCCGAGCACAGCGGCACGGTGTGGACCACCTACCAGCTCACCCCCAAGCTGCGCGTGGGCGCGGGCCTGAACTTCCGCAGCCAGCAGAAGCCCACGCGTGTCGAGTGGAACGTGCCGTCCTACGTCACGGGTGACCTGATGGCCGAATACAAGTTCGACTTCGACCGCCTGACGCTCAAGGCCAACCTGAGCAACGTCACCAACAAGCTCTACGCCGACCAGCTCTACCCCGCGCACTACATCCCCGGTGCCGGCCGCACGCTGCAGGTGACCGCCAGCCTGAAGTTCTGACACCCGTCTCTCCGCGCGTCCCCAAACGCCGCCCCGAGCCACCGGCCCGGGGCGGCTTTCTGACTGAAAGGGGTGCCCATGACACCCCGTCCACCCACGATGCTGATCACCCTGCCCGACATCCTCTCGCCAGACGATCTGGCCCACGCCCGCCAGCTCTTGCTGGAGGCACCCTGGACCGACGGCCGTGACAGTGCCGGCCCGCAGGCCCGGACCGTCAAGAACAACCAGCAACTGCCGCACGACAGCCAGGCCGCGCAAGCCATTCGGGCCATGGTGCTGAACGGCCTGAACCGCTCACCGCTGTTCTTCAGCGCCGCCCTGCCGCTGCGCATTTTCACGCCACGCGTCAACCGTTACGGCGGAGAGGCCAACACCTACGGCTACCACATCGACAACGCCATCCGGCTCAAAGCCACCGACACCGGTGCCACCGAACACGTGCGCACCGATGTGTCGTGCACCGTGTTCCTGAATCCCCCCGACGAGTACGAGGGCGGCGAACTCACCGTGAGCGACACCTACGGCACGCGCGGCGTCAAGCTGCCCGCCGGCCACGCCGTGCTCTACCCCGGCACCAGCCTGCACCAGGTGACGCCGGTCACCCGCGGGCACCGCGTCGCCTGCTTTTTGTGGGTGCAGAGCATGGTGCGCAGCGACGAACAGCGCCGGCTGCTCCACGAACTCGACATGAACATCCTCGCCCTGCGCCAGCAACACGGCGAAACCGACGAGACCACGGGACTCACCGGCACGTACCACAACCTGCTGCGCATGTGGGCCGAAACATGAGGGATGACCCCCACACTCCGCCGCTGCGCGGGTCGTTGCCCCCCGAGGGGGCTGAGCCGGCTTGGGGCGGCCCGGCGCCGGCTCGGTTGAATGGCAAGCCCCCCTCGCCCCGCACCACCCTGCCCGAAGGCCTGGTCAGTCTGGCCGACCACGAAGCGTTGGCGCGCACGTCGCTGAGCCCCGAGGCCGACGCCTATTTCAACGGCGGGGCGGCCGACGAGATCACGCTGCGCGAGAACGTTGCGGCCTGGCAGCGCCCGCGCCTGCACCCGCGCGTGCTGCGCCCGCTCGCGGGCGGCCACACACGGGTGCAGCTGCTGGGTCGTACGCTGGCCCACCCCATCCTGATCGCCCCGATGGCCTACCAGCGCCTGGCGCACCCGCACGGCGAAATGGCCACGGCCTTGGCGGCGGCGGTGCTCGGCACCGGGTTCGTGCTCAGCACCCAGGCCAGCGTGCCGCTGGAAGACGTGGCCCACACCGTGCTGGGCGAAGCGGAGCGAGGCCCGCTGTGGTTCCAGCTCTACCTTCAACCCGACCGCGCCTTCACACGGGATCTGGTGCACCGCGCCGAAGCCGCCGGCTACGAGGCGCTGGTGCTCACCGTGGACGCCCCGGTGAACGGCGCACGGGACCGCGAGCGCCGTGCCGGTTTTGTGCTGCCGCCCGGGATCACCGCGATCAACCTGCAGGGCCTGCGCCCGCCCAAGCCGCAGACCCTGCGGCCCGGTCAAAGCACCTTGTTCGACGACCTGCTCACCCACGCGCCCACCTGGGACGACGTGGCCTGGCTGCGTTCGGTCACCCGCCTGCCGCTGCTGCTCAAGGGCATCACCCACCCGGCCGACGCGCGCCTGGCCGTGCAGACCGGGGCGCAGGGGCTGATCGTCTCCAACCACGGCGGGCGCACGCTCGACACCATGCCCGCGACCGCCGAGCTGCTGCCGGCGGTCGTGCAAGCGCTCGGTGGCGAGGTGCCGGTGCTGGTGGACGGCGGCATCCGGCGCGGCACCGACGTGCTCAAGGCCATGGCGCTCGGCGCGGCGGCCGTGCTGGTGGGCCGCCCCGTCGTTCACGGGCTGGCCAACGCCGGTGCCACGGGGGTGGCCCACGTCATCCGCCTGCTGCGCGACGAACTGGAGATCGCGATGGCGCTCTGCGGTTGCCAGACCCTGGCCGAGGCGGCCATGGCACTCGGGCGGCCCGCCGACAGGCACTGACGCCATGAGATTCCAATGATTTTTGGGCCCATGAATTGAATGAGATCAATTCTCATTTATACTTTCGCCATGCTTTCAACCACCGATCCAAAGGACGCCTCCATGACCAGCAGCGTGTTCATCCTCGGCGGAAGCCTGGTCCTGATCCTCGCCGCCGTGTGGTGGGTCTTCCGCGCCTGAAGCCCCTGGCACCCCATCGACCTACACTATGAACCCCGCCAGCGCCAGCCTTGCGCTCCCCCTCACCGGAGCCTCAGAAGCTTCACCCCCGACACCCCGCATGGACCGCCGCCTGTTCATCGTGATCGCCGTGGTCGGCTTTCACGTCCTGGGCCTGTGGGCCCTGCAAACCGGCCTGTTGCGCCGGGCGGTCGAGCTCGTGGTGCCGGTGGAGGTGCTGGCCGAACTCATCGAACTGCCCCAGCCCCAGGTGACGCCGGCCCCGCCGCCACCGCAGCCACAGCCCAAACTCGTCCAGAAGCCGGTCACGCCCCCCAAGCCCCTGCCCAAGCAGGCCCCGCAGCCGTTGGCCATTGCCGACCCCACGCCTTCCGCTGCGGCGCCCACCGGCACCACCGCACCCCAGCCACCGGCGCCACCCATGCTTGCACCGGTGGTGGTCGCGGAACCGGCGCCGCCGGCGCCGCCCAAGATCGTGTTGCCATCGAGCGATGCGGCACATCTCAACAACCCTCGACCACCCTACCCCAATCTGTCACACCGCCTTGGAGAAACAGGCAAAGTGGTGATCAGCGTACTGGTCGAAATCGACGGGCGCCCCTCACAAGTGCTGCTTTCCAAGTCGAGCGGCTACAACCGACTTGATCAGGCTGCATTGATCACAGTGAAAAATCGCTGGCGATTTGTGCCAGGAACAGCAGACGGAACCCCAATCCCCAGTTGGGTTGTCGTCAGTCTGCAATTCGAACTTACCGAGTAAGTCC
The DNA here is from genome assembly GCF_018780075.1 of Hydrogenophaga sp. Taxonomy (GTDB): domain Bacteria; phylum Pseudomonadota; class Gammaproteobacteria; order Burkholderiales; family Burkholderiaceae_C; genus Hydrogenophaga. The sequence goes on from NZ_JADMKB010000145.1 coordinate 8,246, forward strand.
TCTATTCTTTGAACCCGACACCTATGAATCCCCAAATCGCCTCTTCTGGCATCGCCCACGTATGGACCCAGGGTGACTTCGTCACTCGCACCGTCGCTCTCGTCCTGCTCGGCATGTCGCTCGCCACCTGGATCATCATCCTGTGGAAAGCGCTCGACCAGCGCGCCCAGCGGCAGCAGGCCAAAGCCTGCGAAGGCTTCTGGCACAGCGGGGACTTCGCTGAAGGCATGGACAAACTGGGCAAGGACGATGGCAACCCTTTCCGGGCCCTGGCGCTCGAAGGCCGCGAAGCCACCCGCCACATCCTGCACAAGGACGGCCAGACCCGCCCGCAGCTGCACGACAGCCTGGACATGAGCGACTGGGTCGAGCGTTCGCTGCGCAACAGCCTGGACGACTTCACCGCCCGCGCCCAGAGCGGCCTCACGGTGCTGGCCTCCATCGCCTCCACCGCGCCGTTCGTGGGCCTGTTTGGCACCGTCTGGGGCATCTACCACGCGCTGCTGGGCATCGGCGCCGCCGGTCAGGTGAGCATCGACCAGGTGGCCGGTCCCATCGGCGAGGCCTTGATCATGACCGCGCTCGGCCTGCTGGTCGCCATCCCCGCCGTGCTGGGCTACAACGCCTTGGTGCGCGGCAACAAGGGCATCACCCACCGCCTCAACCGCTTCGGCAACGACCTGCACGCCTACTTCGTGACCGGCGCCCGCGTCACCGTGGGTGGTGATGCGAAGGTGCTGCCGATGAAGAAGGCCTGAACCTTTTAGGACACCACCATGGCCATCGGAACCCAGGACGACAGCGACCAGATGCTCAGCGAGATCAACATGATCCCGTTCATCGACGTCATGCTGGTGCTGCTCATCATCTTCATCATCACCGTGCCGGTCATCAAGCACGCGGTCAATATCGACCTGCCCCGCGCCAGCAATCAGAAGGTGCTGGACAAGCCGGAGAACGTGCGCCTGTCGGTGGATGCCGACGGCGCCTACTACTGGAATGAAGCGCGGGTGGAAGACGCGGTTTTTGAGCAGCGCCTCGCCAGCGCCGCCGCCCAGGAGCCGCAGCCCGAGCTGCACATCCGCGGCGACAAGGCCGTGCGCTACGAGCGCGTGGCACTGGCCATGGCCGCCGCGCAGCGCGCCGGCGTGCGCAAGATCGGCTTCATCACCGAACCGGTGGCGCCATGAACCCCGTTGTGTGGAACCGGCCCAGGAGGATCGCCAGATGATCAGCGCCACACCCAAGGAACCTGTGCCCGAGTCGGGCCAGCCGCAAGCCATTGAGGGGCCCGCCGAATGCGAAACCCCGTCACCGGTCCTGCTCACCAGCCACGAGGTGATGCGCGGCCAGAAGGCGGTGGCCATCACCCACAACGGCGCGCTCTACCGGCTGCAGACCACGCGCCAGGGCAAACTCATCCTCACCAAATAAGGCCCGCCGCGCACGTCGGCGGCCATCGACAGACACCCAGCTCTTCATCGTGGGGCGACCCGGGGAAACGCAATCTCCCCGAGCGTCGTTTTTTGGCCAGCCAAGGGACCGCAGGTCCTGGTAGCCAGTCATTTTTTACAACCCGATGGCCGCGATGCCTGCTTTGGCGATCTGAGCGTCTTCGCTGGACTTCACACCGCTCACGCCCACCGCACCGATGCACTGGCCGTCCTTGACGATGGGCACGCCACCTTCCAGCATGCCCTGGATCGCGGGAGCGCTCAGGAACGACATGCGCCCCTGGTTGATCACGTCTTCATAGACCTTGCTCTCACGGCGGCCCAGGGCGGCGGTGTGCGCTTTTGCAGGCGCGATGTGCGACGAGATGCCCGCTGCACCGTCCAGGCGTTGCAGCCACAACAGGTGGCCGCCGTCGTCAACGATGGCGATGGTCACCGCCCAGCTGTTTTTCAGCGCTTCGGCTTCGGCCGCGGCGGCGATGAGTTTGACGTCGGCGATCTCGAGAACGGCTTTGGTTTTCATGTGCGTGTCCAGAAAAAGATGGGGGATCAGCCCCCCGTGAAAGCGCGGGCACACCGGCGCCGCAACAGGAGCGCAACCATAACCGATGCATTGCACCCACCCGGGTCACAACAGCCCTGACCCCGACCCGGCTTTCCCGCGGCAAGCAAATTCCAAGCCGCCTACAATGCCCCACGGATCACACCGACCGCAAGGAGAAAATTCAATGAACGACCACCTGCAACCTTCTGGACGCTTCGGCAGCGCCACCGGCGATACGGCACTGCAACGCAACAAGGTGCTGCGCAACACCTACGGTTTGCTGGCACTGTCCATGCTGCCCACCGTGCTGGGCGCCTGGGTCGGCGTGACCACGGGCATCACCGCCGGTTTGACCGGCTTCCTCGGGCTGATCGTGTTCCTGGGCGGCGCCTTTGGCTTCATGTTCGCCATCGAAAAGACCAAACACTCGGCGGCCGGTGTGCCCGTGCTGCTGGCCTTCACGTTCTTCATGGGCCTGATGCTCTCGCGCATGCTGGCCTCGGTGCTGGGCTTCAGCAACGGCTCCAGCCTGATCATGACCGCCTTCGGCGGCACGGCGGGCGTGTTCTTCGTCATGGCCAACCTCTCGACCGTGATCAAGCGCGACCTCTCGGGCATGAGCAAATGGCTGTTCGTCGGTGCGATGGCGATCATGATCGGCGCGATCATCAATATCTTCGTGGGCAGCACGATCGGCATGGCCGTCATCGCCACCATGGCCATCCTCGTGTTCAGCGCCTACCTGCTGTACGACCTGAAGAACATCATCGACGGCGGCGAGACCAACTACATCTCCGCCACGCTGGCCGTGTACCTGGACCTGTTCAACATCTTCCAGAGCCTGCTGGCCCTGTTGGGCATCTTTGGCGGCGAGCGCGACTGATTCCGCTCCCCTCAAAAAAAGGGACCTTCGGGTCCCTTTTTTCATGCCTGCACACGCATGGCGCGGCCCCCACGGTGAATCGGCCATCAAGTTCCAGGCCGTGGCGCCGAAAAGAAAGGCAAACCCTGTTGAAACACCATGCGACATCCAGCCCTCACCCTCTGCCTCTGCGCTGCAGCCAGCCTGTTGGCCGGTTGTGATGTGCTGGGCATCGAAACCGCCCCACAGATTGCGGCCCGGAAAGAAGCCGAAGGCATGGCCATCGGCAGCGCCTGCCGCCACGCGATTCGCAGCATCGAAGATTGCTTCAGCAGCAACCCCAAAGCGGGCAAGGCCGCGGTGTTCGCCGGCTGGAAAGACATGGACCAGTACATGCGCGACAACCAGATCGTCGGCATGCCCTCCGAAATCAAGCCGGAAGAGGCCGAAACAGGCGATGAGACCGCCGCCCCTGAAGCCGGATCCGCCAAGCCCCACAAATCCTGACCGGACGCACCGGCCTCACCGGCCGGTATCGAGCTCGAACACCGCCATGCTCTCCACGTGCGCGGTGTGCGGGAACATGTTCACCACCCCCGCCGTCGTGCACCGGTAACCGGCCTGGTGCACCAGCAAGCCCGCATCGCGCGCGAGCGTGGCCGGGTTGCAGCTGACATAGACGATGCGTTTGGGTGGCGTCCAGCTGCCACGCAGTTCGGGCTGCAGATGCAGGTCGGCCAGGGTCTTGGCCAGCGCAAACGCGCCTTCGCGCGGCGGGTCCACCAGCCACTTGTCGGCCACGCCATCGGCCACCAGCAGCTCGGGCGTCATCTCGAACAGGTTGCGCGCAGCGAATTGCGTGGGTGCCAGGGGTTGCGCCCTGCCCCGCTGGTTGAGTCCCAGGTTCTCGCGCGAACGTGTCACCAGCGTTTCGCTGCCCTCAATGCCCAGCACCTCGCGCGCCATCGTCGCGATGGGCAGGGTGAAGTTGCCCAGACCACAGAACCAGTCGATCACGCGCTCATGCTTCTGCGCGTCCAGCAGGCGCAGCGCGCGCGAGACCAGCACCCGGTTGATGTGCGGATTGACCTGCGTGAAGTCGGTCGGTTTGAACGGCATGGTGATGCCGAACTCGGGCAGGCTGTAGGACAGCTGGGGCACGTCGGCATCGAGCAGCTTCACCGTGTCCGGCCCCTTGGACTGGAGCCACCACTGCACACCGTGCTGGGCGGCAAAAGCCCGCAGGCGGGCCTGGTCCCCGTCTGACAGCGGCTCCAGGTGGCGCAGCACCAGCGCTGTCACCTCGTCGCCGCAGGCGAGTTCAATCTGCGGACAGGTCTCGCGCGCGTCCATGCCGAAGATCAGGTCGCGCAGCGGCATCATCATGGCGCTCACGTGCGGCGGCAGCACAGGACAGACCTTCATGTCGGCCACGTAGCGGCTTTTGCGCTCGTGAAAACCAATCAGCACCACGCCCTTCTTGTGCACGTGGCGCACCGACAGGCGCGCCCGGTAGCGGTAGCCCCAGGCCGGTCCCTCGATCGGGCGCAGCAGCATCTCGGCCCTGACCTTGCCCAGGTGCCAGAGGTTGTCCTCCAGCACACGCTGCTTGACCGCCACCTGGGCCGCCTCGTGCAGGTGCTGCATCTTGCAGCCACCGCAGGAGCCTTCGTGCAGGCCGAAGTTCGGGCATCCGGGGCGCACGCGCTGCGAGGACTCCCGGTGGATCGCCGTGACGACGCCGGCCTCCCAGTTGTTTTTCTTGCGGTGCACATTGACGCTGACGGTCTCGAACGGCAATGCGCCGTCGATGAACACGACCTTGCCGTCGGGGCGGCGGGCAATGCCCTGGGCATCGATGTCGAGGGACTCCACCGCCAGCCAGCCGTCGGGCAAGGCGGCATGGGGGGCGTGGGGCGCGTCGTCGCGCGCGTTGGTCAGAAGGCTGTTGTCGTGGGCTTGGGGCGATGTCATGCCCCGATTGTCTCAGGCCGGCGCGCTGAAAATGTCAGATCCAGGCCTTCAGGTACTCGTCCCAGTGGCTCTCGGTCGGCGCCAGGTTGCCCAGCGTCTCTTTCACGTAGGCGATTTCCTGTTCGTACTCGGCCTCTGTGAGACCACCGCGCATCTTCTGGAAGCGGCAATAAACCAAGTAGGTGTTCATCACGTCGGTTTCGCAGTAGCGGCGGATGTCGTCGGTCTGCCCCGCCAGGTACTGCGCGTACACCTGCGAGCCGTCCATGCCCAGCTTGCCCGGGAAGCCGCAGAGCTTGGCCATGGCGTCCAGCGGCGCGTTGTTCTTGGGCGAGTACATCGCCAGCAGGTCCATCAGGTCCAGGTGGCGCATGTGGTACCGGCTGATGTAGTTGTTCCACTTGTACTCGCGGTCGTCCTCACCCATGTCCCAGTACTTGCTGGCCTCCACACCGTGGCGCAGACCGCGGTAGTGCAGCACCGGCAGATCGAACCCGCTGCCGTTCCAGCTCACCAGCTGCGGCTGGTGTTTTTCGATGCTGTTGAAGAAGGTCTGCACCACCTTGCCTTCGCTGGCGCCGTCCCGGTCCACGAAGGAGTGGATCCGCAGGCCCTCGGCGTTCCTGAACACCACGCTGATGACCAGGATGCGCTGCAGGTGCAGCGGCATGAAATCGCTCTGTCCCTTGTCCTTGCGCTCGGCGAGCCAGGCCGCGTAGACCTGCTCGTCGGTGCTGTCGGCGGGCGCCCCGCGAAGGGCCCGCAAGCCTTCCACGTCGGGGATGGACTCGATGTCGAAGACAAGGACCGGCCAGGCCATGCGCAGGCCTGGATCAGCGCTTGGGCAGGTGAGCCAGCGGATCGACCGGTTTGCCCTGGCGCCGCACCTCGAAGTGCAGTTTCACGCGGTCCGAGTCGCTGCTGCCCATTTCGGCGATGCGCTGGCCCTGCTTGACCGTCTGGTCTTCGCGCACCAGCAGCGCCTGGTTGTGGGCGTAGGCGGTGAGGTAGGTGTTGTTGTGCTTGAGGATGATCAGGTTGCCATAGCCGCGCAGGCCGGCACCGGCGTACACCACGCGGCCGTCCGCGGCGGCCAGCACCGGGTCGCCGACCTTGCCCGCGATCGAGACACCCTTGTTCTTGCTCTCGTCGAAGTTGGACACGACGGCCCCTTGTGCAGGCCAGACGAAGCTGATCTCGTCCGCACCTGCCACAGGCTCGGGGGCCGTGGCCGGCACGGGGGTCGGGGCCCCTGCCACGGGAGCACCCGGCGTCGCCGGGACGGGGGGCGTGGCACCCGCCACCGGTGGCGTCAGCGGACGGGCAACCACGCCAGGCGCGGTCACGGGGGCCGAGGTCACCGCAGCAGAATTGGGGGCCGCAGGGGTGGCGGCCGGCGGCGCCACCCGCAGCACCTGGCCGATTTCGATCAGATTGGGATTCGAGAGGTTGTTCCAGGTCTGCACATCGCGCGGCGCCTGACCCGCTTCCAGCGCGATGCGGTACAGGGTGTCACCGGGTCGCACGGTGTAGTAGCCGGGCTTTCCGGCGTTTTCGGCACCCGGCAAAGGCTTGATTTCAGCGCTGGCGCGGGTGCGGTCTTCAACCGGTGCCGGCTGGTTCAGCTTGCGCGTGGAGCACCCCGCCGTCAACAGAAGCCCGCCCACCACCGCCCAGAGGGCCACCCCGCGCCAACACGCTCGTTCTGCACCGTCAGGCACCATCGTCAAACTCCGCTTGTTCATCACTGTTTTCCACCTGTATGTCAGACCCGGTCAGATCCCGGGTGCTGGCTGTCCAAAGCCCGCTGCCGCACAGGGCAGAAGGAGCTTCACGCAATGCCCGATTTTAGAGGCACGAACAGCACCGGCTCCAGCACCGAGCGAACCCATCCCTGGGCGGTCTTGTCGATCACCACGAGATGCTGCTGGCCATCGGCGGTCATGGCAGGCGCCACCAGCCGGCCACCCACCGCCAGCTGGTCGATCCAGGCTTGTGGCACATCGTTCCCGCCTGCCGCGGCCACGATGCCGGCATAGGGAGCGCCCTGGGGGAAGCCCAGCATGCCATCGCCAAACAGCAGGTGCAGGTTCGCCACGCGGAACGCCCGCAGGTTGTCGCGGGCCTTGTCGTGCAGGCCCCGAAGCCGCTCCATGCTGTACACCTCCGTGGCCAGGTGGCTCAACACCGCAGCCTGGTAGCCGCAACCGGTGCCGATGTCGAGCACACGGCCCAGCTTCTCTTCGCGCCCCTGGCACAGCAACTCCAGCATGCGCGCCACCACGCTGGGTTTGGAGATGGTCTGCCCCAGACCAATGGGCAGGCTCGTGTCTTCATAGGCCTGGTTGGCTAGCGCGGTGTCCACGAAACGGTGCCGCTCCACAGCCTGCATCGCCGCCAGCACCCCCACATGCACGATGCCCTGCCCTTGCAGCTTGCGCACCATCGCGGTCCGCACAGCGACCGAATCCATGCCGACGCCCGCCGGCGCGGTGTGAGCCGTGGGCACCACCGCCCGACGGACGCCCGGGGCCGGCACTGCGGCCGCCACGGGGCGCAGCGCTGCCGAGGCGCCCGGCTTGTGGACCGGCGGCGCCGGGACCGTGTCCAGGCGCGCTGGAAACGCGGGGCGCGGCCGGGGTGCGGCCGCACCGGTGGACGGCTTGCCGACGGGTGGCACAGGGCGTTTCAACGCGCGACCCCACCCATGGCGGCGGCCGTGGGCGCCCAGTACGGCAGCGTGTCGTGGTCCGTCAGGTCAACCTTCAGCGGCGTGATGCTGGCAAACCCCTGGGCGGTGGCATGGAAATCGGTGCCCTCGGCGTCGTCCTTGGCCGGGCCGGCGCTGCCGATCCAGTACATGGTGTCGCCGCGCGGGCTGGTCTGGGTGATGACCTGCTCGGCCGCGTGCCGGCGTCCCAGGCGGGCGACTTTGAAGCCCTTGAGTTCGCTGACAGGCCGGCAAGGAATGTTCACGTTCAGCAACCAGGGGGCGCTGCGGTGTGCCGCGTCGGGCAGCGAGGGCATGAGGTGCTGCACCAGCTCGGCCGCCTTCTGTGCAGCCACGTCCAAGTGCGCCCAACCGCGCTCGGTCTGCGAAAACGCGATGGCCGGGATGCCGAAGAGGTAGCCCTCCATGGCCGCTCCCACGGTGCCGGAGTAAATGGTGTCGTCGCCCATGTTGGCGCCGTTGTTGATGCCCGAGACCACCAGGTCGGGCCGGTAACCCAGCAAACCAGTGAGCGCAATGTGCACACAGTCGGCGGGCGTTCCGTTCACATAGCGAAACCCGTTGGCGGCCGTGTGCACATACAGCGGCGAATGCAGCGTCAACGCGTTGGATTTGGCACTGTTGTTGTGCTCGGGGGCCACCACCTCCACTTCGGCCAGACCTTTCAGGGCTTCGTACAGGGCCACGATGCCCGGTGCCTGGAAGCCGTCGTCGTTGGAGATGAGGATTTTCATGAGCAGGATTCTAGGCGCCCTGCCGCGCTTTCACCGCTGCGCGCCCCGGTCGCGCGAGGGACAAAACCACGCCCAGCCGCCCACCCGGCGGGCCCGTGCGTGCCTATCATGGCCCCTCTGAAAACACCCACTGGAGACCACCCGATGCATGCCTGGCTTTGTGAAAACCCCGTGGGCGTGGATGCCCTGACCTGGAAGGAGCTGCCCACGCCCACCCCCGGACCGGGGCAGGTGCTGCTTCAGATTCAAGCGGCCAGCCTGAATTTTCCCGACTTGCTCATCGTGCAGAACAAGTACCAGATGAAGCCGCCACTGCCGTTCGTGCCCGGCTCGGAATACGCGGGCGTGGTGAGCGCCGTCGGCGAAGGGGTGAAACACCTGCAGGTGGGTCAGAGCGTGGCGTGCCTGAGCGGCACTGGTGGTTTCGGCACCCACACGCTGGCCCCGGCCGCGCTGTGCATGCCGCTCCCGCCGGGCTTTCCGCCTGTGGACGCGGCCGCGTTCATCATGATCTACGCCACCTCGTGGCACGCCCTGATGGACCGCGCGTCGCTCAAGGCCGGCGAAACCGTGCTGGTCCTGGGCGCGGCCGGTGGCGTGGGCACGGCCGCCATCCAGCTCGCCAAGGCGGCGGGGGCGCGCGTGATCGCTGCCGCCTCCAGCGAGGACAAGTGCGCCCTGTGCCAACAGCTGGGCGCCGACGCGGTCATCAACTACAGCGTGCACACGCCACAGACCACGCTGCGCGATGAAATCAAGCGGCTGACCGACGGCAAGGGCCCGGACGTGATCTACGACCCGGTGGGTGGCGAATTCGCCGAACCGGCCTTCCGCTCCATCGCCTGGCGCGGCCGCTACCTGGTCGTGGGCTTTGCCAGCGGCCCCATCCCCAGCCTGCCGCTGAACCTGGCCCTGCTCAAAGGCGCCAGCATCGTGGGGGTGTTCTGGGGCGACTTTGCCAAACGCGAACCACAGGCCAACGCACAGATGATGCAGACCCTGGCCACCATGTACATGAAGGGCCAGATCAAGCCCGTGATCGACCAGACCCTGCCCATGAGCGAGCTGCCCAGGGCCTACGCCATCATGGGCTCGCGCTCGGTCAAGGGCAAATTGGTGATGGTGAATTGAACGCGCGCGACCAGAAACGACAAAGCCCGGTGAAAACCGGGCTTTGTGTGTGATTCATTTGGGGTGGCTGATGGGGCTCGAACCCACGACAACAGGAATCACAATCCTGGACTCTACCAACTGAGCTACAGCCACCGCAAGTCTTGCATTATAGCGCGAAGCTTTCGACCTCCGAACGCGATCTGCTTCAGAGTGCGGGTTCAGGCACCAAAATCTTGACCTTGAAGCGTTCCTTGATCAGTTCGTAGTGGGCCTGGATCTCGGCCGCGGTCCACCACTGGGCGTACTGCTGGACCTCCTGGTTTTGCGCGGCGGGCGCTGCGCGGGGCAACAGTTTTTCCACCTTCACGATCGCATACCCCTTCTGACCCAGATCCACACCGGTCCAGGCGGGCAGCTGCTTGGCATCGGCGCTCAGCGCCGCCTTGAGCACCGGCGCGGCCAGACCCTGCGGGTTGTCGCGGCCCACGACCACAGACGCCGGGAGGACCGTGGCATCGGAACCGGCGCGCAAGGCCGCCAGCTTCTTGACACCCTCTTCCTTCGCGAGCTGGGCCGCACGCTGGGCCACCAGCCGTGCACGCACGCTGTCCCGGACCTCGGCCAGAGGCAGCGTGCGCGCGGGCGTGTGTTGCACCACACGCGCCGCCGTGAGCTGACCGGAAGCGGTTTCGATGGCTTCGGTGTTGCGTTTGTTTTGAACCGACTCAGGCGCAAACAGCGCCGCCAGCAAGCGTTCATTGGCCAGCACGCCGCTGCCCTGCACCGGCTCGCGCGTCAGCCCCTTGGCGGTGCGCAGTTCCAGCTTGAGGCTGTCGGCCGCCGGCTTGAGGCTGTCGGCCTGCTCGTAGACCAGGTTGCCGAAGTTATCGGCGTTTTCAGCGAATCGCTTCTGGCCTTGCTGCTTTTTCAGATCCGCTTCGATCTGGGGCCGCATTTCTTCAAAGCTGCGCTGCTTGGGTGCCTTGATGTCCGTGAGCTGGATGATGTGAAAACCGAAGTCGGTCTCGACCACATCGGAGATGGCCCCTTTGGCCATGGAGAACACCACGTCTTCGAAGGGCTTGACCATCGCACCGCGTCCAAAGAACTCCAGGTCACCGCCCTTGGTGGCGGAGCCAGGGTCCTGCGATTCGGTCTTGGCAACGGCCGCAAAGGTCTCGGGCGCCTTGCGCAGCTGTTCCAGCAGGGCCTGCGCCTTGACGCGGATCTTCTCTCGCTCGGCAGCCGGTGCGCTCTTGGGCGCGTTCAACAGGATGTGGCTCGCGCGGCGCTCCTCGTCGCCCGACAGCAACGCGATGTTTTCCTTGTAATAGGTCCGCAGCGCATCTTCGTTGAGCGTGGCGCTCTGTGCCAGTCCCGCCGCATCCAGCACCAGGTACTCCACGTCGATCAGCTCCGGCGCCTGGAACATGGCCTGGTTGTCCTTGTAGAACTGCTCGATCTCCGCGTCGGTGGGCGCAACCTTGGCGGCAAAGTCGTTGGCGGCCAAGGGCAATACCCGCACCTCGCGGCGTTCGAAGAACGCATTGAGGGACACCTGGGCCAGCGCTGGGGGAGCGAAGCCGGAGGACTGCACACCGCCTGTGACCTGCCGCACCGAGAGATCGGAGCGCACGCGGGCCTCGAATCCCTCCGGCGTCAGGCCCTGACGGGCGACCAGTTGCCGGTAGCCTTCAACGTCCAGCGAGCCATCGGGCTTGCGCAGCGCCGCGATGCTGGGGTCTTCCTGCAGCGCCCGAGCCAGGCGCTGGTCGCTCGTGAAGAGGTGGTCTTTCTGGGCCGCCACCGCCAGCACGCGGTCACGGACCAAGCGTTCCAGGGAAGCGTAGCGGGCGCCATCGCTGTCCAGCAGCTTGGCATCGATGTTGGGCATGGATTCGCGAAGGCGCTGCGCCTCGACCTTGTGGGCCTGGTCCCACTCGGCCTTGCTGATGTCCTGACCATCCACCGTGGCCACCGTTTCGCCGCTCTGGTTGCCGTCAGTGAAGCCCTGAATGCCGAACAGCACGAAGGACGGGATGATCAAGATCAGCAGGAAGCCCATCAGGTACTTCTTGTGATTGCGGATGGAATCAAACATGCCTGGAATCCTGCAAATCAAACGAACGCCGACACCGGAATGTCGACAACAAAAAAGGCGAACCCGAGTTCGCCTTCTTGATGGTGGTGGGTGCTGACGGGGTCGAACCGCCGACCTACGCCTTGTAAGGGCGCCGCTCTACCGACTGAGCTAAGCACCCCACCGGGAAACTTCAGACACGCTTCAGTTCAGCGCATCTTTCAGGGCCTTGCCCGGACGGAACTTCGGCACCTTGGCGGCCTTGATTTTAATCTCTTCGCCGGTGCGGGGGTTGCGCCCCTTGCGAGCCGGGCGCTTGGTCACGGCAAAAGAACCAAAACCCACCAGCGACACGGTGCCGCCTTTTTTGAGCGTGGTGCGGATGGCGGTGATGGTCGAATCCAGCGCACGGGTGGCAGCGGCCTTGGAGATGTCGGCGTGCTTGGCGATGTGCTCGACGAGTTCTGTTTTGTTCACAAATAGCCCCTCTTTAAGTGGTGAAAAGTCCGTTCGAACAAGCCTTCAGCCGCGGGATGCTCGCATCCCGGGCAAAAAGCCTGAAGTTTCTGGTTGGATCGTGAGACGCATCGGTCAGCGTTCGCCGCCGGACATGCGCATCTTCATTACACCCACCGGGCTGCACCCGTGTCAATACGGCGGTGTCGGCTGGGCTCAACGATGGCCAGAAGGGCGAGATTCTATGCGGATTCCACACCACCTCCACCGCACCAATGCGACTGGAACCGCCTGCGGCCACACCCCGAGAGACTCAGCCAAGCAAGGCCTCAGCGATGGCTCGGCCGACATCGGTCGTCCCGGCGGAGCCACCCAGGTCGCGCGTGCGCGGTGCGCCGCTGCCGGGCTGCAGTGTCGCCTCGATCGCCCGCATCACCGCGTCGTGCGCGTCGCGGTGGCCCAGGTGATCCAGCATCATGGCGCCGCACCAGATCTGCCCGATCGGGTTGGCGATGCCTTGACCCGCGATGTCGGGCGCCGAGCCGTGCACCGGCTCGAACAGCGAGGGGTGCTGGCGCGTCGGGTTGAGGTTGGCGCTGGGTGCGATGCCGATGGTGCCGGTGCAGGCGGGACCGAGGTCGGACAGGATGTCGCCAAACAGGTTGCTGCCCACCACCACGTCGAAGAAGTCGGGGCGCTGCACGAAGTGCGCGGTCAGGATGTCGATGTGAAACTTGTCGACCTTGACGTCCGGGTACTCTTTGGCCATGGCTTCGACGCGCTCGTCCCAGTAAGGCATGGTGATCGCGATGCCGTTGCTCTTGGTCGCACTGGTCAGGTGTTTCTTGGGTCGCGAGCGCGCCACTTCAAACGCGTAGCGCAGCACACGGTCCACGCCGATGCGCGACATCACCGTTTCCTGCACCACGATCTCGCGCTCGGTCCCGGCGTACATGCGCCCACCGATGCTGCTGTATTCGCCTTCGGTGTTCTCGCGCACGATGACCATGTCGATCTCGCCGGGCTGGCGCGGGCTGCCGTCGCGGCGGACCACCGGCGCGGTCACACCGGGCATGAGCTTGGCGGGGCGGATGTTGACGTACTGGTCGAACTCGCGACGGAACAGCAACAGCGAGCCCCAGAGCGACACGTGGTCGGGCACCCGGTCGGGCCAGCCCACGGCGCCAAAGTAGATCGCATCGTGGCCGCCGATCTGTTCCTTCCAGTCGTCGGGCAGCATCTTGCCGTGCTTCTCGAAGTAGTCGCAGCTCGAAAAGTCGAAGTGGTCGAACTGCAGCGGGATGTTGAACTTCGAGGCCGCGGCCTCCATCACGCGGATGCCTTCAGGCATGACTTCGGTGCCGATGCCGTCGCCAGCGATGACTGCGATGCGGTGGGGTTTGCTCATGGGGGTCTCCTTCAGAAGGGTTTAAAAAAAGAAAGGGCCTCGGCAATCACCCGCTCGGGCGCCTCCTCGGCGATGTAGTGGCCACACGGCAGGGCCTGGCCCGACACCTGGTCAGCGCGTTCGCGCCACAGCGACAGCACGTCGAAGCAGCGCCCCACGGTGCCGTGTTCGCCCCAGAGCACGCGCAGCGGCTGCGTCAGGCGGTGGCCCGCGGCCACATCGGCTCGGTCGTGGGCCAGATCGATGCCCGCGCTGGCGCGGTAGTCCTCGCAAATCGAGGCGGGGGTGCCGGGCAGCGCGGCACAGCGCTCGTACTCGGCGAGCGCGGTCGGATCGAACGGCGCCAGACCCGCGTGCCGGCTGCCCATCACGCTGCGCACGTAGCGCCCAGGGTCGGAAGCGATCAGGGCTTCGGGCAACGGCGGCGGCTGGATCAGGAAGAACCAGTGCCAGTAGGCGCGTGCGAAGTCGTCGGAGGTCTGTGCGTACATGGCCAGCGTGGGCGCGATGTCGAGCAGCATCAGCCGCTGCACCGCCCGCGGGTGGTCGGCCGCCAGCCGGTGGGCCACCCGCGCACCGCGGTCGTGGGCCAGCACATCAAAACGTTCAATGCCGTGCTGCGCCATCACGGCCAGTGCGTCCAGCGCCATCTCGCGCTTGCTGTGCGCGTGGTGCGCGGCATCGGGCGCCGGTCGCGACGAGTCGCCGTAACCGCGCAGGTCCATCAGCACCACGGTGAAGTGCTCGGCCAATGCGGGCGCCACCCGGTGCCACATGGCCTGGGTCTGCGGATGGCCGTGCAACAGCAGCAGCGGAGCCCCTTTGCCAGCGATGCGGGTGTGCAGGTGCACGCCCTCGCGGATCACGGTGTGGGTCTGAAAGCCGTTGAACATGAGCGCAAGCTTAGCCCTCATTGAGGCAATAATCTGTCAATTGATTGATTCTAAAAGGGAAATAATTGGACCGTCCCGATCTTGAACTCGTCCTGGCCGTGCGACAGCACGGCAGCCTGGTGATGGCCGCGCGGGCCATGCGCGTGGCGCCGTCGGCGGTGACCAAACGCCTGGCCGCGCTGGAAGCCCGTCTGGGCCTGCGCCTGTTCCAGCGCACCACCCGCCGCGTCAGCCCCACGGCCGAGGGAGAAACCCTGTGCGAGCGCGCCAGCGAGCTGCTGCGCGGATTTGATGCCATGGAAGCCGAGCTGCGCGAGCGCCGGACCGAACCGGCCGGACCGATCCGTCTCGCCGCCACCTTCGGTTTTGGCCGCCTGTGGCTGGGGCCGGCACTGGCGGATTTCCAGGCGCGGCACCCGGCGGTGGACATCCAGCTGCAGCTGACCGAACAGCTGCCCGATCTGGTGGTGGACGGATGGGACGGCGCCATCTGGCTCTGGAACGCGCCGGCGCATCGCGCCAGCGAATGGGTCTCGCGCCGGCTCGCGTCCAACCAGCGCGTGCTGGTGGCCGCGCCCGCCTACCTGAAAGCCCACGGCGAACCGCGCTCGCTGTCCGATCTGGCGACCCACGCCTGCCTGGTGGTGCGCGAAAACGATGGCGGGCCGGGCCAGCGTTTTGACCACTGGCGGCTGCAATCCGAAGGCGAAACCGAGGTTCGACACACGCCGGTGAGCGGGCCGCTCTCCAGCAACTCGGGGGAGATGGTGCGCGACTGGTGCCTGGCCGGTCACGGCATCATGCTGCGCAGCCTCTGGGACATCGCGCCGCAGCTGGACAGCGGCGCGCTGGTGCGGGTGCTGCCCGCTTACGCGATGCCCGACGCCGACATCCACTGGCTGGCGCCCTACCGCGCCCAGGTGCCGCGCCGCATCCGCCTGCTGGTGGATTTTCTGGTCGCGCGCTTCGAGAACGAACCGTGGCGAAAACCGGGTCCGGGTCGGGTCAGCGCGCCGGCCGCACCACCAGGCTCACACCGAAAGCGGTGAGCGCGGTGCCGGCGATCGTCACCGCCGTGATCGGCTCGGCAAACAGCAGCCAGGCGATCAGCGCGGTGCTCGGCGGCACGAGATACATCAGGCTCGTCACCGAGGCTGCCGCGCCGCGCTGGATCAGCATGTACAGCAGCGAACTGCCGCCCAGCGTGAGCCCCAGCACCGACCAGGCCATGGCGCCCACCAGCTCGGCGTTGAGCGCGCCGTCGTTCAGGCTCCAGTGCATGGATTCCGACTCCATCAAAGCCAGCGGTAGCGTGACCAGCAGCGCGGCGGCCAGTTGCACCGTGTTGGCGCTGCGCACGTCACAGGGCAACACGAAGCGCTTCTGGTACAGCGTGCCGACGGTGATGGCCAACAGGGCCAGCACGGCGAACGACAGGTTGATCCAGTTGGCCTGGTCGCCCGGGCCGCCCGCGCCAAACTTGCGCGACACCACCAGCACCAGCCCCGCAAACCCCAGCAGGAGCCCCAGCCACTGCCGGCGCGACACGTGCTGCCCGCCCACGCTGGTGAGCCAGATGGCGGTGAGCACGGGCTGGATGC
>NZ_JADMKB010000150.1 GCF_018780075.1 Hydrogenophaga sp.
TTCATGTGGGCGTTGAAGATGCGCGGGCCAAAGGTGCGGATGAAGCGGATGTAGTCCACCCCCTGGTAGGCCAGGTGGCTGGGGTCGAAGTTGAAGCCGAAGCGGCGGTGCTGCTGCACCGCGGCCAGCGCGCGTTCGCTGGTGGCGATGTCAAACGCGATCTCGGTGGGGTGCACCTCCAGCGCAAAGTTCACGTCGACTTGGTCGAACACATCGAGGATGGGCGTGAAGCGCGCGCCGAAGTCGGCAAAGCCTTTGTCCCAGTAGGCCTGGCTGGTGGGCGGGAAGGCGTAGATCGAGTGCCAGATGGACGAGCCGGTGAAGCCGGTGACGGTCTTCACGCCAAATTTCCTGGCCGCACGCGCCGTGTCCTGCAGCTCGGCGGCGGCGCGCTGGCGCACGCCCTCGGGCTCGCCATCGCCCCACACATGGGCGGGCAGGATGGACTGGTGGCGCTCGTCGATCAGGTCGCACACGGCCTGGCCCACCAGGTGGTTGCCGATGGCCAGGCACTGCAGGCCGTGGCTCGCCAGCAGGGCGTGTTTGTCCTGCACGTAGGTGGCGGAGGCCAGGGCCTCTTGCACATTGAAATGGTCGCCCCAGCAGGCGAGCTCCAGGCCGTCGTAGCCCATGGTTTTGGCCAGCGGGGCCAGTTCGGCCAGGGGCAGGTCGGCCCACTGGCCGGTGAACAAGGTGACGGGTCTTGCCATGGAGAGGCTCCGGAAAAGAGGAAAAAGGCCTGTGGCGGAGTGCCGTTGAACTTCATGCGGCTGGCGCCTGTTCAACGGGGCCACAGGCCAGGCGGGTCAAACCACCGGCTCAGAACGGGGAGTTGGGGAAGTAGAAGTTCCGCGCGGTGTCCTTGGTGATCAGCACCGACGGGATGATGGTGTTGGCGGGCAGCTTGGCGCCTTTCAGGCGGGCTTCGGCCGTCATCTTCACCGCGTCGTAGATGAACTTGGGCGAGTAGGACACGTTGGCCTGGATGCGCGGGTCGCTGCCGTCCATCAGGGTCTTGATGGAGCCCTTGGCGCCCGCGCCGCCGAACACCAGCTTGATGTCGGTGCGCTTGGCCTGGTCGATGGCCTTGAGCACGCCGACCGACATGTCGTCGTCCGCCGCCCACACGGCGTCGATCTGCGGGAAGCGGGTCAGGTAGTCCTGCATGACCTTGAACGCGTCGTCGCGGTTCCAGTTGCCGTACTTGGCGTCCAGCACCTTGATGCCGGGGAAGGCTTTCAGACCGGCGTTGAAGGCGTCGTTGCGCTCGTTGTCCACGTTGGAGGCGATGCCGCGCAGCACCACCACATTGCCCTTGCCGCCCAGCGCCTTGCCGATGTAGGCCGCCGGCACTTCGCCGAAGGTGGTGTTGTTGGGCGCCACGTAGGCGTCTTGCGCGCTGGTGTCGGTCAGGCCGCGGTCCACCACGGTCACGTACACGCCCTTGCCCTTGAGCTGGGCCACGGGCTTGGTCAGCGCAGCCGATTCAAAGGGCAGCACCACCAGGGCGTTGATCTTGTTCACGGTGAGCAAATCTTGCAGCTGGTTGGCCTGTTCGGGCGAGCCGCTGGCGGTCTTCACGATCACTTCGAGGCCGGGGTTGGCTTTCTCCAGCTCGGCCTTGGCCTGGTTGGCCCAGAACACCACGCCCGCCATGAAGCTGTGCGTGGCGGCCGGGATGGACACACCCAGCACCACCTTGTTCTGGGCGAAGCTGGAGGTGGCGCCGAAGGCGGCCAGGGCCACGGCGGTCAGTGCGAGTCTGCGGGTGATGGTTTTCATTTCAGTTGTCTCCTGGATGCAGGTGGATGAAACAGCGGCTGCTGTGGTGAGGGAAAACGAAAGGAGATCGCCCGCCGCCGGGCCGCCCCAAGGCGGGCGGCGCCCCCTCGGGGGGGCAGCGACCCGCGCAGCGGTGGAGCCCCGGATTCGCCCCGAAGGGGAGAAGACGCTTGGGGGCGGTCATCTCTTGGATCGCTGCATGAAAGCGACCGCGATGATCACGAAGCCCTGCACCGCCGCGTTGAGGTACACGCTGATGATGCTGGTCAGGTTCAGGATGTTGCTGATCACGGAGAGCAGCACGGCGCCCACCACCGTGCCGGTGATGGTGCCCGCGCCGCCCTTGAGCGCGGTGCCGCCCACGATGACGGCGGCGATGGCTTCCAGCTCCCACAGCAGGCCGGTGGTGGGCGACGCCGAGCCCAGGCGCGGCACGTAGAGCAGGGTGGCGATGCCCACGCACACACCCAGCAGCACATAGGTCAGCACCTTCACGCGGTCCACGTCCACCGCGGCGTAGCGCGCCACCTGTTCGTTGGAGCCGATGGCCTGCACATAGCGGCCGAAGGTGGTGCGGTTCAGGATCACGCTGCCCACCAGCGCCACCGCCAGGAACACCCACACGGGGATCGGAATGCCCGCCACGCTGCCGTAGTACACCGGGCTGTAGACGTCGGTCAGCTCGTTGTCCAGCGTGATGGCGCCGCCGTTGGAGAAGTAGGTCAGGTAGGCACGGAAGATGCCCAGCGTGCCCAGCGTCACGATGAAGGGTTCGATGCGCCCTTTGGTGATCAGCAGGCCGTGCGCCAGGCCGAACGCGGCACCCAGCACCAGCGCCAGCGCCATGCCCAGCGCCACGGTACCGATGGGCGAACCCAGCACGGGCGCGAGGTGGTTCATGGCCAGGATCACGCTGCCCGCGATCAGCGCCGCCATCGAACCCACCGACAAGTCAATGCCGCCGGACACGATGACGAAGCACATGCCCACGGCGATGATGCCGATGAAGGCCGTGCGCGTGAGCACGTTGGTGATGTTGTCCAGCGTGGCGAAGTTGCTGTTGAGCAGCGTGCCCACCACGCACAGCAGCACCAGGCCGATCACCGGGCCCATGCCCTGCAGCTGGCCCAGCCACCGGCTGGCGTGGCCGGTGGTGGCGTTTTCAGTGGGTTCCTGTGGCATGGGCGATGAGCTCCTCTTCGGTGAGTTGTTGGGATTTCAGAACGGTCTGCAAGCGGCCCGCACGCATCACCGCCACGCGGTGGCACAGGCCAATCAGCTCCATGAGTTCGCTGGAAACGATGATCACGGCCAGACCCTGGCTGGCCAGTTTCTGGATGAGCAGATAGATGTCGCGCTTGGCGCCCACGTCCACGCCGCGCGTGGGTTCGTCCAGCACCACGACCCTGGGGCCGGGGTGCAGCACCTTGGCCAGCGCCACCTTCTGCTGGTTGCCGCCCGAGAGGCTGGAGGCCTTGATGTGCAGGCTGCCGGTGCGGATGCCGAATTCGTCCACCGCGTGGGCCAGCGCCTGGTGTTCCTGCGCGGGTTGCAGCAAGGGCGTGGCGTAGCGCTCCAGCGCCATGAGCGTGAGGTTCTCGCGCAGGCCAAAGTTCACGTGCAGGCCCTTGCCCTTGCGGTCTTCGCTCAGGTAGGTGAGGCCCAGGCGCACGGCGTCGCGCGGGTGGCGGATGGTCTGGGGCCGGCCTTGCAGCTCCACCGTGCCCGCGCTGCAGCGGCGCAGGCCCATGATGCCCTCGAACAGCTCGGTACGGCCCGCGCCCACCAGGCCCGCAAAGCCCAGGATCTCGCCGGGGCGCACCTCGAAACTCACGTCCTGCGCCCAGCCGGGCACGCTCAGGCCCTGCACGCGCAGCGCCGGTGTGGCGGCTGTGGGCGGCGTGGCCTTGGGTGGGTAGAGGTCGGCCAGTTCGCGGCCCACCATGAGGTTGGCCATCTGCTGGCGGTTCAGGCTGGCCGTGGGTTGCTGGGCCACACAGCGGCCGTCGCGCATCACCACCACCTGGTCGGTCATGCGCTCCACCTCGTCGAGCTTGTGCGAGATGTAGACCAGGGTCACGCCCTCGCTTTTGAGCTGGCGCATCAGGCCAAACAGGCGCTCGGTTTCTGTGGGCGTGAGGGTGGCCGTGGGCTCGTCCATGATCAGCAGGCGCGCCTTGCGCAGCAGCGCGCGCGCAATCTCCACGAGCTGCTTCTCGGCCACGATCAGGTCTTTCACCCGCGTGTTCACATCGGCGGTGAGGCCGACCTGCGCGATGGCCCGCTGCGCCTCTTCGCGCATGGTCTCTTCGTCCAGCAGCAGGCCGCCCCAGCCGCGTTTTTTCTCGTGGCCCAGGAACAGGTTCTGCACGATCGTCAGGTCCTCGGCCAGGCTGAACTCCTGGTGGATCAGCACGATGCCCTGGGCCTCGGCGTCGCGGGAGCTGGCAAACGCCTGGGGCTGGCCGTTGAGCAGCACGGTGCCGCCGCTGGCCTGTTCAAAGCCCGCGAGGATCTTCATGAGCGTGGACTTGCCCGCGCCGTTTTCGCCCAGCAGGCCCAGCACCTGGCCCGTGGGCAGGGCGAAGTCCACCCCGTGCAGCACCTGCACCGGGCCGAAGGACTTGGTGGTGCCGCGAAATTCGATCTGAAGACTCATGCCGCGGCCTTTCGGTGTTTCAAGGTTTCCTGCATGGCCAGCGCGCCCGCGCCGACCACGCCAGCCCGCTCGGCCAGCGGCGTGTACTGGATCTCCAGGTGCCGCGTGGACAGGGCCAGCGAGCGCTGGTACACGCTTTGCCGCACCGAGGCCAGCAGCTGCGGCCCCGTGCGCGTGAGCCCGCCGCCAATGAACACATGCGAGGGGTTGAAGAAGTTCACCACCGAGGCCAGCATC
>NZ_JADMKB010000189.1 GCF_018780075.1 Hydrogenophaga sp.
ACCTCCATGGGAGCCACATGAACAGGGACTTGTCGTCTTGGCTCGCGGCGGCAAGAGCGCAATAATTTTCCGCCGCGGGGTTGGTCGAGTCAAGGACGATGAAGGGTGACAAACAGTGATGAAAGGCGGGATGGGTAGTGGGATCAGGTCTTGCCTTTTGCCCTCGGTGGTGGCCCGCTCACCAGAAGCTGGCATCAGAAGCCAGCTTCCTTCTGATGCCGCACCGCAAGAAGGACCACAAGCTCCGCCTCGACGTGATAGCGGGCCACATAGCCGCTGTCTCCAAAGTCGATCAGCCATTCCCGGAACTCGTCCGGCATGTCTTCAACATGGCGGCCTGCGCCGGGCTGTTGCCCGAGCGCTTTCACTTCTTTCCGCATGGCCTGGACAACGCGTTTTGCCGCTTCGATGTTCTTGTTGCCTTGGGTATGGCGAGGTATGACCTTGCCATACCCAAGCATCAACACAAGCCCACCCGCTCCCGCAGCTCCGTCTTCAACACCTTGCCGTAGTTGTTCTTCGGCAGCGCCTCCACAAACTCATACCGCTTGGGCCGTTTGAACCGCGCGATCTGGTCCAGGCAGAAGGCGTCGAGCGCCTTGGCGTCCAGCGCCGCGCCCGCCTGCGGCACCACGAAGGCGACCACGATTTCGCCCCACTCGGGGTCGGGCGCGCCGACCACGGCCACTTCGGCCACGCCGGGCGCGGTGAGCAGCACCTCTTCCACCTCGCGGGGGTAGATGTTGCTGCCGCCGCTGATGATGAGGTCCTTGCTGCGGTCCTTGAGGGTGAGGAAGCCGTCGGCGTCGAGCGCGCCCATGTCGCCGGTCCAGAGCCAGCCGTCGCGGAGGGCGGCGGCGGTGGCTTCGGGGTTGTGCCAGTAGCTGCCCATGACGCTGTCGCCCTGGATCAGCACCTCGCCCACCTCGCCCGGCGGCAGCGGCTCGCCGTCCGGCCCCGCGACGCGGATGCGCACGGGCGTCTGCGCCACGCCCACGGAGGCGAGGCGCTCGGCGTGGCGCGGGTGGGCGGCGTCGGCCAGGTGCGCGCGGCTGAGCGCGGTGCCGACCATGGGGCTTTCGCCCTGGCCGTAGATCTGCACGAAGCGCGGGCCCATCACACGCAAGGCGCGCTGGATGTCGGCAGCGTACATGGGCGCGCCGCCGTAGACGATGGTCTTGAAGCTCTGGCCGCACTGTTCGGGCGACAGCCCCGTCGATTCGGCTTCGTCGACGATGCGTTTGACGATGGTCGGCGCGGCGAACAGCGAGAGCGGCCCGAGCTGCAGACCGAGCGCGAACAACTCGGCGGCGTCGAAGCCGCCCGAGGCGGGCACCACGTGGCGCGCGCCGGCCATGAGGTGCGGGATGGCGTAGATGCCGGCGCCGTGCGACATGGGCGCGGCGTAGGCGATGGCGTCGCCGGCGTCGATGGGGTCCACGTCGTTGAAGTAGGTCAGCCCCATGGTCATCAAATTGCGGTGCGTGAGCATCACGCCCTTGGGGCGGCCGGTGGTGCCGCTGGTGTAGAAGAGCCAGGCGGTGTCGGTGGGGGCGCGCGGGTGAATGGTTGGCAGGGCTTCGACAGGCTCAGCCCGAACGGAAGTGGGCTCAGGGTGAACGGCATGTTCTGCGCCGTGGGTCCAGGCATCGCATTCGGCGCTGTCTGCGTCCATCACGCCGTCCAGCCCCGTGAGTGCGGCCGTGTCGGGCGCCACGTCGGCGGTCACGAAGGCCCAGCGCGCGGCCGCGTTCTCCACGATCCACTGCACCTCTTTCAGGTGCAGCTTGGCGTTGACCGGCACCACCACCAGCCCGGCCCACCAGGCACCGAACATCAGCTCCAGGTAGCGCGGGTGGTTGCGCATGAAGATCACGACGCGGTCGCCGGGCGCCAGGCCAGCAGCTCGAAGGTGAGCGCCCACTCGCGCGGCACGCAATGCCCAGTCGCTGTGGGTGGCCACGCACTGGGTGCCGCTGAAGATCGCGGGCCGCGCGGGGTGTTGAAGCGCTGCGCGTTCCAGCAGGTGGGCGAGGTTCATGGCGGCGGTCTCCGTGGATCTTGGTGACCGCATTTTCAGGGCGAAAGCTGAGGGCACTGGCGGCCGTCAGGCAGCTGGAAGGTGAGCTGGCTTACATTGATCTGCATGAAACACGCGCCGCCGCCCCTGATCACCGCCCTGCTGGAGCCCAAGTGCTACCCGCAACCGGTGGAACGCGTGGAGCTCATGGAAACACACAGCGCCTGGGTGCTGCTGGCGGGCGACTTCGCCTACAAGATCAAGAAGCCGGTGCGTTTCCCCTTCATGGACTTCAGCACCCTGGCCCTGCGCCGCCAGTCGTGCGAGACCGAGATCCGGGTGAACCGGCGTTTTCAGAACCTCGACCGGCCCGCCACGCAGCTCTACCTGGGCGTGTTGACCATCGTCGGCACACCCGAACAGCCACGCTGGGGCGAGCCCGGCCAGGCCAACGCGGGGCAGGCGATCGAGTTCGCGGTGCAGATGCGCCGCTTCGACGAGGCCACCCGGCTGGACCACCTGTGCGAGCGCGGCGCGCTCACGCCCGAGCACATGACCGGGCTGGCGCGGCGCATGGCGACGTTTCAGGCCCGGGCCGCGGTGGCCGGCAACGGCGACCCCTGGGGCCACGCGGCGGCGGCCATGCGCTGGCCACGCGACAACTTCAGCACCCTGCGCACGGGCCTGGCCGACCCCGCCGACGCCGCCCTGGTGCGCGAGCTGAGCGACTGGACCGAGCAGCGCTTCAACGCCATCGAACCGCTGCTTTCGCGGCGGCGCCAGAAGGGCCGCGTGCGCGAGGGCCACGGCGACCTGCACCTGGCCAACCTGGTGCTGATCGAGGACGAGGTGCTGCCGTTCGACGCCATCGAGTTCAACGACGCGCTGCGCTGGATCGACGTGGCCAGCGACATGGCCTTTGCCTGGATGGACCTGCTGAGCCACGGCCGCCCCGGCCTGGCCAACACCTTGCTGAGCGCCTGGATCGACGACAGCGGCGACGTGTCGGCGCCCACCGTGTGGGCCTTCTTCGCCAGCTACCGCGCCGGGGTGCGCGCCAAGGTGGCGGCGATCCGACTGGGGCAGCTGGGGGGCGCAGGCCCGGATGCGGAGGTGTCGCCCGAGGCCACCGCAAGCCTGGCCGAAGCGCGGCGCTACCTCGCGCTGGCGCGCGACATCGCCCACCCGCCCGCGCCGCGGCTGCTCATCACCCACGGCCTCTCGGGCAGCGGCAAGACCTGGGCCTCCAGCCGCTGGCTCGCGGCCGAGACCAGCGGGCGCGCGATCCGCCTGCGCTCCGACGTGGAGCGCAAGCGCCTGCACGGCCTGAGCGCGCTGGCACCCAGCGGCTCGGGCCTGAACACTGGGCTCTACAGCCCGCAGGCGCACGGCGACACCTACGCCTCGCTGCTGTCGCGCGCGCGCCTGCTGCTGGCCGACGGCTGGACGGTGCTGGTGGACGCGGCCTTTCTGCGGGCGGCCGAGCGCGCGGATTTCGCGGCACTGGCCCAGAGCGCGGGTGTGCCGTTTCACATCCTCACCTGCGAGGCGCCGGTGGCCGTGCTGCGCCAGCGCATCGCCGAGCGGCAGGCGCGCGGGGCCGATGCATCCGAGGCGACGGTGGCGGTGCTGGAGCAGCAGCTGGGCTGGCTGGAGCCGCTGTCGGCGGATGAGCGGGCACAGTGCCTGCCGTAGGCTGGCTTCGTTCTCTGGCGCCGGGGCAGCATCAAAAATTTCAAACCGCCCTGTCCCACTTTCACAAGCCTTTTCCGGCCCGCCTCGCTAACATGCCGGCACACCCACAAGCCCCCTGGAGACAAGCCCCATGACCGTGATCACCACCATCGAAGACCTGCGCGTGCTCGCCAAAAAACGTGTGCCGCGCATGTTCTACGACTACGCCGATTCCGGCTCCTGGACCGAGAGCACCTACCGCGCCAACAGCGACGATTTCCAGAAGATCAAGCTGCGCCAGCGCGTGGCGGTGAACATGGAGAACCGCACGACCGCGACCACGATGGTGGGCCAGGCGGTGAAGATGCCGGTGTGCATCGCGCCCGTGGGGCTGACGGGCATGCAGAGCGCCGATGGCGAGATCAAGGCGGCGAGGGCCTGCGAAACCTTTGGCATCCCGTTCACGCTGTCCACCATGAGCATCTGCTCGATCGAAGACGTGGCGGAAAACACCCAAGCGCCGTTCTGGTTCCAGCTCTACATGATGCGCGACCGCGAGGCCATGGCACGGATGATCGAGCGCTGCAAGGTGGCCCGCTGCAGCGCATTGGTGCTGACGCTCGACCTGCAGGTGATCGGCCAGCGCCACAAGGACCTGAAAAACAAGATGCGCGCCTCGGTGATCCCGTCGCTGGGCAACATGGTCGACATCGCGACCAAGCCGCGCTGGGTGCTGGGCATGATGGGCACGCGCCGCCACACTTTCCGCAACCTGGTGGGCCACGTGAAGGGCGTGAGCGACATGAGCTCGCTCGCAGCCTGGACCAACGAGCAGTTCGACCCGACGCTGAACTGGCAAGACGTGGCCTGGGTGAAGAAACAATGGGGCGGCAAGCTGATCCTCAAGGGCATCATGGACGTGGAAGACGCGAAGCTGG
>NZ_JADMKB010000179.1 GCF_018780075.1 Hydrogenophaga sp.
CCGCTGTTCGTGCTGCACGACGGCCCGCCCTACGCCAACGGCAAGCTGCACATCGGCCATGCGCTGAACAAGGTCCTCAAGGACATGATCGTCAAGAGCCGCCAGCTGGCCGGCTTCGACGCGCAGTACATCCCCGGCTGGGACTGCCATGGCCTGCCGATCGAGAACGCGATCGAGAAACTGCACGGCCGCAACCTCGGCCGCGACGAGATGCAGGCCAAAAGCCGCGCCTTCGCCACCGGGCAGATCGACCAGCAGCGCGAGGACTTCCGCCGCCTGGGCGTGCTGGGCGACTGGGAGCGCCCCTACCGCACCATGGACCCGGCCAACGAGGCCGGCGAGGTCCGCGCCTTCAAGCGCGTGATCGAACGCGGTTTCGTCTACCGCGGCTTGAAGCCGGTGTACTGGTGCTTCGACTGCGGCTCATCGCTGGCCGAGTTCGAGATCGAATACGCCGACAAGAAGAGCGAAACACTGGACGTGGCCTTCGAGACCGACGACGCCTCGAAGCTGGCCACCGCCTTCGGCCTGAGCGCGCTGCCTGCGGGCAAGACCGCGTTCGCCGTCATCTGGACCACCACCGCCTGGACCATCCCCGCCAACCAGGCGCTCAACGCCCACCCCGAGCTCACCTACGCGCTGGTGGACACGCCCATGGGCTGCCTGGTGCTGGCCGAGACCTTGGTGGACAAGTGTCTGGAGCGCTTCGGCCTGCAAGGCAACGTGCTCGCCACGACGAAGGGCGACCAGCTCGGTGGCCTGAACTTCCGCCACCCGCTGTACGACGTGGACGCCGGCTACCGCCGCCTCTCGCCGGTCTACATCGCCGACTACGTGAGCGACAGCGACGGCACCGGCATCGTGCACTCGGCGCCCGCCTACGGCGTGGACGACTTCAACTCCTGCGTGGCCAACGGCCTGGCCTACGACGACATCCTGAACCCGGTGCAGGGCAACGGCGCCTACGCGCCCGACTTCCCGCTGTTCGGCGGTCTGCACATCTGGAAGGCCGTGCCGGTCATCCTGGAAGCGCTGAAGAACGCCGGGCGCCTGATGGCCACGGTCAAGATCACCCACAGCTACCCGCACTGCTGGCGCCACAAGACGCCCGTGATCTACCGGGCCGCCGCGCAGTGGTTCGTGCGCATGGACGAGGGTGAGGGCGTGTTCACCCAGGACAAGGCACCCAAGACGCTGCGCCAGCTCGCGCTCGACGCCATCGACCACACCAGTTTCTACCCCGAGAACGGCAAGACCCGCCTGCGCGACATGATCGCCAACCGGCCCGACTGGTGCATCTCGCGCCAGCGCAGCTGGGGCGTGCCCGTGCCCTTCTTCCTGCACAAGGATTCAGGCGAACTGCACCCGCGCACGATGGACATCCTCGACCAGGCGGCCGACATCGTCGAACAAGGCGGCATCGAAGCCTGGAGCCGCGTGACGGCCGAAGAGATCCTGGGCGCCGACGCACCGCAGTACACCAAGAGCACCGACATCCTGGAGGTGTGGTTCGACTCCGGCTCTACCTTCTGGCACGTGCTGCGCGGCAGCCACGCAAAGGCCTACCCGAACGGTGCCAGTCACGCACAAGGCCCCGAGGCCGACCTCTACCTGGAAGGCCACGACCAGCACCGCGGCTGGTTCCACAGCTCGCTGCTGCTGGGCTGCGCGCTCTATGACCGCGCACCCTACAAAGGCCTGCTGACCCACGGCTTCGCCACCGACGGCCAGGGCCGCAAGATGAGCAAGAGCCTGGGCAACACGGTGGAGCCGCAGTCGGTGACGAGCAAGCTCGGCGCCGAGATCGTGCGCCTGTGGGTGGCCAGCACCGACTACTCGGGCGACCTCAACATCGACGACAAGATCCTCGCCCGCGTGGTCGATGCCTACCGCCGCATCCGCAACACCCTGCGCTTCCTGATGGCCAACACGGTGGACTTCGACCCCGCCACCGACGCCGTGCCGCTGGAGCAGATGCTGGAGATCGACCGCTACGCGCTGGCGCGTGCCAGCGAGTTGCAGGCACAAATCCTGGCGCACTTCGACGTCTACGAGTTCCATCCGGTGGTGAGCAAGCTGCAGGTGTACTGCTCGGAAGACCTGGGCGCGTTCTACCTCGACGTGCTCAAGGACCGGCTGTACACGACCGCGCCGAAAAGCCTGGCACGCCGCTCGGCCCAGACCGCGTTGCACCAGATCACCAGCGCCATGCTGCGCTGGATGGCGCCGTTCCTGAGCTTCACCGCCGAAGAGGCGTGGGCGCACTTCGCGGGCGACAAGAACCAGGGTTCGATCTTCTTCGAGACTTTCTCGCCCCTGCCGTCGGCCAACGAAGCCCTGCTCGCCAAGTGGGGCCGCATCCGCGCCATCCGCGACGCGGCCAACAAGGCCATCGAAGACGTTCGCACCGCCGGCCAGGTGGGGGCTTCGCTCCAGGCCACGCTGGTGATCACCGCCGGCGCCGACGACGCGGCGCTGCTGCGCTCGCTGGGCGCCGACCTGAAGTTCGTCACCATCACCTCGGCCGTGGCCGTGGTGGACGGCGCCGAACTGGCCGTGAGCGTGACGCCCAGCACCGCCGCCAAGTGCGATCGCTGCTGGCACTACGCCGACGACATCGGGCAACACGCCGAACACCCCACGCTGTGCGGCCGTTGCGTGAGCAACCTGGCCGAAGCGGCGGGCACGGGCGCGGGTGAAACCCGCAAGGTGGCCTGATGGCGAAGACCAAAGGCTCCCTCTGGCCCTGGCTCGGCCTGGCCGCCGCCATCCTGCTGCTGGACCAGTTCACCAAGACGCTGATCCTCGGCAACTACCGGCTTGGCGACAGCACCTATGTCACCAGCTTCTTCAACGTGGTCCGGGTGCACAACACCGGCGCCGCCTTCTCCTTCCTCGCCTCGGCGGGCGGCTGGCAGCGCTGGTTCTTCACCGGCATCGGTGTCGCGGCGGCGGTGTTCATCGTCTGGATGCTGCGTTCCCACCCCGGACAGAAGCTGTTTGCCTTCGCGCTCGCCTGCATCCTGGGCGGCGCCATCGGCAACGTGGTGGACCGCGTGTTGCACGGCTACGTGGTGGACATGCTGGACTTCCACTGGTCCTTCCTGTCCGGCGTGTTCCCGGGCGGCCACTTCCCGGCGTTCAATGTGGCCGACACGGGCATCACCATCGGCGCGATCGCCCTGATCCTGGACGAGATCCTGCGCGTTCGAAAGAGCCGTTGAAAGGCCCCCACACTCCGCCGCTGCGCGGGTCGTTGCCCCCCAAGGGGGCTGATCCGGCTTGGGGCGGCCCGGCGCCGGATCGTTGCCCCCACCCCCGCACCGAGGAAGGGCCAGGTGCTCCCCTCGCAGCGGCGTATAGTTTTCCCCAGACATGACACATCTGCTGAATCTGCTGGCGGCCATCGCGCTGCTGGTCTGGGGAACCCACCTGGTGCGCACCGGCATCCTGCGGGTCTTCGGCAGC
This sequence comes from Hydrogenophaga sp., assembly GCF_018780075.1. Classification (GTDB taxonomy): domain Bacteria; phylum Pseudomonadota; class Gammaproteobacteria; order Burkholderiales; family Burkholderiaceae_C; genus Hydrogenophaga. The sequence continues at coordinate 3,469 of NZ_JADMKB010000179.1, forward strand.
AAGCTGCGCCAGGTGCTCGCCGCCAGCATGGGCAACCGCTTCACCGCCGCGCTGTCGGGCCTGGGCGTCACGGCGCTGGTGCAGTCGAGCACCGCCACCGCGCTCATCACCGCGTCTTTCGTGGGCCGTGGCCTGATCGCCCTGCCCGCCGCGCTGGCCGTGATGCTGGGCGCCGACATCGGCACCAGCGTGATGGCGGTGGTGTTCTCCTTCGACCTCTCCTGGCTCTCGCCCCTGTGCATCTTCATCGGCGTCACGCTCTTCATCCTGCGCCAGGGGTCCCAGACGGGCGACGTGGGGCGCGTGCTGATCGGCCTGGGTCTGATGCTGCTGGCGCTGCAGCTGGTGAGCCAGTCCACCGCCGTGCTCACGCGCAACCCGGCGGTGCAGCTGATGCTGGCCTCGCTCACCAGCGACCGCATGCTGGAAATCCTGGTGGGCGCCACGCTCGCGGTGCTGGCCTACTCCAGTCTCGCTGTCGTGCTGCTCACCGCCACGCTGGCGCTGCAGGTGGTGGGGGTGGACGTGGCGCTCGGCCTGGTGCTGGGTGCCAACCTGGGCAGCGGCCTGCTCGCCGTGCTCACCACCGCACGCACCAACCGGGCCACGCGCCAGGTGCCGCTGGGCAACCTGCTGTTCAAGCTGATGGGCGTGGCCATCGCGCCGTGGCTGATTCCGTTCTGGCTTCAGCTCGTGCAGCCCCACGTGCCCGACCCGGCGGCCTTGACCGTGCTGTTCCACCTGAGCTTCAACCTCATGGTGGGGCTGTTCTTCATCGGCCTCACGCGCCCGGTCGCCGGGTGGGTCGAGAAGCTGCTGCCGCTGAAGGGCGCCGGCACCGCGCTCAACCGCCCCAACCACCTCGACCCGTCTGCCCTGGCCACGCCGTCGCTGGCGATCTCGTGCGCGGCCCGTGAGGCGCTGCACCAGGCCGATGTGGTCGAGACCATGCTGCGCGGCGTGATGACGGTCATCAAGACCAACGACCTGCAGCTCGCGCAGGACCTGCGCAAGATGGACGACACGGTGGACGGCCTGTACTCGGCCATCAAGTACTACCTGACCAAGATTTCGCGCCAGCAGCTCAACGAGGTGGAGGGCCGGCGCTGGACCGACATCATCAGCTTCACCATCAACATGGAGCAGATCGGCGA
>NZ_JADMKB010000052.1 GCF_018780075.1 Hydrogenophaga sp.
GACCAGCTCAACACCCTGGACCACGTGATGCTGGCCGGCTTCACCCACGCGCCGGTGGTTGAGCTGTCCGAACGCCTGGCCGCGCTCACCGGCCTGGGCCACGCCTTCTACGGCAGCGACGGCGCCAGCGCCACCGAGATCGCGCTGAAGATGAGCGCGCACCACTGGCGCAACGCGGGCCGGGCAGGCAAGTGCCGATTTGTCGGCGTGGCCGGCGGCTACCACGGCGAGACCGTGGGCGCGCTGGCCGTGACCGACATTGCGCTGTTTCGCGAGGCCTACGCGCCGCTGGTGCGCCTGGCCGCCACCGTGCCCAGCCCCGACGCGCGGCAGGCCGCGCCCGGCGACACCCCGGCCGACGTGGCCGAGCGGGCGGCGGCCGCCCTGGGCGACTGGCTGACCGAACACGCGCACGAGACCGCCGCCGTGATCATTGAGCCACTGATCCAGTGCGCCGCCGGCATGGCCATGCACGACCCCGTGTACCTGCGGCGTGCGCGCGAGCTGTGTGACCAGCACCAGGTGCACCTGGTGCTCGACGAGATCGCGGTCGGCTTTGGCCGCACCGGCACGCTGTTCGCGCACGAGCAGGCGGGCATTCGCCCCGACTTTCTCTGCCTCTCCAAGGGCCTGACGGGCGGCACGCTGCCGCTGTCGGTGGTGCTCACCACCGACGCGGTGTACGCCGCCTTCTACGACGACGAGGTGGCGCGCGGCTTCCTGCACTCGCACAGCTACACCGGCAACCCGCTGGCCTGTCGCGCGGCGCTGGCCATGCTGGACCTGTTTGAGCAGACCGACGCGCTGCGCCAGAACCTGGGCACCAGCGAGCGCCTGGCCGCGCAGTTCGCGCCGCTCACGGCCCACCCTCGCGTGCGCCACGCGCGCCAGCGCGGCATGGTCTTCGCGTGGGACGTGGCGAGCAGCCTGCCCGACTTCGGTCGCCGCTACGCCCGCCACGCGCTGGCGCAGGGGCTGCTGCTGCGCCCCATCGGCCACACGCTGTACGCCATGCCGCCCTATGTGATCGACGAGGCCGAGGGCGAGCTGCTGGCCCGGGGCGCGATGGCCGCGCTCGACGCCACGCTGGCCGAAGAAACCAGCCCGGCGCCGGTGAGCGGGGTGCCCGATGGCGTTTGACGGCTGCTTCGTCACCGGCACCGACACCGGCGTGGGCAAGACGCTGGTGAGCGCCGCGCTGCTGCACACGCTGGCGCGCCACCATGCTCGCGTGGTCGGCATGAAGCCGGTGGCGGCGGGCCTGGTGCTGCGCGACGGCTCCTGGGTCGCGGAAGACGTGCTGGCGCTGCGTGCCGCGTCCACCGTGGCCGTGCCGCCCGAACTGGACAACCCGGTGGCGCTGCCCGAGCCGCTGTCGCCGCACCTGGCGGCCGCGCGCGCGGGTCGGCGTGTGGACGTGGCGGAGCTGGTGGCGGCGCACCGCGGGCTGCGGGGCCTGGCCGACGTGGTGCTGGTCGAGGGCTCGGGCGGCTGGCGCGTGCCACTCAACGAAGACGAAACCCTGGCCGACCTGGCGGTGGCGCTGGCCCTGCCGGTGGTGCTGGTGGTCGGCCTGCGCCTGGGTTGCCTGAACCACGCGCTGCTGACGGCCGAAGCCATCCGCGCCGACGGCCTGCACTTGGCCGGGTGGGTGGCCAACACCGTGGACCCGGCCATGGCCTGCCGGGACGAGAACATTCAAACGCTGCGCCAGCGCCTGGCCGCGCCGCTGCTGGGCGTGGTGCCCTGGCACCCACAAACCCCCGATGCACGCCAGATCGTGCTGGACCTGCCTGCAACCTGGCAAACAAAGGAAAACCATGAGCTGGCTCAACGAATTTGATGAACGGCTGGCCGCGCTGGACGCGCAGTCGCTGCGCCGCGTGCGCCGCGCGGTCACGCCCGAGCCGGGTGCCCGGCTCAACGTGGACGGCGTGTCGCTGCTGGCCTTCTGCAGCAACGACTACCTGGGCCTCGCGCAAGACCCGCTGCTGCGCCAGGCGGTGCACACCGCGGTGGACCGCTACGGCGTGGGTTCTGGGGCCTCGCCCATGGTGAGCGGCCACAGCGTGGCCAACGCCGCGCTGGAGCGCGAGCTGGCCGAGGCCGTGGGCCTGCCGCGCGCGCTGTATTTCTACGCCGGCTACGCCACCAACGCGAGCATCGTGCCCGCGCTGGTGGGCGAGGGCGACGCGCTGTTCTCCGACGCGCTGAACCACGCCTGCCTGATCGATGGCGCGCGCCTGTCCAAAGCCACGGTGCACCGCTACCGCCATGCCGATCTTCAGCAGCTCGACGCGCTGCTGGCGGCCAGCCCGGCGCGCCGCAAGCTGGTGATCAGCGACGCGGTGTTCAGCATGGACGGCGACGTGGCCGACATCGCTGGCCTGCACGCGCTGTGCGAGCGGCACGATGCCTTGCTGCTGCTCGACGACGCGCACGGCTTTGGCGTGCTCGGGCCGCAGGGCCGTGGCGCGCTGGCCGCCGCCGGCCTCACCGGCGCGGGCGCTTCGCCGCGCGTGCTCTACATGGCCACGCTGGGCAAGGCGCTGGGTGTGGCGGGCGCCTTCGTGGCCGGGCCCGAGCGGCTGGTCGAGTGGCTGCTGCAGAAGACCCGCAGCTACACCTACGCCACCGCCGCGCCGGCCTTGCTGGCCGAGGCGGTGCGCGCCGGGCTGCGCTGCGTGCTCGGCGCCGAGGGCGAGCGCCGCCGCCAGCACCTGGCCGCGCTGATCGCGCAGCTGCGCGCGGGTCTCGCGCCCGGCGCCGACGCGGCGGTGGACGCCGCCGGCTGGGCCCTGATGCCCTCGGACACCGCGATCCAGCCGCTGGTGATCGGCGACAACGAAGCTGCGCTGGACGTGATGGCGCGCCTGCGAGAACAGGGCCTGTGGGTGCCCGCGATCCGCCCGCCCACCGTGCCGGAGGGCACGGCCCGCTTGCGCATCGCCTTGTCGGCCGCGCACCAGGCCGACGACGTGGACCGGCTCCTGGCGGCGCTGCGCTCGGCCGCGGCCGGGCGGCTGGCCCTGGCCGACGCCGCCGCGCTGCAGGGCGCCGCGCCATGACCGACCCGCAGGCGCTGTCGCCGGTGGCCGTGGGCGCCCTCGCGGTGCTGGTGGCGCTGGGGGTGGACCGCCTGTGGGGCGAGCCGGCGGCGCGCTGGCACCCGGTGGTGGGGATGGGGCGCTACCTCGGCTGGGCCGGCGAGCGCATCGCACCCCAGGTGCCCACCCCACAAGCCGACCGGTGGCGCGTGTTCTCGCGCGGTGCCCTGGCCTGGCTGCTGGGTGCCGCGCTGGTGGCGCTGAGCGCCTGGGCGCTGGCCCGTGCGCTGGGCGCGGTGCCGGGGTGGCTGCAGGCGCTGGCGCTGGGCCTGTTGCTCAAGCCGCTGCTGGCCTGGCGCATGCTGCGCGACGAGGTGCGGGCGGTGGAGGCGGCGCTGGGCGAATCGTTGCCGGCCGGACGCGAACGCCTGTCCTGGCTGGTGAGCCGCGATGTGGCCCCGCTGAACACGGCCCAGGTGCGCGAGAGCGCCATCGAAACCCTGGCCGAAAACCTCAACGACTCGGTGGTCGCGCCGCTGTTCTGGTTCGCCGTGGCCGGCCTGCCGGGCGCCGCGCTCTACCGCTTTGCCAACACGGCCGACGCCATGTGGGGCTACCGCGGCGAGCGCCAGGGCCGCGACTGGACCTGGGCGGGCAAGTGGGCCGCGCGGGCCGACGACGTGCTGTCGTGGTTGCCGGCGCGCCTCACGGCCGGATTGCTCGGTGCGGCCGGGCGCTGGCGTGAGTTGCGCGCACAAGCCGGCCTCACCCCCTCGCCCAACAGCGGCTGGCCCATGGCCGCCATGGCGCTGGCGCTGGACGTGAGCCTGGCCAAACCCGGCGTGTACACCCTGCACCCGGCCGGCCGCAGCCCGCAGGCGGCCGACACCGCGCGCGCCTTGCAACTGGCGGGCCGGGTGGTGGGCGGGCTGGCGCTGCTGGCCGGTGGGGTGGCGCTGTGCGCCGCCGGAAGGGTTTGGGCATGACCCCTTCACACGGCGGCCCGGATGCCCTGGGCGTGCCCCGCTGGGACTTTTCCACCAACGCCAACGCCGTCGGGCCGTGCCCCATGGCGCTGGCCGCCGTGCAGCGGGCCGACCCGCAGCACTACCCCGACCCCGGTTACACCGCCCTGCGCGGTGCGCTCGCCGCGTTCCACGGTGTGGCGGTCGAGCGCATCGTGGTCGCGGGCAGCGCCAGCGAGTTCATCGCGCGCGTCACGGCCGCCGTGGCGCGCTCGGGCGGGCGGCGGGTGTGGCTGCCCGCACTGTCCTACGGCGACTACGCGCAGGCCTCGAAGGCATGGGGCCTGCAGCGGGTGAACGAGCCCGCCCAGGCCGACCTGCTCTGGCTGTGCGAACCGTCCAGCCCGCTGGGCACCGCTGAGCCCATGGCGAACGCCGTGGCGGAGCAGGGCGGTGTGGTGGTGGTCGACCGGGCCTACGAGCCGCTGCGCCTGAGCGGGCACTGCAGCCTGAGCGCGGAGGCGCTGGACCGCGTGTGGCAACTCTGGTCGCCCAACAAGGCGATGGGTCTGACGGGCGTGCGCGGTGCCTACGCCATCGCGCCCTTGCACGGCCTGGCCCTCGCCCGCTCGCTCGAACAGTTGGCGCCCTCGTGGCCGCTCGGTGCCCATGCGGTGGCGATGCTCGCGGCCTGGGTGCAGGCCGACGCCCAGCGCTGGCTGGCGCAGAGCCGCGAGCAACTGACCACATGGAAAGCGGCTCAGATCGCGCTGCTCAGCGAACTCGGCTGGGTGTGCCTGCCGAGCGAAGCGAACTATTTCTGCGCCCGGTCGCCGTGCGCGCTGGACATGCCCGCGCTGCGTGCGCAAGGCATCAAACTGCGCGACACCACCTCGTTGGGCCTGCCGGGCCACTGGCGCCTGGGCGTGTTGCCGCCCGCCGCGCAGTCCGCGCTGGCCGTGGCGTTGTGCGATCAGGCCCGCAGGCCAGCCCCCGTCCACCCTGGAGCGAAGGGAAACCATGTTCAGGGCACCCATGGAACCGGCTTGGCCGGGCCACCAGGTGCGTCCCCCCACCGGGGGGAAGACGCGCAGCGGCGCAGGGGGGCTTTCGAATCATGACAGCGGTGTGTGTGATGGTGCTCGGCACCACCAGCGGTGCTGGCAAAAGCTGGCTGACCACGGCGCTGTGCCGCCACTACGCGCGCCAGGGTCTCAAGGTCGCGCCGTTCAAGGCGCAGAACATGAGCAACAACGCCCGGGTGGTGGCCCCCACGCTCCGCCGCTCACGCGGGTCGCTGCCCCCCGAGGGGGCTGATCTTCCTTGGGGCGGCCCTGCGGAAGATCGCTTGCCCGGTGGCGAAATCGGCAGTGCGCAGTATTTCCAGGCGCTCGCCGCGAACGCCGAACCCGAGGTGCGCATGAACCCGCTGCTGCTCAAGCCCGAGGCCGACACGCGCAGCCAGGTGGTCCTGATGGGGCAGGTGAGCGAAGAACTCTCCACCATGCCCTGGCGCGGCCGCAGTGAGAAGGTCTGGCCAGCGATCACCGCCGCGCTGGACGCGCTGCGTGCCGAGAACGACGTGGTGGTGATCGAGGGCGCGGGCTCACCGGCCGAGATCAACCTGCACGCCAGCGACATCGTCAACATGCGCATCGCGCGCCACGCGCAGGCGCGATGCCTGCTCGTGACCGACATCGACCGGGGCGGTGCCTTCGCCCACCTCTACGGCACCTGGGCGCTGCTGCCTGAAGGCGAGCGCGCCTTGATCAAAGGCTTCGTGCTCAACAAGTTCCGTGGCGACGCGGCGCTGCTCGCGCCCGGCCCGCAGATGCTGCAGGACCTGACCGGCGTGCCCACCGTGGCGACGCTGCCGATGTGGTGGCAGCACGGTCTGCCCGAGGAAGATGGTGTCTTCGACGACAAGACACGGGCGTCCGGCGCGGTGAGCAAGACCATCGCCGTCATCGCCTACCCGCGCATCAGCAACCTCGACGAGTTCCAGCCCTTGAAGAACGTGCCCGGTGTGCGCCTGGTCTGGGCGCGCAGCCCGGCCGACTGTGCCGGCGCCGACTGGATCGTGCTGCCGGGGTCGAAGGCCACCGTGGCCGATCTCGCCTGGCTGCGCGCGCAGGGGCTGGACCGCGCCGTGGCCGAACACGCGGCGTCGGGCGGGGCGGTGCTGGGCATCTGCGGTGGGCTGCAGATGCTGGGCGAGGCACTGATCGACACGCATGGCATCGACGGCAACGCGCCCGGCCTGGGCCTGCTGCCGCTGGTGACCGCGTTCGATCCGCAGAAGACCGTGCGCCACACGCAGACGCGTTTCACCGCGCTGGCCGGCCTCTGGGCGGCGCTCTCCTCAGTGAAAGCCGCCGGCTACGAGATCCACCACGGGCAGACCGCCCAGCACCCGGCCATGGCCGCCAAGGGCGACGTGGCGCGCGCCGTGTTGCCTCACGGCCTGGGCTGGCAAAACGACGCCGGCAACGTGCTCGGTGTCTACCTGCACGGTCTGTTTGAAGACCCGCGCGTGCTGCACGCGCTGTTCGGCGCCAGCGCGCCCACGCTCGACAGCGTGTTCGACGGTCTCGCCGATTTCATCGAACAACACGTCGAACCCGGCGTGCTGCAATCCCTCATCCAACCGGACTGAACCATGAGCTTTGCCATTCCCACCCTCCACGACATCGCCCAGCCCGCGCTGGCCGCGCGCCTGCAGCACCTGCTGGACAACAAGACCAAACCACTGGGTTCGCTCGGCCGCGTCGAGGCGCTGGCGCAGCGCATCGGCCTGATCCTCGGCAGCGAAGCGCCCGAGCTGAAAGACCCGCAGCTCGTGGTGTTTGCCGGCGACCACGGCCTGGCCGCGCGCGGCGTCTCGGCCTACCCGAGCGACGTGACCTGGCAGATGGTCGAGAACTTCCTGGCCGGCGGCGCGGCGGTGAGCGTGCTCGCGCGGCAGCACGGCATCGGCCTCACGGTGGTGGACTGCGGCGTGCGGCATGACTTCGCACCCCGGGCCGGTCTCGTGGTCCACAAGGTCGCGCCCGGCACGGCGGACGCCCTCGAAGGCCCGGCCATGAGCGCCGCGCAGCGCGACACCGCGCTGGCCAACGGGGCCGCGCTGGTGAAGGCGCTGCCGGGCAACGCGCTGCTGCTGGGCGAGATGGGCATCGGCAACACCTCGGCCGCGTCCATGCTGCTGTCGCGTCTGGCCGGACTGGCCGTGGCCGACTGCACCGGCGCTGGCACCGGGCTCGACGCCGAGGCCGTGCAACGCAAGATCGGCATCCTGCGCGAGGTGCTGGATCGCCACGCCGACGCCAAGACCCCGCTGGACGCGCTGGCGGCGTTCGGCGGTTTCGAGATCGCGACCATGGTGGGCGCGGTGCTGCAGGCCGCGAGCGAGCGCCGCGTGATCGTGGTGGACGGCTTCATCGCCAGTGCCGCCGTGCTGGTGGCTTCGGCCTTGCAGCCTGCCGTGCTGCAGCGCTGCGTGTTCGCGCACCGCTCGGGCGAACGCGGCCACGCGCTCATGCTCTCGCACCTGCGCGCCGAGCCGCTGCTTGATCTGGGTCTGCGCCTGGGCGAAGGCTCGGGCGCGGCCATGGCCTGGCCGCTGCTGGTGAGTGCCTGCGCGATCCTGCGCGAGATGGCGAGTTTTGAATCGGCGGGGGTGTCACGGCAGGACGAGGCGCCGGTCGTCGGCGCTGCCCAGGTCTGAGGTCGAGGCCGTGGACAACGGTGACTTCGAGCCAGGCAGCCGAGAAACCGGCTCCACCGGGCCACAGGCTGCCCCCCCCGGGGGGGACGACGCGCAGCGGCGCAGGGGGGTGTTCATGCCCCTTCGGCATTTTTTCATCGCCCTCCAGTTCTTCACCCGCATCCCGGTGACAGGCCGGCTGGCGGCCTGGGTGGGCTTCAGCCCGGCCATGTTGCGCGCCAGCGCCGCGCACTTCCCCGGCGTGGGCTGGGTCGTCGGAGCGCCCACGGCGGCGGTGTTCGCTGGCGTGTGGTGGTTCCTGCCCGCGCAACCGGCGGCGCCCTGGGTCGCGGCGCTGCTCAGCACCGTGTTCAGCGTGATGCTGACCGGCGCCTTCCACGAAGACGGCCTCGCCGATACGGCCGACGGCCTGGGCGGCGCGGTGAGTCGGGAGCGCGCGCTGGAGATCATGAAAGATTCGCGCATCGGTTCCTACGGCGCCGTGGCGCTGGTGTTGGCCCTGCTGGGCAAGGTCGCGCTGCTGGCGCTGATCGCGCAGAGCGGGGGCGCGGCGGTGGCGGCCCTGGCGCTGCTGGCCGGGCATGTGACTTCCCGGCTCATGCCACTGTTCGTCATCCACACGCTGCCCCACGTGGGCGACACCCCGCTCTCCAAATCGAAGCCGCTGGCCGAGAGCATCGGCCTCGGCGGCCTCGTGGTGGGGCTGGTCTGGTGGGGGCTGGCGATGGCGCTGGTCCTGTACCTGCTGCCCACCGTGCGCTGGGCGCAGGCCGTGCTGGGCGCGCTGATCGGCCTGGCCTGGATGTGGCGCCTGCTGCGCCGCCGCCTGCAAGGCTTCACCGGCGACGGCCTGGGCGCCACGCAGCAGGTGTGCGAGTTGGCGTTTTACCTGGCGCTGGCTTTTTCGCTGCCCGCGGTCGCACCGTGAAACTCTGGCTGCTGCGCCACGCCCGCGTCACGCTCGACGCCGGGCTCTGTTACGGCGTAAGCGACGTGCCGGCGGGCGCCGCGCTCACGCAGGCCGCCGCCGAAGCTGCTGCCGCGCTGCTGCCGCAGGGGCTGCCGGTCTGGGTGTCGGGCCTGGGCCGCGCGCAGCAACTGGCCCACGCGCTGGGGGCGCTGCGCCCCGATCTGCGACCGGTCATCACCGACACGCGCCTGAACGAAATGGACTTCGGCCACTGGGAGCTGCAGCGCTGGGACGCCGTGCCCCGCGCCGCCTTCGACACCTGGATGGCCGACTTCGCCCACCACCGCTTCGGCGGCGCCGAGAGCACGCAGCAGGTGATTGACCGCGTGGCCGACGCGCTGCAGGGGCTTCGCGAGAGCGGCGCGAGCGAAGCGGTGTGGGTGACGCACGCGGGGGTGATCCGCGCGGCGCAGTTCGTGGCCACGCAGGGGCGCGGTCCGATCGCTGATGTGGCGCAGTGGCCGCGCGAAGCGCCCGAGCCGGGCGGTCACTGCTGCATCAACCTCTGATCAGGGCACACTGTGTCCATGGACACCCCGCCCTCAACCCCCCGCGCCAGCCTCGCCCGCATGAAGGCGCTGGCGCTCGGCCTGCTGTTGCTCGCGGCGGCGGTGTACGTTGTGGCCACGCTGCTCACCCCACAGCACCCCGCCTGGGGTTACGTGGCGGCGGCGGCCGGCGCGGCGGTGGTCGGCGCGCTGGCCGACTGGTTCGCCGTGGTGGCGCTGTTCCGCCACCCGCTGGGCCTGCCGATCCCGCACACCGCCATCATCGTGGCCAACAAGGACCGGCTGGGCGCGCAGCTCGCGCGCTTCCTGGGCACGCACTTCCTCACCGCCGAACACGTGCGCCCCATGCTGACGCGTTGGGACGTGGGGCAGGAACTGGGCCGCTGGCTGGCGCAGCCCGAGTCCGCTGCCCGCGTGGGGCGGTGGCTGCAGCAGGCCACACCGGCTTTGCTCAACGCGCTCGATCAGACGCTGGTGCGCCAGTGGGTGGCGCAACTCGCCCAACGCCTGCTGCGCCAGGTGGACGTGGCGACGCTCGGCGGGCAGGCGCTGGCGGCGCTCACCGCGCACGGCCACCACCAGCAATGGCTCAACGGTCTGCTGCAGCAAATGGCGCACTGGGCCGAACAGGAGGGCGTGCAGGAGCAGCTCACCGAGCGCATCGCGGGCGAACTCAAACAACTCAAGTACGTGGGTCTCGACCAGATGGCCGCGCGCCTGGCGACGCGCAAGCTCGTGGCCGCGCTCACCCACACCCTGGCCGACGTGGCGGCCGACCCTGAGCACGAGCTGCGCCACCGATTTGATGCGTGGATGGCCGAATCCATCCAGCGCCTGCAGACCGACGCCGACTGGCAGGCCCGCGTGGCCACCTGGCGCGACGCCTGGCTGGACCAGCCGCAGTGGAATGAACCCATCGAAGCCTGGTGGCACGAGGTGATGCAGCGCCTGGGCAACGAGGCCCAGCAACCCGACAGCGCCTTGGCCGAGCGCTACGCCAGCGTGGTGCAGACCGCCGGCCGCCAGCTGCTGGCCGACGCCACGCTGCGCGGCTGGCTCAACGCGCAGGCGCAGCAGGTGCTGCTGCGCGCGCTGGAGGGCGGCCGCGAGGGCATCGTCGGCTTCGTGGCGCAGCGGGTGGAAGCCTGGGACGCACACGACATGAGCCGGGTGCTCGAAGAGCACATCGGCCGCGACCTGCAGTTCATCCGCATCAACGGCACGCTGGTGGGGGCGCTGGTGGGGCTGCTGCTGCATGCCGCCACGGTGATCGCCATGGACCTCCCGCTGGTACGGTCCTGGATGCAACCTTAGCCTGTCGTCTTCGGCTTGAAATCGCAGTACGCCGACACCGCGCACTGGTGGCACAGCGGCTTGCGGGCCTGGCACACATAACGCCCCAGCAGGATCAGCCAGTGGTGCGAGTCCACCGCGTAGGCGGGCGGCACGCGTTTCAGCAACTGCTGCTCCACCGCCAGCGGGGTCTTGCCCGGCGCCAAGCCGGTGCGGTTGCTGACTCGGAAGATGTGCGTGTCCACCGCCATGGTGGGCTGGCCGAAGGCCACGTTGAGCACCACGTTGGCCGTCTTGCGGCCCACGCCGGGCAGGGCTTCCAGCGCCTCGCGCGTGCGCGGCACCTCGCCGCCGTGCCGATCCACCAGCATCTGGCAGGTCTGCATCAGGTGCTTCGCCTTGCTGTGGAACAGGCCGATGGTCTTGATGTAGCTCTCCAGCCCGTCGAGCCCGAGCGCCAGGATTTTCTGCGGCGTGTTCGCCACCGGGAACAGCTTGCGCGTCGCCTTGTTCACGCCCACATCGGTGGCCTGGGCCGAGAGCAGCACGGCCGTCAGCAGCTCGAACACGCTGGTGTATTCAAGCTCGGTGACCGGGTGGGGGTTGGCGGCCTGGAGGGTGGCGAAGAACGCCTGGATCTGCGCGGGTTTCATGGCGCGCAGTGTAGTGCGGGCCGGCCCCGCGCGCTGTGCGGCGGGGCCGGCCCCGGTCAGGGCGCTAACATGCGGTCAGCACGCGTTCCGCGCTCCTCCCGTGAACCTTCGAGACACCACGCCATGACCTTTCAGCTGCCCTTTGCCGACCGCCTCAACAACGTCGAAACCTCCGCCATCCGCGAACTCTTCAAGCTGCTCGGCAAGCCCGGCATCATCAGTTTCGCCGGTGGCTTCCCCGACAGCGCGATGTTCGACGTGGACGGCATCCGCGAAGCCGTGAACGCCGCACTCACCGAAGAGCCCGGCGGCGCGCTGCAGTACGGTGCCACCGAGGGCTACAACCCGCTGCGCGAGCAGTTGGCCGCCTTCATGACCAGCAAAGGCAACCAGGGCGTGACCGCCAACGACCTGATCGTCACCACCGGCAGCCAGCAGGCGCTGGACCTGCTGGGCAAGACCCTGGTGTCCCCCGGCGACAAGGTCATCGTCGAAGGCCCCACCTTCCTCGCCACCATCCAGTGCTTCCGCCTCTACGGTGCCGAGCTGATCAGCGCGCCGGTGGACGGCAACGGTGTGGACACCGACGAGCTTGAAAAGCTGATCGAAGAGCACAAGCCCAAGTTCGTCTACCTCATCCCCACCTTCGGCAACCCCAGCGGCGCCATGCTCAGCCTGGAGCGCCGCAAACAGGTGCTGGAGATGGCGGTGAAGCACAACACGCTGATCGTGGAAGACGACCCCTATGGTGACCTCTACTTCGGCGAAGCCCCGCCCCCCAGCCTGCTGGCCCTGAGCGCCAGCGTGCCCGGCAGCCGCGAGCGCCTGGTGCACTGCGGTTCACTCAGCAAGGTGCTGAGCCCTGGCCTGCGCGTGGGCTGGATGGTGGGCCCGGCCGAGCTGCTGGCCAAGGCCACCATGTGCAAACAGTTCAGCGACGCCCACACCAGCACCTTCGCCCAGGCCACCGCCGCGCAGTACCTCAAGGCCGGCCGCATGCCCGCCACGCTCGCCAAGGTGCGCGCCGTCTACGCCGAACGCGCGATGACCATGGGCAACGCCCTGCGGCGCGAGCTGGGTGACGCCATCGAGTTCGTGCAACCGCAAGGCGGCCTGTTCGTCTGGGCCCGCCTCACCGGCAAGGGTGGCAAGGTGGCCGACGGCGGCGAGCTGGCCAAACGCGCGATCGAAAAAGGCGTGGCCTTCGTGCCCGGCGCCCCATTCTTCGCGTCGAACCCCGATCACGCGACCCTGCGCCTGAGCTTTGCCACGGTGGGGGTGGAGAAGATTGAAGAAGGCGTGGGGCGCCTGGGCCAGGCGGTGTGACATGAACCGCTTGCTGCGGCCGGAAAGGCCGTCGGATGCAGAGGCCATCGCCAGCCTGACCACGGCCGCCTTCCTCAACGCGCCCCACACCAGCCACACCGAAGCCTTCATCGTCAACGCGCTGCGCCGCGCCGGGGCGATGAGCGTGTCGCTGGTGGCGGAGCAGGACGGGGCGCTGGTGGGGCATGTGGCCACCTCGCCGGTGGTCATCGCCGACGGCACGCCGGGCTGGCATGGGCTGGGGCCGATTTCGGTGCTGCCGGCACTGCAGGGCCAGGGCCTCGGCTCGGCGCTGATGCACGCCGCCATGAAGGCGCTGCGCGATCAGGGCGCGGTGGGCATCATGCTGGTGGGCGACCCGGCTTACTACCGCCGCTTTGGTTTTCGCCCGGAGCCGCAACTGGTGTACCCGGGCATTCCACCGGAATACTTCATGGTGTTGCCGTTCACCGATGGGTTGCCGCAGGGCACGGTGACCTTCCATGGCGCCTTTGGCGCGACGGCCTGAACCGAATCTGGCGCCACAGGAGCGCTCCCATGGCCAGGGTGAAACGCGGCTTCGGGATGAGCCCGCAGCGCCTCAGCGTTTCCGGCGGCGGGCGAACCAGTGCCCGGCGAACGAGGGCCCGCGAGCCCCTGCGCCGGGTGTGCGGGTCTTGAGCAGGCCGCTGGGCAGGCTGCCGTGGAACAGCGGCAGCAGCGATTCCAGGGAGCGCACGGCGTGGGTTTCATCGTGCAGCTGGCAGAGGTCGGCGTAGAGCTCGGCACGCGCGTACCAGAGGCCTTCCGCGTCCTGTGTGGACGCGATCTGCCGGTGCAGGTGGGGGTTGTGGTCGAGACCGGCTTCGCCGTGCAGCGCCATCATGGCCTGGCGGATGCGGGCGACGGCTTCCTGATCGTGCACCACCTTCTCCACGCCCAGCACAGCCTGTACGCTGTCGCGCAGGCTGTCCATCAGGCTGTTGGACAGGGCGTACAGGGTGTCGCTGGCGGAGGACGGTCGTTTGGGCACGCTGATGGCGCAAGCAGTTGGGCTCCGGCCCGCACACGGCGCGTGCAGCAGGAAGTCAACATGTTACACGCGGCACGGCCGGTTCAGTCAGCCGGCTCGAACTGGTCGGGGTTGCGGCCCTTGAACGGCTTGTAAAACGCCTTGATCGCGGCCATGTCGGCCTCGATGTCGCCGGCGGGTTCAAACACCGGCCCGAGGCCGCTGCGTTTGGCGGCGTAGTCCATGTAGGCCATGACGATGGGCACCCGGGCGCCGAGGGCGATGTAGTAGAAGCCGGTTTTCCAGTAGCGGGCCTTGCTGCGCGTGCCTTCGGGCGGCACGATGAGTTGCAGCGGGCCGTCGGCGTCGATCAGGGCCTGGCTGGAGGCGGCCACGAGGTTGGTGGACTGCTCCCGGTTCACCGGGATGCCGCCCAGCCACATCATGAGGCCGCGAAACGGCGGTTTGAAAATGCTTTGTTTGCCCATCCAGTAGGGATTGAGGCGCAGCGCGAAAGCCACCATCAGCGTGTAGGGAAGGTCCCAGTTGCTGGTGTGCGGCGCGGCGATGAGCACGCTCTTGGCCGCGCCCGGTGGCAGCGCGCCCTCGATGGTCCAGCCCGTGAGCCGCAGAAACGCCACCGACAGTCCGCGCAGCACGGTGTTGACGACCGGGGTGGTGAAGATGGTGCGGTGCATGGGCGGGCAGTATCGCCGATGACGCGGGCGCGACCGGCGCTGTCGGCACGCACGCTACCATCGCGCACCACCCGAAAACCAGGAGACGGATGCATGCCGACATCGCTGAATGTGCAGGGCCTTGAGGTCTTCGTCGAAGGCAGCGGCCCGACCGTGGTGATGCTGCATGGCTGGCCCGATTCCCCTGCGCTCTGGGACGAGACGGTGGCGGCCTTGCGCGACAGCCACCGCTGCGTGCGGTTTGCGCTGCCGGGGTATGACCTGTCAAAGCCGGCGCGCCCTGTGTCGGTGAACGGGATGTGCACGCTGATCGCGGCGGTGGTGGACGCGTTGAGTCCGGACGAGCCGGTGACGCTGCTGCTGCACGACTGGGGCTGTTTCTTCGGCTACGAGTACGCGGCGCGCCACCTGCACCGGGTCACGCGCGTGGCGGGCGCCGACATCGGCGACACCAACACCGGGGCCTACCTCAAGTCGCTCACGGCCAAAGAGAAGCTGATGATCGCGGGCTACCAGCTCTGGCTGGCCGTGGCCTGGAAGCTCGGACCGGCGCTGCCCGGCCTCGCCACCCGCATGACGCGGTTCATGGCGCGCCAGATTGGCTGCCGCACGCCGCCCGAACACATCGGCTGGCAGATGAACTACCCGTATGCGATGCAGTGGTTCGGGTCGTTCGGCGGATTGCGCGGCGTGGCGCGGGTCGACAAGCTGCTCGGCCCGAAGCTGCCCACGCTGTTCTTCTTCGGCAAACGCAAACCCTTCATGTTCCATTCCGCGCGCTGGCTGGCGCAGCTGGCGACCGCACCGGGCTGTGAAGTGAAAGGGCTGGACGCGGGGCACTGGATGATGAAACAGAAGCCCGCCGAGTTCAACGCCACGCTGCGCGCCTGGCTGGACCGGAGCCCGGTGCCGTCGCCCACCGAGGAGGCGAACGCCACGTGAACCCCGAAGACTTGGAGCGCCTGCTGACGGTGGAGATGCCCTACGGCAAATACAAGGGCCGCGTGATCGCCGACCTGCCGGGCAACTACCTCAACTGGTTCGCGCGCGAGGGTTTTCCCAAGGGCGACATCGGTCGTCTGATCGCGCTGATGCACGAGATCGACCACAACGGGCTGAGCGACCTGTTGCTCCCTTTGAGGGAGCGGAAAAAACGGCCCTGATCGGGCACGGTCAGGTGCTGGCGACCAGCGCTTGGTGCACCATCGCCGCCGCCCAGGCGTCGTTGGCAGCGTAGACCAGCTGGGCTTCGCTCAGGCGCGGGTTGGCCCAGTTGGAGGTGGCCGCCTTCTTCGACTTGATGAAACGCTGGTTGAAGAGCACCGCCACCGCGCCCTTGACGCCCATGTCCTTGCGGTAACCCTGTTCACGGAAAATGTGGTTGAGCTCCAGCACGCCGGCGGGTTCCACCAGCAGCTTGGACTTGATGCGCTTGGTGTCGTCGCCCAGGCCGAAGCCGGCCTTGGTGTGGCGGCCGTCGGCCAGCAGACCGGCTACCAGCTCCAGGCAGGCCGGGTCGTGCAGCTGGAACACCCAGGCCTGCTCGCGGGTGGCGAGCTGCACGATGTGTGGTCCATCGGACACCTGGTCCTTGAAAAAGGTGGGCTTGCTCTCGGTGTCGAAACCCCAGTCGGCGTGATCGCGCAGCGCAGCCGCAGCTTCGCGCGCCTGTGGCGCGTTGTCCACCAGAGTGATCTGGTGCAGCCCGAGGCGGCGGAATTCGGGCAGCAGGGCGATTTCTTCCTTGCTCGGGGTGGGGCGGGTGGTGTTCATGGAGGGCAGAGCGGTGGGCACACGGATAATCGGGCCATTGTGCAACGCGCTCCCCGCGCCGCCCGCCGCCCCATGACCTACACCCTCAAACTCTACGTGCCCGACGACACCCAGCCCGGGCAACGGCAGGCGGCCGAGCGGCTGTTTCGCGAGGCGCTGGAGGCGGCTTTGGGCGACGCGGCCATGGTGGCGCCGGTGTACAGCGCCTACCTGAACATCGTGGGGCAACACGGGGAGGTGCCCGACACCGAGGCGCTGACGGTGGACGAGCGTCTGGTGCTGGAGACCTGGCAACAGGCCGAGGCGGCCGCCATGGAGGCCGTGTTCGGCCCGCACCGGCATCTGGACGAAGGCGGCTACCAGATCGTGCTGCCCTCATAATCCGGGTCCGCTTCACGTCCTTCCAGGGCGCCACCACCCTTTGCAGGACCTCCCATGAGAAAAATTTTTGAGCTTCGCCCCGAAGGCAAACACCCGGACCGCGTGCTCGACGCCGTCAAGCACGAGATCCGCAAGTACATGAAGCGCGAGCGCCGCCGCGACCTGCCCGAGGGCGCGCACTTCTGGGACTTCGACTGCCGTTTCGGCGCCGACAAGGACAGCGCGCAGACCGTGCACCCGGCCGAGCTGATCGGCGCACTGGACGCGCTGGTGAAAGAGGGCGCGGTGCAGTGTTATGTGGAGCTGCTGGCCAAGCCGGGTGTGCGCCAGCCGCGTGCGCCGGGCTCAGCGCCTGATCAGGCCACAGACCCCGACGACGAAGCCGCCTGACATCCGGCTGGCCCAGCACCGGCAGGGGCGTGGTTCAGCCCGGCCTCAGTCCTCGCCTTTTTGTGCCGCCGCAGCGGCGCGCAGCTTGTCTTTCTTGCTCGGGCGCTTGCCCTTGATCCCACCCGTGCCCGCTTCGGCTGGCGGGGCCGGGTCGGCGGGTTCGAAGCCGGCGATGTGTTCCAGCGGCAGGCTCATGCCCTGGCGCTTCTCGATCAGCTGCCAGTGCGCCAGCGTGGCAGCGGTCACGAAACTCACCGCCAGGCCGCTTTCGCCCGCACGGCCGGTGCGCCCGATGCGGTGCACGTGGTCCACCGCCGAGCGCGGCAGGTCGTAGTTCACCACCACTGGCAACTGGTCGATGTGGAGGCCGCGCGCGGCGAGGTCGGTCGTGACCACCACGTCCCAGCGCTTTTCCTTGAACTCTTTCAGCGTCTGCTGCCGCGCGCCCTGGCTCAGGCCGCCGTGGAACGAGGTGGCATAGATGTCGCCATGGTGCAGCTTGCCAGCCAGCCGTTCGGCGGCGTATTGCGTGGCCACGAAGACCAGCACGCGTTGCCAGCCGTTGTCTTTGATCAACTGGCGCAGCAACTGCGTGCGGCGCTTGTCGTCCACCGCGATGGCGCGTTGCAGCACCACGGGCGCTTCGTCCTGCGCGGGCGAGGGCACGTCCACGCGCAGCGGCTCGTGCAGCAGCTCGCGCGCCAGCGTTTCCACCGCCGGCGGGAACGTGGCCGAGAAAAACAGGTTCTGCCGCTGCGCCGGCAGCAGCGCCAGCACGCGCGAGAGTTCGTCGGCGAAGCCGAGGTCGAGCAGGCGGTCGGCCTCGTCGAGCACCAGCAGCTCCACCGCGCCCAGTTTGAGCGCGTTGTGTTCCTCCAGGTCGAGCAGGCGCCCGGGCGTGGCGACCACCACGTCGGCGCCGCCGCGCAGCGCCATCAGCTGCGGGTTGATGGACACACCGCCGAACGCCACGATCAGCTTGGGCCGGGGCGCCAGCTTCTCGGCCAGCAAACGCAGCACCTCGCCCACCTGGGCCGCGAGCTCGCGCGTGGGCACCAGCACCAGCGCGCGCACGCGGCGCGGCGTGTGCGCGGGGCCGCCTGCGTCCTGCCCTTGCCAGCGCTGTAGCAAAGGCAGGGCGTAGGCGGCGGTTTTGCCCGAGCCGGTCTGGGCGGTGGCGAGCAGGTCGCCGCCGGCGAGCACGGCCGGAATGGCGTCGGTCTGGACGGGGGTGGGCGCGGTGAAACCGAGATCGGCGGCGGCCTGGGCGAGGGATGGGACAAGCCCGAGGGAGGTGAATGGCATGTGCGGTGTCTTTTGCCCAGTTTAACGGGCGGCCCTCTGAGCGGCATTCTGAGGTGGCCCGCGCTACGATGCGTGCCCATGAAAAACAAGTTGTTGTCAGGCGGGCTGGTGTATTCGACCGAGTCCGGCCGCATGTGTCCCGGCTGCCGTCAGCCGGTCGCCCAGTGCACCTGCGGTCAGAAGGCCATCCCTCAAGGCGACGGCACGGTGCGCGTGTCGCGCGAGACCAAGGGGCGCGGCGGCAAGGCGGTGACCTTGGTCAAGGGCGTGGCGCTGGACGAGGCCGGACTGACCGCGCTGGGCAAGCAGCTCAAGGCGGCCTGCGGCAGTGGCGGCACGGTGAAAGACGGCGTGATCGAGATCCAGGGTGAGCACATCGAACGGGTGATCGCCACATTGAAGGCCCAAGGTCACAGCGTCAAGCGTTCAGGCGGTTGAACGACAGCGTCAGAAGAAGCGCGCCCACCACGGCCGAAGGCGCATGCCCAGCTCGGAGGTGTAGCCGGCCGTGGGCGTGCGCAAGCGCCCCTGGGTGTCCACCACCATGAAGGCCGGCACCGAGGCCACCCCGAGCGAGCGGGCAATGTCGCTGCGCGGATCGACCGCGGTGGCCCAGGGCAGCTGGCGCTGCACCAACACCTTCTGAACCCTGTCGGCAGGCCCCGACTGCATGGCCACGGTCAGCACCGGGTGGTCGCGCGAGAGGCGCGTGACGCTGTGTTCTTCGGTGCGGCAGATCGGACACCAGTCGGCCCAGACGTGCAGCGCCACCGGCTGGCCGGGACGGGCTGCGCGCCAGGCGGCAAGACTGGTCTCCTGGCGGCTTCCGTCAGGCTGTATCAGCGTCAGGCTGAAATCAGGCGCCGAGCCCGAAGGCACGTGGCGGGTCTGCCAGGCCTGCGCGCCAGCGAAAATCACCAGCACCATCAACAGGGTGCCGAGGTGCGACTTCCAGTTGCGGCGCAGCGCGGAAAGGAGGTGTTTCAACACACTCACAGTTCGCCCATGGTGATCAGCGACAGCACGTCGGGCTGCATCAGTTCGTCGATGCCCGGCTCGGCGGGCGCCCAGGGCCTGAGCCACAGCAGCGTCGCCAGCACCACCACCATCAACGCGCCGCGCCACACCCGAGGGAGCTCGCGCCAGCCGGCCTGCACGGTGGCCAGCGGTCCGGCGTGGACCACGGGCTGGGCGGCGGAGCTGCGTTGCTGCCATTGAGCCATGGCGCGTGCCTCCAACGCGGCGAGGCCCTCGTCGGGCGAGCGCACGAATGCGTCGCGCAGGCCTTGTTTCAGGCGGGCGTCGCTGTCGGGTTCGGACGGGGTGGGACGGGTGTTCATGGGGTGCTCTCCTGGAGCTGGCGTCGGAGGGCGGTCTTCGCCCGGTGCAGCAGTTGGTGTGCGGCGTTGCGGTCAAGTTCCATCGAGCGGGCGATGTCGGCCACGTCGGCGTCGGCGTAGGCCCACATGGCCAGGGCCATGCGCTGGCGCGCGGGCAGGCGCGCCATGGCGGTCTGCAGCTGGGTGGCGCTCAGCGCGGGCAGGCTGTCGGGAGCGTCCGCCTGGTCGTGCTGCCAGGCGTCCGACAGCTCGGCCAGCTGTTCGGGGTCGGCGCTGAGTTCGCGGCGCCGGGTGAGCCAGGTCTTGCAGCGGTTGATGACGATGGTGTTGAAGAAGGTGCCGAGCGCGGCGCCGTGGGTGTCGCTCGGTTGGCTGTTCCACAGGCGCAGAAACGATTCCTGCACCACGTCTTCCGCGTCTTCGCGCCGCGCCAGCATCTGCATGGCCAGGCCCATGGCCTGTGGGGTGAGCTGGTGGACCAGGTCTCGGGCGCTGGGCGCGTGGCCGTCGCAGGCCGCGCGCCACAGTGCCCAGCCATCACCACGGGGCACGCTCGCCGGGCCGGGCGCCAGCGCGCGGCCGACCCAGCGACCGAGGCCCTGGAGGGAGGCGCTCAGGCCCACGGCGGCAGGGGGTTCGCTCATGGGTTCAGTTGGTCGGGAGTTTTTCGCGCAGGGCCCGCCGTTCGGCCGGGCTGAGCTTGTTGAGCATGTCGCGCCGCTGACGCAGCAGCTCGCGGCGTTCGGCCAGGGTCATCTGGCCCACCTGATCGCGGCGCTCGTCGGCGAGGCGGCGTTTTTCTTCGGGGGTCAGCGCCTGCCAGCGTTGGCGGGCCTGTTCGATGAGGGCCTGCCGCTCCTGGGGTGTCAGCGTCTCCAGCTGCTCGCGCAGGCGCTGGCGGAAGGCCTGGCGTTCTGCGGGCGAGGCGTCCTTGAGTCGCCGCTTGATCTCGGCCTGCTGGGCGGGGCTGAGGCGCGACCATTCGCGCGCGTCGGGCGCGGTCAGGGGCGCGGCCTGCGCGACGGCGCTGCACAGCAGGGCGCCGCAGGCCAGCCAGCGGACCAGCAGCGAACAGAAGGTGTGGTTCATGTGGACAAGGGACGGGACGGAGGGCGGGAACGGAGTGTCTGCCACCGCTTCAACCCCGCCCGGCTTGGGTTCTTACGCCATACCCCAGCGTTTTACACGGGTTGAGCCTCGGTAGCGTAAGCCGCGGGTCCGGTGCTGGTTCAAAGCAGGCGAGGGCCACCCCGGCCCCGACACCCCAACCCAAAGGAAGCACCGTGAACCACTGGCTCAAACCCCTGACCGCCGCCGCCCTCGGCCTGACCCTGTTCGCTGCTCAGGCGCAAGCGGGCGACCTGCAGTCCCAACGCGTGGACAACCGGCAGGCCCGCCAGTCCCACCGCATCACCCAGGGGGTGGGGTCTGGTCAGATCACCCCGGTGGAGCAGGCCCGTCTTGAGCAACAGCAGCGCCACATCAACCGGCTCGAAGGCCGTATCGAGGCGGACGGTCAGGTGACGGGCCGGGAAGCCGTGCGCATCGAGAAGGCGCAGGACCGCGCCAGCCACAAGATCCGCCGCACCAAGCACAACCGCCGCACGGCAGGCTGAGGGACGCCTTGTGTGGCCTTGAGGATCAGCGCAGCACTTCGAGCAGGCGGTCGAGCCCGCCCTCGTTGATGGCGACCATGGCCTGCTCACGCACCTTGGGCTTCGCGTGATAGGCCACCGAGAGGCCTGCCACGCCCATCATCGGCAGGTCGTTGGCGCCGTCGCCCATGGCGATGCACTGACCGGGTTCGATGCCCAGCAGCGAGGCCACTTCCAGCAGCGTGCGGCGCTTTTCGGCACCGTCGCAGATGTCGCCCCAGGCCTGGTCCACCATGCGGCCGGTGAGCTGGCCGCAGTTGGGGCCACTCTCGATTTCCAGCACATTGGATCGTGTGAAATCGATGCCGAGCCGGTCGCGCACGCGGTCGGTGAAATAGGTGAAACCGCCCGAGACCAGCAGCACTTTCAGGCCTGCGGCCTTGCAGGCCTTCACCAGCGCTTCGGCGCCCGGGTTGAGCTGCAGGCGTTCGGCCAGCACCTGTTCCATGTGGGCCACGGTCACGCCGCGCAGCAGCGCGACGCGCTGGCGCAGGCTCTCTTTGTAGTCGGTGATCTCGCCGCGCATGGCGGCTTCGGTGATGGCGGCCACTTCGGCCTTGCGGCCAGCGGCGTCGGCAATTTCGTCCACACACTCGATGTTGATGAGCGTGGAGTCCATGTCGAATGCGATGAGCTTGAAGTCCTTGAGGTTCAGCGGCGGCGTGAAGCCCTGAACGGTGAGGCCGGGGGC
The DNA here is from genome assembly GCF_018780075.1 of Hydrogenophaga sp. GTDB lineage: Bacteria > Pseudomonadota > Gammaproteobacteria > Burkholderiales > Burkholderiaceae_C > Hydrogenophaga. The sequence goes on from NZ_JADMKB010000052.1 coordinate 21,715, forward strand.
GAATTCGGTGGGGGAAGAGGTCATCCCGGAATTATTGCGGATGCCGGGATGCTCGTTCGATTCAGGACCTGGGCTGTGCCAGCACCTGGGTCATCGTGCCAATCTGCGCCTTCAGATCGCTGCCCACCAGGTCGGCCACCGACTGCTGGTCGCTGGTCACGGTGAGGCCGGCGGCCTGCAGCTTGGCTTTCATGTCTTCGGTGCTGGTGCCGGCCACCTGGGCCAGCACGGTGATCGGGGCCTTGGCCAGGGCGCGCACCGGGGGGGCGAAACCGGGGTCGTTGCCACCGCTGCCGCCGGCGGGGATGAAGCTCAGGGCGAGCACCACGGCGAACAGGCCCATGATCACGCGACCCGGCGTCTGTTTGAAGTAGCGCTTGAAGGCCGGCATGTTCAGCAGCACGTGCAGCGCCACGCCCATCACCATGGCCCAGCTCAGCCACTCGTGCGCGGTCTTGTTCAGGCCCGAATCGAAATGGAAAAACATCAGCACGCCGGTGATGGCGGACAGGAAAAAGGCGCCGATCACGACCGGCGTGATCCATGGGCGGTGGGGGTTCAGGTTCATGGCGTTCCTCCGATGGCTGTTGCGACGCAGCCAGTTTCCGTCGGTGCCATGAACAAACCCTGGCCGGTGTGTGAATACCGTGTAAACCGGGGCAGGGATCGCTCAGACCTTGACGTGGATCAAGCGGTTCCAGCCGGCTCGGGGGCCTTCACCGGTTGCCCCAGCGAGCGCAGCACGTCGCGCACCAGTTGCACCCGGTCTTTCACCTCGGGCAGTGCTCGCTCGATGCGCAGCTTCTCGTTGCCCGCGAGCTTGATGTGCCGGTTTTTCTGGATCAGCTCGATGATGCGCATCGGCTCGATGGGCGGGTTGGCCTTGAAGGTGATGTTGGTGACGCCTGGCGCCGCATCGACCTTGACCACGCCGTAGGGTGCGCTGATGCAACGCAGGCGGTGCACGTCGATCAGCGTCTGCGCCTGGGCCGGCAGCTTGCCGAAGCGGTCCACGATCTCTTCCAGCAGCGCGTCCACCTGGTCGGTGGTCTTGGCGGTGGCGAGCTTCTTGTAGAACGAGAGCCGCAGGTGCACGTCACCACAGTAGTCGCTGGGCAGCAGGGCGGGGGCGTGCAGGTTGATGTCGGTGGTGACCGACAGCGGCGAGAGCAGGTCCGGCTCGCGCCCGGCTTTGAGCGAGCGCACGGCTTCGTTGAGCATCTCGTTGTAGAGCTGGAAGCCGACCTCCAGCATGTTGCCGCTCTGGTTTTCGCCCAGCACCTCGCCGGCGCCGCGGATTTCCAGGTCGTGCATGGCGAGGTAGAAGCCGCTGCCCAGCTCTTCCATCTGCTGGATCGCGTCGAGCCGCTGCGCGGCCTGCTTGGTCAGGCCTTCGATGTCCGGCACCATGAGGTAGGCGTAGGCTTGGTGGTGGCTGCGGCCCACGCGGCCGCGCAGCTGGTGCAGCTGGGCCAGGCCGAACTTGTCGGCGCGACTCATGACGATGGTGTTGGCCGTGGGCACGTCGATGCCGGTCTCGATGATGGTCGAGCACA
>NZ_JADMKB010000095.1 GCF_018780075.1 Hydrogenophaga sp.
TGGGGCGGCAAGCTGATCCTCAAGGGCATCATGGACGTGGAAGACGCGAAGCTGGCCGTGGCGAGCGGGGCCGATGCCATCGTGGTCAGCAACCACGGCGGCCGCCAGCTCGACGGCGCGCCGAGCAGCATCGAAGCGCTGCCGGCCATCGTGGCGGCGGTGGGCGACCAGATCGAGGTCTGGATGGACGGCGGCATCCGCAGTGGCCAGGACGTGCTCAAGGCCTGGGCCCTGGGCGCGCGCGGCACCATGATCGGCCGCGCCATGGTCTACGGCCTGGGCGCAATGGGCGAAGAAGGCGTGCTGAAAGCGCTGCAGATCATCCACAAGGAGCTGGACGTGACCATGGCCTTCTGCGGCCACACCAACATCCAGACCGTGGACCGCAGCATCCTGCTGCCCGGCACCTTCCCGACCGCCGGCTGAAGCCGGGCGTCAGCCCAGCCCGTCGAGCACCGTTTTCAGGGACCCCCAGAGCTGGGCATGCTGCGGCGCGCCGTCGCCGGTGCGGGCCTCCTGCCAGGGCAGGCCCCGTGCCTCGGTCGCGAAGCAGCGCTCGGGGGTGAACCAGCCGCATGTGTGCATGAGCACGACGCGCAGGCCGTGCTCGGCGTTGTGCACCAAGGCGTGGTCGCGGATGCGGCGCATTTCGTCGAGCACGGGGCCGTCGACCGGGCTGATGCTGGCGCAGATCAGCCGGCCCACGTCCTGGGCCGGCAGTCCGGTGCCGAGCCGGCGCTGTCGGGGTCCTGCAATCCGGAACTCATGGGGAAATGGTCCCCCTGTATCGACCGGGCGGCGGCGGGCGCCTGGCCGGCCTCAGAGGCTGGCGGGACGGGTCTCTGCGAGCCAGGACGCCAGCGCCACCGGGGTGTCCGGCCGCAACGTCCAGGTGCGCCGCAGCGCCCGCTCGGGTTCGTCGTGCGCGTGCAGCGCCAGCTGCTCGGCCAGGTTGATGACCCGGACCGCCGCGGTTTCCTCGGTCCCGGCCGGCACCTCGACCACGCCGATCGCCACCTCCGGCTGGAACGGCAGCGAGAGCGGGTCGGGGCCGACGGTCACCGACATCCGCAGTTCGCGCAGCACCCGTTCGGTCACCAGCTCGGCGCGCGCAGGGTCCTGCACCGCCGAGATGGCCAGCACGAAGCAGCGCTGGTGGTACAGCCCCACGACGTTCCGGAAGCCCACCAGCTGGCGGATGCGCGCCGACAGGGCCACCAGGATTTCGCCCACCGGGTCCGGGACCGGCGGCTCCCGGTAGGCGTACAGGTTGGACACCGACACCGCGACCACCAGGCAGGGGCGGCCCATGCGCTGGCTGCGCCAGAGCGCGTCTTCGACGCGGGCCACCAGCTGGGCACCGCACGGCAGGTTCAGCGGGTCCATCAACGGCATCTGCCCCGTGGCCTGGCGCCGCAGGCGGCGCAGCTGGCGGTTGCGCATGCGCACCAGCACGATCACGGTGGTGAAGTAGCCGACCGTGGCGCACGCGGTCAGTGCCCAGTAGGCGTTGCCCATGTCCATGCCCAGACCCTTGGCGTACAGGCCGGCCGTCATCTGCGCCAGGCAGAGGCAGGCCAGCACCATCCACCGCGACAGCTGGTCGCCCAGCGTCACGCTGCGCACCGCGATCAGCACGCCCATCAGCACCGCCAGGCCGTTGATGGCCGCCGTCAGCAACAGCACGGTGTCGGCGGGCACGCCCGCGACCACCAGGCCCAGCAGGAGGAAGGTGCCGGCGATGAGCACCGACGCGCCCGGCCCCATCATGCGCCGCACCAGCAGGTCTTCACGGCGCAGGCCCGACCAGTGTCCGAGGTAGGTCATGGCCAGCACCCCGCACAGCGGCCCCAGCGTGGCCTTCAGTGGCAGCCAGTCGATGTGGTTCCAGGAGGGCCACAGGGCCTCGGGCAGACCGGACATCAGGATACAGGCCCCGCCGGTGAGCACCAGGCTCAGCCACGAGCGCGCCGCGGGCAGGCTGGGACGCGTGGCCACGTCCAGCGAGGCCGCGACGGCCAGTGTCAGCAGGACACCCGCCATGGCAGACCAGATCGCCACTTCTAAGGCTTGCATGGATGGCAGGGATTGGGAGGTTGACTACCGCTTTGATAGCGCCGGCTGCTGGCGCCGCCAGCAGCCAACATGGACTCGGCGCAGTGTACCGCCCCCGCCCTCGGACCCGCCCCGAGCCCCCCGCACAGGCATACTTCGGGCATGAACGATTCGCACACTGCCCAGCCCGACGCCACGCCCCCCACGCCCGCCAGCCGCAGGGTCTCGCCGTGGTGGCGCGCGCTGGCCATCTTCCTGCTGCTGGTGCTGCTGCTGGGCTGGGCCGCCAGCGCCAGCATGGTCGAGCAGCTCAAGGCGCAGATCGGCCACCTGCAGGCCAAGGTGGCGGCCGTGCCGCAGATCCGCCACCTCTCGGTGCTGCTCGACGATCGGCAGCAACCCGCCATGCTCGTGACCATGGACCCGCAGACCGGCCTGCTGCAGCTGCAGCGCCTCAACGAGGTGAAAGAAGGCCGCGAAGACAGCATGCAGCTCTGGGCGCTGGACGGCGACAAGCCCCCGCGGTCGCTGGGCGTGATCGAGAGCAAATACAAGACCCTGCAACTGCCCGCCAAGGAAGCCGCGCTCGCGGGCGTCGGCCAGCTGGCCATCAGCGTGGAGGCCAAAGGCGGTGTGCCGGAAGCCCAGGGCCCGCGCCTGCCCTGGTTGTTCAAGGGCGCGCTGGTGCACAAGGCGATCTGAAGCGGCTGCGCACCGCGGGGCGCACCCGGTAGTCTTGAATCAGATCAAGGCGGGCCAGCAGCGAGACCGACACACTCGCCAGTGTGGCCGCCGTCCGCCGGCCACGGTTGCCGGACCATGGCCAAACCCTTTCCCCTCAACCCACCCCACCCCGAGCGCAATTGCTGGGGCTGCGACCGCTATTGCGCTTTCAACGCCCTGCTCTGCGGCAACGGGTCGGAACGCACGCAACACCCCATCGAGACCTTTGGTCCGGGCTGGGAGAGCTGGTCGGGCATTCCCGGGGACAGGGATGGCGATGCGGCGGCGCCAGAAGCGCGATCCGACGCCTGAAGCGGTGCCGCCCCCTGGGGAAGCGCTGCGGGGGGAGCCTTACCGCAGCTCGTATTCAAAGGTGCTCACCACACGCAGCCGCTTGGTGCGTGAGCTGCCGTCGTCGAAGTCGTTGCCGTCGTCCCCGGTGATGCGGATCGCGCCCTGGTTGGCGTTCTTCAGCGGGCCGAGGCTGGCGCCGGCTTCGGTGGCGAACTTGTCGGCCTGCTCCCGGGCGTTGCGCGTGGCCTCGGCCAGCAGCGGGGCCTTGATGTCGTTGAAGCCGCGCAGCTGGTAACGCGGGCCGCTGTTGGCGCCCTCGCCTTCGGCGCCGCCGAGCTGCATGCCGGCCTGGATCAGCGGGTCCACCGCCAGCGCGGCTTTCTCCACGTCCTTGACCCGTGCCGACTTCACCAGCACCTGGCCGCTGCCGTTGAAGCGGAACGGCACGTTGCCCTGCGCATACTCGCGCGCCAGCAGGTCTTGCACCTGCAGGGGCTTGGGTTCGAGCTCGGCGTCGGTGAAGCCCTGGGCCTTGAGGAACGCGAGCACCTTGTCGCGGTCGGCGGACAGCGCCTGCTGCACCGCGCCGAACTCCACGCCCGCACGGCGAAAACCGATCGTCCAGATCGCGAAGTCGCTCTCGACCTCTTTTTCAGCGAGCCCTTTGACGGTGACCGAGCGGTCCGACATGCGGAAACGCTCCAGGCCCTGGCTGACGGCGAAACCGGCGAGGGCGAGGCCGGCGGCGACCAGCAGGGCGGCGAGGATCCGGGAGAGGGTGTTCATGGGGGCTCCATAGACAGGGCGCATGTCCAGGCTGCGCACGGAGCGCCCATCTTAGACCCGTCGGCGCTCGCGCCCGCGGCGCTATGCTCCAGCCACCGTGACCCCCGAAGCCCCCCTGCCCCGCCGCATCGCGCACCTGGACATGGACGCGTTTTTCGCGTCGGTGGAGCTGCTGCGTTACCCGCAGCTCAAGGGCCTGCCGGTGGTGATCGGCGGCGGGCGGCGGCGCGAGGACGACGTGCTGGCCCGCCTGCGCGAGGCCTACCCGGAGCGCGACTGGTCCGACGGCGACCTGAGCCGCATCCCGCTCGATTTTTTTCCCCGCCTCTCGGGCTACACCGGGCGCGGCGTCATCACCACCGCCACCTACCCGGCGCGCCAGTTCGGCGTGGGCTCGGCCATGGGGCTGATGAAGGCGGCCAAGCTCTGCCCGCAGGCCATCCTGCTGCCGGTGGACTTTGACGAGGTGCGCCGCATCTCGCGCCTGTTCAAAAGCACCATCCTGGAGATCGCGCCGGTGATGGAGGACCGCGGCGTGGACGAGGTCTACATCGACTTCACCCAGGTGCCCGGCGGCCAGCGCGAGGGCGGGCGCGTGCTGGCGCGGCTGATCCAGAAGAGCATCTTCCAGGCGACCGGCATCACCTGCTCCATCGGCGTGGCGCCGAACAAGCTGATCGCCAAGATGGCGAGCGAATTCAACAAGCCCAACGGCATCAGCATCGTCTGGCCCGACGACCTGCAAGCCAAGATCTGGCCCCTGCCCTGCCGCAAAGTCAACGGCGTGGGCCCCAAGGCGGACGAGAAGCTGCAGGGCCACGGCATCCACACCATCGGCGAGCTGGCGGCGCGCGACCCGGGCTGGCTGGTCGAGACCTTCGGCAGGAGCTACGGCGCCTGGCTGCACGCCGTGAGCTGGGGCCGCGACGAGCGCCCGGTGGTGACCGAGAGCGAACCGGTGAGCATGAGCCGCGAGACCACCTTCGAGCGTGACCTGCACGCGGTACGCGACCGCACCGAACTGGGCGCGGTGTTCACGCGGCTGTGCGAGCAAGTGGCCGACGACCTGCAGCGCAAAGGCTACGCGGGCAAGACCATCGGCATCAAGCTGCGCTACGACAACTTCCAGAGCGTGACGCGGGACGTGACGATCGACCACTTCACCGCCGACGCTGCCACCATCCGCCGCCAAGCCGGTCTGTGCCTGAAGCGCGTGGACCTGAGCCGGCGCATCCGGCTGCTGGGCGTGCGCGTGGGCAAGCTGGTCAAGCCCGGGACAGAGAGCGAAGAGGCCTCGGGCTACAGTGAAAGCCACCCCACCCGACCCCCGAAAGACAAGGCCACCGATGAACACACCGACCTGCTTTTCCCTGAACTCGACTGACGACCACGTCGCCCACCTGGTGCTCAACCGCCCCGACGCGATGAACACCATGCACCCCACGTTCTGGCGCGAGCTGGACGAGGTGCTGACGACGCTGCACAACGAGGGCACGGCGCGCGCGCTGGTCATCAGCAGCACCGGCAAACACTTCAGCGCCGGCATGTCGCTCGACACCTTCGCCGGCGCGATCGCGATGGACGATCAGAGCCCCGAAGGCCGCGCCGCGATCTTCGACCTGCTGACCGACATGCAGGCCACGTTCACCAAGATCGAGGCCCTGCGTTGCCCCGTGATCTGCGCCATCCAGGGAGGCTGCATCGGCGGCGCGGTGGACATGGTCACCGCCGCCTGCATCCGCTACGCGACAACCGACGCGTTTTTCTGCATCCAGGAGATCAACATCGGCATGGTGGCCGACGTGGGCACGCTGCAGCGGTTACCGAAGCTGATCCCGTTTGCGGTGGTGAAAGAAATGGCCTACACCGGCCGCCGCCTGCCCGCCGCCAAGGCGCTGGCCTACGGGCTGGTCAACGAGGTGTTCGACACACCCGAGGCCATGCTGGCCGCCGCGCTGCAGTGCGCGAAGGAGATCGCCAGCAAGCCGCCGGTCGCGATCTGGGGCACCAAGCAGGCCGTGACCTACGCGCGCGACCACTCGGTGGAAGACAGCCTGCGCCAGATGGGCTGGCTGCAGGGCGCGATCTGGAGCAACGCGCACGTGCGCGAGTCCATCACGGCGATGAAGGAGAAACGCACCGGGCAATTCACGCCGCTGTCGGCGCTGCAGTCGTTCAAAGCGTTGGGCTAAACCGGTGCCGACCAGGGCACCGCCGGGCCGGCTTTGCCGGACGGCCAGTGCCGCCCCCTTTGAGTGGGTCGCGCGAAGCGCGGCGGGGGTGTTTCACGGTGGGCAGGTCGCGTTGCCGCGCACCACGGTGCCGTTGCGGCACTCGGTGATGATGTGGGCATCCCCGCGCACGACCGGCGGTGCCACGGGTCGGACCATTTTGGCGCCCGCAGGGGCCCCACCCGCCCGCACATAGACCAGCTTGCGCTCGCCCATGGCGCAGGTGCCGACCACCTTGCCGGCCACTTCCGCGTTCGCGTCGACGACGATCACCGCAAAGCCGGTGGCGCCGGTGCCGGCGATCTGAACCTCGATCTGCTCGCGCAGCGGTTCGCAGATGTCGGCGGCCCACACGGTCTGGGCCAGCAGGCCCAGACCCAGCACACACAGAGACCTGTTCTTCATGTCGCGGCCCGTTCAGGAAGACAACAAGGCACCGAGCCGATGCAGCCCGGCCACGGTCTGCAGGCAGGCCTCGGCGGCCTCGGTGCCCTTGACCGCAAAGTGGCGCTGGAAGTACTTGCGGTGTTCGGCGTGTTCGTGGAAATGGTGGGGTGTGAGCACGGCCGAGATCAGGGGCACGCCGGTGTCGAGCTGAACGTCCATCAGCGCCTGCAGCACGGTCTGCGAGAGGAAATCGAAACGGTAAATGCCGTCATCCACCACCAGCGCGCTGCCCACGATGGCGGCGTAGCGGCCCGAGCGCGCCAGGCGCTGGGCGTGCAAGGGGATTTCGAACGCGCCGGGCACGTCGAACACGTCGATGCGCTCGGGGCCGACGCCGCCTTCGGCCATGCGGGCAAAGAAGGCGTCACGCGCCTGGTGGACGATGTCGGCGTGCCACGAGGCTTCGACGAAAGCGAAGCGCAGCTCAGCGGGCAAAGCGGGGGATTCGGGCGTTTTCATGGGGTGCAAGGATACCCGTTGCGGGGCTGAAAGCCCCTGGCTCAGCGAGGTCACGGCGCATGAAACGGCTCCGCCCAGGGCACCGCCGGGCTGCTCCACCAGACGGCCAGCGAGCGGTCCAACCCAAGGGCACCGCCGGGCTGGCTCCGCCAGACGGCCAGTGCCGCCCCCCTAGAGGGGGGTGACGCGAAGCGGCGCGGGGGGTGTTCGCGTTCAGGCGCTGACGATCCAGCCTTCGAGCGGGTCGAACTCGGGCAGGCCGTGGCGAGGATGACCCGCCTCGTGCTGCCGTTGCGCCCAGGCGGCCTGCAGCAGGCAGAGCACGGCGTCGAGCCGGTCGCCGCTGGCGTCGTCGGCCAGCGCGTCGCGCTGCGCGTGGCTGAGTTTGAGGCGCAGGCCGGCCGCCTGCAGCAGCGGCGCCAGCCCGTTTTCCAGTGCGTTGACCAGCGTCTTGCGGGCGATCAGCCGCTCGGGCGTCTGCTTGGCCTTGTCGTCGCTCTTGTAGCTGGTGGGGCCCAGAACGCTGCGCGCCAGCAGGCCAGGGTAGGCCTCGAGCGCGACGCGACGTGGGTCACCGTCGTGCAGGCCGGGCAGCGTGACGCCCGCCTCGATCAAGCGGGGCACCCCCGCGTGCAGCATGAAGGCCACCGGCGGGTTGACCCACTTCATGCTCGGGCTGGAGCCCGCCGGGCCGTCGGTGGCGCGGTGCGCGAACTTGCCCCCGACCGGCCGGGCGTCGCAGAACGCGGCAAAGGTGTCGCGGATCTGCTCGCGCGACAGGCTGGCGTAGTGCTGCATGCAGGGCCGCCAGTCGGTGGGCCAGCCCAGCGTCTGCACCAGCTCGCGGGGCAGGCCGAAGGGCAGGTCGAAGCCGCCGACCCAGCCACCGTCGGTGGCCTGCGCCAGCCGCGCCTGCCAGCCGTCCAGCGTGTCGAAGGTTTCCAGGGCATCGAGCAGCACCCGACCGCGGTCGTGGTGGCCGACGGCGAGCGTGACGGGTTTGCGGCGTGAGGGTGCGCTGGTGAAGTCACAGCCCAGCAAGGTGGTGTGTGGGGAGGTCATTGCGCTCACCCCAGGCCCAGGGCCACCACACCGCCCGCGATGCACAGCGCTCCCAGCACGCGGGAGCCGCGTTCGCCCTCACCCAGCAAATGCCCGCCCAGCAGCGCGGCGAACAGCATCGACACCTCGCGCGCGGGCGCCACGTGCGACAGCGGCGCCTCCTGCATCGCGTAGAGCACCAGCACATAGGCCACCGGGCTGAACGCCGCGACCATCAGCGCGTGGCGCCATTGCTGCTGCCAGAGCCGCCAGGCGGTGGCACGGTCGCGCAGCACGCTGGGCGCGAGCAGCGCCACGCGCACGAAGTTGCCCATGTAGTCCACGAGGATGGGCGACATCAGCACCCAGCGCACCGCATAGCCATCGACCACCGTGTAGGCGGCGATGAAGGCGCCGGTGAGCACGCCATAGAACATGCCTTTGTGCACCCGCTGCCGCGCGGCCGGGTCGCGCGCCGCGCGCAGCAGGCCGGGGCCGCCCGCGATCAGGAACACGCCACCCACCACGCCCGCGATGCCGGCCACGCCCAGCGCCGAGATGCGCTCGCCGAGGAACACGATGGCGATCAGCGAGGACAGCAGCGGGCCCGAGCCGCGCGCCAGCGGGTAGACCACGGTCAGGTCGGCCTTGCGGTAGCCGCGCAGCAGGATCACGTAATAGAAGACGTGCAGCACGCCGGAGGCCACCACCAGCGACCACTCGACCGTGCCCCAGTTCGCCACCACGCCGCGCCCCAGCCACCAGCCCAGCGGCGCCCAGAGGCCCATCATGATGAAGGCGGTGAAGAAAGCGAAACGCGCGTCGCCACCGGCCTTCTTGGCCACGATGTTCCAGCCGGCGTGGATCAGGCCGGCGAGCACGATGAGGGCAAAAGCGGTGGGTGACACGGTGGGAGCAGCAAAGAAAAAACCGCAGTGCCCGGCCAGGGGTCACTGCGGTTGCGGAACGGAGCGGCCTCAGGCGCGGCCGATGATCGAGGCGGTGGCCATCAGCTCTTCCAGCAGGGCCAGCGAGACCTTGCCCGACACGCCATACGGGTCGAACTCGGGACGCTCGGAGTACTTGAGCACGATGGAGGTGTTGAGCTTGGAGAGGTTGACCTGCCCCATGGTCCAGCCACCGAAACGACGCTCGGTGATTTCTTCGTAGTGCAGCAGCACCACGTCGGTGTGGCGCTGGTCGGCCGCGATGTGGTTGTAGAGCGTGTTGACCGCGGTGCGGCCGCCCTCGATGGCCTGGAGAAACACCCCACCGCCGTAACACAGCACGCCGGTGATGCCGTTGCCCATGTTGTGCGAACGGGAGGTTTCGAGGATGGACTCGATGGCCTTGGAGCAATCTTTGTCGATCGCTCGGCTGACGTAAAGCAGACGGACCAGCATGGTGGAGTTCTCAGGATTTGCGGGGAATGAGGGAGAGGAATTCGCGGCGCAGGTTCGGGTCTTTCAGGAACACGCCGCGCATGACCGAATTGATCATCTTGCTGTCCATGTCCTTCACGCCACGCCAGGCCATGCAGTAGTGGCTGGCCTCCATGACGATGGCCAGGCCGTCGGGCTGCGTCTTCTCCTGGATCAGGTCGGCCAGCTGCACCACGGCCTCTTCCTGGATCTGCGGGCGGCCCATGATCCACTCGGCCAGGCGCGCGTACTTGGACAGGCCGATCACGTTGGTGTGCTCGTTGGGCATGACGCCGATCCAGATCTTGCCGATGACCGGACAGAAGTGGTGGCTGCAGGCGCTGCGCACGGTGATCGGGCCGACGATCATGAGCTCGTTGAGGTGCTCGGCGTTGGGGAACTCGGTGACGGCCGGGCCCTTGACGTAGCGGCCGTTGAACACCTCTTTCAGGTACATCTTGGCCACGCGGCGCGCGGTGTCGCCGGTGTTGTGGTCGTTCTCCGTGTCGATCACCATGCTGTCGAGCACGCCCTGCATCTTGACCGTGACCTCCTCCAGCAGCTTGTCCAGCTCACCGGGCTGGATGAACTCGGCGATGTTGTCGTTGGAGTGGAAACGGCGGCGGGCGGCCTGGACGCGCTCGCGGATCTTGACGGACATGGGCACGCCCTGGTCATCGTCAGAAGGGGTGGCAGGGGTCATGTCAGGTTCGGTTTTCATGAGCATCAGGCATGCTAACACCGGCCCCCAAAGCCCCAAATACCAGGCGCCGGCCAGGGGTCTTGGCCGCACACGGGGTGCCTGTCAGAAAGCCTTCTCCGACGCGAAGTGCCCCAACCCAGAACGCCGCGGAACCGGCTTTGCCGGGCCGCCAGCGTTGCCCCCTTGAGGGGGGCGCGCAGCGCGGCGGGGGTGGGCCACCTCAATACCGGTGCCCCGTCACGAACAGCAGCATCCGCATGACCCCGAAAGCAAAGCGGTCCAGCGCCCGCTGGTACCAGGGGCGCCGACCGAGCGACGCGGCGTCGAGCTTTTGCCCGGCGTGCTCGACCAAGGCGTCCAGCCGCTGGTGCAGCAACTCGGCAAAGCGCCGGTCGGTGGTCATGACGTTGGCCTCGCGCGCCAGCAGCAGCGAGAGCGGGTCGAGGTTGGTCGAGCCCACCGTCGCCCAGGCGCGGTCCACCACCGCCACCTTGGCGTGCAGCGCGCTGGGCGCGTACTCGCGGATGTCGATGCCCGCGTCCAGCAGCTCCTGGTACACCGGCCGGGCGGAGCGGTACTGGAAGAAGTTTTCGTAGCGCCCCTGCAGCAGCAGGCGCACGCGCACGCCGCGCGCGGTGGCCATGGTGAGCGCGCGGCGCAGGCGGCGGCCGGGAATGAAATAGGCGTTGGCGATCACGATGTCGTGGCGGGCCGCGCCCAGCGCCTTGAGGTAGGCGCGCTCGATGTCGTGCCGGTGACTGACGTTGTCGCGCAGCAGCAGCGCGGCGCGCGCGTCGTTCACGCCCACCGGTCCGTCGGGAAACGGGGCCACCTCGCTGTCCTCGGCGTCCGGTTTGCCGCGGGACGCGAGGCCGGTGAAAACCTCGATCTTCTTGAGCAGGCGCGAGAAGTCACCCACGGGCAGGGTTTCGCGCAGGGCATCCCAGGCCGCCTTGAACTCCCGCTGACGGGCCCGGCGCACCGCCTGCAGGCGCCACCAGAGCTGCTCCATGGTGTCGACCATGTCGTCCACCAGGGGGCCGGCCACCCGCAGCGAGAAGTCCAGCCGCGGCACCTTCAGGCGGCCCAGCGCCACGTCGTCACAATCGTCGATGATGTTGATGCCGCCACAGAAGCCGACGGTGCCATCCACCACGCAGAGCTTGCGGTGCAGCCGGCGCCAGCGGCTCGGGATCAGCAGACCCAGGCGGCCCAGCGGTGCGTAGACCCGCCAGCGCACCCCCGCTTTCACAAACCGCTCCTGCCATTCCGGCGGCACCTTCGGCGTCCCGACGCCATCGATCACCAGCCGCACCAGCACGCCGCGCCGGGCCGCCCGCTCCAGGGCCTCGGCCACGCTGAGCGCCGAACCGGCGAATTCGAAGATGTAGGTCTCCAGCTGGATCACCCGGCGCGCGGCGTCCATCGCCTCCACCAGCGCGGGAAACAGCGCCGTGCCCCCTTCCAGCAACAGCAGCTGGTGACCCGGTCGTGGAACGGACGGCCCGGTGCGCTCAGGGGGATCGGCGGCGGGTGTCACAGCTCCAGCTCGGCGATCAGGGGCAGGTGGTCGGACATGCGCGACCAGGCGCGCCCGTGCGGCACGTGCGCGCTGACGGGATGCAGCCCGCGCGCGTAGATGCGGTCCATGTGCAGCAGCGGCAGGCGCGACGGGTAGGTGGGCAGGCGGATGCCGTCGAAGGTGCGCAGGTCCAGCGCCGCCATGGGCTTGAGCAGCTGGGCACCCCAGTCGTTGAAGTCGCCCGCCACGATGAGGGGCGCGCCGGGCGGCACGTCGCTCGCGATGTAACGGCCGAGCCGCTCCACCTGCCGCTCGCGGCTGGCGTGGATCAGCCCGAAGTGGACCACCACCACGTGCACCTCTTTCCCCTCGATCAGCAGCTGCACGTGCAGCAGGCCACGCTGCTCGAAGCGGTGGTCGGACACGTCGGAATGGCGCGTGTCCAGCACCGGCCAGCGCGACAGCAGGGCGTTGCCGTGCTCGCCGTGGCGCGTCACCGCGTTGGTGCGGTAGACCGACTCGTAGCCCTCGGGCGACAGGTAGCCGGCCTGGTCCAGATCGGGCCAGCGGGTGAAGTGTTTTTCCAGCTTGCGGTGGTGCCGGCGCACCTCCTGGAGGCAGACGATGTCGGCGTCGAACTGCTCGACCGCGTGGGCCAGGTTGTGGATTTCCAGCCGGCGCGCCGGCCCCAGGCCCTGAACGCCCTTGTGGATGTTGTACGTCGCGATGCGCAGAATGCTCATGCGCTCAATGATCGCACGGGAGAACGACCGCAGAGGGGTGGCGTGTGAGCGCGCAGCGGCGGAGCCCCGGATTCACGCCGAAGGCGGGAAGACGCTTGGGGGCCTTTAGCCTCTAGAACCCACTTTCGCGGATGAAGATCGACGCCATCTGCCGGAAGGCCTTCGACGCGATCGATTCGGTCTTGCCCTCGATGCTCACCCTCACGGTGGACACCTGGTTCGTGGGCAAGGGTTGATCCAGCGCGATGCGCACGCGGAACAACGCGTCGCGCACGACCTGGCTGCGCTCCTTGCCTTCGCGGGCCGCCTCGGTCACGGTGGCGATGGGGCCGCCGTTGGTGGCGTCGAGCATGGGACTGGGCAGCGCCAGCGTGCGCGAGACGTCGATCGCCTCGATGTGCCCGCCGGTCCAGGCCATGGGATCGGACAACAACCGCGCGCGCACCGCCTGCCCCACGGCCACCCGGTCGAGGTCGGCCTCGGCGATGAAGGCCTCGATGACCCAGGCCTTGCGGTCCACCAGGATGGCCAGGGGCTCGCGCGGCTTGACCCAGACGCCGGGCGCCAGCCCGTGGTCCACATCGTGCAGCTCGCCGTCGAAGGGCGCCCGCAGCGTGAGCCGCGCCAGCTCGTCCACGCTCATCTTCTCTTCGGCCTCGAAATAGGCCTTCTGCGAATTGAGCGTCTGGCGCTGCGCTTCGCCATCGGGCAGGCCGAGCAGGCCGGCGATCTGGCTGTCCCTGGCCTGGGCCATCTGGCGCGACTTGTCCTGGGCGATGCTGAGCATGGACGACTCCAGCACGAACAGCACGTCGCCGGTCTTGAACTGGCGCTGCGTGGGCACCGACACGATCTGCGCCGCAAAGGGCGCGTGGATCAGCTGCTGGTTCTGGGCGTGGAACCAGCCGTAGCCCGAGACGCGGCTGCTGAACGGAAACACCAGCACGCCCACGGCCAGCAGCGCAAAGGCGGCCAGCCACCAACGCCGCGGCGTGCTGATCTCGGCGCGCCGCTTTTTCCAGACTTCGAGTTCTTTCATGACCGGCTTTCCGATGAACCACACCAGCTCCAGCATCATCAACAGGATGCCGAGCAATTTGAAGAAGAAGTAATACACCAGCAACGCGATGCCGATGAACACGGTGAGCCGGTACAGCCAGGTGAACAGCGCGAAGCCGATCAGCGCGCGCCGCTTGGGCAAGGGGAAATGTTCGGGCCACTTCTCATCGAACCCCAGCAGGGAGCGCCGCATCCAGGTGCGGGCCAGGCCGCTGGAGCGCTCGTGCAGGTTGGGCAGGTCCATCAGGTCGCTGGCGATGAAATAGCCATCGAAGCGCATGAACGGGCTGGCGTTGATCGCCAGCGTCAGCACCCAGCTCGTGGTGGCCAGGAAGAACATGCCGTTGCGGAACGCGCCGTCGGGCGCCAGCGTCCAGACCAGCGTGGCGATGCCCGCCAGCGCCAGCTCCACCGAAATGCCGGCGGCGGCGATCGCCAGGCGCTGCCTCGAATCTTTCAGACGCCAGCTCTCGCCCGTGTCGGTGTAGAGCATGGGCAGCAGCACCAGGAACGCGACCCCCATGTGGGCCACCCGCACGCCGTAGCGCGTGGCCACCAGGGCGTGCCCGAGTTCGTGCAGCGTCTTGGCAAACAGCAAGGCGGCGCCGTAGCCCAACATCCCCGACAGGGTCATGTTGTCCACCAGGGTATGGGTGAACACGTCCCACTGGCGCGACACGAGGTACATCCCCACCAGGGTGATCACGCCGATCACGCCCGCCACCAGCGGCATGTGGATGCGGGCCAGGAAGGGCTGCAGCGCCGCCAGCCAGCGCTGGGGCCGCACCAGGGGCAGACGGAAGAACAGGTAGTTGTGCAGCAGCCACTCGAAGAACGAACGCTTCATGCCCTCCGCACGCGCCATCGCCTTGGCCACATCGGCCTTGTTGTTGAGCCGGAGCAGCTGGTTGTCGGCGAGGAACTTGGTGAGCTGGCGAACGTCGTCGACCGTGACGTTGAGCGGCGTCTGTTCGTTGACCGAGCGCACCAGCGACGCCACGTCGTTGTCGGCCCAGTGGACCAGCAACTCAAAATCGATCCAGCCGATCCGGTAAAACCGGTTGGTCACCGGGTCCTGGATCATCCAGGCGGGCGTGCCGTCTTCGTTGGGCGCCGCGGCGAACAGGATCAGCTCGTCGCGGATGGGGGGCAGCGGCACCTTGCGGGGCGGCGCTTTTCGAGGCGGTGCCTTCAGGCGAATGGCCCCTGTCATGTCGACCGAGGTGCCGTCACTCACAGCCCGCTCCACTCCCGCAGGTGCGCGATCGGGCGCCGGAACAGGTAGTAGCCCAACAGGACCCACTCGCCCGAGATGCGGGCCGTGCCGCGCAACCCGATGCGGGGCAGTTCGCTGCCCTCGTCAAACCGGGCCCGCAGCTTGTAGGCGGCCACGCCTTCGGGGCTCAGCGACGACTGGTAGCTCGCTTCGATCAGGCGTCCGGAGCGGGGGCTCAGCGGTTCGGTGTGCAGGAACAGCCGCACCGGCGCGTCCAGTTCCAGGTTGATCGCATCGGCGACCGCGAGCCAGACCTGGATGCCGCCGTCTTCGGGCTTGGCGAGCTGCATCACGCGCTCGCCCGTCATCACGGGGCGGCCGAGCCAGTCGTTGGTGTCGGCAAAGATGGCGATGCCATCGCGCTCGGCGCGCACCTCCACCCGCTGCGCCTGGGTTTCGACCGCCACCAGCTCGGCCTCTTTCTCGCGCACCCGGCCCAGCGCCACGGCCACGTCGGCCTTGCTCTTGAGGTCGTCAAAGGCCCGCTGCTGCGCGATGTGGGCGTCGGCCTGCGCCACCTCCAGCGATTTGCGCGCCACCGCGAGGCGGTTCAGCAGGGCTGAGTCGTCGAGTGAAAACAGAACGTCCCCGGCCTTGACCCGCGCGTTGGGCGCGACCGCAAACGAACCCACCACGCCGTCCTGCGGCGCCGACACGGTCATCGCGTTGAGCGCGATCACTTCCGCCGGCGCCAGCACCGAAAGGCGGACGGGAATCAGCAGGCTCAAGAGCAGCGCCGTACCGATCAGCCAGCGGTTGCGCTTCTTGAAGAGGCCACGCACACCGCCCCAGCGGCGCTGCGAGCTCTGCCGCATGGCCGCAAAACAATAGCCGTAGGTGGCATGCAAACGGGCCAGCAGATCGAGCGCCGCGTCGTCCCAGGGCTGCTCGGCGGCGTACACCACCATCGCCTGCAAGGCCCCCTGCCGGTCGCGCAGCGGCACCAGCAGCAGGTGCTCGGGCAACCACTCGCCCCAACCCTCGGCATCGGCGGGCGATGCGTCGGCAAAATCCAGGCGGTGCACGGCGCCGTCGCGGGGGAAGCGCTGCGCGAACTCGCTCAGCCACACCGCGAACGGCGAATCGTTGGCCACGCTCACCAGGCCGGACGCGGCCGTCAGCCGGAAGCGCGCCCCCTCCAGCTCGAACATTGCCGCCTGCCGGTACGGCGTGAGCGCGTGGGTCTCGTTGACGATGGTGAAGCGCAGCGCAGGCAGCGCGTGGGCTTCCAGGGCCCGGGCTTCGATCTGCAGCAGAACGCCCAGATCCGAGGGATCGCTCATGTCACTCGCTCACCGCATGCCGGAAAACTTCGCCACCCCGCTCATGCCGGGCAACAGGTCCGGATGGGACTTCATCATGGACGCTTCCAGCTCGATGGTCTGGCTCACAGGATCGACCCGGCCGTTGATGCGGTGCACCTTGGCGGGGTAGGTCTGGCCGGTTTCGTCGATGGTCACATCGAACACGTGCCCCATCTTCAGGGTTGAAATCCAGCGCGACGGCACATTGAGCTTCATCAGCAGCAGACCACTGCGCACCAGATCGAGCAGGGGCTGCCCCGCCGACACGGTCATGTGGCTGCGCACGTGCAGCTTGGCGGTGCGGCCGTCCCAGGGCGCGCGGATCGAGCACTGCGAGATCTGGAACTGGTACAGGCTCACCTGGGCCTTGGCCTTGGCCACGGCGGCGGCGGCGAGCGCCACCTCCACATCGCTGGCCTGTTCCAGGCCCTGCATGCGCAGCTTCGCTTCGTACTGGTCGGTGGCGGCGGCCTGATCGGCGTTGGACATGGCCAGCCGGGCCCGCGGCTCGTCGCAGTCCATGGACACCAGCACCGAGCCCTGCTTGAAGGGCACGCCGAGACCGACATGCAGCTGGGCGATGCGGCCCGGCACCGGACTGGCGAGGATCGTTTCCCCTGCCGGCAGCACCAACACCCGGACGGATTCGGCGGCGGCGCTGGCCACGGGCGCGGCGGGCGCCTTGGCCGCACCGGCCGCGGTGGTCTGGGCGGACACCGTGAAGGAAAGGGCACCCAGACACAGCACCGCGCCGGTGGCGCGCCAGAGGGATTTGCAGGACATATCAGTCAACATTCAGCCAGGATTTGATGTCGCCAAGATTGGCATTGAGGGCCGCCATCAGGCTGGACTCATAGACCGATGCACGGGCATTGGCCGGGATGGTAGTCGCAAAACGGGCTTGCTGCGCCTGGCCCGCCTCGTCGGTCACTTTCAGGGTCCAGGAGGCTTTTTCAACGCCGTGGGCTTCGGCGGACTGGAACTCCAGGTTCAGCGGCACACCGCCCTTGGCGTCGGTGGTGATCTGATGGCGGCCCAGCAGCTCGGTCACCAGGGCCTTCATGCGCACCTGCTGCACCGGGTCAGCAATGCCGGCCAGGTTCACATGGACGGACGCCGCGCGGCCGAACAGGTTGGACGACAGCGCAAAGGCGTCTTTCTCGGCGGCCTGCAGGTGGGCCTTCACACGCCCGGTCAGCTGGGGCAGATCGTTGGCCTCGAAGTCGTCGGCAATCGGGTCAAAACCCAGCGTGTTGTAGAGACGTCCGAACGCAATGTGGGCGTTGGCGTACGCGTTGGCGCGCTGGTACTGGCCCAGCACGGCACGGGCCTGGGTGCGGATCGCTTCCAGTTCGCTGTCGAGCTTGGCCGTGACCGACGCTTTGGTGAACGCGGCGAGACGGGTGTCCACCTGCGACGCCTGATCGGCCAGACGGAAGTCTTCCAGGGCCATGCGGTAACGCTCGGCGCTCACACGCGTCTGCGTCAGGATGGCCATGGACAGCGCCATGCGGCGGGCTTCGTCGGTCTGCTCCTGGTATTTCTGCGCGTCCTTCATGGCCGGAATGGACACCAGGCGCATCAGGTTCCAGGCCAGGCTGGCACCACCTTCGGACCAGCTGTTGTTGTAGAGGAAGGCGTTCGAATCGCGCTGACGGCCGTAGGTGAGCGTGATGCCGGGCAGGATCGACAGCATCTGCTTGTTGGCTTCCGCGGCCGTGATGCGTTTGCGGAGGTCTTCCTCGCGCAACTCGGGGCGCTGCAGCAGCGCCATGTCTTCCAGCTTGGTCACGTCGCGCGGCGCGGCCGGCAGCGCGGTTTCATTGGCTTCCGCCACTTTGAAATCCAGGCCCGGGGGCACGTTCATCAAGGCCGCGAGTTCGCGCTTCGCGAATTCCAGGTCCTGGCGGCGCTGGTTCAGCAGCGTCGTGGCGTCCAGCAAGGCGCGCTGGTAGGCCAGGGCCAGGCCCGGGGGAATGATTTTCTGGGTCTCGGCTTCGCGCGAACGGCTCAGGGCGAGCGAGGCGCGCTGCAGGATGTCGTCGGCCTGGGCATTGAGGCGCTGCGCCCCCAGGGCGCGCCAGTAGGCGGCGCGCACGTCCTGCAGCAGGTTCTGCACCACCTTGCGGCGGCGCTCTTCGGCGATCAGGAACTGGTCGCCCTGCTGGCGGGCCCGGTAGTACGAGACCCCGAAGTCCAGCACGTTCCAGGAGAACTCGATGCCCCGTGTCGAGCGGCTGCGCTCGTCGGAGGTGGTCGCGCGGTCGGAAATCTCACCGTCCACGATGCCCTTGCTCACGCCACCCGAGTCGTTGTTGCGGCTGCGGTAACCGGCGGAGGCCACCATCTGGGGCAGCATGTCGTAACTGGCGTAATCGGTCAGGCCCTGCGCCAGCGCCGACTCCATCTTCTTCAGGCGGTAGTCCAGGTTGTATTTCAGCGCGCGGGCCACCGCCTCTTCCATGCTGATCGGCGCATTGATCGGCGCCTGATCGACGTACATGCGGGCCGTGTCGGCCTTCACCCGGTCGCGCACCTGGTCTTGCGTGACGGCTTGGGGGGTGACGCTGCAACCCGTCACCACGGCGGCCGCCGCCAGTGCCACCAGCGTGCGCGGCAGCGCACGGACGACGCCGGAGAAGGTGTTTTCTTGTTTGCTCATGTTCAAGTTCTCTTTAAATGGGTTCAGCTGGAGACGGATGTGCGGGTGACCGGGCGCGCGCTCTGGCCCCTGTCCTTGGCGAAACGCTCAAGCTGGGACCGCAGGCCGACCGCAGCGCGGGGCTTCACCACAGGTTTTTCGGCAGGATCGACCGTGTTCTTGACCGCGCGCTCCTGGGTTTCAGGGGGAACGGCGGCGGGGGCCACCGCTTCCTGGCGTGCTTCCGGTGCGTCGGCGTCGGCCACCGTCACAGGAGAGCCTTCGGGTTTCGGCGCACCCAGCGCAAAGGGATCGATCAGCGTGCTGTAGCCCGGGGTGGCCGAGTTGTTGGCGATGGCCGCGCCCGCGCGAAGCTGTGATTCCAGCTGCGAAGAACGCACCGCGTGCTGAACCCACAGGCTCGGATCGGTCGTGATGGGCTGGTGACGCACCGCGCTCTGCACGTACAACGCCGGCTGGAAGGCCTGCATTTCGCCGAAGGCGCGCTCCCGGATCAGGCCCTGATCCGCACCACGGGTGCTGCTGTCGAACAGCAAGCTGTCCGGCACCTGGGCCAGGGCCTCGCCCATCAGGGGCTCGCCCGCCTGTGTGCCGCCCACCGGCGACGCGAACAGGCCCCGTTCGGCGCTGGCGCCACCCACCGCGAACAGCACGTGAAGCGCGCTGTTGACGACGGGCGGCAGGCCCGGTGCGGCGGGCGCCTCGGTCACCGGTGCGCTCCACGACGGCTGGTTCGGCTCGGCGGGCTGCGGTGCCGGCGCGGGTGCGGGCGGTGGCGGCGCCGGCTGGGGTGCGGGCGGCGGCGGCGGTGGGGGCGCCACCGGCTCTGTCGGAATGCTGGCAAAGCTCAGGACCGCCGACGAGGAGGACGTGCCATCGGTGACGGTATAGGTCGCACTCGGCACCGGACCGGTGTAGCCCGCCACCGGCGTGAACGTGTACCCACCGTCGGCGTTGATCAGCAGCGTGCCCACGCCCGGGATCACCGCCGTCTCACCGGCGGCGAACGTCCCCGGCACACCGGACACGGTGAACCCGGTCACCGTCAGCGGGTCACCGTTCGGATCGACGTCGTTCGGCAACACGTTGCCGGAGACCGGCGTGTCCACGCTGGTGGGAACCGGGCCGTCGTTCGTGGCCACCGGCGGCGCATTGGGCACGTCGGTGAAGCTCAGGACCGCCGTGTCTGTCAGGCTGCCGTCGCTCAGGGTGTAGGTCGCGCTCGGCACCGGTCCTTTGTAGTCGGGCGCCGGCGTGAAGGTGTACGAGCCATTCGCAGCGATCACCAGGGTGCCCACCGGGGTCCCGTCGGTCTGCGTGATCGTGGCGGGCACACCGGCCGCGAAGGTCTCGGGCGTCCCGTCGCCATTGCTGTCCACCGCGAACTGCGTGACCGACAGGGCATCGCCGTCCAGGTCGCTGTCCACGCCCGCGCCGGTGTTGCCGGTGATGACGTTGCCGGTCACCGGCGTGTTCGGTGCGGTCGCCACCGGACCGTTGTCCGTCGCCACCGGCGCGTCGTTCACCGGGTCGATCAGGATGTTGATCGTGGCCGTGGAGGTCAGACCGTCCGGGTCGGCGATGGTGTAGTCGATCGGGACCGGCGTCGTGGTGTTGTAGTTCGGATTCGGCGTGAACGTGAGTGTCCCGTCCGGGTTGAGCACCAGGGTGCCCACCGGCGTTCCGCCCGGGTTGGTGATCACCACCGGTGTGCCCGGCACGACCGGGCTGCCGTTGATCTCGGTGATCGTCAGCGGCTGGCCTTCCGGATCGCTGTCGTTGGTCAGCGGGTTGAAGGTCACCGGCTGGTCTTCCAGACCCCGCACGTTGTCGTTCTGGGCCACGGGCGGATCGTTGGCCGCGTCCACGAGGATGTTCAGGGCCGCCGTGTCGCTCCCGCCTTCTCCGTCGCTGACGGTGTAGGTCACCGGCGGGATCGCGCCCTCGAACCCGGGCACCGGGTCGAAGGTGTAGCTGCCATTGCCATTGACCGTGAGCAAGCCCACGTTGGGGATGTTCACCGGTGTGCCCAGCACGCCAGGCACGCCGTCGACCGTGAAGCCGCTGACCGTCAGCGTGTCGCCATCCGGGTCGCTGTCCACGCCGCCCGCGGTCGGTCCGTTGCCGTCGTCGGTCAGCAGGTTGCCGCTCACCGTCGTGTCCGGCGCCGTGATGGCGCTGTTGTCTTCGGCCACCGGAGCGTCGTTCACGCCCGTGACCGTGATCGTCAGCGTCGCGACCGCCGTCTGGCCGCTCGGGTCGGTCACCGTGTACGCGAACTCGTCCGTCACCACCTGACTTTCGGCCAGCGCCTGTGCCGCCGCCGTCGGGGTGTAGCTGTAGCTGCCGTCGGCATTGAGCACCAGCGTGCCGTGGGTGCCCAGCACCGGCTGGCCCACCGTTCCGGGTGCGACACCAGCCACCGCGCTCACCGACAGGCTGTCGCCGTTGGGGTCGCTGTCCACACCGCCAGCGGCCAATCCGCTCTGGATCACACCGTTGGCCGCCGTCACGCTCAGCGGCACGTCTTCGGTGGTCGCGTTGGTGTCGGGTTGAGCCACCGGCGGCTGGTTGGCCTGGCCCACGGTGATCGTCACCGTGGCCGTGGCGGTCTCGCCCGAGGGGTCTTCCACCGTGTAATCGAACACCGCAGGGCCGGTGTAGCCCGTCGTCGGCGTGAACACCAGCACCCCACCCACCAGAGCCACCGAGCCATTGGGCACCGGCACCGCCGCACCGCCTTCGGTGATCGGCTGGCCCTGGACCTCGGAGACCGTCAGCGGCTCCCCATCGGGATCGCTGTCGTTGCTCAGCACGTCAATGTTCACGGGCGTGTTCACCGGCGTGACGGTCGAGTCGTCAGAAGCCACCGGGGGTTCGTTGACCGGGGTCACCTCCACCGTCACCGGTGCTTCCAGCTCGTTGCCCAGACGGTCTTCCACCGTGTAGGTGAAGTCCACCGGGCCGTTGAAACCTGGCTCTGGCGTGAACACCAGCACGTCGTCGGTCGGGTCGCCCGGCGTGCCGCCGTTGTTCAGGCTCACTTCGCCCAACGGCAGGCCGGTGATCGGGTCGTTCAGCACCACGGGCGTGCCCACCGCGATGGGCTGGCCGTTGATCTCCGTGATCGTCAGCGGTCCTTCGCTGCCCGGGGAGTCGTTGTTCAGCACGTCGATGGTCACCGGCGTGTCTTCCTGCGTCGTCGCGCTGTCGCCCACCAGCGAAGGCGTCTCGCTCAGCGGCTCCACCGTGATGTTCAGCGTGGCCGTGTCGGTGCCACCGTTGCCGTCGTTCAGCGTGTACTGCACCGCCGGCACCGCACCCACAAAGGTGGGCACCGGATCAAAGGTGTAACTGCCGTCGGTGTTGACGGTGAGCACGCCCACGTTGGGGATGGTTTGCGGCGTGCCCACCACACCGGCCACCCCACCCACCGTGAAGCCACTGACCGTCAGCGGGCCGCCGTCGATGTCGCTGTCCACGCCATCACCGGTGTTGTCCGTGATCACGTTGCCGCTCACGGGAACGTCCTGGGTCGTCGTCTCCACGTTGTCCGTGGCCACAGGCGCGTCGTTCACCGGAGCCATGACCAGCGTCAGCGTCGAAGTGTCCGTGCCGCCCTGGCCGTCGGAGACCGTGTAGGTCGCCACGGGAATGGCACCGGCGTAGTTCGCCACCGGCGCAAAGCTGTAGCTGCCGTTGGCGTTGATCGTGAGATCACCGACACCCGCGATGCTCGCGGTCTGGCCTGCCGTCAGCGTGGTTCCATCGACCGTGAAGTCCGTGATCGTGGGCGTTCCGCCCTCGACGTCGCTGTAGTTGTTGAGCAGGTCGCCCTGCGCACCAGGGGCACCATCGATCACCGTCAGCGTCGTGTCTTCCGTGACCGTGTTGCTCTCGTCGCCGTCCACCGGCGCGTCATTCACCGGCGCCATGACCAGCGTCAAGGTCGAAGTGTCTGTGCCGCCCTGGCCGTCGCTCACCGTGTAGGTCGCCACGGGAATCGCACCAGCGTAGTTCGCCGCTGGCGTGAAGCTGTAGCTGCCGTTGGCGTTGATCG
>NZ_JADMKB010000162.1 GCF_018780075.1 Hydrogenophaga sp.
GCGGCGTGGGGGGCTACCGTCGTGAACTCACCAGAATCCCGCCGACGATCAGCACAAACCCCGCCGCGTGGTACAGCTGCGGCAGCTCGCCCAGCAGCGTGGCCGACATCAGCGCGGCGAACAGCGGCGTGAGGTTGTTGAAGAAGCCCGCCACCGTGGGCCCGACGCGCGCCACGCCGATGCCCCAGCTGCGGTAGGCCAGCAGCGACGGGCCGATGGCCACATAGACCAGGGCCGCCGCCAGGGGCCAACCCCATTGCAGGTGACCATTCGGCGAGGCCGGAAGGGCCAGCCATTCACCCGCCGTCATCAGACCCGACCAGCCCAGGCCGAACGCGATCTGCGCCAGCAGGAACGCGGCCCAGTCGGCCTTGATGTCCGGCGGGTAGCCGCCTTCGGGCGGGCGCACCAGCAGCCAGCTGTACCAGGCCCAGGTGAGCGCGGCCAGCAGCATCCAGCCGTCGCCGGCGACCAGCCGCAGCGCGCCCAGCTGCGCCAGATCACCGCGCGCGAGCACCACGGCGACGCCGGCCAGCGAGAGCGCGGCCCCCACGACCGCGCGGCGCGACACCGGCACGCCGTAGAACACACGCCCGAGGATCAGCATCCAGATCGGGATGCTGGACGCGACCAGGGTCACGTTGATCGGCGTGGATGTTTTCAGGGCCATGTACTGCAGGGCGTTGTACAGCCCCACACCGAGCAGGCCCAGCAACACAAACCGGCGACGCTGCGGCCACAGCCCGCTGCCCGGGCGCAGCACCCAGGCGGCCAGCGGCAGCAGCAGTGCACCGGCCAGCACCCAGCGCAGGAAGTTGAAGGTGATGGGCGGGATGGCGCCCTGCATCAGCCGCCCCACCACGGCGTTGCCGGCCCACAGGAGCGGCGGGATCAACAGCAGGGCGATGGTGCCGGGGGTGAGGCGGGTGGAAGCGGTCATGCGGCGACTGTACCCACGCCGCCATGCCCCGGGCCGGTGCAGGGCATGGCGGTCTGCCCCGCAGGCGACAAAGGGGTTTCGTGGCAGCATGTGGGCTGTTTCAAAACAAGGAGACCTGCATGAACCAGACCAGCCGCGCCGTGCGCATCCACGCCCATGGTGGCCCCGAACAACTGGTGGTGGACACCGTTGAGGTGGGTGAGCCCGGCCCGGGCGAGGTGCGCATCCGTCACCACGCCATCGGCCTGAATTTCATCGACGTCTACCAACGCACCGGCCTCTATCCCAACCCCATGCCGCTGGCCTTGGGCATGGAGGGGGCGGGCGTGATCGAGGCGGTGGGCGAGGGCGTGACGCACCTCAAGGCGGGCGACCGCGCGGCCTACGCGGCGGGCAAACCCGGCAGCTACTGCGATGTGCGCGTGATGCCGGCCATGAACGTCTGCCGGTTGCCCGACGCGATCAGTTTCGAGACCGGCGCGGCCATGATGCTCAAGGGCCTGACCGCGCAGTACCTGCTCAGGCGCTGCAAGCCGGTCGAGGGATTGGAGCCCGGCGACTTCGTGCTGTTCCACGCCGCCGCTGGCGGTGTGGGCCTGATCGCCTGCCAGTGGGCCAAGGCGTTGGGCCTGCGCCTGATCGGCACGGCGGGGTCCGATCAGAAGTGCGCGCTGGCCCACGAGCACGGCGCTGAGTTCACCATCAACTACCGAACCGAAGACTTCGCCGCCCGCGTGAAAGAGATCACCGGTGGCCAGGGCGTGAAAGTGGTCTACGACTCGGTGGGCAAGGACACCTTCGACAAGTCGCTGGACTGCCTGCGGCCCTTCGGCCTGATGGTCAGCTTCGGCAACGCCAGTGGCCCGGTGGCGCCGTTCGCCCCCGGCATCCTTGGCCCCAAAGGCTCGATCTACGTGACGCGCCAGACGCTGTTCACCCACATCAGCAGCCGCGAGCGCACGCAGGCCATGGCCGACGACCTGTTCGCCGTGGTGCAGAGCGGCGCGGTGAAGATCCGCATCGACCAGCGTTTCGCGCTGACCGACGTGAAGAGCGCGCATGAAAGCCTGGAAGCGCGTCAGACCACGGGCTGCACCATTCTGCTGCCCTGATCGGGCCAGCGGCCGCCAAAGAAAAAGGGCACTTGCGTGCCCTTTTTTGAGTGCCAGCGGATTCTCAGAAAGAGAACTTCACGCCCACGGCAAGCCCGCCTTCAAGATCACCGAAATCCATGTAATCCACATTGATGGACGTCGAGGGAGACACGTAGTAGCTGGCGCCAATGCCGTAAGAAACATCGCTGCCGGAATCGGACACCTTGGCTGAATAGCCGCCGTACGAAGCAGTGGCAGAAACTTTGTAATTGACATAGCCCAAACGACCATACAGCTCAAAGGCGTCATTGAGCTTGAAGCTGGACTTGGCGTAAATGCCTGCCAAACGATCCAGTTTGACCTTGGTTGGGATGGCAAAGGAAGCATCCTTGCCATCGCGAATGCCCACGCCGAGCATGCCTTCGACAGCCAGATTCGGGTTGACCTTGTATCCAATGATGCCGCGAACCGCAGCCGGGTCGGTGGCCAGGTCGGCGTCAAACATCTGGTAAGCGACATCGCCATACATGGACTGCGCTTGGGCCGACAGGGCGGCCAAGGTCAGCATGGAAACAACAAATATTTTTTTCATATCAAATCCCTTGTGAAATTGCAGTTGTGGAGCTGGTTTTATTAAGCTTTATTTAAAACCAATACTGATTGTAACGATGGTTTGAGGGTGCCTTTTTCAGGGTGTTGTTCTTTGGAGTCGAAAAAAAGGCCACATTACGTGGCCTCTTTTTTTCGACTGCGGGCAGGGATCAGAACGACATGCCGGCACCGACGGTGAAGCCGGTGTATTTCACACCGTTGCCGCTGTAATAGGACATGTAGTCGCCGCTGACGCTGATCGGGCGGTTGCCGAACGAGGAGAAGCCGGTCTGGGTCTTGAAGCCCACGCCGTACGACAGGCTGGCGCCGCCGTCGGTGCCGGTGTAGCCGCGCACGCTGGAACCCGTGTTGGCGATGCCCAGCCGGCCGAAGATCTCGGTCGTGCCGCCGATGCGCAGGCGCGGCTTGGCGTAGGCGCCGATCATGGTGCCGGCGCTCACGCTGTACCCGGCGCCATACACCCCATAGCCCACGCCGTCGGCGCCTCGCAGACCCAGGCCCAGCATGGCCTCGATCGCGAGCATCGGGTCGTAGTCGTAGCCGGCGACGGCGCGCAACATCATGGGGCGGCCCGAGATGCCGTAACGGGCGATCTTGTAGCTCATCAGGCCCAGGCCCAGTTCGCCGTAGACGTTGTCCGTGAGGCCTTGCGACTTCACGCCCTTGTCCACATAGGTCTCGGCCTTGGCCACGCCCGAGGCGGCCTTCTTTTGCACGGTCTGGGCCGACACGGCACAGGTCATCATTGCCATCGCGCCGAGCGCGATCAGCTTCATCATGGGTTGCATGGAAAACTCCCTGAAAACAAAAAAAGTTGAATGCCTTCACCCGCTTTGACGAGCGGTGCACAAGAAAAAAGGAGCCCATTGCTGGGCTCCTTTTCCTGGTGGAAAGCGGTCGAATTATATCTTTGGGCTTACATCCCGAAGGGCGCGGTCCAGGTGCGCCAGGGTGCCCGGCACGTCGTGCCACTTGTCCAGGCCGAAGAGGCCGATGCGGAAGCTGCGGAAATCGGCCGGTTCGTCGCACTGCAGCGGCACACCCGCCGCGGTCTGCAGACCTGCAGCGAGGAATTTCTTGCTGTTCTGGATGTCGGGGTCGGTGGTGTAGCTCACCACCACGCCCGGCGCCTGGAAACCCGGCGCCGAGACGCTGGGGAAACCGTGTTGCTCCAGCAGGCCGCGCACCGCCTGGCCCAGCGCCACCTGTTCGTCGCGCACTTTGGCGAAGCCGTAGGCCTCGGTTTCCTTCATCGTGTCGCGCAGGCGCAGCAGCGCGTCTGTGGGCAAGGTGGTGTGGTATGCGTGACCACCGCCTTCGTAGGTTTCCATGATCTGCAGCCACTTCTTCAGGTCCATGGCGAAGGTGGTGCTCTGGGTGCTGTCGATGGCCTGGCGGGCGCGTTCGCTCAGCATCACCATGGCGCAGCAGGGCGAGCTGCTCCAGCCTTTCTGAGGCGCCGAGATCAGGATGTCCACGCCGGTTGCTTTCATGTCCACCCACATCGCACCCGAGGCGATGCAGTCCAGCACCATCAGGCCGCCCACGGCGTGCACCGCGTCGGCCACGGCGCTCAGGTAGTCGTCGGGCAGGATCATGCCGGCGGCGGTTTCCACGTGCGGCGCGAACACCAGCGCCGGCTTTTCTGCCGCGATGGCGGCTTTCACGTCCTCGATGGGCGCGGGCGCCCAGGCGGCCTGCGAACCTTCAGCGATGCGGCAGGCCTTCATCACGGTGTGGCTGGCGGGGATGGCCCCCATGTCGAAGATCTGCGTCCAGCGGTAGCTGAACCAGCCGTTGCGGATCACCATCACGT
>NZ_JADMKB010000139.1 GCF_018780075.1 Hydrogenophaga sp.
CCTGCCAGTAGTCGCGGCTGCCGAACCAGGGGAAGTTGATCGGGAAGGCCGGGTCTTCCCAGCGCCGCGCGATCCAGGCGCTGTAGTGGATCAGGCGCAGGGTGCGCAGGGGCTCGATCAGCGCCAGCTCGCGCCGGTCGAAAGGGCGAAACTGCTCGTAGCCGTCGATCAGCGCGCCGAGCTGCTGGTTCTGCTGGCGCCGGTCGCCAGAGAGCAGCATCCAGAGGTCCTGCACCGCCGGGCCGGTGCGCGCATCGTCCAGGTCCACAAAATGCGGGCCGGCGCCGGGCTGGCCCTTGGGCGTCCAGAGGATGTTGCCGGGGTGGCAGTCCCCGTGCAGGCGGATGCGCCGGATGCCGTCTTCGTCGGCCGGCGCCTGGGCGCGCAACACCGGGTGGGCGTCGATCAGCGCCAGCGCTTCGGCCAGCGCGGCGGACCAGGCGGTCTGCACCTCGGGCGAGACCATGCGGTGTTCGAGCAGCCAGTCGCGCGGCTCGTGGCCGAAGCCGGCCACGTCCAGCGCCGGGCGGGCCACAAAGGGCCGCGCCGCGCCCACCGTGTGGATGCGCGCCAGAAAACGGCCGATCCACTCCAGCACCTCGAAGTCGTCCAGCTCGGGCCGCCGCCCACCGCGGCGGGGGCTCACGGCAAACGCGAACCCGCCGAAGTGGTGCAGCGTCTGTCCGTTCACCGCCAGCGGCGGCACGGCCGGAATTTCGGCCGCCACCAGCTCGGCCGCGAAGGCGTGTTCTTCGGCGATCTGGGCGTCGCTCCAGCGCCCGGGGCGGTAGAACTTGGCCACCACCTGGGCGTGGCCGCCGAACGGCGATTCGAGGTGGACCTGGTAGACCCGGTTTTCAAAGCTGTTGAGCGCGGCCAGGCGGCCGTCGCCCCACAGGCCGATGTGGCCCA
Organism: Hydrogenophaga sp.; assembly: GCF_018780075.1. Lineage (GTDB taxonomy): Bacteria > Pseudomonadota > Gammaproteobacteria > Burkholderiales > Burkholderiaceae_C > Hydrogenophaga. The sequence continues at coordinate 913 of NZ_JADMKB010000139.1, forward strand.
GCGCGTCCTGCACCACATCGGGTGTGAGGGCGGTGTAGGGGTGGGTGGCGTGGGACGGCTCTGGGGAATGCATGAGGGGCATTGTCGCCCCTGGCACGTGCCAGAATCGAACGATGAAACGCTCAAGACAACGCCGCCTGCACCTCATGCGCCGTGGCCTGTGGTACTCGCTGGCGTTGTGCCTGGTCATCATGCTGTTTGGCGGCGCCGGCTTCTGGATGCTGGAGCCGCAGGTGAACACCCTGCAGGAAGGCCTCTGGCTGGCCTTCACGACCGCCGCCACCGTGGGCTACGGCGACATGGTGCCTCACACCCAGGCCGGTCGCGTGTTCGCCGCGCTGATGGTGTTGCTGGGCCTGGCGGTGCTGTCGCTGGTCACCGCCTCGCTGGCGGCGATCTTCGTGGAGCAGGAGGTGGAGGACGAGGTCCACACCGAAGAGCGCCAGATCGAACACGAACTTATGCGCGAAATCCGCGCGCTGCGCGAGCAGGTGCGGGCCCTCGATCAGCGGCTGAACGGACCCGTGCACACCGCCACACAACCATCCGAAAAGACCCGTCCGTGAAAACCACCAAGGCGCCCCACCAACCACCCAAAACCCTGCAGGAGCAGCTGCCCGAACTGCGCGAAGGCCAGTCCGTCGAACTGCTCAAGGAGCTGCACATCCTCACCCGCGAGGGCAAGCTTAACCAGGACACGCGGCGCAAGCTCAAGCAGGTCTACCACCTCGTGCAGTTCATCGAACCGCTGCTGGCCGAGGTGCTGAAGGAGCGCGGTGACGTGACCCTGGCCGACCACGGTGCGGGCAAGTCCTACCTGGGCTTCATCCTGTACGACCTGTTTTTCAAGGCGAAGCCGGTGGGCCGCGTCGTCGGTGTGGAGACCCGCGCCGAGCTGGTCGAGAAATCGAAGGCGCTGGCGGCGCGGCTGGGGTTTGACCGCATGGCCTTTCTGGCCACGACGGTGCAACAGGCGCTCAACCACCCCGAACTGCCCGAGCAGATCGACGTGGTGACCGCGCTGCACGCCTGCGACACGGCCACCGACGACGCCATCGCTTTCGGGCTGGCGCGACAGGCGCGCTTCATGGTGCTGGTGCCGTGCTGCCAGGCCGAGGTGGCGTCGGTGATGCGGCAGCACAAGGCGCTCTCGTTGTCGCGCACGCCGCTGGCCGAGCTGTGGCGCCACCCGCTGCACACGCGCGAGTTCGGCAGCCAGATCACCAACGTGCTGCGCTGCCTGCAGCTCGAAGCCCACGGCTACGGCGTGACCGTGACCGAGCTGGTGGGCTGGGAGCACTCGATGAAGAACGAGCTGATCCTCGCGCGCCGCAACGAGGCGCCCCGCGCCCAGCGCGAACGCGCCCGCGAGCGGCTGGGCCAGATCCTCGAAGAGCTCGGCCTGCAGCCGCTGAGCGAACGTTTCGGGGGTTGACCCACCCCCGCCGTGCTTCGCGCGACCCCCTCAAGGGGGCCGCACGGGCCGCCTGGCCAAGCCAGCCCGATGGTGCCCGGGGGGCACCCGTCCCACCTGTCCTGGATGGCGCTCCGTCACCGTGGAAAACCGATGCCGACGGGCCGTCAACGCGGCCCCTTCAGTGTCACTTGGCGGGTTTGGCCGGCGCCGCCGGTTTGGCGGCAGGCGCCGGGGCCTGCGTGGCGGCCTTCAGGCGGGCGCCCACGGCCTTTTCCAGGGCCTGCACCCGGGGCTCCACGGTGGCGCGGGTGTCGCCCACCAGCTTGGCCTGAAGGGCCTGCTGCATCTCGCCGCTGAGCTCCTGGTATTTGGCGTAGGCCGGCGACTCCATGACGGCCACGACCTGGCGCAGCTCGTCTTCGCTGAATTTGTTTTCCAGCACCGCGCCGATGGTCGAGGGCGCGAGCTGCTGGGCGCTCTTGCGCACCTGCGGCACGGTGTCCTTGAGGTACTTCTGCACCTCGGTCTGGATCTCCTTGGAGATGGCTTCCTGGCGTTCTTTGGGCACGTTGGCCGCGATCATCATCGACGCGCGTTCAACCAGCACCACCGCAGGCTCTTCGGTCATGGCGGTGGCCAGGCGCTCAATGCCACTCTGCTGGAGCTTGAGCACGCGCTGGACCAGTTCTTTCTTCGCGGGGCTGGAGGGGGCGGGGGCGGCCGTGGCGGCCGGTGCGGGTGTCGATTGGGCGAGGGCGCCGCTGGTGACGAGCACCAGGGCGAGCGCCAGGGAGGAGCGTGTGATGTAGGGCATGGCGCATGGTAACGCCCACCGTGGGGTGGTTCTCCCAGGGCGGGCGCGTGGCGTAACGCGCCGTTACCATGCCGTGATGACGCTCCCACCCCCCCTTTCTCGATCCCTGCGGGCGTCGGTCGGCGTGACGCTGCTCATGGTGCTTGGGGCCTGTGCGGTCCCGACACGGGCGCCAGTGGCGCCCGACGCCGTCGCCGAATGCCGACAATGGCTGGAGCGGCTGGACGGGCACGTGGACGCGCAGGCGGTGCGCGACGGCGGTGCGGCCCCGGTGCCGGGCTTCCGTTTTCTTCGGGTCGACCGTTTGCTGTCGTCGTTCCGCGACGAGGCCGGGCGCAGCGACGCGCGGTGGCGGGACTGGGGGGCGGGTCTGCTCGCGCTGGACGCCCAGGCCCGCGCCCTGGAAATCGACCAGCTGCCGCCCTGGGTGATGGCTTCGCTGGCGGTGCCCGACCCGGCCGCGGCGAAGGCCCGCGTGCGCGACTGCGGCGCGCGCTTGTGGGCCGCGACCTCGGCCGATGCCACTCAGCGCGAGCGGCTCCAGGCGGCGGCCCGGGTGCCCGACGACTACAGCGCGCTGATGCGCACCCTGGGCCTCTACCCCTTGAGCCGACTGCCGTTCTTCGGTGGCGTCGAGCGCGAGCAGCGCCACTGGCAGGCGCGTTGGACGGCGCTGGCGGCGCAACCCGACCCGGCGCTGGGCTGGACGCGTTACCAGACCTCGACCCCGCCGCTGGGCGCGGCCGAGGTCGGTGCGCTGGCCCGCGCCGTGCCGCGGGACGCCCTCGGCATCCCGCGGCCCGACGAGGCCACCGCACAACGCCTGTTGCAAGCCCACGCGCCGGTGCTGGAGATCGAGACGCGCGGGGCCTTCGACCGCCCCGGATCGCTGCGCTGGACCCAGGGCCCAGGGCCCGACGTGAACACCGCCGAACCGGTGGTCTACCAGCGCATCGCCCACACCCGACACGGTGACCAGACCCTGATGCAGCTGGTCTACAGCGTCTGGTTCAGCGAGCGGCCGCCCCGGTCGGGCCTGGACCTGCTGGCCGGTCGGGTCGATGCCGTGGTGCTGCGCCTCACGCTGGCCGTCGATGGCCGTGTGCTGGTGATCGACAGCATCCACGGCTGCGGCTGCTACCACCTGTTCGTGCCCACGCCGTCCATGGCGCTGAAGCCCCCGCCCGAGGCGGGCACGGAGTGGGCCTTCGTGCCCGCGACGCTGCCGGCGATGGCCGCCGGGCAGCGGTTGCGGGTGCGCCTGTCGTCATCCGACCACCAGGTGGTCGGGGTGCAACCCGATCCGGGAGGTCTCGGTGGTCCAGATGCTGTGCCCTACGCGCTGGCCGACGAAGACGGCTTGCGCAGCCTGCCCACGCCCGACGGCGGCCGGCGCAGCGCCTTCTGGTCCAGCGGCATCATGCCCGGCACCGAGCGCGGCGAACGAGCGCTGTTCTGGCCCATGGGCATCGCGAGCCCGGGCGCGATGCGGCAGTGGGGCCGACACCCCACGGCCTTCGTGGGCCGGCGGCATTTCGATGACGCGCGGCTGCTGGAGCAGCGGTTTGAACGGCGGGACACACCCTAGGTCCTTTTCGTCTTGTTACAAGATACGCGCGCTGCAGATGTTACACAGTCGCTCCGGGACGCGGTCCCGTTTCCAAGTGTTGTCTCATGGTGTCTGATGTGTCTTTTCTGTTGCAGTCCATGGCCTGGCCCCTGGTGCTGCTGGTGGCCTGGTTCCTGGGTGAGCGTTTGCACGAGGCCGCGCGCATCCCACGCGTGAGCAGCTATGTGGCGGTGGGCCTGCTGGCCAGCCTGATCAACCTGCCGGGTCTGACGGACGCGGTGCCCGGCCTGCCGTTTCTCGCGAACGTGGCGCTCTCGCTCATCCTCTTCGAGCTGGGCTACCGCATCCACCTGCGCTGGTTCCGCCACAACCCCTGGGTGCTTGTGCTCGGTCTGGTGGAGTCGGTGGTCACCTTCTCCGCGGTCTACCTGGTCTCGGGGTTCTTCTCGCTGTCCACCGACACCCGGCTCATCGTCGCGGCGCTCTCGGTGTCGGCCTCGCCCGCCGGCATCCTGCGCGTGGCCAACGAGCTGCGCAGCGCGGGCCAGGTGACCGAGCGCGTGTTGCACCTCTGCGCCATCAACTGCCTGGTCGCGGTGCTCGCGCTCAAACTGGTGGTGGGTTACTGGTACCTCTCCACCTCGGGCGATCTGGTGATGGCCGCGTTTGGCAGCGTGCACGTGCTGGTGACCTCGGTCGCGGTCGGGGGGCTGCTCGGCATGGCCATGCCGGCGCTGCTGCGCGCGCAGCGCATCCAGGAGCGCGACGTGACCCTGGTGTTCGCGCTCGCCGTGGTGCTGCTCACCACCATGGCCTACGGGTTCAAGCTCTCGCCCCTGCTGGCCGCGCTCACCTTCGGCATCGTGGCGCGCGAGCGCCGCGTGCACCTGACCAACGCGCAACGCGGCTTCGGCACGGCGGGCGATTTGCTCACGCTGTTCCTGTTCGTCTACATCGCCGCACTGCTCGACTGGAGCGATGTGGGCGGCGGCGTGCTGCTGGGGCTGGCCCTCATCGCCGTGCGCACGGCGTCCAAGGTGTTGTGCAACGTGGCGGCGGCGCGGCTCTCGGGCAGCACCGAACGCAAGGGCCTGCTCACCGGGCTCGCGCTCACGCCCATGTCGGCCTTCGCCATCCTGCTGCTGGAACAGAGCCGCCTCTACGGCTTCGAGCCGGCGCAGCAGGTGCTGACCGCGCTGGCCTTCATGATGCTGGTGCAGGAACTGTTCGGCCCGCTGGTGACCCAGCGCGCCCTCAACGCCGCGGCCGAAACGCACGTGACACAGGAATAAGCGATGCCGCTCGAAACCTTCAAAGCCTCGAAATCGCTCACCCTCGGTGTGGAGCTGGAGCTGCAGCTCGTCAACACCTACGACATGGACCTCTCCAGCAGCGCCAACGACCTGCTGGAGCTGCTGCGGCGCAAGCCCTTCCCCGGCGTGGTCACGCCCGAGATGACGCAGAGCATGATCGAGATCGCCACCGACGTGCAGACCGAACACGGCCCCTTGCTGGGCCAGTTGCGCGAGATCCGCGACACCCTGGTGCACGCGGGCGACCGCCTCAACATCGCCATCGCGGGTGGCGGCACCCACCCGTTCCAGCGCTGGTTCGAGCAGCGCATCTTCTCCAAGCCGCGCTTCCAGGAGCTCTCGGGCCTGTACGGCTACCTCGCCAAGCAGTTCACCGTGTTCGGCCAGCACGTGCACGTGGGCTGCAGCTCGCCCGACGAGGCGCTGTTCCTGCTGCACTCGCTCAACCGCTACGTGCCGCACTTCATTGCGCTCTCGGCCTCGTCGCCCTTCTCGCAGGGCGTGGACACGCTGTTCGACTCGGCGCGGCTCAACTCGGTGTTCGCCTTTCCCTTGAGCGGCCGCGCGCCGTTCACCCTCAGCTGGGACGAGTTCGCCAACGTGTACTTCACCAAGATGGAGAGCACGGGCGTGGTCAAGTCCATGAAGGACTTCTACTGGGACATCCGCCCCAAGCCCGAGTACGGCACCATCGAACTGCGGGTGTGCGACACGCCGCTGACCGTGGAACGTGCCGCCGGGCTGGCCTGTTACCTGCAGAGTTTGTGCCGTCACTTGTTACAGCGCGACGAGCCCGCGCCCGAAGAAGACGATTACCTCGTTTACACCTACAACCGGTTCCAGGCCTGCCGTTTCGGCCTCGACGGCATGATGGTCAACCCCAAGACCCGCGAGCAGATCAGCATCCGTGAAGACATCCTGGCCACCCTGAGGGTGCTCGGTCCACACGCCGACGCCCTCAACGCCCAGGCCGCGCTCGATGAAATCGAACGTACTGCTGCACGCGATGGCAACCACGCCAGCTTCCTTCGAAAGTGTTACGGAGCGAGCGGCAGCGTGCAGGGGGTGGTGGCGGCCGCGGTCGAGGCCCTGCGGGCCTGAGGCGGGCGGGGGACGCGTTCCTGCCGGCGCAGGAACGGGGGGAAACAGCGGGGTGTTTTCCGGCTTTCTCGGGTCTTGTCAGGCAACTTCCTACACGCTGAATGGGGGTGCGCCGACTTAACGTCTTGAAACAGGTTGAATACAGTTTGACACATCGACAAACAACTTGTTTTCACCCTCTTTTTCCCAGGACACCGCCATGAACTCGATCCACAGCCGCCTCAACCCCTTCGTCCTCATGCTCGATCCGGAGGCCGTGATCAGCGCCATGGAAGGCAGCATGCACCTGCGTGGCCTGCGCCATCGCATCTGCCGCCCGCTGGACAAGCCCTTGATCCCCAAGACCCACGGTCTGGACCGTGTCCTGCTGACCCAGTTCGACGCCGTGATCGACGACGAGGAGTTCATGGACAGCGGCATCGAGAGCTGGGTGGACGCGCAGCCCGCGTTGCAAAGCGTTCATTGAACACCCCCATCGCTTGCCCACTTCGTGTGGCCGCTCCGCCCCTCAAGGGGCAACGCGAGCAGCCCGGCGAAGCCGGTTCCGCCGCGTTCACGGCTGGGACACTTGCTCCGGATACGGTGTTATTTTGAGAATCGCTTGCGTGTGAGTGCCAAAGCCAGCCAGAAGGCGGCGACAGCATAGACCGCCAGCACCGCCAGGTGCAGCCAGGGCTGTTCCGGCCACTGGTCCATGAACAGGGGGCGAACGAGTGCCACCGCGTTGGTGAGGGGCAGCCAGTCCGAGATCACGCGAACCACCGCCGGCAGCTGTTCGCGGGGGAAGAACACCCCGGAGAGGAACATCATCGGGGTCAGGAAGAGCGTGAAGTAGTAGGTGAAGAAGTCGTAGCCCTGCGCCAGCGCGTTGAACACCAGCGCGATGCACGAGAAGGTGATGCCGGCGAACAGCAGCACCGGCAGGGCGAGCAGCAGCTTGGGGCTGTGGCTGATGCCCAGGGCGAGCATCACGCCCATGATCGCCACGACAGTGAACAGCGCCTTGAAGGCGGCCCACAACATTTCGGCCATCACCACGTCGTCCAGCCGCACCGGCGCGTTCAGGATGCCGTCCCAGGTTTTCTGCACGTGCATGCGCGAGAACGCCGAGTACAGCGCCTCGAAGCTGGCCGCGTTCATCGCGCTCATGCAGATGCTGCCGCTGGCCAGGAACAGGATGTAGGGCACGGCCCTGCTGCCCTCGGGGGTGGCGACGTTCACCTGTCCCACCAGCGCGCCCATGCCGTAACCGAACGCCACCAGCCACATCAGCGGCTCGGCGATGTTGCCCACCAGGCTGGGCACCGCGAGTTTTTTCCAGACCAGGAAGTTGCGCTGGAACACCGGCCACCAGCGCAGGGACAGGCGCGGTGGCGCGAAGTGAGAACCCCCCGCCGCGCTTCGCGCGACCCCCCTTGAGGGGGGCGCACCCTTCGGCCCGGCAAAGCCGGTTCCGTGGGTGCCCTGGACTGGGTCATCTCTTTCTCCGCTCGGCTTTTGGTTGGGGGCGGTCATTTTTTCATCCCTCCTCTCTGATCTGGCGCCCGGTCAGCTTCAAGAACAGGTCTTCCAGGTTCGCGGGCCGGTGCAGGGTGCGCAGTTCGTGGTGTGCGCTCAACGCCGCCAGCAATGGCTGCGCCTGGGCCGTGTAGAAAAACACGGTTTCGCCACTCACCTCCACGCGCGCGGCCAACGCCCGCAACCCGGCGTGTTCGTCCGCCTGCGCCAGCGCGGTCGCGCCGTTGCCGTAGACCTCCACCACGTCGGGCTCCAGGTGCTGGGCGATCAGCTCGCGCGGGCGGCCCTCGGCGATCTTGCGGCCGTGGTCCAGCACCAGCAGGCGCGAACAGAGTCGCTCGGCCTCGTCCATGAAGTGCGTGGTCAGCAGGATGCTCTTGCCTTGCTGCAGCAGCATCTGCAGGCGCTCCCACATCAGGTGGCGCGCCTGCGGGTCCAGGCCGGTGGTGGGTTCGTCGAGCAGCAGGAGCTGCGGGTCGTTGACCAGCGCACGCGCCAGTGACAGCCGCCGTTTCATGCCGCCGGAGAGCTCGCCCGGCTTGGCATCGGCCTTGTGGGTCAGCGCGGCGAATTCCAGCAGCTGCGGAATGCGCGCGCGGATGTCGAGGTCTTTCATGCCGAAGTAACGGCCGTAGACCAGCAGGTTTTCGGCGCAACTGAAGTCGGGGTCCAGCGTGTCCATCTGGCTCACCACGCCCAGCCGGGCCTTGATCGCGAGCGCATCGCGCGGCATGTCGAGGCCGAAGGCGTTCACGCGGCCTTCGTCGGGCGCGGTCAGACCCAGGCACATGCGGATGGTGGTGGTCTTGCCCGCGCCGTTGGGCCCGATCACGCCCAGGCACTCGCCCGGCACGATGTCAAACGACAGGTCGTTGACGACGGTGTGTCCGCCAAAACGCTTGACGAGGTGCTGGCATTCAAAGAGCGGTGAAGGCATGGCCGGCATTGTGCCCGCGCCCCGCCGTCCCCCGGGCGCAGAGGGCGCGCGCCCTACAATGGGCGCCACCCGACCGGCCGGTCTTTTTGCCGCCTTGTGCGCGCTTCGAAGTGTCTCTTCCTCCCGCTGTTGCCCTGCAATACCTGCTGCCCAAGCGCGCCATCAACGTGTTCGCGGGCTGGTGTGCCCACTCGCGCGCCACCTGGTGGGTCCACAACGTGATCCCGTGGTTCATCCGCCGCTATGGCGTGAACATGGCCGATGCGGCCAACCCCGATCCCAGGGGCTACGCGACCTTCAACGAGTTCTTCACCCGGCCCCTTCGGGCGGGGGCACGCCCCCTGGCCCCCTCCGGTTTTGTGTGCCCGGTGGACGGCGCCATCAGCCAGTTCGGTGCCATCAAGAAGGACCAGATCTTCCAGGCCAAGGGCCACAGCTACAGCACGCGCGCCCTGGTGGGCGGCGATGCCCGGTTGGCGGCACAGTTCCAGGACGGTGACTTCGCCACCATCTACCTCAGCCCCAAGGACTACCACCGCATCCACATGCCCGCCGCCGCGCGGCTGCGCCGCATGATCTACGTGCCTGGCGAGCTGTTTTCGGTCAACCCGACCACGGCGCGTGGCGTGCCCGGCCTGTTCGCGCGCAACGAGCGCGTGGTCTGCGTGTTCGACGTACCGCACGGCGACCAGGGTGAAACCCGTCCCTTCGTGCAGGTGCTGGTGGGCGCCACCATCGTCGGCAGCATGGCCACCGTGTGGCACGGCGTGGTGAACCCGCCGCGCACGAAGGATGTGCGCGAGTGGACCTACGACGAAGAGCCCTGCATGCTCGGCCGCGGTGAAGAGATGGGCTGTTTCCTGCTGGGCTCCACCGTGGTGCTGCTCTGGCCCAAAAACACGATTCACTTCAACCCGGCGTGGACCCCCGAGCGCGACGTGCGCATGGGCGAGGCCATGGGCCAGGCGATTCCCTGAACTTTTCTCCCAAGGATGTCCATGACCACGCTCGGCACACCGCTGTCTCCTTCCGCCACCCGCGTCATGCTGCTCGGCTCCGGTGAGCTGGGCAAGGAGGTGCTGATCGCCCTGCAGCGCCTGGGTGTGGAGACCATCGCGGTGGACCGCTACGACCACGCGCCGGGCCAGCAGGTGGCGCACCACGCGCGCACGATCACCATGAGCGACCCGGCGCAGCTGAAAGCGCTGATCGAGGCCGAGCGCCCGCACCTGGTGGTGCCCGAAATTGAAGCGATTGCCACGCCCGTGCTGCAGGCGCTCGAAGCCGCCGGTGTGGTGCGCGTGATCCCCACCGCGCGCGCCGCGCGCCTGACCATGGACCGCGAGGGCATCCGCCGCCTGGCCGCCGAAACGCTGGGCCTGCCGACCAGTCCCTACAAATTCTGCGACTCGCTCGAAGAGCTGCAGGCCGCCATCGACGCCGGCATCGGCTACCCCTGCATCGTCAAGCCGGTGATGAGCTCCTCGGGCAAAGGCCAGAGCAAGATCGACGGCCCTGCCGACGTGAAGACCGCCTGGGACTACGCGATGTCGGGCGGCCGCGTCGGCCCGGGCCGCATCATCGTCGAAGGCTTCATCGACTTCGACTACGAGATCACGCAGCTCACCGTGCGCGCGCTCGGGGCGGATGGCCAGATTCAAACGCATTTCTGCGACCCCATCGGCCACGTGCAGGTGAGCGGCGACTACGTGGAAAGCTGGCAGCCGCACCCGATGACGGCCACCGCGCTGGCCGAGTCGCGCCGCATCGCCAAGGCGGTGACGGACGACCTGGGCATGGGCCACGACGGCCAGCCCTCGGGCCTGGGCCTGTTCGGTGTGGAGCTGTTCGTGAAGGGTGATCAGGTCTGGTTCAGCGAGGTAAGCCCGCGCCCGCATGACACCGGCATGGTGACCATGATCACGCAGTGGCAGAACGAGTTCGAGCTGCACGCCCGCGCCATCCTCGGCCTGCCGGTGAGCACCGCGCTCAAGAGCCCGGGCGCCAGCGCCGTGATCTACGGCGGCGTGGACGCGCAGGGCATCGTGTTCGACGGCGTGGACGAAGCGATGAGCGTGCCCAACAGCGAGATCCGCCTGTTCGGCAAACCCGAGAGCTTCGTGAAACGCCGCATGGGGGTGGCGCTGGTGCACGATGCGGACGTCGAGGTGGCGCGCACGCAGGCCAAGCAGGCGGCCGCCCTGGTCAAGCCCAGGGCACGGTAGGCCCACCCCCGCGCCTTGCGGCGCGGGGGTGGGGGGTCATTCGTGCCTCAACGCGTCGATGGGGTTCAAGCGCGCCGCGCGCCGCGCCGGGAAGAAACCGAACAGCACGCCGATGGCGGCCGAGAACAGGAAGCTCAGCAGGTTCACGCTCAGGTTGAACTGGTAGGGCACGTTCATCAGCGCCGACAGGCCGATCGAGGCGCCGGTGGCGAGCACGATGCCGATCAGGCCGCCGAGCGCGGCGAGCACCACGGCCTCGATCAGGAACTGCAGCAGCACCTCGCGCTCCAGCGCGCCGATCGCCAGGCGCAGGCCGATCTCGCGGGTGCGCTCGGTCACGCTCACCAGCATGATGTTCATGATGCCGATGCCGCCCACCAGCAGGCTCACGGCCGCCACCGCACCCAGCAGCATGGTGAGGATCTTGGTGGTGCCCGAGAGCGTTTCGGCGAGCTGTTTGGTGTCGAGCACGTTGAAGTTGTCTTCGTCGGTCTCGGCCAGCTTGCGCCGTTCGCGCAGCAGCTGCGTGAGGCTGGCGGTGACGCTTTTGGCGTCGCTTCCCTCGCTCATGGAGACGAGCAGGGTGTTCACCCGCGTGTGTCCGGTGATGCGCCGCTGCAGCGTCTTGATGGGCATCAGCACCATGTCGTCCTGGTCGTTGCCGAAAGCGCCCTGGCCCTTGGACTGCAGGGTGCCGATCACCTCGCAGCTCATGGCCTTCACGCGCAGCTGTCCGCCGGTGGCGCTGGTGGTGCCGAACAGCTCGCGCTGCACGGTGCTGCCGATCAGGCAGACCGCACCGCCGGCGCGCAGCTCGTCGTCGGAGAACTCGCGGCCGTCGGCCAGCTTCCAGTTGCCGGTGGTGAGCCAGGCGTTGGTGCTGCCGATGACGCTGCTGGTCCAGTTGCGGCCGTTGGCCACGAGCGTGACGCCGCTGCGCGCCTCGGGCGCCACGGCGGCGACGCCAGCCACCTGGGCCGCGATCACGTCGCCGTCGCTTTCCTTGAACGCAGGGGCGCTGGCGCCGCTGCCGCCGGGGCCCATGCGCTGGCCGGGGCGGATCTGCAGCAGGTTGGTGCCCAGGCCCGAGATCTGGTTCTGCACCGCCAGCGTGGCGCCGTTGCCCACGGTGACCATGGTGATCACCGCGCTCACGCCGATCACGATGCCCAGGATGGTGAGGAAGGAGCGCAGCAGGTTGCGGCGGATGGAGCGCAGCGCGAGCAGCAGGGTGTTAAGCCACATGGCCGACCTCCCCGCTGAAATCGCTGGCGGTGGTGTGGGGGCCGACGCCCTGCAGCGCCACCGGGTGCGGGTTGCGTTGATCGCTGGCGACCACGCCGTCCACGAAGCGCACGATGCGCTTGGCGTAGGCCGCCATGTCGGGCTCGTGCGTGACCATGAGCACGGTGATGCCCTGTTCGGCGTTCAGGCGCCAGAGCAGTTCCATGATCTCCTGGCTGCGGTGCGTGTCGAGGTTGCCGGTGGGCTCGTCGGCCAGCAGCACCTGCGGCTCGGTGACGATGGCGCGCGCGATCGCCACGCGCTGCTGCTGCCCGCCCGAGAGTTCGCCGGGCGTGTGGTGTTCCCAGCCCTTGAGACCGACCTTTTCGAGCGCGCGCTGGGCCAGGCTGTGGCGCGAGGCCGCGGGTTCGCCGCGGTAGACCAGCGGCAGCTCCACGTTCTCCTGCGCCGAGGTGCGCGCGAGCAAATGGAAGCCCTGGAACACGAAGCCGAAGAAGCGCCGCCGCAGGCGCGCACGCTCGTCGCGCGAGAGCGCTTCCACGTGCACACCGCGAAACAGATAGTCGCCGGTGGTCGGCACGTCCAGGCAGCCCAGCGTGTTCATCGCGGTGGACTTGCCCGAACCGCTGGGGCCCATGATGGCCACGAAGTCGCCCTGCTGGATGTCCAGGTCCACGCCCTTCAGGGCCTGGAAGGCGGTGTTGCCTTCGCCGTAGGTCTTGGTGATGCCGCGCAGGCGGATCAGGGGCAGCTCGTCGCTCATGGTGCGTTGGCTGAGCTGCGTTGCTCGGTGATCACCGCCATGCCTTCGGCGAGGCCTTCGCCGCTGACCTCGGTGTTGCGGCCGTCGCTGATGCCGGTCTTGACGGGTTTCGCCACCGGCTGCCCGTCCTGCAGCACCCAGATCTGGCGCGGCCCGCCGCCGCGGCGGTCGGTGCCGGCGGTCTTGGTGGCGGTGCGTGGCGGGCGCGGCATCAGCTTCGAGAGGATGCTGGCGTTGGCCGCCGCCGCGCCATTGCCGCTGCTCGGCGAGAAGCGCAGCGCGGTGTTCGGCACCAGCAGCACGCCCTTCGCTTCCTGGGCCACGATGGTGGCGGCTGCCGTCATGCCGGGGCGCAGGCTTAGGTCGCCGTTGTCCACGTTGAGCGTGGTGGTGTAGGTGACGACGTTGTCGGTCTTGGTGGAGCCGAAGGCGACGCGGTTGATGACGGCCGGGTAACGGCGCGCCGGAAAGGCGCTCACGGTGAAGGTGGCTTTCTGCTCCACCTTGACGGCGCCCACGTCGGCCTCGTCCACCGCCACGTCGAGCTTGAGCTGGGTCAGGTCCTCGGCCACGGAGAACAGCGTCACGGCCTGCAGCGAGGCGGCCACGGCGTTGCCCGGGTCGACCGTGCGGCTGAGCACCACGCCGTTGATGGGCGAGCGGATCGAGGCCTTGGACAGGTTGGTTTCGGTGGTGGCGAGTGCGGCGCGCGATTCGGTCACGCTGGCCCGTGCGGCCGCTTCGCTCGCGACGGCGCGTTCCAGCGCGGCCTTGGCCGTGTCCAGCTCGGTGGCCGAAGGCACCTTGCCGCCGGAGAGCCGCGACACCTCTTCGAAGCGCGTCAGCGAGGCACGGGCCTCGCGCGCGGTGGCGCCGGCCTGCGCCAGTTGCGCCTGCGCCGAGGCCAGGCCGGCGCGCGATTGCGTCACCTGGTCCATCAGCTTGGCCGTGTCCAGCTCCACCAGCACCTGGCCGGCCTTGATGCGGTCGTTCACGTCCACATGCACGCGTTTGACCGTGCCCGAGAGCTCGCTGCCGATGTTGACCGAGCGCGTGGGTTGCAGCGTGCCGTTGGCCGACACGGTGAGGGTGACGTCGCCTTTCTTCAGGGCTTCGGTCACGTACACCGGCGCGGCCCGGGTCTGCTGCTGCGCCTGCCAGTACGTCCAGCCGCCGGCCAGCAGCACGACGGTGGCCACGCCGATCCACAGGGTGGGGCGTTGCCACCAGCGCGGCGGGTGGTCGCTGCCCAGCAGGTTTTGCAGGTCGGCGGGTGTGGCGTCTTTGGGCTTGCTCATGGTGTTCTCTGAAGGCGTGGTTCGGGTCGTCTCAGCGGCTGGCGCTGGCATCGGGCGTCCAGCCACCGCCGAGCGCCTTGTACAGGCGCACGTGGTCGGCGCTCAGCGTGGCCTGCGTGCTGGCCACGCTGTCCTGCGCCGAGAGCAGGGTGCGCTGCGTGTCGAGCACGGTGCGGAAATCGATCAGGCCGCTCTCGTAGCGCTGGCGCGCCAGCAGCTCGGCGTTGGCGGCGGCGCTGGCGGCCGCCTGCAGGCGGGCCAGGCGTTCGGTGTCGCCCTGCAGCGCGACCAGCGCGTCTTCCACGTCTTTCAACGCGGTGAGCACGGTGCCCTGGTAACTCAGGCGCGCCTGCTCCAGCGCGGCCTCCTGCGAACGCACCTGGGCCCGTGCCGCGCCGCCGTCGAACAGCGGGGCCGACACGCTGGACAGCAGCGAGCGGACCACCGAAGCGCCGTTGGTCAGGGTGCCGAGCGTGAGGGCGGAGAGACCCAGCGAGCCGCTGAGTCGGAAGCTTGGGTAGCGCGCCGCGTCGGCGGCGGCCACGCGGGCCAGCGCGGCGCTGATGCGGTGCTCGGCGGTGCGCACGTCGGGGCGCTGGCGCAGCGTCTCGGCGGGGAAGGCGAGCGCCAGGCCGGGCGGCGTCTGCGGCACGGCGGCGGGCGTGCCCAGCGTGGCCTGCAAGGCGCCAGGGGCCTGGCCGGTCAGCACCGCCAGCGCGTTGAGCGACTGGGCGACGCTGGTCTGCAGCGCGGGCACCTGCGCCCGCGTCTGCTCGGAAGACGCGACGGCCTGCTCCACGTCCAGCAACGACACCAGGCCCGCCTGGTTGCGCCAGCGGGTGATCTGCAGGGTTTCGGACTGGAGCGACAGGTTGCTGTTGGCGATGGCCAGGCGGGCCTGCAGGCCGCGCAGTTCGATGTAGCTGGCGGCCACCTCGGCGGCCAGCGACACCTGCACGTCGGCCAGACTGGTTTCGGCGGCGAGCGCATCGGCTTCACTGGCGTTCACCGCCGCGCGGTTGCCGCCGAACACATCGGGCTCCCAGCTGGCGTCAAAGCCGGCCTGGAAGCGGTTGCTGCCGGCGGCGCTGCCGCTCTGGCTGCGCTGTGCCGAGCCGGAGGCGCTGAGCGACGGGCCGGCGTTCGCCGATTGCACGTCGCGCTGCGCGCGTGCCTGAAGCAGGGCGGATTGCGCGCTCTTCACACTGGTGTTGGCCTGCAAGGCCTGGGTGACCAGCGCGCTGAGGGCGGGGTCGTTGAAGCGTTGCCACCACTGGGCGAGCACGGTGGCCGATGCGCCCGCGGTGGCCGCCGGGCCGGTGGACCAGGTGGCGGGCACGGGCGTGGCCGGCAGATCGCCACCGGGGGCGGACAGGCTCGCGCAGGCGCTGAGCAGGACCACGCTGGCCGAGGCCAGGAAGGTGGCGGACCGTCGCAGGGGGGAGGGGGGGAGCTGGTTCATGGTGTTCATTCAGCATACTGGGTACGCCGTCATGCCATTGTGCTCAAACGCACCCCACGGACCGTGGCGTTGCGGTGAAGTTCCGGTAAAGATCCGTGTCACCCGGCAGCCCGGCCGTGCCCCCTCCCTCCGGGCCGATCAACGCCGGCGGGCGCGGATCATGAGGCCGAGGTCGGCGGCACGAAGCCCTCGACGCTGAGGCCATAGCCGCCCATGCTGGGGAAGCGGCGCGGGTTGCCCAGCACCTGCATGCGCGCCACCCCGAGTTCGCGCAGGATCTGCGCGCCCACGCCGTAGGTGCGCAGGTCGGCGTCGTTGGCCACCTCTTTCTTCTGGCGTGTGGCGCGGGGCTGGCTGGCGGCGTGGGCCAGGTCGTCCGCGTCTTCCGCGGCGTTGAGCAGCAGGGCCACGCCCTTGCCCTGCTGGTGGATCGCGGCCAGCGCCTGCGGCAGCGGCCACGAGTGCGGGCTCTGGTCGGTTTCCAGCCAGTCGATCATCGACACCGGCTCGTGCACGCGCACGGTGACGAGATCGGTGGCGGTCCATTCACCGTGGGTCAGCGCCAGGTGCGTGCCGCCCACCTTGTCGCGGTAGGTCAGCAGCTCGAAGCGGCCATACGGCGTGTTCACCGGGCGTTTGCCGGCCAGCGTGACCAGGCGCTCGGTCTGGCTGCGGTAGCGGATCATGTCGGCGATCGAGCCGAGCTTGATGCCGTGTTGTTTCGCGAACTCGATCAGGTCGGGCAGGCGGGCCATGGTGCCGTCGTCCTTCATGATCTCGCAGATCACCGCCGCCGGCTGCAGGCCGGCCATCTGGGCCAGATCACAGCCCGCCTCGGTGTGGCCGGCGCGCATCAGCACGCCGCCCACGGCCGCGCGCAGCGGGAACACGTGGCCCGGCTGCACCAGCGAGGCCGCCGTGGAGTCGGCCGCGACAGCCACCTGCACGGTGCGCGCCCGGTCGGCGGCGGAGATGCCGGTGTCCACCCCTTCGGCGGCTTCGATCGACACGGTGAAGGCCGTGGCGTGTTTGGTGCCGTTGCGCGTCACCATGGGCGGTAGCCGCAGAAAGTCGCAGCGTTCGGCGGTCAGCGTCAGGCAGATCAGGCCACGGCAATAGCGGGCCATGAAGTTGATGGCCTCGGGCGTGATCTTGTCGGCGGCAATGATCACGTCGCCTTCGTTCTCGCGGCTTTCGTCGTCCACCAGGACGACCATGCGGCCCGCCGCCATGTCGGCGACCAGCTCAGGGACAGATGCAAATGTGAATTCGGACATGGTGTTTCCTCGGTGTGAATGACGACGGCGGCGCGCCGCGTCGCACGGTGGCCTGGGTCAGGTGGGGGTCGGGTGGTCGCGGTGGAGATGAAAAGGGCAGGGTTCCGGCATGGGAAAGCTGCTCTCAGCGCGTGCGACGGCACGCCCGACCCCGGGTGTGCACACGGGGGTCGAGGCGAAAACACGTTGCTCTTTCATCCGGACTGTGACCGTCGGCCATGGCATCTCACCATGTCTGCTGACCCCGAAGGCGTGGCCTTCAGGCGCTCGCGGGCTCCTGCGATCAAGTCACAGATACCGCCGGTGGGGAGTTTCACCCCGCCCTGAGAACGTCTTGAAAAATTCAGAGCCGCATTGTAGGCGCCGCCATCCGGCAGCGCCGGGCGCTCACTGGAAAGCCACCTCGGCGAAGCTGCGCAGCTTGCGACTGTGCAGCTGGGCCGAGCCGCCTTCACGCAGCAGCTCCACGGCGCGGATGCCGATGCGCAGGTGCTGATCGACGCGCTCGCGGTAGAAGTGGTTGGCCATGCCGGGCAGCTTGATCTCGCCGTGCAGCGGTTTGTCGCTGACGCAGAGCAGGGTGCCGTAGGGCACGCGGAAGCGAAAGCCGTTGGCGGCGATGGTGGCGCTCTCCATGTCGAGCGCCACGGCGCGCGATTGCGAGAAGCGGCGCTGCGGCCGGTTGTCGGGCAGCAGTTCCCAGTTGCGGTTGTCGGTGCTGGCCACGGTGCCGGTGCGCATGATGCGTTTCACCTCCTGCGCCGCCACCCCGGTCACGTCGGCCACGGCGGCTTCGAGCGCGAGCTGGATTTCGGCCAGCGCGGGAATGGGCACCCACAGCGGCAGTTCTTCGTCCAGCACATGGTCTTCGCGCACGTAAGCGTGGGCGAGCACGTAGTCGCCGAGCTGCTGGCTGCTGCGCAGGCCGGCGCAGTGGCCGATCATGAGCCAGGCGTGCGGGCGCAGCACGGCGATGTGGTCGGTGATGGTCTTGGCGTTGGCCGGGCCGACACCGATGTTGACCATGGTGATGCCACTGCGGTCGGCGCGCATGAGGTGGTAGGCCGGCATCTGCGGCAGGCGCGGCGGTGGGTGACCGAGTTCGTCAATGGCCTCGGCAGCCAGGCCGGTGCGCCGCATCACCACGTTGCCGGGCTCCACGAAGGCGATGTACTCGCTGTCGGGTTTGGCCATCTCGGCGTGGCCGAGTTTGATGAATTCGTCGATGTAGAACTGGTAGTTGGTGAACAGCACGAAGTTCTGGAACCACTCGGGCGCGGTGCCGGTGTAGTGGCGCAGGCGCTGCAGCGAGTAGTCCACGCGCGGGGCGGTGAACAGCGAGAGCGGATGCGGATCGCCGGGGCGCGGTTCGTGCGTGCCGTTGGCGATGCCGTCGTCCATGGCCGCCAGATCGGGCAGATCGAACACGTCGCGCATGAGGGCGCGGCGCTCGGCGCTCAGGCTGCCTTCGACATGGTCGTGTTCGGCGAACGAAAAGTGGATGGGAATGGGGTGCGTGCTCGTGCCCACCTCCAGCTCGCCCCCGTGGTTGATCAGCAGCAGGCTGAACTGGTCCAGCAGGTAGTCGGCGTACAGGTCGGGTCGGGTGAGGGTGGTCTCAAACCGGCCCGGGCCGGCCACGAAGCCATAACTCAGGCGCCCGGTGCCCTGGTGCGATGCGCTGTGGGTGTGCAGGCGCACGAAGGGGTAGCAGGCTCGAACCCGGGCATCGTCGAAATCGGCGCCGGCCACGAAGTCGCGCATGGCGGCGCGCAGGAACTCGATGTTCTGCTGGTAGATGCGTTGCACCTGGGCCAGCGCAGCGGCCGGGTTGCGGTAGAAAACGGGGGCGGTGAAGGCGGGTGTCTTGTGCATGGCACTATTGTGGCGCCGCTCCATGACACCCACCCCCGACCCGGAATACCCATGCTGGACGCCGCAGCCCCGTTGATGACCCCGCCGCTTGACCTGCCCGGCGCCGCGGCGGTGCTGGCGGCCGCGCTGGGCTGCGGCCTGCTGGTGGGCATCGAGCGCGAGCGGCGCAAGGGCGAGGGGCCGGGTCGCCGGTTTGCCGGCCTGCGCACCTTTGCGCTGTCCAGCGTGGTGGGCGCAGCGGCGGCGCTGACCCAACTGCCGGGGCTGGTGGTGACGGGCGCACTGCTGGTGGCCGCCCTGGCCCTGGTGGCCTACTGGCGCGACCGCTCCGAAGACCCCGGCGCCACCACCGAGATCGCCCTGCTCTTGACCTACCTGATCGGCGTGATCTGCGCGCAGAGCCTGCCGCTGGCCGCCGGGCTGGCGGTCGGTTTGACGGCGCTGCTGGCCGGGCGCGAGCGGCTGCACCGGTTTGCGCGCCATTGGCTCACCGCCGGCGAGGTGCGCGACGGCATCGTGCTCGCGGCGCTGGTGCTGATGGCGCTGCCGCTGGTGCCGGACCGGCCGCTGTGGGACACGGTGCTCAACCCCCATGTCATCGTGCAGCTGCTGGCCTTGTTGCTCGGGGTGCAGGCGCTCGCCCACCTGAGCCGCCGCCTGCTGCAGGCGCGCCACGCGGTGGCCCTGTCGGCGCTGGCTTCGGGGTTTGTGTCGAGCACGGCCACCATCGCCACGCTGGGCCTGGCCGTGCGCGAGCGGCCCTCGGACGTGCGGCTGCTGGCCGGCGGGGGCCTGCTGTCGTGCGTGTCGACCCAGATGCAGCTGCTGCTGGTGGCGGCGGCCGTGCAGCCGGCCTGGCTGGCGTGGCTCTGGGCGCCAGCCCTGGCCGCGGGCGCACTGGCCTTGTTGTGGGGCGGGTGGATGGTGCGCGCGGCACCGGTGGACCCGGCCGAGGCGCCGCGGGCGCCGGACGAGGACCGCATGTTCAGCCTCTGGGGGGCTGCGGGCGTGGCGGCGCTGCTGAGCGGCATCCAGGTGGCGGTGCACGCGCTGGAGCGCTGGCTGGGGGACACCGGCCTGCTGCTCGGCGCCACGCTGGCGGCCCTGGCCGACCTGCACTCGGCGCTGGCGGCGGTGTTCGCCTCAGGCGCCCCCCAACCCGGCGGGGCGGCGGTGTGGGCGGTGATGCTGGCCGTGTCGGTGCACGCGGGCAGCAAGAGCGTGACCGCCGGCCTCACCGGCGGCTGGCGCTACCTGCTGGCGCTGGCGCCGGGGCTGTGGGTTCACACGGCGCTGTGCGTGGCGGGCGTGTTCTGGATGGCGCGCGGATAGACCCCCGCAGCGGCGGAGCACCGGTCCGCGCCGCCCGGGACGCTTGGGGGCGGGGCGATCCACCGCAGGGCCGCCCCAAGGTGGATCAGCCCCCTCGGGGGGCAACGACCCGCGCAGCGGCGGAGTGTGGGGGCTATGCCTTCACGGGTTCGCGCATCGTCACGAACTCTTCCGCCGCCGTGGGGTGGATGCCGATGGTGCTGTCGAACACGGCCTTGGTCGCACCGGCCTTTATGGCCACGGCAAAGCCCTGCACGATCTCGCCGGCTTCCGAGCCCACCATGTGCAGGCCCACCACGCGGTCGCTCGCGGTGTCCACGATCAGCTTCATGAGCGTGCGCTCGCTGCTGCCCGAGAGCGTGTGCTTGAGCCCCTTGAATTCGCTGCGGAAGATGGTCACGTGCCCGAACTTCTCGCGCGCCGCGGCTTCGCTGAAGCCCACGGTGCCGATGTTGGGGTGGGTGAAGACGGCGGTGGGGATGAAGTCGTAGCTCATGGCACGCGCCGGCTTGCCGGCGGCCGGGCCGAACAGCTGGTCCACCACCACCATGGCCTCGCCCAGCGCCACCGGGGTGAGCTGCACGCGGTTGGTCACGTCGCCCACGGCGTAGATGCTGGGGACGTTGGTCTGGTAGGTCTCGCTCACGATCACCTCGCCCTGCGCGCCCTGGGCCACGCCCACCGTGTCGAGCCCCAGGCCGGTCACGTTGGGCTTGCGCCCGGTGGCGTAGAGCACGGCGTCGGCCATCACCACGCTGCCGCCTTCGCACTCCACGCGCAGGCCGTCGTCGGTCTGGCGGATGTCCACCACGTCGGCGTTCAGCCGCAGATCGACGCCCGACTTGCTCATCTCGGCGGCGACGAAGTGGCGCACCTCGTCGTCAAACCCGCGCAGCACCTGTTCACCGCGGTAGAGCTGCGTGACCTTGGCGCCCAGGCCGTTGAAAATGGAGGCGAATTCGCAGGCGATGTAGCCGCCGCCCACCACCAGCAGGCGTTTCGGGAACGGCTCCAGATCGAAGACCTCGTTGGATGTGATGACGTGCTCGCGGCCCGTGAAGTGCGGCACGTGCGGCGTGCCGCCGGTGGCGATCAGGATGTGTTTGGCCGTGAAGTTCTGGTGGCCGGGGCTGCCGTCGGCGTTGATCGTGGCCAGGCCCACGCCGTGTACGCCCTGCACGCGCGCGAAGCCGTCGAACACCGTCACGCCCGAGCCGCGCAGCAGGTTGCCGTAGACGCCGTTGAGGCGGCTGATTTCGGTGGCGCGGTTGGCCTTGAGCGTGGCCCAGTTGAGCACGGGTTCCGGCCCTTCCCAGCCAAAACCGTGGGACTCGTGGAAGGCGTCGGCGTAGTGCGCGGCGTAGCTGTAGAGCTTCTTCGGGATGCAGCCCACGTTGACGCAGGTGCCGCCCAGGCCCTCTGTGCCCAGCGTCTCGGCCAGCGCCACGCGCGCGCCGCGCTGCGCGGCCATGCGGGCGGCGCGCACGCCACCGCTGCCGCCGCCGATCACAAACAGGTCAAAGTCAAAGGTTGGAGAGGTCATGTTGGTGTGTTCCCGGGCTCGAAGCCCTTGAGTTCCTGGCGGATGAAATCGATGAAGGCCCG
>NZ_JADMKB010000102.1:0-13352 GCF_018780075.1 Hydrogenophaga sp.
CGGTTTCGCCGTGCGAGCTGATGTCCAGACCTTCGCGTTCCTGCTCTTCGGTCACACGCAGGCCGATGGTCAGGTCGACGATCTTGAAGGCGATCACGGAAACCACGCCCGACCACACGATGGTGATCAGCACGGCCTTGGCCTGGATCCAGACCTGGCTGGCGATGGCGTAGGCGTCGGGAGCGACCATGGCGACCGTGGTCCAGTCGGCCACGGCGCTCGGGCCACCCAGGTTGGGGCTGTTGAACACGCCGGTCAGCAGGGCACCGATGATGCCGCCCACGCCGTGCACGCCGAACACGTCGAGCGAGTCGTCCGCACCCAGCATCTTCTTCAGGCCGCTCACACCCCACAGGCAGGCGAAGCCGGCGATGCCGCCGATGATCAGCGCGCCACCGATGCCGACGTTGCCGGCGGCGGGGGTGATGGCCACGAGGCCAGCCACGGCGCCGGACGCAGCGCCCAGCATGGAGGCCTTGCCTTTGGTCAGCGCTTCACCGACACACCAGGCCAGCACGGCGGCGGCGGTGGCGATCAGGGTGTTGATGAAAGCGAGGGCGGCGTAGCCGTTGGCTTCCAGAGCGGAGCCGGCGTTGAAGCCGAACCAGCCCACCCACAGCAGCGAGGCACCGACCATGGTCAGCGTCAGGCTGTGAGGCGCCATCGATTCCTTGCCGTAGCCGATGCGCTTGCCCACCATGTAGGCACCCACCAGGCCAGCGACGGCGGCGTTGATGTGCACCACGGTGCCGCCGGCGAAGTCCAGGGCGCCCATCTGCCAGATGTAGCCGGCCTTGCCGGTCATCTCGGCGGCCACGTCGGCCGAGGCGTAGGCGTCAGGGCCCATCCAGAACCAGACCATGTGGGCGATCGGGGCGTAGGAGAACGTGAACCAGATGGCGGTGAACAGCAGCACAGCGCTGAACTTGATGCGCTCGGCGAAGGCGCCCACGATCAGGGCGCAGGTGATGCCGGCGAAGGTGGCCTGGAAGGCGGCGAACACGAGTTCGGGGATGTAGACACCCTTGCTGAACGTGGCGGCGTTGGTGAAGGTGCCGGCGACGTTGTCCCAGGTGCCCTTCAAGAACAGCCGGTCGAAGCCACCGATGAAGGCGTTGCCTTCGGTGAAGGCCAGGCTGTAGCCGTAGACGGCCCACAGCACGACGATCATCGCGAAGGTGACCATCACCTGCATCAGCACCGACAGCATGTTCTTGCTGCGGACCAGGCCGCCGTAGAACAGGGCCAGGCCGGGCACGACCATCAGGATGACCAGGATGGTGGAGACCATCATCCAGGCGGTGTCACCCTTGTTGGGCACCGGTGCGGGCGCGGCAGCGGCTTCGGCCGGTGCAGCAGCCGCTTCGGCGGGCGCGGGAGCGGGAGCGGGGGCGGCTGCGGGTGCAGCGGCGGCGTCGGCAGCAGGCGCTGCGGGGGCGGTGGCCGCAGGGGCGTCAGCAGCGGGAGCGGTCTGGGCGACGGCGTTCAGGCCGCCAAAGGCCAGGCCCACGCCCAGCAGCAAGGTAGCGAGTAGCTTTTTCATGTTCGTGCGCTTTCGTGTGCGGGGTGGGGATCAGAGCGCTTCTTTGCCGGTTTCACCGGTGCGGATGCGAACCACCTGTTCGAGGGAGGTGACGAAAATCTTGCCGTCGCCGATCTTGCCGGTGCGTGCGGCACCTTCGATGGCTTCGATCACGCGGTCCACGAGGCCGTCGTCCACGGCGGCTTCGATCTTGACCTTGGGCAGGAAATCGACCACGTACTCGGCGCCGCGGTACAGCTCGGTGTGGCCCTTCTGGCGTCCGAAGCCTTTGACTTCGGTGACGGTGATGCCTTGCACGCCCATACCGGACAGCGCTTCGCGCACTTCGTCCAGCTTGAACGGCTTGATGATGGCGGAAACCATTTTCATGCTGTGTTACCTCTTCTAGATCAGGGGAGATGTCCGGGCCAACCGGCTGACACCACGGGTTGATGCAATCGCTTACAGGGCTTAGCAGGGACCGTGCCAAGCCGTGCGACGGCACTGTCGCGAAAACGCCGGTTTTCCCCCGGGCGGGGGCTGGCCGGCGGCCCGGCCTGTGACATCATGAAAACGTGCGTGCGGGCCGCGGTGACCACCACCCCGGACCTTCGCACCAAACAAGTGCGATCGGGAGCCCTGCGTTTCCCGACCCACCGCCGTGGGGCATGCACCGAAACAGGGAGAAACAAACGATGAGTCTGTCTTTGGTGCACAGCCGTGCGCTGCTGGGCCTGGAAGCACGGCCGGTGCAGGTGGAAGTCCACCTCGCCAACGGCCTGCCCAGCTTCACGCTGGTGGGCCTGGCCGACACGGAGGTGAAGGAAGCGCGCGAACGCGTGCGCTCGGCGATCGCCAACGCCGGGCTCGAATTTCCGAGCAACAAACGCATCACCGTCAACCTGGCCCCGGCCGACCTGCCCAAGGACTCGGGCCGTTTCGACCTGCCGATCGCGCTGGGCATCCTGGCCGCCAACGGGCAGATCAGCGCCGCACGGCTGGCGGGCTGGGAGTTCGCCGGCGAGCTGTCGCTGGGTGGCGAGCTGCGCCCGGTGCGCGGCGCGCTGGCCATGAGCCTGGCGCTGCACCGCGACGCGGGCGATGCCGCGGAGTTGTCCAAATTGGTGCTGCCGCCCGGCAGCGCCGAAGAGGCCGCGCTGGTGCCGCAGGCACAGGTCTACCGCGCACGGCACCTGCTGGACGTGGTGTCGCGGTTCCTGCCCGACGGCGCGGCGGGTGCCGGCGAGGCACCGCCCGACGACGGCGGCTGGGCGCGCCTGGCACCGACCGCCATCGGCCAGACCCCGAGCTACGCCGACCTCGCCGACGTGAAAGGCCAGGCCGCCGCCAAACGCGCGCTGGAGATCGCCGCCGCCGGTGGGCACAGCCTGCTGATGCTGGGCCC
Source organism: Hydrogenophaga sp. (assembly GCF_018780075.1). GTDB lineage: Bacteria > Pseudomonadota > Gammaproteobacteria > Burkholderiales > Burkholderiaceae_C > Hydrogenophaga. The sequence goes on from NZ_JADMKB010000102.1 coordinate 2,928, forward strand.
GCCCGGCTCGGGCAAAAGCATGCTGGCGCAGCGTTTCGCCGGCCTGCTGCCACCCATGGCCGCCATCGAGGCGCTGGAATCGGCCGCCGTGGCCTCGCTCGCCGGGCGCTTCAGCCTGGAGCGCTGGGGCCAGCGACCCACCTGCGCGCCGCACCACACCGCCAGCGCGGTGGCCCTGGTGGGGGGCGGCTCACCGCCGCGGCCGGGCGAGATCTCGCTCGCGCACCACGGCGTGCTCTTTCTGGACGAGCTGCCGGAATTTCCCCGGGCGGCGCTGGAGGCCCTGCGCGAACCGCTGGAGAGTGGCCACATCCGCATCTCGCGCGCGGCCATGCAGAGCGAGTTCCCGGCGCGCTTCCAGCTCATCGCCGCCATGAACCCCTGCCCCTGTGGTTTTCTCGGTCATCCCACCCGGGCCTGCCGCGACACGCCCGACCAGATCGCGCGCTACCAGAGCAAGCTCAGCGGCCCGCTGCTCGACCGCATCGACCTGCACGTGGAGGTGCCGGCGCTGCCGCCGAACGACCTGCTGCGCGGCGTGGCGGGCGAGCCGAGCGCGGCCGTGCGCGAGCGCGTGGTGGTGGCGAGGGAACGCGCGATCGAGCGACAAGGCGAGGCCAACCAGGCCCTGGCCGGGCAGGCGCTCGACCAGCACGTGCACGCCGATCCGGCCGCGCTCAAGTTCCTCAACACCGCCGCCGCGCGGCTGGGCTGGAGCGCCCGCAGCACGCACCGCGCACTGCGGGTGGCCCGCACCATCGCGGACCTGGCGGGCATGGATGAGGTGGGTGTGGGGCACATCGCGGAGGCGGTGCAGTACCGGCGGGCACTGCGACAGGCCTGAGCGGCTGTGCACGACGCCTGTACCCGCCCAGGCGCAGTGACCCCGGCGACGCCCCGGGTCTGATGGAGGATGTGCATGCGGCGCTGGCCGCCGCCACGGCTCCTGCGGCGGTCCGCTCACGTCATTCGTTCTTGCTCCGCAAAGCCGCCTGTTTGGCCTTGAGTTCGTCCAGCTGGTTGGCCACGCGTTCGACATCGCTTCGAATGGACGAGTCCATCTGCAGCCGTCGCTCGGTGGCCGAGATCAGCGGCAGCAGGATCTTGCGGTAGGTGACCGCGATCTCCAGCACGGCTTCGGCCAGACGGGTGGCGTCGGCCTGGCCGGTGTCAGGTGCCGGGTTGGCCGGCTTGAGCCCGTCGACCGCGCGCGCCACGTCCAGCAGGGTGCTGGCGATGCGGGTGCTGCCGTCGGTGTCGCTGCCGCCGAGCTTGCGCTGGCGCACGAACTCGCCGCAGATGTCCGCCCAGCGCCGCGCTTCTTCGGCCGTGGGGCTGCCCAGCAGCTGCGCGAGCTTGAGCAGGTTTTCTTCGGCGCCGGTGGTCAGTGTCTGCGCCTCGCCGCGGTAGTGGTCGCGCAGCAGGGCGTCGAGCTCGTCGTCGCGCATCTGCGGCGTGATCTGGGCCGCGAGCTTGGTCATGTTGCGGTAGCTGCCCTGCAGCTTGAAGGGCGGCTCGGTGCGGTAGTCGTCTTTCTGCGCCGCCGACTCGATGTAGCTCAGGTTGACCTTGAGCAGCAGGTCGCGCGCGCGGAACAGGCGCTTGAACAGCTCGGTGAGTTCGTCGAGCTCGGCCGCGCCGTAGGGGTGCGCGAACGCGGTAGCCGGCACGTCCTGCCCTTCGGCCCGCCGCACGAGCAGGTGCACGTCTTTCGGGTCGCGCGATGAGAGCGGCAGCAGCACCGGGTTGGCGGTCAGCGCGTTTTCCAGGTACGACAGCGCGAACAGCGCCTCGCGCCCCGAGAGCACGTCGCCCAGGTTGTGGATGTCGGCGCGGTTGGCCAGCATGTCGGGGATCTTGAACACGTCGCCCGACTCGGTGTAGGGGTTGCCCGCCATCACCACGGCAAAGCGCTTGCCGCGCAGGTCGTAGCTGCGCGACTCGCCGTTCCACACGCCTTCGATGCGGCGCGTGCCGTCGGCCAGGGCGATGAACTTCTGCAGGAACTCGGGGTTCGTGTGCTGGATGTCGTCCAGGTAGAGCATCACGTTGTTGCCCATGGCCAAGCCGAGGTTGAGCTTCTCCAGCTCCTGGCGCGCCGCGCTGTGTTCGGCGCTGGCCGGGTCGATGGAGACCACGTCGTGGCCCAGCGCCGGGCAGTTGATGCGCACGAACACCATGCCCAGCCGGTCGGCCACGTATTCCATCAGCGTGGTCTTGCCGTAGCCCGGCGGCGAGATCAGCAGCAGCATGCCCATGCGATCGGTGCGCGAGGCGTCGCCCGCGGCGCCGATCTGCTTGGCGAGGTTGTCGCCGATCAGCGGCAGGTAGAGCTCGTCGATCAGGCGGTTGCGCACGAAGGTGGACAGCGGCTTGGCCTGGAACTGGTGCAGGCGCAGGCGTTTTTTCTCCTGCGTGACCAGCTCGTGGCGCAGGCGGTGCCAGGCTTCGAAGGCGGGCACGTTGCGGCTCTGGTGGTGCAGGAAGCGTTGCCAGAAGTCATTGAGGTTGAGCGCCATGCCGCCTTGCACCACGCGCGGGTGCTCGCTCAGCAGGCCGTCCACCGGCGTCTGCAGCACGGCGTTCACGCGCTCGCGCGGCACCGGCAGACAGAGCACGCCGGCGGCTTCGTCCACCCAGCCCACCGCATCGGTGGCCTGCGCGGTGGCGAAGGCGCGCACCCACTCGCGTGCGCGGTGCCAGCGTTCGCCGGGCATGCAGGCGTCCAGGTCGTGCTGCCAGTCGACCCAGCGCCCGCCGCGCTCCAGCTCGCGTTTGAACGCATCGGCCAGGTCTTGCGCCGGGCCGGACACGACCCAGGCGGGCGTGGCGGCGTCGTGGGCCGCGAGCTGGCGCACCAGGTAGGCGGCGGCCTGCGCGCAGCGCGTGGCCTGTTGTTCGGCGTCTGCACCTTCGCCACCCAGCGCGGGCTGGAACTCGTCGGTGAAGCGTTGCAGGGCGGCGGTGGTGTCGGCCTCCACGGCTTCGAGCGCGGCCTGTGTGCCGAACAGCTGCTGCATCTGCAGGGCCGCGCGGGCGCGGCGTTGCAGCGCATCGCGCTCGTTCACGAAGCGGCCGTGTTGCCAGTAGAGCAGCGCCAGCGTGCGCTCCGAGGGGCCCCAGGCCAGCAGGCCCGCGCCGTCCTGCATGCGCACCAGGGCGGCGGCGAGGCGGGCGGCGTCTTCGTCGTGCACGCCTTTCTGGTAGCCCTCCTGGTAGCGCGGCGCGGCAAAGGCGCGCACGCGCTCCAGCAGCGGCGCGGGCTGCTCGGGCGTGGCGGCCTGCACCGAGCCCACCAGCGTGGCCCAGTCCAGCCCCTGCTCGCCGCGCAGCGCCGCCTGCACCAGGCAGCCCGCGAGGTACTCGGCGCGGCACAGCTCGGCCGTCTCGGACACCATGGCCTGGTCCCAGCGCCCCCGGAAAGCATCGAGCCGCGCGTCCTGCACCGGGGCCAGGTAGTCGGTGCCGGTGATCTGGAAGCTCAAGGCCCCCTGGCTGGGCACGAGCGAGAGGTCCAGCGGCTGGCGCTGGATGGTGAAGGCGTGGCGGCCGAAGCGCAGCGTGTTGCCGTCGGCGGCGACCAGCTCGCTCTTGTCGCGCACCGCGCGCAGGGCCTGGTCGCGCGCGGTCTTCAGGCGCGTGGCGATGTCGTCGGCCTGCACCTGAGCGCCCAGGGCGCGCAGGTCGGCCATGAGCTGCTGCAGCTTGGCCAGCAGCGGGTCGCCGGCGAAGTAGCCGTGGATCTGGCCCACGTCGGCAAAACCGGCCACGCGGCGCGGAATGCCGTCGAGGATGCGCCCGGCCGCCTCGCTCACCGCCTGGGCGCGGCGCTGGCGCGCTTCGACCAGGGTCTGGCGCCGCGCGGCGAGCGCGTCCACCACGGCCTCGCGCTTGTTCGCCACGTCGGTGATGAAGACCTCGTGGTCAGCAAAGCGGCCTTCGAGCTCTTCGAGCTGCGCGAGTAGCCTGGTCAGCGCCTCGTCGCATTTCTCGGGTGTGTCGGCAAACTCCAGCGCGTTGTCCACCGCCTGGCCAAACAGCTTGAACTGAGCGCCGAACTCGGCGGCGGCCTCGGTCGCGCCCAGGCTCTTGCGGCGGCTGCGGGTCTCGGCGCGCAGGCGGTTGATGTCGGCGTAGAGGCCGGAGATGCGGTCCAGGATCGCCGTGCGCACCACCGCGTCGCCGCCGGGCAGGCTGCCCAGCTGCTCGGTCAACAGGTCCAGCCCGGTGGCCTGCTGATCCAGCGTCTCCAGCAGCTGGCCCAGCGCAGGCGAGGTGTGGGCCTGGGCCAAGGCGGCCGTGGTCTGCACCAGCGCCTGCTGGTGGCCGTCGAAGGCGTTTTTGTCGGCCAGGAACTGCATGGCCTTGTGGCCCACCTGCAGCTGCTGCGCCTGCAGGGCCTGGTCCATCGCCTCGATGGTGGCGAGGTCGGCGTAACGCAGCTCCTTGAGCGGTTGCAGCCGCCCGCGGCGCTCGCGCAAGCGCGCCAGGGCCTGCACGAAGTCTTCGGGCTTGCGCCACAGCGTGCTGGCGATGTCGGTCAGCAGGGCGTGCTGCTCGCCTTCGGCCTGCTGCAGGGCGCGCGCCGTTTCGCGGCGGATGCTGTCGACCTTCTCGAACTCGGCCAGGGTCTGGCGCGCGCCTTCGACGATGGCCTGCAGCTCGGTGCCTAGGCGCTGGGCCTCGGGCTCGCCGAGCCAGAAGTAGGCGTCGCCCACGCGGGTGCACTGGCGGATCAGGTCTTCGTAGGCGGTGCGCGTGGGCACCTGCTCGCGCACCGCGCGCGCGATGCCCATGAGGTCGGACACGCCGCGCACCAGCTCGGCGTTGCCCACCTTGGCAAAAAAGCCGGTGCCGCGCGGCAGCGAGGCGGCGTGCTCCTCGCTGGCGAACGGCGTCTGCCACAGCTGCATGGGGTGCACGCGGGTGGGCTCTTCGTTGTCGGCCAGGAAAACCAGCATGCGGCCGTCGGGAAAGCGCGCGTAACCGTGCGCCACGATGGGCGCGGCCAGGGTCTTGTTGATCAGGTGGTAGCTGAACAGCGCGTAGTGGCCGCCGCCCGGCTGGTAGAACACATAGAGCACTTCCTCGCCGTGCGGCGAGCGCAGCATGCGCTTGAAACGCAGGCTGCTGCTGAGCGCGGCGGGCAGATCAAAACGCTTGTACTCGCCCGACTGCAGGTACATGCCGCCGGGAAAAATGATGCCGTGGTCTTCGGGCAGTTGCACGCAGGAGACACCGATGGCGTCGATGCGCTCGACCTTCTGCGTGCGGGTGTTGAAGACGAGGTAACGCGTCTCGGACTCGCGGTAGGGCTTGATGCGCAGCAGGATCAGCAGACCCAGGCGCGCCCAGGCCACCTCGGCATCCACCAGCGCCTGGTGCTTGTCTTCCACCGGCTCGCTGTAGATGCCCAGCCCGGTCTCGGTGTTGTTCTCGACCTTGACCGTGAGGTCGCCGCCCAGGGTCTCAACGAAGATGGTGTCGAGCACGTTGATGTGCGGGTGCTTGCCGCCCACGTGGTCTTCGCGCGTGGCCACGGTCCACTCAAAGTCGTGGGTGGCGGGAAGCGCCATGTCGCGCTCGCCGCGGTTGTCCACGTAGCGCACCGCGCCGCCGGGCTCGATGCTCCAGCGGAACACACGCAAGTCGTGCAGCTGCTGGCCGATCTGGAAGGCCGCGAGCAGCTTGTCTTGTGTGACGCGCAGCTGCAGCAGCGTGGCCTGCTTGTAGTAGGCGTGCAGCTCGCGGAAGTCGGCCACGAAACGCGGGTCGTCCAGGAAGCTGCCGGCCAGCGGCACCGCTTCGAGCTCGTCGGCGCCGTCGTGCTCGGCCAGGCGGTAGAGCGCGAACACGTCGCCCACCGCCGTCTCTTTCTTCAGGCCGATGAAGACGTTGTAGCCGAACAGCAGCACGTCGCCGATGCGCACCAGGTCGCGCGCGACGCAGTTGTTCTCGGTGCGCGCGCGGGTGCGCAGCAACAGGTTTTGTTCGGAGCGACCGAAGGTGCCCAGGCGCGCTTCGTTGAGCGCCTGGGTCTTGTGCTGCAGCGCGTCGCCCTGGGCCTGCAGGCGCTTTTTCAGCAGCTCGTAGCTGCCGCCGTCGGCTACCAGGCGTTCAACGGCGTCGACACCGGTTTCCCCACCCGGTGCCGCGAGATCTTGTCTGGACATGTCGGACTTTCTGTGCTGCCTGGGGTCACCAGCCGTTGCGGATCAGCTTGAGCACCACCCCGGGTTCGGCCTGCTGCTGCAGCCACTGCCGGATGCGCAGCACTTCGTCGATGCAGTCCGCCCCGTGGCGCTGGCGCACCTGGGTGTCGCGCCGCTCCTGCGCCCCGTCCTCACGCAGCTGGCGCTGCCACATGTCGGACAGCACGTCGTCGAGCCGGGCCTGCTGGAACTGCAGGGCCGCCCACTCGCCACCATCGAGCCACACCGCATGGCAATGCACGCAGCGGTCGATGCGGATGTCGGGCTGGCCACCGGTGCGCAGGCGCTCCATGAGGCGTTGGCAGGCCGGGCAGGCCCGCGCCGGCGAGTCCGCCTCGGGCAGCCAGTGTTCGGCCAGCTCGGGGGCTTCGGCCAGCGGCGCGCCGCTGTTGATCCATTCGCGGTGGTCGTCCAGGCGAACCCAGTGGCCGTTGCATGCCACGCATTCGCGCGTGGGCAGGCCGGGCGAGAGCGCCTGTTCGCTCAGGGCCGGTCGGTGGTCGCAGGCGCAGCACTGCCAGGTGTTGGACATGGTGATGTCTCCGTTGAAAAAGGGATCAGCCTTTGTCCAGGCCATTCACCAGGGTCCGCAGCGCTGTCTTCTGGGCCTCATTGCCCTCGCGCATGACCTTGGTCAGCAGGCCCGCCACCGTGAGGTTCTGCACCTCACCGGACGAACTGCCCAACGCGCCCAGCAGGCTCTGCAGGTCGGGCACCACGTCGCGCTCACCCGAGAGCTGGTCCCTGAACGCCACCTGCAGCGTCTTGCTCTTGTTCACCACGCCGTCGATGCCCTTGCCCACGGCCAGCGCGCCCACGAAGCGGTCAAAGTAGTCGCCCTGTCCGCCCACGATGTCGATCTTGGCGTTGGCCATGGCGGCACCCAGCACCTCGGCCTGCTCGCGTGCGATCGAAGTCTGCGCGTCGATGCCCTTGACGGTCTCCACGTGCGCCTTCTCCAGCTGCATGCGGAACTCTTCGTGAGCGCGGGTTTCGCCGCTCATGGCGCTCATGGCCTCGAACTTCTCGCGCAGGCCCTTGGCCTCGGCCTGGAAGCGCGCCTCGATGGTCGCGGCATCGGCCTGACCGGCCTTGACCACGGCGTCCGCGTCGGCCAGGCGCACCTGCACCTCGGCCAGGCCCAGCTTCTCCTTGCCGCTGGCCTCGGCTTCCATCTTGGCGCGCACGCCCACGGCCTCGGCCTGCGAGCGCAGCTCCATCACCTGCGCGTTGGCCTGGCCCTCTTTGAGCGTGGCCTCGGCGGCAGAGACGCGCACGTGCACGTCGGCCATGCCCTGCTTCTCCACCGCGTCGGCCGTGACCATGGTGACCTTGGCGGCTGCCAGGCCGGGCGCGGCGGTGAGGGCCTCCAGGCCTTCGGCTTCGCGCTTCTTGGCTTCGGATTCCTTCTCGGCCACCTTCAGCCGCGCATCTGCCAGCGTGGTCTCTTCGGTGGCTTTGTGGCGCGCCTTGCGCTCCTGCGCCTCGGCGGCCTTCACTTCGATGATCAGCTTCTCTTCGGCCTGGCCCTCGGCCAGGATCACGGTCGACTGCTTGGTGCGGTCGGCCTCGGCCACCACGCGCAGTTCCTTGATCGCCTCTTCCTGCTCGGCCACCGTGCGCTCGACCACGATGCGTTCGCGGATCACGTCGGCAATCGCCTTCTTCTGCACCTCGACCGCCTTGTCCTTTTCGATCTTCTGCAGCGTCACTTCCTTCTCGCGGTCCACCACCTCCAGCTCGCGGGCGCGGATCACTTTTTCTTCTTCGATGGCCACCGCGCGCTTGCGGTTGTTTTCGGCCACTTCCTTCTCGCGCAGCACGTTCTCCTGTTGCACCGAGACCGACTGCTCGGCCGCCAGACGCGCCAGCTCGGACTTGGTCTTTTCCTCGGACTGGATCTTCGAGGTCTCGGCCTCTTCGCGGGCCCGCACCGAGGCCACTTCGCGCGACTGGCGGGCCTGGGCGTCGGCGGCCTGGCGCTCCAGTTCCAGCAACGCCTCCTGCGTTTCCACGTTCTTCTTCTTGATCTGCATCTCTTCGTTGCGGCGCAACTCGTTGGTGCGCACGTGCTCCACCGCCGTCAGCTCGGTGATCTTCTTGATGCCCTGCGCATCGAGGATGTTGTTGGCATCGAGCTTGGAGAGCGGGGTCTGCTCCAGGAAGTCGATGGCGGCGTCATCCAGCACGTAGCCCGAGAGATCGTTGCCGATCTGGGCAATGATTTCGTCGCGGAAGCGGTCGCGCGCCTGGTACAGGTCCACGAAGTCCATCGCCTTGCCCACGGTCTTGAGGGCTTCGGAGAACTTGGCCGAGAACAACTCCTCCAGCGTGTCCTGGTTGGAGGCACGCGCGCAGCCAATGGCCTGCGCCACCTTGAGCACGTCGTCGGCGGTCTTGTTCACGCGCACGAAGAACTTGACCTTGATGTCGGCGCGGATGTTGTCGCGGCAGATCAGGCCCTCGTTGCCCGAACGGTCGATGTCGATGGTCTTGACCGAGATCTCCATCAGCTCGGCCTTGTGGATGATGGGGTAGACCATGCGCCCGGTGAAGGTCACCTCGGGCTCGGCGCGCAGGGTGTTGATGATCAGCGCGTGGCCCTGTTCGATCTTGCGATAGAACTTGGCGAACATGGCGATGAAACACAGCAGGAGAAACGCGGCGATGCCGGCGGATACGAGGATGGGCTCCATGGGGCTCCTTGATTTCGAAAAGTGAAGACGGAAACGGTGTGCTGCGATGCAGCCGCTGGCTCGCGCAGGTTCAGGGCTCGGGCTCGATGCGGTAGCGGTTGGCGGCTTCGTCGTAGGCCAGGATGACCGCGGCGTCGCCCTTGGTGAGGCGGTTGTCGTCGGGGGCCCAGACGCGAATCTGGATGCTGGCGCCGCGCTGGGCCACCTCGGCATGGCCGTGGCGCCCGTCCACGCGCTGACTCATCACGGTACAGGTCTGCCCCACCAGGCTGGCGTTGCCCATGGCCTGGTGGGTCACGAACAGGCCGCGCAGCGGCCGCACCAGCAGCGCGGTGGCCAGGATCGCCAGCGCCACACTCAGCAGCAGCACGCCGGTGCCGACCACGATCTGCAGCGTCAGCGTCGGCACCAGCGGCATCAACCACTCGCCCGCCAGACAACTGAGCGTCCAGGCCACCAGCACCAGCACGCTCAACGCGATGGAAAACGGCACACCGCTGAGGCCCATCGCCACCATGTAGCCGGCCAGGGTGGATATCTCGCCCGGGTCGCCGTCGGCCTGGAGCCCCAGCTCCATGTCGATGCCCGAAGATTCAAAATCCACCCAGCCCACCAGCGCCAGCAGCCAGTACACCAGCACCACGAGCAGCAAGGCCGTGAGGATGGCGGTGGGGTATCCGATCGCGGCGTCCATGAAGCGGTCCATCCGCCCCTCCCTTTGCGTTGAAATGGTGATCGGCCAGGTCAGCGCCTGACTTTTTGTAACGATTATCAGGGGCGCCCAGCCGGCTTCGTCAAGTGGATCCACTTTTGCGTCACGCGCCCAGCACGGGCGCACGGGCCGCGTGGCGGGCACGCCCGCAAGCAGGGTCCCACCAGGCCCCTTTTCAGTTCGATTGCTGGCGGCGCGCCTCGTCCATCTGGCGGAAGCGCACGCAGACGGGATCGCTGGCGAACGAGGGTTTGCCGCACTCCCGCATCCGGCAGAAATCGCGCGCGAGGAAATTGCCGCTGCCCGCGCAGACCTGGTCCACCGTCGCGCCGGGGGTAGCGCCGGGGGCGGCGGGGGTGGCAGACGGCGCGGCGGTGGCGGCCGCCGAAGCGGGGGCGGGTGGCGCCGATTCCGCGGCCACGGGCCGGGGGAACGCGGGCGCTTCGGCGCGGCGTCGGGCCTCCTCGGCCCGATGCAACTCCTTGACGAGCTTGGCGCGCTGTTGCTCCAGCTCCTGCTGGTGCACGCGGTCGCGCTGGGCCAGACCTTCCACCGACTCGCGCAGGCGCTCGGCGGCCGACACCGCCTCCGGGCTCGGCGGCGGCACCGCGGTCTCGCTGCCCACCGGGACGGTCGGTGCGGCCACAGGCACCGCTTCGATGGGAGCGGGCTGGGTCGCGGCCGTGGCGGGGAGAAGGGTCTGCGGCGGCTTGGCCACGAGCGTTCCCGGCTGATGCGCCAGCGACCACCACACCAAGGCGGCGATGAGCACCAAGGCCACCAGCGCACCGGCTTTCAGGGCGCC
>NZ_JADMKB010000102.1:13452-22554 GCF_018780075.1 Hydrogenophaga sp.
AGGGCGCCCCGCCAGGCGGGTCCAGCGATACCGCGCAGCCGAGGCAGAACCGGGCCTTGTCCCGGTTCTCGACGCCACAAGACGGACACACGACAGACATGGAAACCTTGCACACAGTGATGGGAAACAATTTTTAGCACATCGGCCGGGGTGAACCACCGAGTGCGCGCGCCGCTGCCCACGCCCGTGTGCGGATCACCACACTCCTGCGGGATACTGCCGAACCCGACCCAGCCCACACGACCATGCCCATCGAACTCCCCAAAGAAGCCCGGCAGCAGGCCATCACCTCCATCGAACGCTACTTCCGCGAGCACATGGACGAGCCCATCGGCAACGTGGCCGCGGGCGGCTTGCTGAATTTTTTTCTGCAGGAAATTGGCCCGAGCGTCTACAACCGGGCCGTGAGCGACGCGCAGGAACGGCTGCAGGCGCGGGTGATGGAGCTGGACATCGACGTGCACGAGAGCGAGTTTGGTTACTGGAAAACAGCCGGCAAGGGAAGGAAATGACCCCATGACGCTCGAAGACCTGAACGCCGAACACGCCATCGCCGATCAACTGCGCTTCATCGCCGGGCGGGGCGGCCTGCCCTTGATCCAGGTGCGCAACGCCCACGCCGAGGCGGTGGTGTCGCTGCACGGCGCTCAGGTGCTGTCGTTCCGGCCGCGGGGCGCGAGCGCCGACGTGCTGTTCGTGAGCGAGCGGGCGCACTTTCAGTCCGGCAAGGCCATCCGGGGCGGCGTGCCGATCTGCTGGCCTTGGTTCGGCGCCGACCCGCAGGGGCTGGGCCGGCCTTCGCACGGTCTGGCGCGCACCCGGCTGTGGTCGGTCCGGGACACGGCGACCACGCCCGAGGGTGACACGCACATCACGCTGGATCTGATGGACACGCCCGAGACGATGGCGATCTGGCCGCACGCCTTCCAGCTCACGCTGCAGATCACCGTGGGCGCCACGCTGCGGCTGGCGCTGACCACGCGCAACACGGGCGAAACGCCGTTCGCCATCACGCAGGCGCTGCACAGCTATTTCACGGTGGGCGACATCGCGCAGACCACGGTGACCGGGCTCGACGGCTGCCACTACACCGACAAGGCGGCCGGTGGGGCCGTGAAGCCGCAGGCGGGCGCGGTGGCGTTTGCCGCCGAGGTGGACCGCATCTACGCCGGCGCGCCGGCCGAGCTGGCGGTGGAAGACCGTGCCCTGCAGCGCGTGGTGCGCATCCGCGCCGAGGGCAGCCACACCGCCGTGGTGTGGAACCCCTGGGCCACCCTCGCGGCCAGCATGGCCGACCTGGAGGACGACGACTACCTGCGTTTCGCCTGCGTGGAAACCGCCAACGCGGGGGACGAGGTGGTCACGCTGCCTCCGGGCGGCGAGCACCGGCTGGCGGCAGCCATCGCGCTCAGCCCGATGGGCTGATGGTCATGCGGCTTTGCCTTCGAGCGTAGAACAAGGCGCGAAGCCGCGGACAGTGCTACAGCACGGCAAGGCGAAACCGCATCAGAGGTTGGTGCCGAGCCAGCGCTTGAGCTCGGCCGGCGCCACGCCGCTGCGCGCGGCGAGGTCCTGCACCTGGTCGTCGCCCAGCTTGCCGACGTTGAAGTAGGTGCTGTCCGGGTGGCTCAGGTAGAAGCCGCTCACGCTGGCGGCCGGCGTCATGGCCAGGCTCTCGGTCAGGGCCATGCCGATGTCGTCGGCCTGCAGCAGCGCGAACATCGCGCGCTTGACCGAGTGGTCCGGGCAGGCCGGGTAGCCGGGCGCGGGGCGGATGCCCTGGTACTGTTCCTTGATCAGGTCCTCGCTGCTCAGCGCCTCGTCGGCCGCGTAGCCCCAGAGGTCGGTGCGCACGCGGTGGTGCAGGCACTCGGCGAAAGACTCGGCCAGCCGGTCGGCCAGGGCCTTGAACAGGATCGCGTTGTAGTCGTCGTGCGCGTCGAGGAACTGCTTTTCTTTCTTCTCGGCGCCCAGGCCGGCGGTGACGGCGAACAGGCCCACGTAATCTTCGGCCGTGCCTTTGGGCGCCACGAAGTCGGCCAGGCAGCGGCTGGGACGCATCACGCCGTCGACCTCCTGCTTCTCGGTCTGCTGGCGCAGGCCGTGCCAGGTGAGCGCGACCTGGCTGCGGGTCTCGTCGGTGTAGAGCTCAATGTCGTCGTCGTGGACCGTGTTGGCCGGGTAGAGGCCGATCACGCCGTTGGCGCTGAGCCAGCGGCCTTCGATGATCTTCTTCAGCATGGCCTGCGCGTCGGCAAACACCTTGCGCGCCTGCTCGCCCACCACCTCGTCCGTGAGGATGGCCGGGTATGGGCCGGCGAGGTCCCAGGTCTGGAAGAACGGCGCCCAGTCGATGTACTTCGCGATCTCGGCGAGGTCGAAGTTCTTGAACTGGCGCTTGCCGATGAACTTCGGCTTCGCCGGCTGGAAGGCCGTCCAGTCGATCGGCGTCTTGTTGGCCCGCGCTTGCGCCAGCGGCCACAGCGTGACCTGCTTCTTGTTGGCGTGTTGCGTGCGCACCTTGTCGTAATCGGCGTTCAGCTCGGCGATGTACTGCGCCGCCTGGTCGGAGAGCAGGCCCTGCGCCACGCTCACGCTGCGCGACGCGTCCGGCACATACACCACCGGGCCGCTGTAGTGCGGCGCGATCTTCACCGCGGTGTGCACGCGGCTGCAGGTGGCGCCGCCGATCAGCAGCGGGATCTGCTTCTCGCGGAAGTGCGCGTCCTTCTCCATCTCGCTGGCCACGTACTGCATTTCTTCCAGGCTGGGCGTGATCAGGCCCGAGAGGCCCACGATGTCGGCGCCTTCTTCCTTGGCCTTCGCCAGCACCTCGTGGCAGGGCACCATCACGCCCATGTTCACGACCTCGAAGTTGTTGCACTGGAGCACCACGGTGACGATGTTCTTGCCGATGTCGTGCACATCACCCTTGACGGTGGCGATCACGATCTTGCCCTTGGTCTTCACGTCCTGCCCCGCGGCGGCCTGGGCCAGCTTTTCGGCTTCGATGTAGGGCAGCAGGTGGGCCACGGCCTGCTTCATCACGCGCGCGCTTTTCACCACCTGCGGCAGGAACATCTTGCCCTGGCCAAACAGGTCGCCGACCACGTTCATACCGTCCATCAGCGGGCCTTCGATCACGTTCAGCGGGCGGCCGCCATCGGCTTCGATCAGGCGCCACATTTCTTCCGTGTCTTCGGTGATGAACTCGTTCATGCCGCGCACCAGCGCGTGGCTCAGGCGCTCGCGGATCGGCAGCGCGCGCCACTCGTTCTTCTTGCTCTCGTCCTTGGCGCCGCTCTTGGCGGTCTCGGCCACTTCAACGAGTCGTTCGCCGGCGTCGGGCCGGCGGTTCAGCACCACGTCTTCCACGCGCTCGCGCAGCTCGGGCTCCAGCTCGTCGTACACGCCCACCATGCCGGCGTTGACGATGCCCATGTCCATGCCGGCCTTGATGGCGTGGTACAGGAACACGGTGTGGATGGCCTCGCGCACCGGGTCGTTGCCGCGGAAGCTGAACGACACGTTGGACACACCGCCGCTGACCTTGGCGCCCGGCAGGTGCTGCTTGATCCAGCGCGTGGCGTTGATGAAGTCGACCGCGTAGTTGTTGTGTTCCTCGATGCCGGTGGCGATGGCGAAGATGTTGGGGTCGAAGATGATGTCTTCGGGCGGGAAGCCCACCTCGTCCACCAGGATGCGGTAGGCGCGCTCGCAGATCTCGACCTTGCGTTCGTAGGTGTCGGCCTGGCCTTTTTCATCAAACGCCATCACCACGGCGGCTGCGCCATAGCGCTTGACCAGACCGGCCTGGCGTTTGAACTCGGCCACGCCCTCTTTCATGCTGATCGAGTTGACGACGCCCTTGCCCTGCACGCAGCGCAGGCCGGCCTCGATCACGTCCCATTTCGAGCTGTCCACCATCACCGGCACGCGCGCGATGTCGGGTTCGCCCGCGATCAGGTTCAGGAACTTCACCATCGCGGCCTTGCTGTCGAGCATGGCCTCGTCCATGTTGATGTCGATCACCTGCGCGCCGTTTTCCACCTGCTGGCGCGCCACGGCCAGCGCCTGCTCGTACTCGCCGTTCAGGATCATGCGGGCGAAGGCCTTGGAACCGGTGACGTTGGTGCGCTCGCCCACGTTGACGAACAGGCTGCCCTCGCCAATGCGCAGCGGCTCCAGGCCGGACAGCAGCATGGGCGGCACGGCGGCGGACGAAGAAGGGGAAACGGCGGTATCGGAAACAACGGACATGAGGCTCACCAGGGTTGCGGGCAAAAACTGGTGAGCGCCGTTGCAGGTCTGTGCGACCGGCCGGGACCGTGTGGCCCCGACGTCTCAAGCCTGACACCGGGTGCGGGCATCTGGCCGATGCCCCCGGCGCTGCAGCGCTCCTTGAGAGGGGGTGATTTTAGCCGCCAACGGCGCCAGGCACGGCACTGGTGCGATGTTTGCTTGTGCGTCCACCAACCACCCCAAACCCATGCCGCCCCACCGCAACGACCCCGACACCCCCGGCACCGACTGGCACGCCCAGGAGCTGCTGCTCATGCGCGAGGTCATGAAGCTCGTGGGCCGCAGCCTGGCGCCGGCTTTTGTGCTGCGCGAGATGCTGCACCTGATGAGCGAGCTGCTGGGCCTGAACCGCGGGCGCATGGTGCTGGCCGACGAAGCGGTGCCGGGCGCGGAACGCACCGCCTCGATCCGCCACGCCTACGGCCTCACCGCCGAGGAAGCGGCGCGCGGCGTGTTCCGCTGGGGCGAGGGCATCACCGGCCGGGTGCTGGCCAGCGGGCTGCCGGCCATCGTGCAGGACGTGGACGCCGAGCCGCTGTTCCTCTTTCGCACCGTGGCGCGCGCCCAGCTGCCGCCGCAGACCGTGGCCTTCATCGCGCTGCCGATCGAGGTCAACGGCGCCACCGTGGGCGTGCTCGCCTGCCACCGCATCCGCAGCCGCCAGCGGCACCTGAACGACGACCTGGCGCTGCTGCGCATCCTCACCACGCTGGCCGGCCAGCTGCTGCAACTGGAGCAGCTGGTGGCCGAAGAGCGGCGCCAACTCGCCGCGCGCAACGAGGCGCTGGAGCGCGCGCTCGACGTGGGCAGCGCGCGCTACGGGCTGATCGGCCGCTCGCCCGCGCTGCTGCAGGCGCTGGGCGAGCTGGAGCGCGTGTCGCAGTCGCAGGCCACGGTGCTGCTGCTGGGCGAATCGGGCACCGGCAAGGAGCTGTTTGCGCGCGCGGTGCACCTGGCCAGCGGCCGGCGCGACCAGCCCTTCATCAAGGTCAACTGCTCGGCGATCCCGGACACGCTGTTCGAGAGCGAGCTGTTCGGCTACGAGCGCGGCGCCTTCACCGGCGCGAGCACGGCGCGCGCGGGCTGGTTCGAGCAGGCCCACCGCGGCACGATCTTTCTGGACGAGATCGGCGAGCTGCCGCTGGCCATGCAGAGCAAGCTGCTGCGCACCCTGCAGGAAGGCACGCTGGTGCGCCTGGGTGGCACGCGCGAGATCCGCATCGACGTGCGCCTGGTGGCGGCCACCAACCGCGACCTCGCGCGCGAGGTGCAGGCCGGCGGCTTCCGGCAGGATCTGTATTACCGGCTCAACGTGATCCCGATCCGCCTGCCCAGCCTGCGCGAGCGGCGCGAAGACGTGCGCGCCCTGGCCCTGCATTTCGTGAGCCGCGCCAACCAGGCGCACCAGCGCAACGTCCACCTCGCGCCCGACGCGCTGGCGCGGCTGGAGGCGCACGACTGGCCCGGCAACATCCGCGAGCTGGGCAACCTGATCGAGCGCCTGGTGCTGCTGGCCGACCACACGCTGGTGACGGCCGCGGCGCTGGAGCGCTTCATGCCCGAGGCCTGGGCACCGCAGGCCGCGGCCGAACCGCCGCACGGCCAACCCCTGCCGGCCAGCAACGTGCGCGACTACCTGAGCGGCCGCTCACACAGCCCGCAGGCGCTGCAAGACGCCCTGCTGCGCCACCACGGCAGCCAGACCCTGGCGGCGCAAAGCCTGGGGCTGACGCTGCGACAGTTCGGCTACCGGCTGAAGAAGGCGGGGTTGCGATGAAGGGTAGGCTTGAAGGGCTGGACTGAAAGTCCGGCGCCACGGATGTGTGACAGCATCGGCGTCATTGACCAAGACTTGCGAGAAGCTCCCATGAAAACCATCGACGAGATGCTGAACCTGGCATTGCTGACCCCCGACGAACACCAGCAAATCAGCCGCTGGATCGCACAGGCCGACACGCCCGACGAGATTTTGAAGATGCCGCCGTTGCTGTGGCGGGCGGTTGAGCGGGCCAGCGCGGTCATGGGCATTGACGACGACCTGATGCGCCCCCCTGCGCTGGACGATGGTGACAGCGTCGACACCAGCGCCAACCCTCGGAAAAGCCACTGACTCACGCAGCAGGTCAGAGGAGTTGGTCACTCGTTGCGCGGGACGGCTCGCTTCCTGGATCTCGGTGAACCGCGCCAACACCTGGCCCCGTTCTACAGCACCGGCCGACCTTCGATGGGTCCTGAACTGATGGTGCGCATGCTGGTGGTGGGCTACTGCATGGGCATCCGCTCCGCGCGGCGGCGGCGAGAAGCGGTCCCTCTCAGCCTGGCCTACCGATGGTTCTGCCGGTTCGGCCTTGAAGACCGGGGGCCTGATCACTCCACGTTCTCAAAGAACCGCCACGGGCGCTTTCGCCAAAACGATGTTTTGCGCTTCGTGTTCACCTGAACGTTCGCGAGCGCCCTCACCGGCCATTCGCCGAGCCACACGTTGATCGGCCGCTCGACGACCCAGACCGGTCGCTCGACCGTGGCTGGTCAGGGCACGTCCCGGGAACGACGGTTCGCCTCAAGGAGGAACCGGTTCTCCCCCCCCCTTTTTCATCCAGCGGCCAGGGTGGCGTTGCACGGACGTCCTCTGGCATTCATCTTGCATCGTTACTTGTATCCAAGATGGGATGAATCAAAATGGTGCAAGACCCGGACCGATCCGCTCTGTGGCTTTTCCAGCCGCTCAAGCCTGTTCAAACAACGGAAGATGGTCCGTTGTGCGGTCTGACATTCGCGGTGAAGGACAACATCGACGTGGCCGGCTGGCCCACCACCGCTGCTTGTCCGGCTTTCGCCTACACCGCCCCCGCCCACGCCGGCGTGGTGCAAAAGCTGCTCGACGCTGGTGCATCGCTGCACGGCAAGACCAACCTCGACCAGTTCGCCTGTGGCCTGAACGGCACGCGCTCGCCCTACGGCGCCGTGCCCAACGCCATCAACCCCCTGTATGTGTCGGGCGGTTCCAGCTCGGGTTCGGCCTATGTGGTGGCCACCGGTCAGGTTCACTTCGCGCTCGGCACCGACACCGCGGGCTCAGGCCGTGTGCCGGCCGGCCTGAACAACATCGTGGGCCTGAAGCCCTCGCGTGGGCTCATCAGTGCCCGTGGCGTGGTGCCCGCCGCGCAGGCGGTGGACTGCGTGTCCATCTTCGCCACCACGGTCGCACGCGCCGCCCAGGTGCTGGCCGCTTCGCTGGGGCACGACGCGGCAGACCCCTATTCGCGCGCCCTGTCGCTGGCCAGCGCACCCTTCGGTGCGCATTTCCGCTTCGGTCTGCCGGCATCGCCCGAGTTCTTCGGTGACGGGGTTGCGCGCACGGCGTTTGACGAGGCGGTCCAGCGCCTGAAGGACCTCGGCGGCGAGGCTGTTCCCATCGACTTCAGCGTGTTCTCGGCCTGCGCCGACATGCTCTACGGCAGCGCCCTGGTGGCCCAGCGCTACGAAGCCATCCGCAGCTTCTTTGATGCCCACGAGGCCGAGGTGATGGAGCCAGTGCGCAGCATCGTCGGCGCCGGCCGACCCTACAGCGCGGCCGATCTGGTGGCGGCGCAGACCCGCCTGGCGGCCCTGGCCCAGCAGGCCGAACCGCTGTGGCGCGGCATCGACCTGATGGTGGTGCCGACCGCGCCCACCCACCACACCATCGAGCGCATGCGCGCCGACCCGGTGGTGCTGAACCGGCAGCTCGGGGCCTACACCAATTTCGTCAACCTGCTGGACTACGCCGCGCTCTCGGTGCCCAGCAGCATCCGGCCCGATGGCCTGCCGTTCGGCATCACCCTGATCGGCCGCTGCGGCAGCGACTGGCAGCTGGCCGAGCTCGGCCAGCGCTACCACCACGCCACCGGCCTGACCCAGGGCGCCACCGGCCTGCCGCTGCCCGAGCCCCAGCCCATCGCGGGGCTGACCCTTGCAGCGCCGCCGCGCGTGCGGGTGGCCGTGGTGGGCGCGCACCTCAGCGGCATGCCGCTCAACGGCCAGCTCACCGAACGCGGTGCGACCCTGCTCAGCCGCACCCACACCGCGCCCGTCTACCGCCTCTACGCGCTGCCCGGCACCACGCCCCCCAAACCCGGGCTGCTGCGCGTGGTGCCCGGAGAAGGCGAACGCATCGAGATCGAGGTCTGGGACATGCCCCTCTCCGAATACGGCAGCTTCGTCGCGCTGGTGCCCGCGCCGCTGTCCATCGGCAGCCTGCTGATCGCCGACGGCAGCAGCGTGCAGGGCTTCCTGTGCGAGCCCCTGGCGCTCCAGGGCGCGGCCGACATCACCCACCTGGGTGGCTGGCGCGCCTACCTCGCCACCACCGAGCCAACCCGCCTCGCCTTTCCCTGAACCCCCACCAGACCTTTTCAACCCGCAGGAGCCTCGCCATGCAACAAGAAGCCGCAACCCCCACCTCCCGGCGCCGCCAGATGCTGCAACTCGGTGCCGCCGGCGCCGCCCTGGGTCTGCTGGGGGCGCCCGCCGTGCTGCGCGCGCAGACCGGCCCCAAGATCCGCATCGGCTACTGGCCCATCGCGGCCGGCCTGCCGTTCTATTCGGCCATCGAACTGGGCTATTTCAAGGAGGCCGGTCTCGATGTGGAGCCGCTGAAATTCGCCGGCGCCCAGCAGGTGATGGAGGCGGTGCTGTCGGGCCGCGCCGATGGCACCGCCAACGGCACCGGCTCGGCCAACATCGCCATCGGCGAGATCGCCCAACCCGGCACCTTCAAGATCTTCTGCTCCAACCCGAGCAACGTGAAGAACGTGCTCG
>NZ_JADMKB010000171.1 GCF_018780075.1 Hydrogenophaga sp.
AGCACGCTGATGCGCATCAACTTCGCGACCACGCAGGACGCGGCGTTCTGGAAGGTGTTCAGGCGGCTGGCGGTTCGCTGAGCAAGGCGGCGAGCGCGGCATCGATCTGCTGCGCTTCGGCCTGCATCAACGGCAGTGCGCGCTCGAACAGCTTCCAGTCGCGCGAGCACGCGGCCAGCTCCAGCCCTTTGGAGAGCAGGGCGCCACGTTCGGCCGTCATGCTGCCGAGCGAGCCCTTGAGCCCATGCGCGTGGGCGATGGCCAGGTGGACGTCTTGCGACCGCAAGGCGGCTTGCAGCTGCAGCAGGCGCTCGGTCAGATCGGTGCGCATCGCCTGTGCCAGCTGGCGCAGCGTGGTCTCGTCGCCGTCGAGCCGGCGGCGCAGTTTGTTCACGTCGATGGCACCGGCCGTCGCCGGGGTGTGCTGACCCGCTTCCGGTGCGGGTTCGGCCAGGAGACCGTGCGCGGGGTGCTCCGAGGCGCGCCGCAGCGCGTCGTCCATCGCATGCATCAGCGACTGCGGCCCCACCGGCTTGGGCGTGTAGCCGTCCATGCCCGCAGACAGGCAGGCCTCACGGTCGCCGTTCATGGCATTGGCCGTCACCGCCACGATGGGCGTGTGCGGCAGACCCCTCTGGATTTCCAGTTCGCGGATGCGCCGCGTCGCTTCCAGTCCGTTGCTGCCGGGCATCTGCACGTCCATCAGCACGAGGTCCACGCCGCCTTGCGACCACTGCTGCACCGCGCGATCGCCATCGCGGGCGTTGCGCACGGTGCAGCCCAGGCGCTGCAGCAACTGGTTCATCAGCAGCTCGTTGACCGGGTGGTCTTCGGCCACCAGCACGCACAGCCCGGCGAAACGCTGATCGGCCTGTGCCACCCCGCTCAGCTCCACCGACCCGCTCAGCGCGCCGGGGTCGGCCACCGCGGGCTCGCCCAGCGGCAGGGTCACCGTGAAGGTGCTGCCCTGGCCGAGCTCGCTCTGCAAGTCGATGTCACCGTCCATGAGCTGGACCAGGCGTGAGCAGATCGCCAGGCCCAGTCCGCTGCCGCCGAAGCGACGCGCGGTGGAGGCATCGGCCTGGGTGAAGGCATCAAAAATCGTGGCTTGCTGCTTGGGCGAGATGCCCACGCCGCTGTCCTGCACCTGCAGGCGCAGCAGGCGCTGGCCGGTGCCCGCTGCGGACAGCGCCTGGGCCGAGACCCGGATGCGGCCACCGCGCGGGGTGAACTTCAGCGCGTTCGACAAGAGGTTGCCCAGCACCTGACGCAATCGACCGGGGTCGCCCAGCATCTGGAGCGGCAGGCCGGGCGCAATCTGCAGCGCCCAGTCGATCGGCTTGGCACGGGCCTGTTCGGCGTAGAGGGCACTCACTTCGTTCAGCGTGTCGTGCAGGTTGAAGGGCGCCTGCTCGATGCGGAGCTTGCCCGCTTCGATGCGCGAGAGGTCCAGCACGTCGTTGAGCAACGCCAGCAGTGCGTGGGCCGAGCTGTCCATCAGGTGGAGCCAGCTCCGTTGTTCAGGGTTCAGCGGCGAATCCATCAGCAGCCGGGTCAGGCCCATCAATGCGTTGAGTGGCGTGCGCACCTCGTGGCTGATGTTGGCCAGGAACTCGCTCTTGGCGCGGCTGGCCTGCTCGGCCAGTTCGCGCGCTCGCTCGCCCTGGGCTTCGACGCGCTTGCGTTCGCTGATGTCGGCGTGCGTGCCCATCAGGCGGATGGGGCGGCCCTTGGTGTCGTGTTCGGCCACCATGGCGTGGCTTTCGATCCAGAGCCAGCCGTCGGCCGTGCGAACGCGGTATTGCGACACCGCATGCTGCTGCTGTCCTTGCAGCAGGGGGCGGGCCTCGGCTTCCACGCGGGCGAGATCGTCGGGGTGCACGCGGTCAAGCAGGCCGCGGGTGTCCCAATCGCCCTCCATGGCGATGTCGCCCAGCATCTCGCCCCAGCGTGCGGTCAGAAAAACCTGTTGCGACGGCAGCTGCCAGTCCCACAGCGCCAGTCGGGCCGCGTCCACCGCGAGCTGCAGGCGGTCACGCGTCTCGTCCAGGGCCTCTTCGGCCAGCAGGCGGCTGTTGGATTCGCGGTGCACCGAGCTGCGCAGGCGGTCCAGCTCGCGGTTCTGCTGGTCCAGCTCGGCCATCAGCACCCGCGTGCGCTCGCGCTCTTGCTTCAGGTCCTGCAAGGCGCGTTGCAGGTCGAGGGCGATGCGTTGGGCGCTGTGGGGCATAGGTGTGTGGGTGGCTTGCACCCCAGGGGGACGGGTCAGCTGCCGCCGAGCGCTTCCCAGCGCTCCATGGACTGCAGCCATTCAGCTTCTATTTCGGCATGTCGGGCGCCCAGTTGAGCCGCGCGTGTCGCATCGCTGGCGAACAGCGCACCGCCATTCAGGGCAGCGTCGATCTCGGCCTGCTCGGCTTCCAGCTTCTTCAGGAGCGCCGGCAGGGCGTCGAGCTCACGCTGCTCCTTGTAGCTGAGCTTGCGTTTGGCGGTGGGCGTGGTGACGGCGGGCGCTGCCGGGGCGGGTGTGGGCGCCGTGGCCGGCACGGGTGTGGGCGCCCGTTCGCGTTGCAGTTCCGCCGCCCGGGCCGATTGTGTGAGCCAGTCCTGCACGTCGCCCACGTACTCGCGCCAGCGACCGTCGCCTTCGGCCACCAGGGTGCTGGTGACCACGTTGTCCAGGAAGCGGCGGTCGTGGCTGACCAGGAACACCGTGCCCTCGTATTGCTGGAGCAGGTCTTCCAGCAGCTCCAGCGTGTCGATGTCCAGGTCGTTGGTCGGTTCGTCGAGCACCAGCACGTTGGCCGGGCGCGCAAACAGGCGCGCCAGCAGGAGTCGGTTGCGCTCGCCGCCCGAGAGCGTGCGCACCGGGGCGTTGGCCCGCGCCGGCGAGAACAGGAAGTCGCTCAGGTAGCTCTTGACGTGGGTGCGCTTGTTGCCGATCTCGATCCACTCGCTGCCCGGGCTGATGAAATCTTCCAGCGTGGCGTCGAGGTCGATCTGGTCGCGCATCTGGTCAAAGTACGCGACGCTTTGTTTGCTGCCCTGGCGCACCGTGCCGCTGTCGGGGGGCAGCTCGCCCAGGATGATCTTCAGCAGGGTCGTCTTGCCCGCGCCGTTGGGGCCGATCAGACCGATCTTGTCGCCCCGCAGGATGGTGGCGGTGAAGTCGCGGATCACCGTGCGCTGGCCGCCATTGGCCGTCGGGAAGGATTTGCCGATCTTCTCCAGTTCCGCCACGATCTTGCCGCTGGTGGTGCCGCTGGCCACTTCCAGCTTCACGCTGCCCACCGCGTCGCGGCGCTGGGAGCGCTGCTCACGCAGGCGTTCCAGCCGGGTGATGCGCCCTTGCGCGCGGGTGCGACGGGCTTCCACGCCTTTGCGGATCCACACCTCTTCCTGGGCCAGCAGCTTGTCGGCTCGCGCGTTGATCACGGCCTCCTGTGCAGCCTGCTCTTCCTTCAGCAACTGGTACTGGGCAAAATTGCCCGGGTAGCTCAGCAGACGCCCACGGTCCAGTTCCACCATGCGTGTGGCCACGCGGTCCAGGAAGGCACGGTCGTGACTGATGGTCACCACGCTGCCCTTGTATTCCAGCAGCAGATCCTCCAGCCAGGTGATGCTGTCCAGGTCCAGGTGGTTGGTCGGTTCGTCCAGCAGCAGCACGTCAGGGCGGCTCACCAGCGCCTGTGCCAGTGCCACACGCTTCTTGTTGCCGCCCGAGAGTTGACCCACGGTCACATCGCCCTCCAGGTGCAGCCGATGCAAGGTCTCTTCGACGCGCTGCTCCCAGTTCCATGCGTCCAGGGCTTCGATGCGGTTCTGCAGCGCATCCAGATCCAGTCCGTCAGCGCCACTCAAATAGAGGTCTCGTGCCGCGCGAGCGTCGGCCAGCCCAACGCTGGCGGCTTCAAACACGGTGCTCTGCAGATCCAGAATGGGTTCTTGGGGCACATAGGCGACGCGCAGCCCAGTCTGGGTCTGCAGCGTGCCGTCATCGGGCTTTTCCAGAGCCGCCAGAATCTTGAGCAGCGAAGACTTGCCCGTGCCGTTGCGCCCGATCAGGCCGACCCTTTCCTGGGATTCGAGAGCGAAGTCGGTGTGGTCGAGCAGCGCCACGTGGCCGAAGGCCAGTTGCGCGTTTTGCAGGGTGATGAGTGCCATGAAGGGAGCCAGAGTCGGAAGTGCAGCGATTATCCCTGTGCGCAGCGAGCGCCTTGGGTGACCCTGGCCCCTGTATATAAAGGTATGGCTCGCTGAAAGATAGATGACCGCCGCAGGGCGACATTCGGGCATGTGTTCAAACTTTTTTGCAGGCTTTTGACAAAAGCTCAGAATCTGGCATATACTGCGAGGCTGCGCTGATCACTGCGAAGCTTAAAAGCCAAGCAAGTAAAGT
>NZ_JADMKB010000041.1 GCF_018780075.1 Hydrogenophaga sp.
CCACGGCCCCATCCTCGAAGAAGACCTGGCCCTGGCCAACAACAGCCTGGACCTGATCGGTCAGGCGCGCCTGCTCTACCAGCACGCCGCCACCCTCATCAACGCGGACGGCGCAGAAGCCCAGCGCTTCGCGCACCTGCAGGGCGCTCGGCTGGACGGTCGCATCACCGAGGACACGCTGGCCTACTTCCGCGACACGGCCGAGTTCCGTTGCCACACGCTGATGGAGCTGCCCCACCACGGCGCCTTGGTGGGCTACGCGGTGAGCGAGCGCGACTACGCAGTGACCATCGCACGCAACTTCCTCGTCAGTGCGCTGATGGTGCTGGTGTGGGACCAGCTGCAGGGATCGAAAGACCCGCAGCTCGCCGCCATCGCCGCCAAGTCGCTTAAAGAGGTGCGCTACCACCTGCGCCACGCGGGGGACTGGCTGGTGCGCTTTGGCGACGGCACGGACGAATCGCACCACCGCGCGCAGGCCGCGCTGGACCACCTGCTGCCCTGCTGCGAAGCCTTCTGGCACCCGTCGCCCGCCGAGCAGGCGGCCGCGGTCGACGGCAGCGGCGTGGACCTGCGCACGCTGCGCGTTCACTGGAACGCGCTGGTGAACGACACCCTGGCCGAAGCCACGCTCGCGCGCCATGACCAGCCGCACGCGGGTTACGTGGCCCAGGGCCACGTGGGCGCGCATTCGGAGCACCTGGGTTTCCTGCTGGCCGAGATGCAGAGCCTGGCGCGCATGCACCCGCAAGGCGTCTGGTAAGCCCCATGAACGCAGCGATGCTGGACACGACCGATGAGGTGATCAGCGCGATCCGCGCCACCCTGTCGCGCCTGACCGATCCCGAAATCCCGGTGATCACGCTCGAAGAAATGGGCATCCTGCGCGACGTGCGCCGAGGCGCGGATGCTGAGCCCGAGGTGGTCATCACCCCCACCTACAGCGGCTGCCCCGCCATGGGCCAGATCGAGGACGACGTGCGCGCAGCGCTGCAAGGCATGGGCTTTGAGGGCCGTGTGATCACTCAGCTCTCACCCGCCTGGACCACCGACTGGATGAGCGAGCCCGCGCGCGAGAAGCTGCGCGCCTACGGCATCGCGCCGCCGCAATGTGGCAGCCCTGCCGACACGCCCGCCGGGGTGGTGAAGTTCAGCCGGCACGCGGTCCGGCACACCGCGGTGCCGTGCCCCCAATGCGGCTCAAACAACACGACCGAAACCTCGCCGTTCGGTTCAACCGCCTGCAAAGCACTCTTCAAATGCCTTCACTGCCTGGAACCCTTCGACTACTTCAAGCCGTACTGACCCCGCACAAGACATGAACACCGCCGCCCCCCGCTTCCACGACCTCCCCGTCTCGCGCGTCAGCCCCGAAGCCGCGGGCGCGGTGGCGATCTCGTTCGCGATCCCCGAGCCGCTGCGCGAGGCCTTTGCGTTCGAGCCCGGGCAGTTCCTCACACTGCGCGCCAACATCGGCGGGCAGGACGTGCGGCGCAGCTATTCGATCAGCAGCCCGCGCAGCCAACTCACGCGGCAGGGCGAGCTCACGCTGGGCATCCGCCCGGTCGAAGGTGGCGTGTTTTCCAACTGGGCGGCGGCCGAACTCAAGGCCGGCGACACGCTGCGCGTGATGCCGCCCGACGGCCGCTTCACCGTCCACAAGCCGCGCGCCATCCACCGCGTGGGCTTTGCGGCGGGCTCGGGCATCACGCCCATCCTGTCCATCATGGCCAGCACCCTGGAGGAGTCGCCCGACGCCCAGTTCACCCTGGTCTATGGCAACCGCCGCATGGCCAGCGTGATGTTCAACGAGGCCCTGCAGGACCTGAAGGACCGCTACCCCGGTCGCCTGACGCTGATCCACGTGCTCTCGCGCCAGGCGCAGGAAGTGCCGCTGCTCGAAGGCCGCATCGACGGCGACAAGGTGCGCGAGATCATCGCCGCGCTGCTGCCGGTGGGCAGCATGGACGAGGTCTTCATCTGCGGTCCCGAGGCCATGATCGAAGCGACCGAGGCGGCCTTGCTCGACGCGGGCGTGCGCCCCGACCGCGTGCACACGGAGCGTTTCACCTCACCGACGCTGGACGCCCTGCCGTCGGAGCAGCGCCAGTCCGCGGTGCTCGGCCACCCGGCCGTGCGCACCGACGGCGAGGTGGCGCTGACCGTGGTGCTCGACGGCAAGCCGCACCAGCTGCGCATGGGCAAGGACGAACACGTGCTCGACGTGGCGCTCAACGCCGGGCTGGACCTGCCCTGGTCGTGCCGCGGCGGCGTGTGCTGCACCTGCCGCGCCAAGGTGATGGAAGGTGCGGTCAGCATGGACAAGAACTTCACGCTGGAGCCCTGGGAAACGGAAAAGGGCTTCGTGCTGAGCTGCCAGGCACGACCGACCACCGACACCCTTGTGGTCAGCTACGACGAGCGCTGACAGCGGTCTTCCAGTAAAAAGGCCTCCCGCCATGACGACAGGAGGCCTTGCAAGGCGCCAGAGAGAACCGGCGTCAGAACTTCCAGCCCAGGCCCACGCCGATCAGCACCGGATCGACCTTGAACTTGCCGATTTCGCTGCCACCGGCCGAGACCTTGGTGCCGAGGTACACCTTCTTCACGTCCAGGTTGAGGTACAGGTCTTTGCCGACCGGGATGTCCAGGCCGACCTGCAACGCAGCGCCCACGCTGTTGCGCTTGATGTCCACGCCCGCCGGCAGGTTCACCGAGCTGAAGCGCGTGTAGTTCAGGCCCGCGCCCACGTAGGGCTTGATCGCGCCCATCGGGAAGTGGTACTGAAGGCTCAAGGTCGGCGGCAGGTGCTTGAGCGAGCCGATCTCGGCGCTGCCGGCCGAGAGGGTGTGCTTCTGCGGCACCGTCAGGATCAGCTCGGCGGCCAGGTTGGGGCTCAGGAAATAGGTGAAGTCCACTTCCGGCAACCACTTGTTGTTGATGGACAGGTCCAGACCGGTGCTGTCCTTGTTGGCGCTGTTCAGGTGAACGGCGCGGGCGCGGACCAGCAGGTCTCCCGCCTTGAAGTCTTGGGCCAACGCCGGGGCTGCGGCCAGAACGGACAGGGCGGCGATGGCAAGGATGTGCTTCTTCGACATGATCAACTTCTTCCTCATCACGGGAACATTCCCGGAACGGATTGGAGTCGCCCCCTCTGGCATGCCGCTTGAGTCAGGTCAAAGGAATGGGGCGCCACCACCGCCGCCGCCCCGCTGCCGTGCCGCCGCCTTGACCCAGATCAAACCGGTCCCGAGACCGTGCCCCAGGGGCCATGTCCTGCCGCGACCGGCGAGTGGGCGCACTCAGCGCACGGCATCGGCGAGCGCCCGCGCGTACAGCGGGCTGGCACCGATGTCGCCGTGCCCCGCTCCCGGGATGTTCACCAGGCGCGCCACGCCGGGCCGGAAGTGCGCCAGCAGCCGGGCCGTGCGCTCAGGCCGGATCAGGGTGTCGCGCTCGGCCGCGATCAGGGTCGTCGGCACGCCGATCCGTCCTGCCAGCCCGGCCGAATCAAACCGGTCCCGGATCAGCCAGCGCACCGGCAGCCACGGGTATTGCCCGGCCGCCACGTTTTCAATGCTGTCGTAGGGCGTGATCAGCACCAGCCGCGCCACCGGCTGCTCGCTGGCGAGGCGCGCCGCGACGCCGCTGCCCAGGCTGCGCCCCACGACCTTGATCTCGGGGTGCCCGGGCCGCACGTGTTCATACAGCGCGCGGGCATCGGCGTGCAAGGCCGACTCGCTGGGCGCGCCCGTGCTCTGCCCGTAACCCCTGTAGTGCATGCCGTACAGCGCATGGTCGGGAAACAGGCCCGCAAGCTGCGGCATGGTGGCCGACACGTCTTCGGCGTTGCCGCCGAAGTACAGCACCGCCGGCGCGCCAGGGTGCGCACGCACGCTGATCTGCAGCGTGGCGCCGTCCACCGGCAGCGTCATCGACGCCACCGCCTGCCGCGCGGGCTGCGGGAAGTAGAGCAACGAGCGTTGCCAGACGTACATGGCGCCACAGCCCGCGAGGTAGAGCAAGGCAAGGCCGGCGGCGGTCCACAGCAGCATCAAACGCAGCGCCCGGAGGGTTCGCATGGTGGGTTCACATCAACAACCGGAGCGTGTGCCCGCCCAGCCCACGCCGCAGATCCGGCTGTGCCGGTTCCAAGGGCGTGGTCCCTCTGGGGAAGCCGCACAGCGGCGCAGAGGGGAGGTCACACCCTCTCCAGCGCCTGCCCCAGATCGGCCATCAGGTCGTCGATGTGCTCGATGCCGACGGAGAGCCGGACCATGTCGGCGCTCACGCCGGCCTTCTTCATTTCGTCCGGATTGAGCTGGCGGTGCGTGGTGGACGCCGGGTGGCAGGCCAGCGACTTGGCGTCGCCGATGTTGACCAGGCGGGTGAAGA
>NZ_JADMKB010000135.1 GCF_018780075.1 Hydrogenophaga sp.
CCACCGCGCCGGGCACGCGCGCGAACACGGTCTGGTAGCGGCGCTCGTCGTCGGCGTCGTCGCTGTGGGTGATGTAAGGCGGCAGGGGCACATGGCCGTGCCGCGCCATCAGCTCGTAGGGCGTTTCGCCCGCCGGGCCCTGCAGGCGCAGGCGGAACAGCTGTCCCTGCTGATCGGGCCAGCGGCCGATGAACACGGCGTCGAAGCCGCCGCCCTTCAAGCCGCCCGCCAGGTGCAGCAGGCCGCCGGGCTGCGGCTTCTTGCTCACGCGGATGTGGGCCACCACCTCCTGCCCGGAACCGTCCAGCGCCTCGTGCGGCAGCAGCACGCGCTCGATCAGGATCTCGAACTTGCCGCCGCTGGCCTTCTCGCCGAAGAGGCGCGCCTTGACGACCTGCGTGTCGTTGAACACCAGCAGGTCGCCGCTCTTCAGCAGGCCGGGCAGCTCGCGAAAGATGCGGTCCACCGGCTGTGGCCGGGTGCCGTCGAGCAGGCGCGAGGCGCTGCGTTCGGAGGCCGGGTGCTGGGCGATCAGGGCTTCGGGGAGGGCGAAATCGAAGTCGGCGACGGTGAATTCGCGCGCCGCAGGGGAAGAAACGTTCATGCTGCTTGAGGGCCGGACAAGGCCCGTTCCAAGTGAAATTGGCCGGGAAGTGGCCCAAAGGGGTGGATAAAACTACAGGCAGAATTGTCCCATGCCCGACGCCAAGCCCGCCCCTCGCAAGGAACTCTCTGCCCCGCAGAAGGCCCTCCACAAGCTGGGGCTCACGCGCGACATCGACCTGGCCCTGCACCTGCCGCTGCGCTACGAGGACGAGACCCGCATCGTGCGCCTGAGCGATGCGCGCGAGGGTCAGACCGCGCAGGTGGAGGGCACCGTCACCGCGAGCGAGATCACGATGCGCCCGCGCCGCCAGTTGCTGGTGACGCTGGACGACGGTAGCGACACCTGCACCCTGCGCTTCTTCAGCTTCTACCCCTCGCACCAGAAGGCGCTGGCGGTGGGCGCTCGCGTGCGGGTGCGCGGCGAGATCCGCGGCGGTTTCATGGGCCGCACCATGATGCACCCGGCCTTCCACGCGGCCGGCGGTGAGCTGCCCGACGCGCTCACCCCCGTCTACCCCACCAGCGCCCAGCTGCCGCAGGCCTACCTGCGCAAGGTGGTGGCCAGCGGGCTCGCTCGCGCCGACCTGTCGGAGACCATCCCGCCCGAGCTGCTGGGCAGCCTGCAGCGCGTGGTGCACGGCACCTGGACCCTGCGCGACGCGCTGCGTTACCTGCACCACCCGGGGCCGGACGTGTCGCTCGATGCGCTGGAAGACCGCAGCCACCCGGCCTGGCAACGCCTGAAGGCCGAAGAGCTGCTGGCCCAACAGCTCTCGCAACTGACGGCCAAGCGCGAGCGCGATGCCCTGCGCGCACCCATCTTGCGCACCGCACCGGGCGGCCTGCACGAACAACTGCTCGCCGTGTTGCCCTTCGCGCTGACCGGCGCACAGCGCCGCGTGGGTGAAGAAATCGCGCGCGACCTGTCGCGCCACGTGCCCATGCACCGCCTGCTGCAGGGCGACGTGGGGTCAGGCAAGACGGTGGTGGCCGCGCTGGCCGCGGCCATCGCCATCGACTCGGGCTGGCAGTGCGCGCTGATGGCGCCGACGGAAATATTGGCCGAGCAACATTTCGCCAAGCTCATCGGCTGGCTGGAGCCGCTGCTCGCGCCGCTGGGCAAGCGGGTTGCCTGGCTCACCGGCAGCCAGAAGAAAAAACAGCGCACCGAGATGCTGGCCCTCATCGCCAGCGGCGAGGCCGCGCTGGTGGTGGGCACCCACGCCGTGATCCAGGACCAGGTGGTGTTCCAGAACCTGGCGCTGGCGATCATCGACGAGCAGCACCGGTTCGGCGTGGCGCAGCGGCTGGCGCTCAGGTCCAAGATGACCGAGGGCGAGGACGGGCGGTCGCGCGAGCCGCACCTTCTGATGATGTCGGCCACGCCGATCCCGCGGACCTTGGCCATGAGCTACTACGCCGACCTCGACGTCTCGATCATCGACGAGCTGCCGCCCGGGCGCACGCCCATCGTCACCAAGGTCGTCTCTGACCAGCGCCGCCACGATGTGATTCAGCGCATCCGCGCCCAGGTGGCTGAGGGGCGGCAGGTCTACTGGGTGTGTCCGCTGATCGAAGAGAGCGAGGCGCTGGACCTGTCCAACGCCACCGAGACCCACGCCGAACTCAGCACATCACTCCAGGGCGTGCTCGTCGGCCTGCTGCATTCGCGCATGCCTGTCGCGGAAAAGAAAGCGGTGATGTCGCTCTTCACCAGCGGTCACATGAGCGTGCTCGTGTCCACCACCGTGATCGAGGTCGGCGTGGACGTGCCCAACGCCTCGCTGATGGTGATCGAACACGCCGAGCGTTTCGGCCTGAGCCAGTTGCACCAGTTGCGCGGGCGGGTCGGTCGTGGGGCGGCGGCCTCGGCCTGCGTGCTGCTCTACACGCCGCCCGAAGGCGGGCGCCTCGGCGAAACCGCGCGCGAGCGGTTGAAGGCGATGGCGGAAACCAACGACGGTTTCGAGATCGCCCGCCGCGACCTGGAGATCCGGGGTCCGGGCGAGTTCCTGGGCGCCAGGCAGTCCGGCGCCGCGTTGCTGCGTTTCGCCGACCTCGCCACCGACGGTCACCTGCTGGACTGGGCCAGGCAGGCCGCCGCCCAGATGCTCGCGCAGCACCCCGCCACCGCCGAAAAACACATCGCCCGCTGGCTCGGCAGCAAAGCCGAGTACCTCAAAGCTTGACCCCCCGCGCCGCCTGCGGCGTCACCCCCCAGGGGGCGATGCGAGTGGCCCGGCAAAGCCGGTTCCACCGCATCCTGGGTGAAGGCACTTCACGCCGGAGGTGGAGTTTGCCCCAGGGCACCGCGGAACCGGCTTCGCCGGGCCGCCAGTGCCGCCCCCTGGGGGGTGACGCCGCAGGCGGCGCGGGGGGTACCATAAACAGATGACGCTCACCGAACTCAAATACATCGTGGCCGTGGCGCGCGAGAAGCACTTCGGTAAGGCCGCCGAGGCCTGCTTCGTGTCGCAGCCGACACTGTCTGTCGCGATCAAGAAGCTCGAAGAAGAACTCGAACTCAAGATATTCGAGCGCAACGCGAGCGAGATCGCCGTCACCCCGCTGGGTGAAGAGATCGTGCGGCAGGCGCAGACCGTGCTGGAGCAGGCCGCGGCCATCAAGGAGATCGCCAAGCGCGGCAAGGACCCGTTGGCCGGCCCGCTCAAGCTGGGCGTGATCTACACCATCGGCCCCTACCTGCTGCCCGACCTGGTGCGCCACGTGATCGACCGCACGCCGCAGATGCCGCTGATGCTGCAGGAGAATTTCACCGTCAAGCTGCTGGAGCAGTTGCGCCTGGGCGAGATCGACTGCGCCATCCTGGCCGAGCCGTTCCCGGACACCAACCTTGCCATCGCGCCGCTCTACGACGAGCCCTTCATGGCCGCCGTGCCCGCCAACCACCCGCTGGCCCAGCGCAAACACATCACCACCGACGAGATCAAGAGTGAGACCATGCTGCTGCTGGGCACGGGGCACTGCTTCCGCGACCATGTGCTGGAGGTCTGCCCCGAATTCGCGCGGTTCTCCAACGAGACCGAAGGCATCCGCAAGAGCTTCGAGGGCTCGTCGCTGGAGACCATCAAACACATGGTGGCCGCCGGCATGGGGGTGACGCTGGTGCCGCGCCTGTCGGTGCCGCGCTCGGCGCTCGACGGCACGGCCGACAACTCGCAGGACCTGGGTGACGCGTCTTTTGTGCATTACCTGCCGTTCGAGGGCGACCCGCCCACGCGCCGCGTGGTGCTGGCCTGGCGGCGCAGCTTCACGCGCTACCAGGCGATCGCCGAACTGCGCAACGCGATCTACGGGTGCGAGCTGCCCGGGGTCAAAAGGTTGTCTTGAGTTGAGTTCCCCCCTGCGCCGCTTCGCGTCTTCCCCCCAGGGGGACCACACCAGCCGCCCGGCAAAGCCGGTTCTGCGGTATGTGCTGGTCTGTCGTGCGCTCACTTGCCTCCGGAATGCTGACTGTGTTTGATCGTCTGAACCTCTATCTCGACCTGATCCGCTGGAACCGCCCGGCGGGCTGGCTGTTGCTCTTGTGGCCTTCGTTGTCTGCGCTGTGGGTGGCGGCGGGCGGCTTCCCGGGGCTGCACCTGCTGGCGGTGTTTGTGCTCGGCACCATCCTCATGCGCAGCGCGGGCTGCTGCGTCAACGACGTGGCCGACCGCGAGTTCGACAAACACGTCAAGCGCACGGC
>NZ_JADMKB010000140.1 GCF_018780075.1 Hydrogenophaga sp.
GATGATCTTGCCCACCACGTAGGCGCCCTTGTTGCGGAAGAACAGGCCCGAGAGCACCTGGAACTGGAAGTTGGCGCGCAGCTTCACGTGGTCGAAGTGCGGCTTCATGGCGCTCAGCACCAGCCGCGCATCGCGCGCCTGGTCTTCGAAGGGCACGCGCAGACCGAAGTCCTGCAGCATGCGCAGGACCTCGCCCTCCATGCTGTCGGCGGTCGGGTAGTAACAGCGGTAGGTGGGCGCGGCCTGCGGCTCCTCGTTTTCGATGTACTCGGTGGAGACCGCCGGGCGCACGAAGATGAAGTCGTTCTGGAAGTACGCTCGCTGCAGGATCTTGGTGCAGACCGAGTTGAAGAAGGTCTCGGCCAGCTCGGGCTGGTGTTGGTTCACCAGCAGGCCGATGTAGTGCAGCTTGACCTGCTCCCACACGTCCATCGGCTGCTGCTCGGCCTTGAACTCCTTGTGCAGGCGCATCACGCACTCGTTCACGCGCAGGTCGTAGAACTCGATGCGCTCGCGCTGCGCGCGTTGCTGGCCGCGCCAGTCGCGCGTTTCAAAGCGGTGTTTGGCACGGGCCGATTCGGTGCGGAACAGCCGGTAGTGGCGGTTGAAGCCGTCCATCATCGCCTTGGCGATGGCGTAGGCCACGGTCGAATCGAGCCGTTGCGGGAACATGGCGACGGCGCTCGATGCGTCAGATCGAGGCGTCCCGGCGCTTGGCCGTCACACCCGCCAGCGCGGCTCTGTAAATCGCGTCCAGACCACCAGGGCCGTCCACCGTCATCAGCATGTCGCGCAGCAAACCGTCGCTCAGGGCGTACACCCAGGCGTGCAGCGTGAGCGCCTGGCCGCGGCTCCAGGCGTCCTGCACCACGGTGGTCTGGGCCACGTTCATCACCTGCTCGATGGCGTTGAGCTCGCACAGCACCTCGACCCGGAAGTCCTCGGCGGTGGCCGCGATGAGCGCGGCGTGGCGATCGCGCACGTCCTTGATGTGGCGCAGCCAGTTGTCGGCCAGCCCCACGCGGGTGTCGTTCAGCGCGGCCTTCACGCCGCCGCAGCCGTAGTGGCCCACCACCATCAGGTGCTTCACCTTCAGCTGGTCCACCGCGAACTGGATGGTGGACAGGCAGTTCAGGTCGGTGGGCACCACCACGTTGGCCACGTTGCGGTGCACGAACACCTCGCCCGGGTCCAGGCCGGTGATCTGGTTCGCCGGCACGCGGCTGTCGGAGCAGCCGATCCACATGTACTGCGGGCTCTGCTGGGCCAGCAGGTCGGTGAAGAAGGTGGGCTTCTCGCGAACCATGGCCGCAGCCCATTCGCGGTTGTGGTCAAACAGGTCTTGCAGCGAAGAGCTCATGAGGCGATCAGAAGTGGTTGAACAGCGCGTCCATTGTCGGGCAAGGCCGTTTCACCCGGTGGTTCAGCAGGTCTCGGCAAACAGCTCGCGGCCGATCAGCATGCGGCGGATTTCCGAGGTGCCGGCACCGATCTCGTACAGCTTGGCGTCGCGCCACAAACGGCCCAGCGGGTACTCGTTGATGTAGCCGTTGCCGCCGTAGATCTGCACGCCTTCGCCCGCCATCCAGGTCGCCTTCTCGGCCGTCCAGAGGATGACCGAGGCGCAGTCCTTGCGCACCTGGCGCACGTGGTCGGTGCCCAGCAGGTCGAGGTTCTTGGCCACGGTGTAGGCGAAGCTACGCGCGGCCTGCAGCACGGTGTACATGTCGGCCACCTTGCCCTGGATCAGCTGGAACTCGCCGATGCTCTGGCCAAACTGCTTGCGGTCGTGGATGTAGGGGATCACGTTGTCCATCACCGACTGCATGATGCCCAGCGGCCCGCCGGTGAGCACGGCGCGTTCGTAGTCCAGACCGCTCATCAGCACCTTGGCGCCCATGTTCAGGCCGCCCAGGATGTTCTCCGCAGGCACCTCGACGTTCTGGAACACCAGTTCGCCGGTGTGGCTGCCGCGCATGCCCAGCTTGTCGAGCTTCTGCGCGATACTGAAACCGGGCATGCCCTTCTCGATCAGGAAGGCGGTGACGCCGCGCGCGCCCATCTCGGGCTCGCTCTTGGCGTAGACCACCAGGGTGTCGGCGTCGGGGCCGTTGGTGATCCACATCTTGTTGCCGTTGAGCAGGTAATAGCCGCCTTTGTCTTCGGCCTTCAGCTTCATGCTGATGACGTCCGAACCGGCGCCGGGCTCGCTCATGGCGAGCGCGCCCACGTGTTCGCCGCTGATCAGCTTGGGCAGGTACTTGGCCTTCTGCGCGTCGGTGCCGTTGCGGTTGATCTGGTTCACGCACAGGTTGCTGTGGGCGCCATAGGACAGGCCCACCGAGGCGCTGGCGCGGCTGATCTCTTCCATGGCCACCATGTGCGCGAGGTAACCCATGTTGGCGCCACCGTACTGCTCGGGCACGGTGATGCCCAGCACGCCCAGCTCGCCCATCTTGCGCCAGCAGTCCATCGGGAACTGGTCGGTCTTGTCGATCTCGGCGGCGCGCGGGGCGATCTCGGCCTGGGCGAATTCGCGCACCGCGTCGCGCAGCGCGTCGATGTCTTCACCGAGCTGGAAGTTGAGGCCTGGCAGGTTGTTCATGGGGGTCTCCTGGGGTTTGATCGAATGGGTTCAGTAGGTTTTGGGCACCGGCACCAGCGTCTGCTGCATCACGGCGCAGTCCGAACGCTTGCCGTCGGCCGCCACATGCACCACCTCGGCGGTGGTGACGGAGATGCGTTTGCCGGCCTTGGTCACGCGGCCCGTGGCCTGCAGCTCGCCGCACTGAAAGGCCGCGAGGAAGTTGATCTTGTACTCCACGGTGGTGACCTCCATGCCCTCGGGCGCGACCGTGAGCGCGGCGTAGCCGCCCGCGATGTCGGCCAGCGCGCCCATGGCACCGCCGTGGAAGCCGCCCTGCTGCTGCGTCACGCGGTCGGAATACGGCAGCGCCAGCGTGACGGTGCCGGGCGCCACGGCCAGCAGGCGCACGCCCAGCTGCACCATCATGCCCTGTCGCTCCAGGCTGGACTGCACGCGCTGGCGCAAGGCGTCGTTCGGATTCACGGGCTCGGTCATGGCAGCATTCAATTGACGTTTACGTAAACGTCAATTATGACCCATGCCACCGGCGACCCGCAAGCCCGGGAGAACCCGCGCCTCCACCGGTATGCTTCCAGCCCCATGCCCTACGCCCTGCAAGCCCCGGTCCACAGCGAACTGGTGATCAAGAAAAGCCGCTTCATCGGCTGCGTTGAAACCGTGCCCGACCGCGCGGCGGCGCTGGCCCGCGTGGCGGCGTTGCGCGCCGAACACCCGGGCGCCACGCACGTGTGCTGGGCGCTGATGGCGGGCGGCCATTCCGCGGCGAACGACGACGGCGAGCCCGGCGGCACGGCCGGTCGGCCCATGCTGGAGGTGCTGCGGCACCAGGACCTGGAAGGTGTGCTCGCCACCGTGGTGCGGTACTACGGTGGCACGCCACTGGGCGCGGGCGGCCTGGTGCGTGCCTACACCGACAGCGTGGCCCAGGCCCTGTTGAAGGCCGAGAAGGTCGCCGTGATCCGGCACACCACGCTGCGCTGTGTGTTGCCGTACGCGCTGGAAGGCTGGCTGCGGCGGGAGCTCGACGCGCACGGTGCGAGCCTGCTGGACGCCCGGCACGGCGAGGGCGTGGCCGTGACCCTGCAACTGCCCGAGGCCCACGCCCACGCGCTGGTGGCGCGCATCAACGATGCCGGCCAGGGCAAGGTGGTGTGGGTCAGAGACCCGGCGTCAGACGGCAGCGACTGACGCCGTCACCGCTCAGGCCGGGCGGGACAGGAACACGAGCACCAGCCCGACGGCCGCCGGCAGCGCCTGCACGAACAGGATCTTGCGGCTCGCGGTGGCCGCGCCGTACAACCCGGCGACCAGCACGCAGAGCAGGAAAAACACCTTCACGCCAAAACCTTCGGGACCAAGCCACAGACCCCAGAGCAGGCCCGCCGCCAGGAAGCCGTTGTACAGCCCCTGGTTGGCCGCGAGCACCTTGGTGAGGGCGGCTTTCTCCGGCGTGTTGCCGAAGGCCTTGAGGCCCGCTGGCTGGTCCCAGAGGAACATTTCCAGCACGAGAAAGTAGAGGTGCAAGAGTGCAACGAGCACGACGACGACGCTGGCGATCAGGGCCATGGGAACTCCAGAACAAAGGGATGCTGCCGGCGCGGCAGCGGCGCGAGCGCGCAGTTTAGGCCTTGTCGAGCCGGGGGGCCTTGTCCAGCTTGGCCAGCAGTGCCCGGGCTTCCTTCTCGTGCACCTTGACCTCGTCGAGGTTGGCCGTCAGATCGGCCAGCTGGTCTTCGATCTGCCGCTTGTGCCCGGCCAGGATGCTGAGGAACTTGCGCAGCTGCGGCCCGGTGTCGCGCGGGCTGTCGTACATCTGGATGATGTCCTTGGCCTCGGTGAGCGAAAGCCCCAGGCGCTTGGCGCGCAGCGTGAGCTTCAGGCGGGTACGGTCGCGCGCGCTGTAGACCCGGTTGCGCCCGCCCGGGCCTTCGCGCTGCGGTTGCAGCAGGCCCATGTCTTCGTAGAAGCGGATGGCACGCGTGGTCAGGTCGAACTCGCGCGCCAGATCGCTGATGGTGTAGGTCGGGTTGCTCGCCATGGAACGGTGAAGGCCTTGTCGGGTAACGGACAGCAGATCGGAGCCCCGCTCCGTAGAATGCACTGCATCTTGACGTTTACGTCAACGTCAGTCGTCGGCATCTTAACGGAATCCACCCCCGCATGAATCCCCCCACCCGAGAGCAGCTCGAAGCCCGCCTGCACTACCCGCTGGGCGACGCGCTGCCCGACACCGGCCACACGCTCACCGTGGCGCCGGGCGTGAAGTGGATCCGCATGGCGCTGCCGTTCGCGCTCGACCACATCAACCTCTGGCTGCTGCGCGACACGCAGGATGGGCGCGAGGGCTGGACGGTGGTGGACTGCTGCATTTCGCGGGATGAAGCCCGGGCGCAGTGGGAACAGATCTTCGCGAACGAGCTGGAAGGACTGCCCATCCTGCGCGTGATCGTGACGCACATGCACCCGGACCACATCGGGCTGGCGCACTGGCTGTGTGAACGGTGGTCGTGCAGGTTGTGGATCAGCGCGACGGACCACCTCTCGGCCCGCCTCGCCTCGCAGAGCACCAGCGGTTTCGGCGGCGCCAGCGCGGCCGATTTTTTTGCGACGCACGGCATGACCGACGCCGACAGCCTGGAACAGATCCGCGGCCGCGCCAGCTACTACCCGGGCATGGTGCCAGCGGTTCCCGCCCGCTACCGCCGCCTGATGGATGGCCAGACTGTGGCCATCGGCGGACGCGGCTGGCGCTGCATCAACGGCCACGGCCACGCGCCGGAACACATCGCGCTGTACTGCGACGAACTGCGGGTGCTGATCAGCGGCGACATGGTGCTGCCACGCATCAGCACCAACGTGAGCGTGTACGACATGGAGCCAGAGAGCGACGCGCTCACGCTGTTCCTGGACTCGCTGGAGAAGTTCCTGCCCCTGCCCGAGGCCACGCTGGTGCTGCCCTCGCACGGCAAACCGTTCACCGGTCTGCACGAGCGCATCCGGCAACTGCAAGAGCACCACGCCGAGCGCCTGGACGAGCTGCTCGACGCTTGCCGCGAGCAGCCCTGCAGCGGCGCGGACGCGATCCCCGTGCTGTTCAAGCGCCCGCTGGACCTGCACCAGACCACCTTCGCCATGGGCGAGGCGGTGGCGCACCTGCACCGGCTGTGGTTCGGCGGCCTGGTGCGGCGCGAGCGCGATGCCTCGGGGGTGTACCGGTTTTCGGCACCCCCCGCGCCGCCTTCGGCGTCACCCCTTTAGGGGCGTCACCAGCGGCCCGGCAAAGCCGGTTCCGCAGTGACCTGGCGCCAGATCACTCGCCCAGCGGCACCGCCGACTGCTTGAGCGCCTTCCGGCGCTCAAGGTGGTCGGGCATCACTCTCGCGACCACGTCCCAGAACTGCGGGCTGTGGTCCATGTGGCGCAGGTGGCTGAGCTCGTGCACCACCACGTAGTCGATCATGTCCATCTTGAGGTGGATCAGCCGCCAGTTGAGGCGGATGGTGCCGTCTACGCTGGCGCTGCCCCAGCGTGTGCCGGCGCTGGACAGGCGCAGAACCTTGTAGCCCACACCCAGCTGCGGCGCGAACACCGCCAGCCGTTCGGCGAACACGCGCTTGGCCTGTTTCATCAGCCAGGCCTGCGCGGCGTCGCGGATCTGCCCCTCGTTCGCGTTGCGCGCCAGCCCGAGTTTCAGCGTGGCCTGCCCGCCCTCGGCGCCGGGCTCCAGCACCGCGCCCACCTGGGAAAAGCCGTGCGCCGGGTCCAGCTGCAGGCGCACACGCTGCCCCAGGAAATCGAACTCGGCGCCGTCGGCCCACATGGTGCGCGAGCGCGCGAGCTCACCCGCGCGTTCGCGCGCCTGCTGCAGCTTCTCCAGCACCCAGCCCGACTTCTGGTTCAGCAGCGCCTCCACCTCACCCAGCGGCGTCCAGCGCGGCGCACTCACTGTCAGCCCCTCGTGGCTCACCGACAGGCCGATGGTGCGGCGTTTGCCGCGCTTGAACTCGTAAGCCACCTCACAACCGCTCAGCCGCAACAGCCGGTTGGCCCGGGGGTGGTGCCAGGTGCCGGGCTGGAAGACCTGATTCAAAGGTTCGGCGGGCGGGGCATCGGGCTCCGGAGCACGAGCGTGCGGCGCAGGCGCTGGCAGGGCAACCACCGGCTCCGGCCC
Source organism: Hydrogenophaga sp. (assembly GCF_018780075.1). Classification (GTDB taxonomy): domain Bacteria; phylum Pseudomonadota; class Gammaproteobacteria; order Burkholderiales; family Burkholderiaceae_C; genus Hydrogenophaga. Next base: position 6,780 of record NZ_JADMKB010000140.1, read on the forward strand.
CACGATGAAATCCAGCGCCAGCTGCACAAAGCGCTGCATGGACTCAGCCCCCACCGGAGCGAAGCAGCCGAACCCAGGATGCGGTGGACCCGGCTCCGCCGGGCCACTCGCATCGCCCCCTTGAGGGGGTCGCGCGAAGCGCGGCGGGGGTGGTCATGTATACGCCTCGGGGTCGAGGCGCCGCATCTCGGCCTCGATCCAGTCCTCGACTTCCTGCATCAGCTCGTCCGGCTGACGGCCAGCGCTGGGAATCGGCTTGCCGATCGATATTTCGACCGTGCCCGGCTTCTTGATGAAGGCCTTGCGCGGCCAGCACTTGGCCGAGGTCACGGCCACCGGGATCACGGGCGCGCCGGTGCGGATCGCCAGACGGGTGCCACCGCTCTTGTAGGTGCCCTTCTGCCCCCGGTCGATGCGCGTGCCCTCAGGGAACATGATGACCCAGGTGCCCTGGTCCAGCAGCCGCTGGCCCTGCTGCACCACCTTCACGAAGGCGCGCGCGCCATCGGCGCGGTCGATGTGGATCATGTCCATGCGCGCCATGGCCCAGCCGAAAAACGGCACCCGCAGCAGCTCCTTCTTGAACACGAAGGCCAGCGGGTGCGGCATCAGCGCCGCCATGCTGAAGGTCTCCCAAAGCGACTGGTGCTTCACCAGCAGCACCGCCGGCGCCTTGCTGCCCACCGGCAGATTCTCGAAGCCGATCACCTGGTTGCGGATGCCCAGGATGACGGTGCCGCCGTCCACCGCCAGCTTGAGCCAGCGCGCGCACATCCAGTAGATCTGCGTGCTGTTGAGCAGGGGCGCGACGATCACCACCGCCAGCGCCCACGGCACCACGGTGACAGCCATGAACAGCAGGTGCAATACCGAACGCAACAGGTTGATCAGGATCATGAGAGAAGGGTCAGGTTGTGGCCTCGGGCTGCGAGAGCAGCCAGTCGGCAAAAGCACTCAGGTCCTCGTGCAGGCGCGTGCCCTCGGGCAAGCCGGGGACCGGCTCGCTCAACACGCCGTCGCCGTCCGCCAGACCGCGCAGGTACTCGGACTTGCCGGTCAGCAGCAGGTGGGGCGGGCAGCCCGCCGTGGCACCGGCCTGCACATGGCGCAGCGCGTTGCCGGCCACCGGCACCTCGTCCAGCAGCACACCGAAGCGGTCCCCGATCTGCTCGAACAGCCCGGGCTCGGGCTTGCGGCAGTGGCAGGCGTCTTCGGGCGCGTGCGGGCAGAAGAACACCGCCTCGATGCGCCCGCCGGCCGCCGCCAGTTGGCGGTGCATCTTGGCGTGGATGGCGTTGAGCGAGGCCACGTCAAACAGGCCCCGTCCCAGACCCGACTGGTTGGTGGCGATCACCACGCGCCAGCCGCCCTGGTTGAGCCGCGCCACGGCCTCCAGCGCACCGGGCAGCGCCTCCCACTCGTCGGCCGAGGCCACGTAGTCGTCGCGGCTGCGGTTGAGCGTGCCGTCGCGGTCAAGGACCAGCAGTTTCATGCGGTGCTCCTTCGGAGGTTCCGGGATGGCCTGATCGTGCGGTCAGGCGGCGAGACGCGACAGGTCGGCCACGCGGTTCATGGCGTCGTGCAGCGACTTCAGCAGCCCCAGGCGGTTGGCCTTGAGCGCGGCATCGTCGGCGTTGACCATGACACCGTCGAAGAAGGCGTCCACCGGCGTGCGCAGCGCGGCCAGGGCCTGCAGGCTGCCCGTGTGGTCGCCCGCGTCGAACTGGGCGTTGGCGGCGGGCACGGTGGCCTGCATGGCGGCGTAGAGGTCTTTCTCGGCCGGTTCCACGAACAGCGCCGGGTTGACCGCGGCGCCCTCGCCTTCGGACTTCTTGAGGATGTTGCCGATGCGCTTGTTGGCGGCGGCCAGCGCGGGCGCTTCGGGCAGCGCAGCGAACGCACGCACGGCCTGCAGGCGCTGGGCCACGTCGGCCAGGCGCTGCGGGCGCAGGGCCAGCACGGCGTCCACTTCCTGCGCGCTGGCGCCCTGCTCACGCAAGCCACCGGCCAGGCGGTCGTAGATGAAGTCGCCCAGGGCCGGGGTCGCGTCGCCGATCTTGTCGCCAAACGCGGGCACGCTGGCCGACAGCAGCGCGGTCAGTTCCAGCGGCAGGTCCTTCTCGACCAGCATGCGGATCACGCCCAGCGCGTGGCGGCGCAGCGCGAACGGGTCCTTGTCGCCGGTCGGCAGGTTACCGATGCCGAACATGCCGACCAGCGTTTCCAGCTTGTCGGCCAGCGCCACGACCACACCCGTCTGGGTGCGCGGCAGTTCGTCGCCGGCGAAGCGCGGCTTGTAGTGGTCTTCGATCGCGAAGGCGATGTCGTCGGACAGGCCGTCGTGGCGCGCGTAGTAGCCGCCCATGATGCCCTGCAGCTCGGGGAACTCGCCCACCATGTCGGTGAGCAGGTCGGTCTTGGCGAGCTGCGCGGCAGTGTCGGCGCTCTTCGCCAGCACATCACCACCAAGCTGTTGGCCGATGGCACGCGCGATGGCGCGCACCCGCTCCGTGCGCTCGCCCTGCGTGCCCAGCTTGTTGTGATAGACCACCTTGCCCAGGCCTTCGACGCGCGAGGCCAGCGTCTTCTTGCGGTCCTGGTCGAAGAAGAACTTGGCGTCGGCCAGGCGCGGGCGCACCACGCGCTCGTTGCCGCCGATCACGGCGCTCGCGTCGTCCGGGCTGATGTTGCTGACCACCAGGAAACGGTTGGTCAGCTTGCCCTGCGCGTCCAGCAGCGGGAAGTACTTCTGGTTGGCCTTCATCGTGAGGATCAGGCACTCCTGCGGCACGCCGAGGAATTCGGTCTCGAACTCACAGGTCAGCACGTTCGGGCGCTCGACCAGCGCGGTCACTTCATCGAGCAGCGCGTCGTCGTCGATCGGCTGGCAGCCGCCGCCCACCTGAGCGGCCGCCGCGGCCAGCTGGCGCGCGATCTCGGCCTTGCGCTCGGCGAACGAGGCGATCACCGCGCCATCTTTCGCCAGCGTGGCGGCATAGGCGTCGGCGTCGACCAGCACCACCGGATCGACAGCCGCTTCGAAGCGGTGGCCGTGGGTCGCGTTGCCGGCCTTCAGGCCCAGGGCCTTGACCGGCACCACGTCGGCGCCGTGCAGCGCCACCAGGCCGTGCGCGGGGCGCACGAAGTTCACGCTGGTCCAACCCGGCAGCTCGCAATCGGTTTCGAGCTGGTAGCTCATGACCTTGGGGATGGGCAGCTTGGCGATGGCCTCATGGAGCGCCTTCTGCAGCCCTTCGGCAAGATCGACACCTGGCTGCACACTGTCGAAAAACAGGGCTTCGGCCTTGCCGTCCATGGCGCGCTTGAGGCCGGCCACAGCCGAGGCGTCGGCGCCCAGACCGGCCAGACGCTTGAGCAGCGCGGGCGTGGGGGCGCCGCTGGCGTCCAGACCGACGCTGACCGGCATCAGCTTTTGGGACACGGCCTTGTCGGCGGCCTTGGCGGCCACACCGGTCACGTGCGCGGCCAGGCGGCGCGGCGAGGCGAAGGGCGTCACCGCCGCATCGGCAGCAGCCAGGCCCTGGGCCTTGAGTTGCTCGGCCAGCACGCCGGCAAACGCGTCACCCAGCTTCTTGAGCGCCTTGGGCGGCAGCTCTTCCACAAACAGTTCGACGAGGAGGTTCTTGTTTGTCATTCTTGTTCTCGCGGTCTCAAGCAACTTTCTTTTCGATCTGTGCCACCCACTCGCGCGGTGCCATGGGGAAGCCCAGGCGCTCGCGGCTCTCGTAGTAGCTCTGGGCCACGGCGCGCGCGAGGTTGCGGATGCGGCCGATGTAGGCGGCACGCTCGGTCACGCTGATGGCGCCGCGCGCGTCCAGCAGGTTGAAGCTGTGCGCGCACTTGAGCACCTGCTCGTACGCCGGCAGCGCCAGCTGCTGTTCGATCAGGTGCTTGGCCTGCTTCTCGTGCGCACCGAAGGCGGTGAACAGGAAGTCGGCGTCGCTGTGCTCGAAGTTGTAGGCCGACTGTTCCACTTCGTTCTGGAGGTACACATCCCCGTAGGTGAGCCCATCGGTCCAGATGAGATCCTTGAAGTTTTCAGCGCCCTGGATGTACATCGCCAGGCGCTCCAGGCCATAGGTGATTTCGCCGGTGGCGGGCTTGCAGTCGATGCCGCCGACCTGCTGGAAGTAGGTGAACTGCGTCACCTCCATGCCGTTGAGCCAGACCTCCCAGCCCAGGCCCCAGGCGCCCAGCGTCGGGTTCTCCCAGTCGTCCTCGACAAAGCGGATGTCGTTCTTCTTCAGATCGAAGCCCAGCGCTTCGAGCGAGCCCAGGTAGAGCTCCAGGATGTTGGCCGGCGCCGGCTTGAGCACCACCTGGTACTGGTAGTACTGCTGATAGCGGTTGGGGTTTTCGCCGTAGCGGCCGTCCTTGGGGCGGCGGCTGGGCTGCACGTAGGCGGCCTTCCAGGGCTCGGGGCCGAGCGCGCGCAGGAAGGTGGCGGTGTGGCTGGTGCCGGCGCCGACCTCCATGTCGTAGGGCTGGAGCAGGGCGCAGCCTTGCTTGTCCCAATAGGACTGCAGGGTCAGGATGATTTGCTGGAAGGTCAACATGGTCGGGTGCCGGAGACTGAAGCCGGCGGGTGATCAGCGGTGTACAGGGGCGGCGGCTTGCCCGGATGGGCGATCGCGCGGAACCATCGATTTTACGGGCCAGCCTGCCCGCTTCAGGCGGTGCGGCGCGCGGGCGCACGGCGCGCCATGGATCGGGCGAGCGCCGCCAGCAAGAGCACCGCCCCGCACACGCCCCAGACGGGCCACAGACCCCAGCGCGACGCCCAGGCCGCGTAGGGCGTGCGCCCGGTCCGGCCTTGTACCGTGGCCTCCAGTCGGTCGCGGGTGAGGCGGGGCAGCTGGTGGGTGACGCGGCCGGTGTGGTCGATCACGGCGGTGGCGCCGGTGTTGGTGGCGCGCAGCATGGGGCGGCCCAGCTCCAGCGCGCGCAGGCGGGAGATCTGCAGGTGCTGGTCGATGGCCACGGTGTCGCCGAACCAGCCGATGTTGCTGAGGTTGATGAGCACGGTGGGCGCGCCCGCCGTGTCGGCGAACGATTGCGCCAGCTCCTCGCCGAACAGGTCTTCGTAGCAGATGTTGGGCGCGATGCGCTGGCCGGCCCAGGCCCAGGCCGGCTGGGGCAAGGCGCCGCGCGCGAAATCGCCCAGCGGGATGTGCATCAGGTTGGTGAACCAGCGGAACAGGGGCGGGATGAACTCGCCGAACGGCACCAGGTGCTGCTTGCTGTAGCGGTAGAAGCGCTCGCCCGGGAACGCGCCCGCGCGGTCCTTGAGCGCCGCCGGGGTCATGGCCCAGGCCGAGTTGGTGTAACCCGCTTCGTAAGATCCCAGCGGGATGCCCACCAGCAGCCCCAGGCCGGGCGACGCGCCGGCGGCCGAGTTCTGCAGCGAGGCAAACAGCGGTTCCCAGAATTCGGCGTTCAGTTGCTGGGGCAGCAACGGGATGGCGGTCTCGGGCGCCACCACGAGGTCGGGTCCGGTGCCGCGCCGTTGCGCCTGCGCTGCTTCGGCCACCTGGGCCGGGTACCAGCCCAGCGCGGTGGCGATGCCGGTGCCGGACTCGAATTTTTCGTTCTGCGGGATGTTGCCCTGCAGCAGCCAGACCTTCATCTCGCCACTGGCGGCGGTGCCACGCCGGCCCAGGTCGCGCCAGCGGTCACCGGCGAGCACGCTCGCCAGCAACGCCCCCAGCGCCACCGCCGCCAGCAACCCGCCCAGCACCGACACCCCACCACCGTGGCGCTCAAACCAGGGCACGGCCTTCGGGGCGCCCAGGCGCCGCGTCGGCGGCAGCGCCCAGAGCACCAGCCGCGACCAGACAGCCGCCACGGTCAGCGCCAGCGCATACGCCAGCAACGCCGCGATCGCACCCATGCCGTACACGCCGACCCAGGGCGCCCAGGCCGCCATCAGGTCCACCTGCGCATAACCACCGGCGCCCCAGGGAAACCCGGTGAACCAGCGCCCTCGGGCCAGCTCGGCCAGGGTCCAGAGCGCCGCGAACACCAGGGCCTGCAGCCAGCGCGCGCGCGGCGCCCAGGCGCACAACGCCCCGGCCGCCACGGCGTAGATCAGCGCCAGCGCGCCGGCCAGCGCGAAAACCGCGAGCACCGCCATCCAGGCCGCGAGCCCGCCGTAGGTGTGCATCGAGACGTACAGCCACCAGAAGCTCCCGGCCAGCCAGACGGTGGCGAACACCCAGCCCCGCCAGACCGCCTGCCCCACCCGGTGCGCACGGCGCAACGACAAGACCAGCAGCGCGAGCGAGGCGATCTGCAGCCAGCCGCTGGCCTGGCCCGGTTCGATGCCCGGCAGGCGCCAGCCGTGCCACGGCCAGGCCAGCGACGCGGCCTGCAGACCGCCAGCCAGGACACCGATCACGAACCAGAACACGCCGCCGCCGCGCGCGGAACGGCCCGGGGGCCGGCCCGTCAAAGGCGAAAAGCTCGAAGGGGTGTGCAGGTTGCCGAAAAGGCTGCGCATGGGGGCCGGCGCTGCTGCAGGGGTCAGGCGCCCAAAGGCATCGGCATGACCTTGAACCATTTCACCGCGCCGCCCTTGGTGTGCAGCACCACAAAGCGCAGACCGTCCATCTCGTGCACCTCGCCGCGCTTGGGCACGTGGCCCATGGTGTGGGCGATGAGGCCGCCGATGGTGTCGAAGTCGTTGACCTCGAGCTGCAGGCCGAACGACTCGTTGATGCGCTCGACAGAGGTGTCGCCGCTGACGCGCCAGGTGCTGTCGGCCAGGGCAAAGATGTCGCCGTCGTCCTCGACCACGTCGAACTCGTCCTCGATCTCGCCGACGATCTCTTCCAGCACGTCCTCGATGGTGATCAGGCCGGCCACGCGGCCGAACTCGTCGATCACGATGGCGAGGTGGTTGCGGTTGCCGCGGAACTCCCGCAGCAGGTCGTTGAGGCCCTTGCTCTCGGGCACGAAGGTGGCCGGGCGCAGCAGGGCTCGGATGTTGAGTTCGGGCGCTCGCTGCAGCTTGAGCAGGTCCTTGGCCAACAGGATGCCGATGATGTTTTCGCGCTCGCCTTCGTACACCGGGAAGCGCGAGTGCGCGGTGCCGATCACCTGGTGCAGCAGCTCGTCGAACGGGGCGTGGATGTCGAGCACGTCCATGCGCGGTGCCGCCACCATCACGTCGCCGGCCGTCATGTCGGCGATGCGGATCACGCCTTCGAGCATGACGCGCGATTCGGCGTTGATGATGTCGTTGTCCTCGGCTTCGGCGAGGGTTTCGATCAACTCGTCCTTGGAATCCGGCCCGGGGTGAATGAACTCCGCGAGCTTTTGCAGGAAACCACGTTTGTCTTCATGCCGCAGGCTGCGCTGCGGCCCCGTACTGGGAGGGGAGTCGGCCACTGGGAAGAGGGGATGGTTGAAACAGCGGCAAAGGATACCGCAAGCGCAGGCCGTGGGCCACCATGCGCCATATCACGGGCCGAGTCACCAGCACACGCCATGGAACCGGCTTGGCCGGGCCACTGGCCTGATCCCCCTTTCAAGGGGGACGCCGCGTGAGCGGCGCAGGGGGTTATCTCGCTTTCTCCCGCGACTCGCGCACGCCCTGGCGGATTTCCTGCAGAAGGCCGAGCGCGTCCCAGAAATGTTTGGCCTGCGCCTTGAGGTGGTAGTCGGTGATGGCCACCTGCTCGTTGAACAGCTCGGTGACGCGCGAGTCGAAGTCGGCGGGCGGCAGGCGCAGATGGGCCTCGCTCTCGGGACCGTCGCGCACGATCGCCGCGCCGGCCGTGCGCGCGATCTTGAGCATCGCGGTGTTTTCAGACAGGGCGTGGATGAACAGCTGGTTCACGCCCTCGTTGCGCGAGTGCATCACCGCGCGCTCGAACAGCCGGCTGCCATACCCCCGACCGCGCGCCGGCTTCGACACCGACACGCCGAATTCGGCGCAGCTGGCGCACTGGGGATCGACCGAAAAGGCGAGGTGCGCCATGGCGATCAGCTCCAGCTTGCGGTTGAAGATGCCGAACAGCTCGTCCCGCTCGAAGTTGAGCTGGTCCACGTAGCGCTGGATCTGCTCGTCGTTGGCCGAGTACCCGAAGCGCAGGTAGCGGTCGTGCGGGTCCAGCGCCAGCAGGTGGGCGCTGATGCGAAGCAGATGCCCGCGCCCCATGGAGCGGATGGGCACCACCGAGCTCCCGGCCGACCGGGGGTCGGGGCGGTGGAGGCGCTCCGCCGACACCGGCAGCGCATCGCCGCCGCTCGCAGAGGGGGCATGGGACGGGGTGGCGGTGTGAGACATGGCAGGAAATATAAGGGTTTTCCCTGTATCGACAAGGATGCAGCGCCCTAAAGCCCGGAGAAACCCGATGAGCGGGTGACATATGTCCGCCATGTGTCGCCCACTCAGCGGCAGCACAACAATGTGGCCGACGAACGGGCCTCACACGGGCAAGGCGGTGGTGCTTTTCACCCGGTCCATGACGAAGCTGGTCTTGCAGTCCTGCACGCTGGGGTGCTTGAGCAGGGTGTCCATCATGAAACGCGAGTACGCGGCCATGTCGGCGACCATCAGGCGCAGTTGGAAGTCCATCTCGCCCGTGAGCGCCGCGCACTCCACCACCTCCGGCCAGCTCAGCACGCTGGCGCGGAACAGGTCCATGGGGTTGCGTTTGTTGCTGTCCGCGTGTTTTTCCAGCCGCACGTTCACATAGGCCGTGAGCCCCAGCCCCACGGCTTCGGGCCTGACCAGCGCCACGTAGCGGTCGATCACGCCGCTGTCCTCCAGCCGCTTGACGCGGCGCAGCACGGCGCTGGGCGACAGGCCCACGCCTTCGGCGATCTGGTCGTAGGTGGCACGTCCGTCGGCCTGAAGGCTGCGCAGGATTTGCCGATCGAGCTTGTCGAGTGTCTGCATTCGCGGAATTTTGCAGGAAAGCTGCAGACCCTCCAAGTCCAGCGCCCCAAAACGCCGGAATCGTGAGGGCTTGCGCCGATACAGTGGCGGATCGCGCCAACCACACACGGAGACACCTTCACATGAATGCCCCATTGCCCGCCGCCGCTCCCGCCACCCCCTGGGAGAACCCCATGGGCACCGACGGGTTCGAGTTCATCGAATACGCCGCGCCCGATCCGGCCGCCATGGGTGCGCTGTTCGAGCGCATGGGCTTCAAGCCCGTGGCCCGCCACCGCCACAAGGCCGTGACGCTGTACCGCCAGGGCGAGATCAACTTCATCATCAACGCCGAGCCCGACAGCTTCGCGCAGCGCTTCGCCCGCCAGCACGGCCCCAGCGTCTGCGCCATTGCCTTCCGCGTGCAGGACGCCAAAGCGGCCTACGAGCGGGCCATCGCCCTCGGTGCCTGGGGCTACGCCCACAACGCCGGCCCGGGCGAGCTGAACATCCCGGCCATCAAGGGCATCGGCGACTCCATCATCTATTTCATCGACCGCTGGCGCGGCAAGAACGGCGCGAAAGACGGCGACATCGGCAACATCGGTTTCTACGACGTCGATTTCTACCCACTGCCCGGCGCGGAGCTGTCGCCGGTGGGCCATGGCCTCACCCTCATCGACCACCTCACGCACAACGTGCACCGGGGCCGCATGGCCGAGTGGGCCGGTTTCTACGAGCGCATCTTCAACTTCCGCGAGGTCCGTTACTTCGATCTGGAAGGCCAGCAGACGGGCATCAAGAGCAAGGCGATGACCAGCCCCTGCGGCAAGATCCGCATCCCGATCAACGAAGAAGGCAACGAGAAGGCCGGTCAGATCCAGGAGTACCTGGACCGCTACCAGGGCGAGGGCATCCAGCACATCGCGCTGGCTTCGACCAACCTGCCGGACACGGTGGACGCGCTGGAGCTGCAGGGCGTGAAGCTGCTGAACACCAGCGAAACCTACTACGAGCTGCTGGACAAGCGCATCCCGAACCACGGTGAGGACGTCGAGGCGCTCAAACAGCGCAACATCCTGGTGGACGGCCTGCCGGGCGAGCTGCTGCTGCAGATCTTCAGCGAGAACCAGCTCGGCCCGATCTTCTTCGAGTTCATCCAGCGCAAGGGCAACCAGGGCTTCGGCGAGGGCAACTTCAAGGCGCTGTTCGAAACCATGGAGCTGGACCAGGTGAAGCGCGGCGTGCTCAAGGCCTGAGCGGCCGCCGGGTCGCTTCCCGACCCGGCGTGTCGGCGTCGCGCGCCGACGCCACCCAGGCGAGCGTTTCTGCCATCACGCGGGGATGAAACGCCAGCGCGACATGGGCCACGCCGGGCACGTGGCGGTTGTCCGCCCCCGGGAGCATGGCGGTGGACGCCGGGAACACGATGTTGTCGGCGTTGGAGTACCAGCAGGTGAAACGGGCATAGGGGTTCGCCGGCGTCAACGCGGCTTCGCGCGACTGCAGGTCGACCAGCCAGGCCCCTTGCTGGCGCATTTGCCGGCCGTTGGGCACGCGGCTGAACCGCCCCAGCCAGGTGCCGTGGTGCGGTGAGCCGATGGTGATCACCTGGCGCACCCGCGCATGGGCGTCGGGCGTGGCCGCGCACCAGGCCCGCGCCGCCAGGCCGCCCATGCTGTGACACACCAGCACGGGTGGCCGGCCGGTCAGCGCCTGGGCACGCCGCACCGCGTCGTCGAGCAACGGGATGTAGTCATCGATCGATCCAAAGACGGGCTCCAGATTCACCGAGGTGTAGGGCATTCCCCGGCGCAACAGCTCGCGCATCCAGGGCAACCAGAGCCCGCGGTTGCAGACAAACCCATGCACCAGCACCACCGCGGTCTGCCCCGGCGCGGGCGGCACGGCTTCGTCGGGACACCGGCGCCAGAGAAACGGTTGCCGCCACGAAAACACCTGGAGGGCCACACGCACCTCCTGCCACCACGCCCGCGCGAGCGTCAGGCGGCCCGCTGCTGCCACGGCGTCGCTTCGGTTGACCCGGTGCACCGCCACGAACTCCAGCGCCAGCACCAGCGCATAACCAAACACCAGCAGCAACACCCCCACCGCCGCCACGGCACCTGGCCCGTTCCAGAACCAGGCCAGCCACACGGCCACCAAGAACGCCGTCAGCACAACGGTGCTTTGCTGCAGGCGCGCAAGGCGTGACGAGCGGTGCGTGGGTGTGGGGATGGCAGGCAAGGGAGGTGTCATTCGGACACTATCGCACGGCGACGGGCGCCACCGCAGCGTGGCGACCTAGAGCAGGCCCTCTAGGCCCATGGTGCCGGCCGCCACTAGACTGCCAGCACCATGAGCGAGTCCAACCACGCAGCGCAGCACATCCGGGCGCACCTCGCGCGCGTGACCGAACTCAGGGGGCAGGCCCAATGCAACGGGCTGGTTGCGGCGGTGCAAGCCGTCAAACACCTGCAGGCTCGGCGGTTTCGCGCCACCTATGTCGATTTCATGGACGATCCGCGGCGGGCGCCCGCGACCCGGTTTTTCCTGGAAGAGCTGTACGGGGAGCACGATTTCGAAGAGCGTGATGCGCAGTTTGCCCGCATCGCCGGCGCGCTGGAACGGATCTTTCCACCGGCCTTGTCCACCCTGGCGGTCGACCTGGCCGAGATGCACGCCCTCACCGAAGCCCTGGACCACCAGATGGCCGGGCATTGGCTGGCGCTCGGCGACGGCATCGCTGCGCCCGAGCGTTACGTGCGAAGCTGGCGCCTGACGGGTCAAAGGACGGAAAGGGAACGGCAACTGGCGGTGGTGCAGCACATGGGCCAGGAGCTTCAAAAGCACACCCGCAGCAAGTCGCTGCTGCTGGCCTTGCGCATGATGCGGCGACCCGCGCAGGCCGCTGGGCTGTCGGCCCTGCAGCAGTTCCTGGAAAGCGGCTTCACCGCCTTCGAGACGTTGGGCGACGCGCAAGCCTTTCTCACCACCATTGCCGATCGGGAGCGGCGTTGGCTTGATACCTTGTTCGATGCCACACGGCCCGCCTGTGTGCAGGCGCTGGAGCGTGAGCTTGCCCGCATCTGAGCTTTGAGCGACAGGCCCCTAGGGCTGCCCCTGAGTGGCGCGCGGGCACTCGCCGTCAAAATGCCCCGATGGACCGAGCAAACCCGAACACCCTCCCCCAGCGGCCCTGGCTGGCACACTACCCCGACGGGGTGCCCCATGACGTCGATCCCACGCAGTACCGGTCTCTCGTGGCGCTGCTCGAAGAGTCGATGCGCAAGAACGCCCAGCGCCCGGTGACCGTGTGCATGGAGCGCTGGATGACCTACGGAGAACTGGATGCCCACAGCGCTGCGCTGGGCGCCTGGCTGCAAGCGCGCGGCATGGCGCCGGGTGCGCGGGTCGCGGTGATGCTGCCCAATGTGCCGCAGTTCATGGTGGCCATGACGGCCATCCTGCGCGCGGGCCATACCGTGGTCAACGTCAACCCGCTGTACACCGCGCGCGAGCTGGAGCACCAGCTCAAGGACTCCGGCGCCGAGGCCATCGTCATCCTCGAGAACTTCGCCTCCACGCTGGAAGAAGTGATCGATCACACGGGCGTGAAACACGTTGTGGTGGCCAGCCTGGGGGACATGCTCGGGTTCTGGTACGGCCAGTGGATCAGCTTCGCCGTGCGGCACCTCGCCAAGATGGTGCCAGCGTACAAGCTGGCCAACACTGGCTCGCTGGGCCCTCGAACCATCGTCAGTTTTCGTGAGGCGGTGAAGGCGGGCGGCGACCTGCCGCTCAAGCCCAGCGCGGCACAGCACGACAGCGTGGCCTTCATGCAATACACCGGTGGCACGACCGGTTTGTCCAAAGGTGCGGTGCTGACCCACCGCAACGTGATCGCCGCGATCCTGCAGGCGGAAGCCTGGTTCAAGCCCGCGCTGACCAAGGTCGGCGACGTTCGGGACATCAATGGCATCACCGCCTTGCCGCTGTATCACATCTTCGCACTCACGCTGAGCCTGCTCGCTGTCCGGTGGGGCGCCCACATGACGCTGATCCCCAACCCGCGCGACATTCCCGCGCTGGTGGCCACGCTCAAGCGCCGCCCCTTTCATTTGCTGCCAGCGGTCAACACCCTCTTCAACGCGCTGCTGCAAGATCCGCAGTTCCGCCAACTCGACTTCTCCAGCCTGGCTTTGTCACAAGCAGGGGGCATGGCAGCGGCCGAAGGCACGGCCCGACAGTGGCTCGCGGTCACGGGATGTCCCATGACCGAAGGCTGGGGCATGAGTGAGACCTGTGCGATCGGCACCAACAATCCGGTCACCCACCGTCACTTCAGCGGCACCATCGGTCTTCCCCTACCGGGCATCGATGTGGCTATCAAGGACGACGAGGGCCACAGTCTGCCGATCGGCACTTCGGGTGAGATCTGTGTTCGCGGGCCCAATGTGATGAGCGGGTACCACCAGCAGGTGGAAGAATCCGCCAGGGCCTTCACGGCGGACGGATTCATGCGAACAGGGGACGTCGGCATCATGGACGATCGGGGGTTCACGCGCATCGTGGACCGCAAGAAGGACATGATCCTGGTGTCGGGGTTCAACGTTTTCCCCAGCGAACTCGAAAATGTGATTTCGCTGTGCCCGGGGGTGTTGGAGTGCGCGGTGATCGGTATCGAGGACGTCAAACAAGGCGAGGCGGTCAAGGTGTTTGTCGTGCGCAACGACCCGACACTGAGCGAAGAGGACGTGGCCCGCTTCTGCCACGACAACCTCACGGGCTACAAGCGCCCCAAACACATCGAGTTCCGCGACGACCTCCCCAAGTCGAACGTGGGAAAGATCCTGCGACGCGCGCTCCGCGGACCGGTTTGAGATCAGCCAGATGACGCTTTCAGCCGCCCATGATGTCCTGGCCCGAGCCGGCGTCACCGTATTCGAACGGGGTTGGCTCTCGGCAAACAACGCTCTGATCCAGGGTGAAGGCCCGACAGCCCTGGTGGACTCCGGCTATGGCAGCCATGCAGCCCAAACCACCGCCTTGGTTTCACGGGCACTGGGGTCACAGCGCCTGGACCTGCTGCTCAACACCCACCTGCACAGCGATCACTGCGGGGGCAATGCTGCGCTGAAGGCCATGTTTCCCGCCTTAGAGACATTCATCCCCCCAGGACTGGCTTCGGCTGTCACGGATTGGGACGAAGAGCGGCTGACCTACGCCCCCACCGGCCAGCATTGCCCCCGTTTTGTTCACGATGGACTCCTGATCCCAGGGACATCGCTGCGCCTGGGCACCGAGGTCTGGCATGTACACGGTGCAAAAGGACACGACCCCCATTCCATCGTCTTGTTCCAACCAGAAAACCGCCTGCTCCTGTCAGCAGATGCCCTGTGGCAGAACGGCTTCGGTGTCGTTTTTCCAGAACTGGAAGGTCAATCGGCCTTCGACGAAGTCGGTGAAACCTTGGATTTGATAGAGGCATTGGACCCCAGCACTGTGGTCCCCGGTCATGGCCCGGTCTTTCAGGATGTTCCAGAGGCGTTGGAGCGTGCCCGCAGCAGACTTCAACAGTTCAGGTCGAACCCTGACCGTCATCTGCGTCATGCACAAAAGGTGCTGATCAAATTCCGGCTGCTTGAATGGCAGCGAATTGAATACGAAGAGCTGTTCGCGTGGGCACTGAACACGCCGTATCTGCAGAATGCCATGCCTTCGAGAGAGCCGGCTTTGCAGAGTCAATGGCTTCGTCAGCTCTTGGGGGAACTCGAACACAATGGTGCATTGCGAATGGATGGTCACCTTGTGTTAAACGCATAACCGCTATCCAAAAAAAATGAGATAGATCCCCAGAAAGCCCAAACCCCCAGGTACACGAGGTACGAGGGGGTTTGGGGGGCT